>JAATFT010000055.1 GCA_015655075.1 Clostridiales bacterium | reverse complement strand
GTTTCACCGGCCGCTTTACGCTGCCTGTTATACGATGGTTTTAACTATTATAATGGTTTTCCCCATAATAAGACATGAATTTACTTTAATTCACATGATATACCGCATAAATCAAGCTGTCAATACTTACCATGTCAAAACCTGGTTCCTTGAAATTTCATCAAACTGCCGGTTTATCTCGGATCCACCTCGATTCTTTGTTTTTGTCTCATTTATTATAAGACTATTTTCCTATATCGCTCTTGTCATAACACGCCGGTGCTTATGGTAATGCCGGACTTTAATTTTATAAAAATTGTTATTTTATTATAGGTTGTTCTATCATGATATCTTAAGGGTATTCGGACAAACTTTCCGTTAATTTGCGGCGCACGTCAAAGAAAATTTCTTCATAGTGTATTCCGGAAGATAAAAATTGATATAAAGGATACAAAATGCGACTGAAGTATTTACACCCCATACAAAATATAGTATCATTATCATAACAAGGGTGTCTAATAATACTGCTGTTTGAATTCAGTATATTCGGATACCCTTTACTCAATTCAGAAAGGATGTATGCAATATGATAAAAACCGTATTTTCTATCGACCTTCCGGTATTAGAAAATATGCATATATTAAAAAATCGTCTTAAGCCTTTGACTACTACCGGGAAGGAAAAACGAGTCTGCATTGTAACCGGAATCCATGGTGATGAGTTGGAGGGCCAATATATATGTTATGAAATTATGCGAAAAATTCATGCCAATCTCCATAATCTTCACGGAATAATCGATATTTATCCCTGCTTAAACCCCCTGGGAATGGATTCCTTAACCCGCGGAATCCCGGCTTTCGATTTGGATTTAAACCGTTGTTTCCCGGGAAATAAAGACGGGGATATGTCAGAAAATGCAGCGGCAAGGATTGTGGAGGACATCTTAGGCTCCTATCTGTGTATTGATTTACATTCCAGCGATATCTTTCTTCGTGAAATTCCCCAGGTCAGAATGATTGAGGAAAATGCTTCCATGCTTTTACCCTATGCAAAACTGCTGAACCTGGATTTTGTATGGGTTCACCCTTCCGCCACCGTACAAAATGCCACCCTTGCCCATACCTTAAATACCAACGGCGTGCCCACCATCGCCGTGGAAATGGGTACCGGAATGCGTATTACCAAACAGTTCGGCGATCAGATTACGGAAGGAATCTTCTGCCTTCTGAAAGAAATCGGTATGTGGGACGGCGAGGTAATTACCCCTAAAACTCCTATTATTTCCTCCGAAGGGCAAAGAGACGTTACCATGGTACATGCTGATGCCTCCGGTATTTTTCTTCCTGCCGTGGAACATTGGAAGGGAATTAAACAGGGAGATGTCATCGGCGATATTGTAGATACCCTAACCGGCGGTATTAAGCAGCATATTATTGCGCCCTGCGACGGCATGGTTTTTACCCTGCGGGAATATCCCGTGGTAAACAGCGGTTCTTTAATTGTACGGATTCTGGGAGGTGATTTTTAATGCATAAGGATATCCTTTATACCATCAAATCATCCTTTCGCAGTGAAATGAATGTCTTAGGATATCGGTTCGGCAAAGGAGAAAATGCGTCCTGTATCGTAGGCCCCACCAGGGGAAACGAAGTCCAGCAGCTTTATATCTGCTCCCAGCTGGTTAAAGCCCTGTCAAAGCTTGAGAAAACCGGTGCAATTGTCAATCATAATGAAATTATGGTAATTCCGTCCGTTAATCACTATTCCATCAATATTGAAAAGCGGTTCTGGGCAATGGATAATACGGATATAAACCGTATGTTTCCGGGAGATGCAGAGGATGAAACCACGAAAAGAATTGCGGCCGGCATATTTGAAGCGGTAAAGGATTATAATTACGGAATCCAGTTTGCCAGTTTCCATACTCCGGGAGATTTTATACCCCATGTCCGCATGATGGAAACCGGTTACCAGAATACCAGCCTGGCTAATTTATTCGGCCTGCCATACGTAGTTACCAGAAAACCAAAGCCTATTGATACCGGAACCCTGAATTATAACTGGCAGATGAAGGGAACCAATGCCTTCTCCGTCTACACCAGCGCTACCGACCGCATAGATGAAAAATCTGCAAAGCAGGCGGTCTCCTCCGTACTTCGTTTTCTTACCCGCATGGGAATTATTAAATACAACTGCCATAACGGTTTTATTGCAACTACCCTGGAAGAAGAAACACTTATGTCTATCCGGGCCGACGTATCCGGCATCTACCGCCGCTTTAAGGACCCCGGTGACGAAGTGGCTTTCGGAGAGCTTCTGGCCGAAGTGGTTGATCCTATTGAAGGCGAGGTCATATCCCAAATCATCGCTCCCAGCGACGGGATTATATTCTTTGCGCACGGTAAGCCGTTAGTAATAGAAAATTGTACGGTTTATAAATTAATCCGACGGCTTCATGAATAAACAGAAGGAAAATAAGTTATTATATAAGCTTCTTAGAGGAAGTCTGTTACAAAACGGCCGTGCTGCCAGACACAAAAACTTTATAAAGCGCCTCCTTGTGTGAAACAAAAAGATGTCAAAATTCACCTCATCAGACAATAAAAGCTTCATAAAGTGGCGCGCACAAGATTTTACACGTGAAACTCCATTAAACTCCATTTCTGCATCTTGACTTATAGGAAAAAAGGGGTAAAATAAATAGTATGTGTAGGTATGGCTAACACATATATGTTATAGTACTGAGTAAAAATTAACGGAGGAAATAAAGTGAGAAAAACAAAACGAATTATGTCCCTCCTACTGATATTTTTATTGGCAGTTGGAATGACAATCATGGCAGGATGCAGTAAAAAAACTGACCCGGCAAAATCGGTAGTAGTAACGGTTGGCGACAAAGACATTTATTTAGATGAAATGATGTACTATATTATGGCTGTTGAATCAAGCGGAGCTCAATATGACGCGGCTTATCAGCAATATACCGGTACAAGCTACTGGGATCAAAAAGATCCGGATGACCCGGACGGTCCGACCATGAGGGAGCAGGCAAAAGATTATGTTATGGATACTGCCGTAATGTATGAAATTCTATATGATAAGGCTGTGAAAGCAGATTATACCCTCACTGATGATGAAAAGACGCAGGCCGAAACCAATGCGGACCAGATTTTAAGCAATATAAGCAATGAACAGTTAGAAATAACCGGTTTTACGAAGGAAGTACTTACCACTGTTCAGGAGAAATTGACCCTTGGCGGAAAGTATTATAATGATTTAATAGACGGTTTTGATATTGACGACGAAGGCATTAAGGCTGCCATAAAATACGATGATTATAGGCAATATAACACCGAATATCTATTTGTGCCTACTACTAAAGTAGACGAAAACTACAGTTCCGTGGATTTATCAGAGGAGGAAAAAGCGGCGGCAAAAGCTTCCATTACAGCTGCGCTTAAGAAAGTAAAGGCAGGTGAAGAATTCTCTGCAATTACAGAAGAGGACGACACCCTGACAACCAACACATTAAATTTTAAAGTGAATGACGATACGGTGGAAAAAGCTTACCAGGAAGCGGCAATTAAATTGGAGAATGATGCCTATACCCAGAACATCATTGAAACTGAAACAGGCTATTATATCATAAAAATGGTAGATAATAATTCATCCGAAGCCTATGATACAGCGGTTGACGATGAAATCACGAAAGCAGAAGACGCGGCTTTTGAAACCGAATATGATAAAATGAAGCAGGATTATACCGTTACCCTTAACAATAAAGTTTGGGATCCCATTATTATGGGCGAAACTACAATTGTAACGTCAGACGCCTCTGCCGATGCGGCTACCGATACCCCGACATCCGCGGCAACAACGGACGAGACGGCCCCGGACACAACTACCGGTGATTCAACTACGGATAATACAACTACCGGTGAATAAAAGAGTATACTTAATAGTATATTTAATTTAAACGCTCTTTAAAGTGTGCTGCCTTTTGAAATGCGCCCCGATGTGAGACAAGAAAACAACATCCGGGGTGTATTTCATTTAAGGACAGCCTTTTTTATTATAGGAATAAATCACAAAATAAATCCGGTTATATATACCGTCAGTATTGCCGCCAGCGCTACTATAACCAGGCTCTTTTCTTTATAAGCCAGACAGAATGCGACTATGGTTCCCGCAATCGCCGAAGGGGTATTTCCGGTGGAGTAAAATATCTCCGGAAAGGTAAGGGCTCCTAAAACCGCATAGGGAACATATTTTAAAAAAGATTTAATATATACGGATTTTATTTCCTTTCTGAATATGGAAACAGGAATAACCCTTGGTATATAAGTAACAAGCGCCATTAATATTACGGCGGTGAAAGCTTTATTCATCACTTTCCTCCTCCGTCTCTTTTACAGGGTACAGAAACGCTCCGATTCCGGCGCCAAATGCGGTTGCTATAATAATCCGAAACCCCTGGGATATTACTTTAAAGATGGAATATATTTAAATATACACATGGTAAATACGGATATCATAACACGGTTGTGGACTTTTTCGCAGGCGGGATTATAATCGCAATAAACATACCGTATAACGCGATGCCCATGGCATTGCTTAAGTTTTCCGGCAGCCTGGAACAGATAAGGGCGCCCATGGCGGTTCCCAATGTCCAGCCGCAGACCGGTCCCGTTATTAAGCCCAGTAAATAATAAAAGGGTAATTTTCCCTGTTCCATGGAGGCAACCGAAAAGGTCTCATCCGTTATGCCAAAAGCAAATATTAATCTTTGGTACATGGGCATTTTATTTTGAATTTTCTGGGATAGGGATAAAGACATCAACATATATCTTATATTTATAATAAAAGTGGTCAGGGTAATCTCCAAATACCCCGCTCCCGCAAGAATTAAGCTGGTTCCCGCAAATTGTCCCGCCGAGGTAATATTGGAGGCCGATATAAATATGGTAAGCCACACCGGCAAACCGCCTGTAACAGCCATCAAACCAAAGGTAAAGGAAACCGGAATATACCCAAGCGCAATCGGCAAACCTTTTCTGAAACCGTAATTAAAATCTCTTCCGTTGTCATTCGTAAGCATAATTTTCTCCCGCACACATAAAAGGGATGTTACAAAATCCTTAAACTTTTTTAACCGTAGCATTATAACCCACCTTCTGTATAAGTCAGATAAAATTAAGATTTTGCAGCAGCCCGGACTGTAAGGTTGATTATAGCACTTGTCCCCGTAAAAGGAAACCATATTATTTATGTTTTTGTGGAATTAATATTATTTTCTCCAATTTCGAAAATGTGTGTGATGTGTCTGTCAAAGCGGATATTCTTTAGTCCACTGTGCTACTTATTCATAACCATACCGGCTATTCCGGCATTTATCTGCTATGCTGGTATTTATCTGCTGCAAGTCATAGGGGAATAATAAAATACATAAAAAATTAAAGACAAAATACTCTAATTTTTAGAGTATTTTATCTTTAATATCTACCATATACAGTTTGTATTTTTTTATTTATAATTAAAATATGAACCGGCGGCCAATATCTTAACATAACAAGATAACCAAGAAAGGATTTTCATAGATGAATATTCAAAATAAATTATTGTGGGTATTCAGTAAAATAAAAGTAAAAAAGCAATTATTTTTTATCTATTTTTCAGCTCTTCTGATTCCTATTATTTTGATATGCCTCTTTCTTCTCATAAATGCAAGACATCTTATTTATAATCATTATAAAAGCGTAGTGGAATCCGATAATCTCAGGGTAAAATCCATTATGTTTGACGCTGCCACGAATTTCTATAAAATCGCGGAGGATCTAAGTTCCGATCAGCAGTTATATGATTTGCTCCAGACGGAATATTCCAATTCAAAAGAGTTCCGGACCGCCTGCAATAAATATACCAGAATCTTTAATCTTCTGGCTAATGACACCTCTGTGAATTCTTTATACATTTATACGGCTAACGATACCCTAAGTGATTATAATAACATTAAATATGCGTCTTACGAAATCCAAAATACGGATTGGTTCCGGGCCTCCGTTAAGAAGCCGGGTGCCTTCTGGAAAACGGTTAAAAGGACGGATAAGTATAACAACCATTATTGGGAATTAACCCTTTACCGGAGGATACCCCTTGTCGCTGCCAAAAGTTACGCCGTACTGGTTATAACAATGAGTAATAATTATTTAAAAAACCGCATAGAAAATAATAATTTATTTACCATTATCTCATTGAATGAAGATCCGGTTTTTTACTGTAAAAACCGTAATTTAATAGGCACATCGCCGGATCTTGGCATAAACCGCTTAGAAAGTTACTTCCAGTATGCCGGTAAGATATTATATAAAAACCATACTACCATGAGTGCGATATCGACACTTAAGCCTTATATGTCGGATGATAAGCTTTATATCACTACCTTGGATTTTCAGGCGATGCCTTATTTAAAGAATGTCACCAAAACCTACGGCATTATTATTCTATTCATTATCTTGATACCCTTTGTGCTTATTTTCATTTATATCCGATATTTTAGCGCCCGGGTGGAAATCCTAAGGAAAGGAATGCACAAAGCAAGCGGCGGCGACTATGATATTATAGACTCCTTTCAGGGTGATGATGAGATTTCCGAAACCTTCTCGGATTTAAAAATAATGATTAATAAAATCAAAAAAAAGGAAGCCGATATCTATGTTTCCCAGTTAACGGAGCAGAAATTTATCAACCGGCAGCAGGAAATGGAGTTTAAAATGCTGGCCAGCCAGATTAACCCTCATTTTCTGTATAATACCCTGGAAATCATCCGTATGATGGCCTTTACTTCCGGCAATAAGGAGGTTGCAACCGCCATTAAATTATTGGGCAAATCCATGCGGTATGTTTTGGAAAATACGGGAACCTCTTCCACAACCCTGAAAAAGGAGTTGGATTATATCAATATCTATCTGTCTATCCAAAAGCTCCGGTTTCACGACCGGATTCATTATACCTTAAATGTACAGGAAGGGCTCGATTTGGACAAATATCAGATTCTTCCCCTTCTCCTTCAGCCGATTGTGGAAAATGCTATCATACACGGTTTAAAAGACATGGAGGAAACCGGGCGGATAACCATCACCATCAAAGAAGAGGATAAAGAATTATTATTAATTGATATCTCCGACAACGGGACCGGTATATCAGAGGAAGAAATACAGGAATTAAATGCAAATATTTATGATCGTGACAAAGCTTCGGAAGGAATCGGCTTTTATAACATTAAGCAAAGGATAAAGCTTTGTTACGGCCCCTCTTATGGTATGGATATACAAAGCAAAAGGGAGGAAGGTACTTTAGTACGCTTAAAATTACCGTTACGAAATATTACGGAGGAATAAATTGCGTGGATGACACGGGATAGGAGCAGGTATGAAGGTTTTTATTGCTGATGACGAAGACTTTGTTTTAGAAGGCTTAAAAGTAATTATCGACTGGAATAAATTAGGTTTTTCCATTTGCGGGGAAGCAAAAAACGGGGAAGAAACGCTGAATAAGATATTGGAATTGCATCCCGATTTGATTCTGTTAGATATCCGTATGCCCAAATTAACCGGAATTGAGATTGTAAAAATTGCCCGGGATAAACAATTTACCGGAAAATTTATTATAATCAGCGGGATATCCGATTTTAAATATGCCCAGACCGCCATGCGGTATGGAGTTGATTTTTACCTGACAAAACCCATTGATGAAGACGAGCTTACCAATGCGGTCATATCCGTAAGAGACGATTTGAAAAAGGAAAGGAAAAATAACAATGTCCTGCTGCAATACAGGGAAAAGGCAAAGGATACCATTCTCCGGGATCTTCTTGCCGGGAAGGCGGATTTTTTTAACTTTAATCCCGGTGATTTTCACCTTACCGCCGCCGTTTACCAGGCGGTAATTTATGAAAATTACAATCAGGAGGCTTTTCACTCCATATGGAGTTTTGCGGAGCTTTTACGCGTAACCAACCAGGATAATAATTCCTTTGACCATATTCATTTTCAGGAAAAGGATATCATTTTGTTAAAGGGTAACTTTGCGATTGAACACTTTAAAATTTTCCTTCATCATTATGATACAACTCCCCAAAAACTTTCTCCTCTGGATTCCCTGTTTCTTACATACGGCAGAAAAGTGTACAGCCTGGAAGATGTTCACTATTCCTATGAAGCTGCCTGCCGCTTATTGAACCGCCGTTTTTTCTGCGAACAGAACCAGCATTTCTTAGGATATGAGGACCTGCCCAAAGAAGAGGAATTTACCTACGGCATTAACACAGAGGAATGCAAACACTATTATCAGCTATTTGCGGATTATATCCAGGCTTTTAACCGTACGAAGGTGGCAGAAACCATGAAGGAATTGGAAAAAAAGCTGTATTATGCCAAAGATGATGTGATGGACATCAAGTATTTTTTAACGGATATTTATCTTCAGGTAAAGCAGATTATTTCCCATAATTATAACACGGTGGATATTCCTTTTCCTGCAAATTCTGCCGTAATTAATCTCATTCAAAATAAATATTATCTTTATGAAATTATTTTGTTTCTGTCGGAACAGTTTGAAATTTTTATGAAAGCCATTGGGAATTCCTCCTGCGAGAGTGTTTTAAATGATATTCTCCATTATATCAACCATAATTACAGGGAGAATTTAAAGCTTGAGTCTATCGCCCCTTTATTTGGTTATAACAGCTCCTACCTTGGAAAAATATTTAATAAAAAGGTGGGGGAAAGCTTTAATTCCTATTTAGACCGGATCCGCATTGAAAATTCCAAGAAGCTGCTCCTGGAAAACAAACTTAAGGTTTATAAAATTGCCGAACAGGTAGGGTATAAGAGTGTGGATTATTTTCATAAGAAATTTAAGAAAATTACGGGGAAAAGTCCGGCGGAGTATAGGAAGGAACCCAATTGAAGAATGGGATAATTTACTTTATACATTTGAAAGCCGTCATAATGCTCTGCAACAGGAAATACGAATTTTCATATTATATTTTTGTTTTTATGCAACCGGACGTATTCTAAATGTTGGAAATAATACGACAACAGCAGGTTAACATAATTTTCTTAAGATGAACCGCACCTGCTACTGTCATGTAAAAAGCATTATCTCTTATTAATCGGCGCCTGTCTCCAAGGCCTCCTTTCTTGCCGCATCCTGGTCCTTTGCATTCTGCATATCAACCGCCAGTACATCATTATAACCAAGACCTATAACCGTATCCTGCATTTCCTTTAACAAACTGTCAAATTCCGCTTCATCTTTAGCAAAAATCATCTGCCAGGAATATTGAACGATGGAGGCCCTGACCTGATTTCTTAAAGTAGTGATGTCGGAAGATTCCTGGGGAGTTACATAACCGCAGCCCGGTGCGACTAGTATCCTGCCGTTATTCTGTAAATACTCAAGCGTGGTCTTTGCCCCCATCTTCTCCTGCCAGTCCGTATCAAGTTTGGTTTTATTTAATTCCAGGTAGGTATCCCATACGGTATGGGTATAAGCATATCCCGTGTCGGGATTGATGTCCAAAAGGTTAACGGCCTGGAAGTTCAGCTGGGAAATACCGTCTTTCCAGGATCCGCCGCCCCATTCTTCAGGCATTGCCGCGTCTCCGTTGATTAACGCTTCTTTTCCGAAATCGGTTAATACTGGTTCTCCGTCCTGCATTTCCCATGTTAAGCCTTCCGGACCGCTGGAGCCTGAAGTCTGGGACGCCGACATGGCAATACCTTCCGGTGAGTACAGCCAATCAATAAAGTCCACAAGCCTCTGTGGATCTTCCGCTTTGCTTCCGATAGAAATCGTAAAGTTTGCATTACCCGTTGACTGGCAGCCATAAGAGAAAATCTTCATATCGTCAATGGATGCCAGCATGAAGCCTTTCCCTGCCTCCTTATTTTTCTGTGTATTATAAGCTGCCTGACCTAACCAGGGCCAAGGAGAATATAAAATCTGACCGTCCTGATATTTTGCATATAAAGTATCATAGTTTTGCGTAGTCGATTCCGGATCAACCAATCCCATCTGATTTGCATCAAAATACAATTTCAATACACGTACATACATGGAATCATCATCTATAATGCTCTGGAAATCGGAACCGTCCGCTTTTGCCAGAACAAAACCAAGTTCATCATAACCATAAAGGCAGGTGGGCTGTTTTGCATTGTTCATCATATTTCCATCCCAGTCTTTAAAGAAAGAGAAGGCATAGGTTGGTTTTTTGCTGTCGCTGGTGGGAACCGCTTCCTGCATTTTTTGAAGCACCGGGAGCAAATCTTCCAGGGTTTTCATTTCCGGATATCCGGCGGCCTTGTAGGCATCCCATCTTACATAAGGGCCGTAAGTTAAGTCAAGGCCTTCGCTTGGCGTATCCGCCGGCTGGGAAGAAACTTCCGAAGGAATTGCATAGATTCCGTCCTCTTCAACCAAATCATTGGTGGTATCAATAGCAGCCTGGTATTGGGTTACATATTGTGCATCTTTCAGTAAATCGGTCATATCCACAGCCAGTCCGGCAGTAACTAAATCCTGCAATCTGCCGCTGTTGGAGCCGGTTAAAATCAAATCGCCCAAATCTCCTGCCGCAGAACGGGTCTGGTATAATGTATCACCGCCGCCTGCAACATTCGGCGCAATTATGTTTAATTCCATATTAAACTTATCCTTTACCGCCCTGGCAAACCATCCGGATTGAATTCCCTGATAATTTGCCTGACTGTCAAATACATCAACCGTGATAAATTTTTCATATTTACCGGTTGCGGAAGCACCGGAAGCCTCCGATAAGGCGGCCGCACCTTCTCCGGTTGTTCCCTCCCCATCGGAAGCCGTGCTCTGCTCTTTGTTTTCAGTACAGCCCGTTAATAAAAAAGCTGTCATAAGGATACAAAGAAATACACTTAATAGCTTTTTCTCCATCTTTATTACCTCCCATAATAATATAAATGCTTGCCGGTTATAACCGGCTTACTTAAAATCAGGCATTATGCCGTTGATTTTCAAATTTTATCCTCGTCCGGAACTCGCTGCCGAAGGCCTGCCGGGCCTTATCAGGCGGGTTTCCGCCCGCTAATCTACCCACCCTTTCTAGAGCGTGTTTGAAAAATCATCGCATCGTTCTGAACGTCCCACTTTGAGGTATACTGGGTCGTGATTTTGGGAGCGTACAAAATCGCTCCTTGCCTCCCACAAAGTGGAGCATCCAGCCCGGCACAAGCATTTTTCAAACACGCTCTAGCACACTACCCCTTTACGGATCCGATCATAATACCCTTTACAAAGAATCTTTGGAATAAGGGATATACAAATAAAATTGGCAGCACCACAACAACAGATACCGTCATACGAATGGAAGTTGCCGTCTGCGTGGTTGCCAGGGACGCTATATTTAAACCTGTACCGGCACTGTTCTTAACCATCATGGCGAGGGAATTAGCCTGGTTAATGTACGTGTATAATAAATACTGTAAGGAATATAACTTCTGGTCCGTTACATAAATCAAGGTATCCTGGAAGGAATTCCATTGGGCTACGGCGGCAAAAATCGCTACGGTTGCAAGAATCGGCGTACAGGTCGGTAATATAATCTTATAAAAAATCCGAAAGAACCCTGCCCCGTCAATCTGCGCCGCCTCCTGCAAAGACCTGGGTATTGATTCCACATAGGTTTTAACAAGGATGATATTAAAAGGCTGTACAATAACCGGTATTACATATACCCAAAAGTTGTTGGTAAGATGCAGCGCTTTCATAGTAAGAAAAACCGGAATGATGCCTGCATTGAAATACATGGTGATAATCATAAAGCGATACCATATCCTTCTTCCCCACATTTTATCCTGGGTAAACATAAAACCAAGATAAGCCGAGGCAAATACGGTACATACCGTACCCAGTACGGTTCTGGCTAAGGAAATGCCCGCCGCCAAAGGAAGCCCCTTCAATTGCAAAACCTGTTTATAGTTTTCCAGATGTATTCCCCTTGGCAGGAAATTTATGACCCCGTTGGCACTTAACGTATTGCTGCTGATTGTATTTATGATTAAATAATAAAACGGATAAACACAAAGGATTGTCAGGGATGCAAATATAGTATAATTGATAATATGAAATGTGATATCCGCTCTTGTTTGCTTTTTTGTTTGCTTATGCTTTTTCCCTTTCATGTCATTCTTCCTTCCTGTATGAAAATGTTTAAGTATCCCCGGACTCTAGAGCGTGTTTGAAAAATGCTTGTGCCGGGCTGGACGCTTCAATGATTTTTCAAACACACTCTAAGGCGCAACTTCCACACATCCGTTCCCGTTTTTTGGGCATGGCGGTTTATATCACCGCCTGCTTTCAGGCTGATATTATATGACCTTTTCTGCTTTGAAACCTGTCATAAATTTAGATAATAATTTAGATTATAGACTCGCCGCGTGTCTTTTTGGAAATAAAATTTACAAGTACCAGCAAGGTTACACTGACAATACTTTTCAGCATACTGATGGCTGTTGCCAGGGAAATACTGTTGCCCGTCATACCAATATTGTAAACATATAAATCCAATACCTGAATATGTTCTCTGTTAAAGGAATTCTGGAATACATAGTACTGATCCATGCTGTTGTTCAGGAAATTTGCCACAGACAGCATTAATAATACGATATAGGTCGGAATTAAAGCAGGCATTGTTATATGTCTCATTAATTGGAAACGGTTTGCGCCGTCAACTCTCGCTGCTTCATATAGCTCCTGATCAATTCCCGCTATGGCCGCCAAATACATAATTGCGCCCCATCCAAGTCCCTTCCAGGTGCTCCATAACAGCATTTTTAAATAAGTATGGGCATCGCTGTCCAGAATCTTAAGAGGTTCGGATATTAACCCAAGGTGCTGCAAAACCGTATTAAACATACCCGTGTATGAGAAAAGGCTGAATGCAACGGAATAAACCAATACCCAGCTGATAAAATTAGGTAAGGTGGTAAGTGTCTGAACAATATTTTTAAATTTCTTATTCTTTATTTCATTTAAGAAGACAGCAAATCCAACTGGTAAAACCGAAGTTGCAATACCTAACAGACTCATTGCAAAGGTATTCTCCATAACCTGGAGCAGCTGGGAAACCTGGGCTTTATTTGCAAATAATGTCCGGAACCATTTCAGTCCTACAAATTCGCATTGCGATAATTTTAAAGGTGATCTGTAATCATAAAATGCATATATCCAGCCCTGGAGCGGATAATAAGAAAACAGAAAACATAATATAAGAAACGGGGATATGCTAAGAAACATTAACAGTCCCTGTTTATCCGTTTTTTTTTGTTTTTTTACTTTTCCTGTCCTTGCGACATCTTTCTGCATTTTTTCCTCCTGACCGTGTTATAGCGATGTCTGATTGTCCTGTTTAACCGTGCCGATCTATAAATCATGATATTATAATAACATGGTTTATCTTAGTCTGATACCGCTTAAATTGAACATGGTTAACAGGAAAAATTGGATTTTTTATGCAGGCCTCATAAAAAATTGAATTTTTAATGTATTTTACCTGGGATTTTTTATGTAAAATAAAGGGGATTGTTTTTACTTAAACAAATACAAAAACAACTGCCTTCTCTATATTTACAGTGGAAAGTAATACATAGCATATACCTAAACCGTTTAAAAGTTTATCTGAGCTGTTATCCCCTTTAAGTTTCCCCAAAACGGACAGTAATTTATCATATTTTTTATTTCCTCCTTGCAAAAAATTTAAAGCAGGATTAATATATTATATATCGTTAACGTATAAACGATCCTACATAACTAATACAGGGAGATTAAAAATATTGAAAAATATAATAATATCAAATATATTTAAATACATATTTCTTATATTAATTTCTTATATTTGGATAGAAAACAAGAATATAATTAAATCCATTCAACTTTCATCAATTGTTATATGTTGTATTTTAATAGATGATATTTATGTGTATATAAAAAAAGGTCAGAAAAAATAATTTCTGACTCGCCGCAACAGCTGTATTCCGGTAATATATTTTGGATGCGCTGCTTTTACAATTACATCAGCATATCTGCAATTCCTTCATATCCAAACAAATTCGTCACATATTTTACACCTTCACCGATTTCTTCATATGTGTAATTTGCTTTTTTTAAGGATTTATTATCCAGGTTATTAAGATAGGAATAAAACATTAATGCCGTTATTAATTCATTTTTATTTGAAATATCCATGTTTTCATATAATTGATTTTCAGCTTCATTTATCTTCCCCTTTTCGGCCAGCTTTATTAACTGCTTATATTTTTCAGCAGCGACTGCATCGTTGACCTGTATATCTTCTATATTTTCTTTCTTTATGTTAAAAAGTAATCTCATAATAGTCTTTATCATTTCATGAACGATTCTCATTATATAGTCTTGTTCAAACATCCTTCATTCCTTCTCTTTTTCTCTATTTCTCTATTTTATCATTAAATCCATATTCTGAAAAATTATAAATTTATAACGTATCAAAGGGCCAGTCAAAGAGCACCTGTATATACACTGCTATATTTGCTTTATATTATCTTACCAGCAATTTAATATTATGTTCTTCATCCAATTATTTCTTATGATTTTTTACAAAAACAACTGTTTCTACAATCAGGACGGAAAGTAATACATAGCATATACCTAAACCGTTTAAAAGTTTATCTAAACCGTTAATTCCCCTTAAATACAAAATTATTGCAGCAAGCAAATAAATTGATGAGCCGTAAATTGCCAATATGCCAAAATATCTGTTGGTCAGCTCCCAGACATTTTTACGGGTCCTTAATTAAAATGTTTTGTATCCTAATATATTTTCTTTTAATTTAGGAGAAAAGAAATAAATAAATGCAGATAACGCCAAACAAAGTATTCCAATTTTTAAATTATTCAAAATATGCACTTCTTCCCTTTTTCAGCAATTTTATTTAAAACCTGCAATTAGCCAATAAGTCCCTCTGCTCTTTAATTTAAAGCATAGATTTGGACTGCAATTAATCCAAGACTATTACCTGTTGCGGCCGAGTAATTGAAATTTTTTCCAATTCTTCTTTACCATCCACTGATTGATACACTAAATACTTTTAGTTCAAAATAACTCTTCAGCATATTTAAAAGCTCTCTATTATCATCAATCATTAATATTTTATACATTCTGTAAACATCTCTTATAAAAAGTATATCACAAAACGTTAATAAATAAAGTGTAATTTTAAATCAATATACTCCTCTTAGGTGACCATGGCAAAAGATTATCTATAAATGAATAAATCGTATCATTTTATTTTGATTTTAGGATAGTGCTGGCTTGCTTCAAATTCCGAATCAGAAACTATTTCATTTTTAATATCAAGATACAGACTTTTCGCAGTTACGAACTTATTATTCTCATCGTTCAGTTTTTGAATAATAGAAATATCTTTGAGTTTATGCAATCCTATCAAATGAGCAAAGTTCCCAGCTTTGAATTCAAATGAAATAAGCTGAGTATCTTCCAATCCTATCTGAATTGATTTATATAAAATCTTTTCATAATCCAACAATATGTCTCGTATCATGATTTTTCACTTTCTTATGTATAAAATAGTAAAACAAATGGCTACGTATTATTTCAACGTAGCCATTTCGGTATTTTATTATTCCCAGCTATGCTGGTAGTCAGTATGAGGATGCTTACTCAACCTCTTGCAGAACCTCCATATTGCTTTTCCCGACACCTTCAACAATACTTCAACGGTCATAATAAAACCAATTCCGTAGAATATGGTTCTATTTATTTTATGTTATGTTATATTAATTAATAATATACAACTTGATACAATATCCTTATCTCTAACATCATAATACTACATAACTGCAAATAATTCAAAACAAATTTAGCGTTTATTCTGCGATTTTATTTCACGATATCCTTGTAATTATCATATGTAATAATTGTTCCTGAGAACTTAGCAGATGCATATGTTTCACCATCGTCAATATACTCCGGCCAGATTTCTTCTTCTATCTTTCCATCTCGTACTATCTGGAGCAAACCATCGGCACAAAGTTTTGCTGCATCCATACCGGTATAATAATTAGCGCAATACCACGGGGCTTTGGTTCCGCCTTCCCATTCCTGAATGGCTCTTTCACCGCCGATACTTGTTAAAATAGCACTATCCACATATCCAATATCTTCAATTGCACGGCATGCACCAAGTGCATAATCTTCCATGACTCCACATAGTACCCAAGTAGTAATCGCTGTATTCGCAGAAAAGATTGTAGATACCTGATTATAAGCGGCTTCTGATAACTCAGCTGAATCTGCTGCAATATCAGCAATAAAGCAGTTTTTCTCCGGAACATTCGGGAACAATACCTTGAATTCATTATAAGCACCTTCTCCCCGCACAATTTCATTTGCAAGCTGAGAATCGATTATCTGAATAAAACCGATTTGAGTTTCATCACTTAAATCAACTCCTGTACTTTCCCAGTTCTCAGAAACCCAATCCATATTCATAGCACCACATTTGGCAGCATCTAATTCAACACAAGGAGTTATAAGTAAATCATTTTCATCTTCCATTCTCAGAGATTCACCAACAACCGGAATGCCTGCTTCATTGGCAGTCTCAACTACGGCACTCGCCATACCTTCATCAGCGACCATACAGATAATCCCATCTACATCATTATTGATAAAAGTATTTAACTGTTCTAGCTGGGCTTCCGGTGAAAAGTCTGCATCCGCATATACCAGCTCGAAATTCTGTTCTTTACCTAACTGCTCTAATGCGTCTACAACATCCTGACTCCATTGAATAGCCATTGTTTTGTTTAGATATCCGATTTTAATAGTGTCTGTTGTATCTGCATCAACATCGGTAGCTTCTTTCTCCCCTTCCGTATCTTCTGGTGCAGTATCCGGTGTACTTGGACTACTGGATCCACATCCAAAGAGTGTAAATGCTAGAATTGTGGACAACAACAATGCCATTAACCTTCTTGTGACTTTCACTTTCATTTTCAGTTTCCTCCCTATACTATATGATTTTAACTAACACCTAGTACATCCTCCCATTCATTTGAAACAAAATACAATTTACAAATAGCCTAACCCAGACCTCCATTTATTTTGTTAGTTTTTTTCTTCTGAAATCATCCAACAGTAATGCTCCGATAAGAAGCATACCTTGCGCTACTTTCTGCCAGAAGGAAGATACATTTATCATAGTAAGACCGTTACTGAAGCTCTGTATAATGATTAATCCGATAAAGCATCCTCCAATTGAGCCGGAACCGCCGGTAAATGAAACTCCGCCCAAAACGGCTGCCGTTATCGCATTAAACTCTGAACCCAGAACCGCTGATGCGGCACCTGTATGCATTCTTGCCGCTAATGTAGTACCTGCAAAGGCTGAAACGATACCGCTAATCACATAAAGAATCGTTGATACTTTTTTAGGATTAATCCCGGAAAGATATCCCGCTGTGGGATTCCCTCCTATAATATATACACTTCGTCCAAATACAGTCTTCTCTAAAATAAAGCCAAAGATAATAAATAAAATAACCAAATAAATTACGGGAAGCGGAATACCGAAAATTTTAGTAGCACCAATGGCGATAAAGGATTGATTCGATATTGGAACAGAACGTCCACCGCAAATAATGTATCCAAAGCCTTCACACATGGATGCAGTCGCTAAAGTTGCAATAAATGGTTGTAATGAAAAAATATTCGTTAAAATAGAATTAAAAATTCCAATAGCAGCACCAAGAATCAAAGTAATCAATAGCGCTGACAGCCAAGGAATACCTTTACCGATACAAATTGCCGCTAAGACACCGCTTAGCGACGCAATCGATGCACAGGACAGATCGATGTATCCTCCAATAATCAAATATGTCTGTCCAATTGCCAGCAAACCAACTACAGATGATGCATACAAAATATTCATGGCATTACTTCTGCTAAAATAGTTATGATTTAACACAGAAAATATAGCAACTACTACTATCAGCACAATTATCAACGTAACATTATTTAACTTAAGTAAGTTTAAAGCACTTTTTCTTTTTTTTCCCATTGCCTTAACTTGTATAATAAACTTATAGGTGGAATCCATCATACATTTTCCTTTCTGGTTTTGTTAAAAGTAAAGAAGCTGTTGTCTATTGCTGCTATCCCTATATAGCCATCTTCATGATACTTCATCTCAACTCAGTTAATCTAAATTACCGGAATAATATATGCAAAATAACACGCTTATTGCTTATTAACCATTGCCAATGACAGCACTTTCTCTTCATTGCATTCCCCGCGGCTTAAAAGGCCTGAAATACTTCCTTCCTTCATAATTATAATATTGTCGCACACGTTAATAACTTCAATAAGCTCTGAAGAAATGAAAATTACTCCCATTCCATTCCTTGCCAAGTTACATACCATAGTATAAATTTCTGATTTTGCCCCGACATCAATCCCCTTTGTCGGCTCATCTAAAATTAATATCTTGGGGTCAGAAGCCAGCCATCTTCCAAGAATTACTTTCTGCTGGTTACCACCAGATAGCTCAACTACTTTCTTCTCTATTGAATGTGTTTTTACATTGAATTGTTTCACGGTATTCACGGCCAGTTTTACTTCCTTTTTCTTGTTAATAATTTGATTTTTTGATACTTTATTCAAAACGGCAGCTGATATATTTTCACGAATTGATTTTTGTAAAATAAGCCCTTGTTCTTTTCTGTCTTCCGGACACAGACCTATTCCATTTCGAATCGCGCTCTTAGGTCCCCGTATTGATACCGGTTTCCCCTGAACCAGAATCTCTCCCGAATCCAAATGATCTGCCCCGAAAATCGAAAACACGGTTTCTGTTCTTCCGGCCCCAACCAATCCGGCAAATCAAAGAATTTCACCTGCATGCAACTTGAAACTGATATCGTGCAGGTATTTATTATTCAGATGCCTTACTTCGAGAATAACTCCGCCATATGTATCACTTCGAGGAAGGTTACAATATATGTCACCCAGGTCACGGCCGACCATACATCGTATCAAATCATTAGTTATACTTTTTTCTGTTTCCAGAGTTTTTACATACTTTCCATCCTTTAAAATCACAATTTTCTTTGATAATTCAAAGATTTCCTGGAGACGATGAGAAACATACAACACCACCTTTCCTTCATCACGTAACCGGCGGATTATTTGAAACAGCACTTTAATTTCCGCTTCTGAAAGACTGGAAGTGGGTTCATCAAAGGCTATAATAGAACTATCCCTACGCACTGCTTTTATAATCTCAACCATATGCTGATAAGCAACTGATAACTCTGAAACTTTCTGATCCGCCTTTATTGGTAAACCGAAAGAATCAATAAGTTTTTGGGCATCTTTTTTTACGTCCTTAAAATTAACAATTCCCAGTTTTCCGGAAGGTAAATCTCCAATGTATATATTTTCCATGACAGTTAGTGACGGAACTAATTGCAGTTCCTGATAGATTACGCTGACTCCTTTCCTAATCGCATCAATTGGATTCGCAAAATGCACTTCTTCTCCATCAATAATAATTTTACCCTTATCCTGGGACTGAACACCACTGAGGATTTTTAGCAATGTACTCTTTCCCGCTCCATTCTCTCCAAGTAATGCACAAATCTCACCACCATCAGCTCGAAAGCTGACATTATTTAAAGCCCGTACACCAACAAATGATTTCCCGACGTTCTGGAATTCCACATAATGTTTCTTACGATCAATTTTCACTTTTTTACCCATTGTATATCGCAGGCCCGCCTGCGATACTGCCACAAACAAGATGAATTGGTAAACTAATTCACTCGTCAAGAATAAACAGGCTGAAAAAATTGTATGTGGCAATCCTTTCGTAAATTATATTTTCTTTCAACCTTTTCGACATAATGCCGTCCTGCGACATCTCAATTAATAAGGGAAGAAGCTTGGAATAAGCATCCTCTGTGCTCATTCAGAGGTCATTCCATAACTCCATTCCATAACTGCGCCTCCTTTTATCCACGTCATTTAACATTTACGATAAATAGATGATACTAATTATATTGGTTTCCGTCAATACAGCTAAAGGTTTTGTCACCTTGGGTTATTTGACATTAAATTGACCAAACTTTGGTTCATAAATGATTGAGATTTTGATTATAAATAACTCCTGTCATAATTTACACCCATTGCATATCGCAGACCTGTCTGCGATACTGCCACAAATAAAAAGGAGTGAAAGAACCATTATTGCTTTCTTTCACTCTTATTACCCATGAAGGTATGGATGATGACAGATACAAGTGCTACACGCTCCTTGGATTGGGAAGCATGAATCAACGATTACCCTGCATTATTTTCATTGTCCTGATTAACAATTACAATATCTGAAATCTTTTTAAGTACATACTCCTTACTCCGTTTCAAACCTGGAATTGTCCCCCATATCTTTTTTAATCGATAGAACAAAGACATGGCTACGGTATTTTCAAAAATAGACATGGCTTCCGGTTCTTCCGCTTTATAGTTGGATACACATACCTTAGCCTCTTCACCATCTGCACAAATTGTAAGATCTTTTAAGTCATTTTTTGCATCGTCATCCGCTAATCCTACTGATACGCTTTGATTTTGCCGTATCAGTACAATTGATTCCTTCATCATTTCGCAAAACAATTCATTTGAAATAAAAATTGGTTTTTTAAAAACCAAAGATAGTATGTTTAAAAATTGTTTTTTCTTGAGGCTCCTTTCTTCCAGAATCTGTAGATTAATCAGGTAATAGGATTCACCAGTCATATTCAATCCAGCCAAAGTGTTAAACACGGACAGTGCTTCATTCATCTGTTCTTTACTTATATTATTATAATTAAAAATGCGAATCATAAGTTCTTTCGAGTAAGGCAGCAATTCAAAGAAAGTATTATAATATATATTAGAACGTTTATTATCCAGTGCCATAATAATATCATTTAAAAAGTCATCTTTGCTTTCATTTAAATTATAACGTTTAAACAGGCTATGTGACATTTTAAAGTTTTCCTGCACGATTCTCCCAATTTCTTCTATTATCGTGCTGTCATTGGTGAACCAGGTCTTATAATCTTTCATATTTTTTTTGGATGAAATACCAAATATTGCCAGATGCTCTTTTAGCAGGAAAATGCTAAAGCTCAACGTATTGTTTTTATAAGCATGTTCATAATATTTCACATAATATCCTTTTGATTTACCCGTAAAATGCAGTGGAAGCCACATAAGCATAGATGTTGCCACATCCTCCAATTCTCTGTTCAAAGGATGAATGATCCTCATTGTATTACCTCTTTTTAAAAAATCCATACTTTTATGAGACCATTTATCTAAAAATTTGGCGTCTTCACTAAACCACATTCCTTGTTCTGTTGTAATACTGATAATTTCCAATCCAGGTGAATTGGTTATAGCATAATCCATCAATAAGTCAACCGCTTCCCTTCTTCCGCCATTTCCCTCCAGGCAATAGATAACACTGCTACGCACTTTATTCATACTTTTAAATAAATCAAATAACGAATCATTATTTGATTTTGCTTCTTCATTTGTAAGCCATGATACAATGAATAGTTTTAATTCATTTTCTGAATATGTATATACATTATCAAACTCGCTGCTTAACATTTTACATACATTAGAGTAAGAATTATGTTTGTCTAAATCCATAATATAGTTTGCAATTTTGTCAATATATAAAGATTGCCGTTTTAATACTCTTTTACCTGAACGCCATTTACTTACTAAGGAGCTGTCAACATGTAACAAATCAGATAAGTCATTACCTGACACATTGAATGTTTTCATCAATAGATTTAATTTATTAGCCATTTTTTATACCCACTTTCTCCCTTAGCCTAAGAGAATATCCGTAAAGATAAAAAACATTTACTTTAAATGATTCCGATAAGCAGTTCTCTTCTATATTTGATATCAATACAACACATTAAATTATAACATAGCTGAAATATTATTACCATGAAGCCCCCTAAACATTTTCATGAAAAAGGCAAGAGCTTATAAATCACTGTAACTTATAATGGGAAACGCTGTTATTTGAAGTATCATTAAAAACGCTCCCTGCATAGGAACCACTTTAGACAATCCCAGGAAAGAGCGTTTTTTTATCAAATATTAGTTTTATTATTTTTTATTAGCATCAAGGTGTAAGATCACACCCTGATTGATAAGGAGCTTTTGAAGTTCAGATGTATCAGCCTCAAGCTCTCTTGGAGTTTTTCCATCTCTTGCGCATAATGCGGCAGCAACACCTGCGGCCTGACCGGTAACCATAGTCTGCTGTAAATATCTAAGGTAGGCATTACGTTCTGCGGACACGGCTTTACCACCAACAAGTAAGTTTTCTATTTTCTTTGGAACAAGACAACGGTATGGAATATCATGAGAGCTTGCATCTTTCACACATTTTTTTCCATTTTTAAGCGCATTTAATGTATTCATGGAAGCTACGTGTTGACTATCCGCTTCGAAACAGCTCATGCCGATAACATCATTAAATCTTGCAGCATTCAAAATGTCCTGCTCTGTCAATATATAATCTCCAACGATTCTTGGACCTTCACGCAGACGGGGCTCAGTACTCTGCTTTGTTATATAAGCATTTTCGAACCCGGGTACATAGTTCTTGAAGAATCTCCATGCAATCTGATTCTGTTTACGGCATTCTACAATAGCTTTTGTAATATCCCACGCATCCGTTGCCAGGCAACCCGGCACCTGCGAAGAATGCTGAAAATGAGCCTGTATATGTCCGCCTTCCTTTGGTGTCAGGAAGAAACCGGCACCTGCAAATTCATGCCAATCTCCATTTGAATAAGCTTCATCGCGCAGCTCAAAGAATCCCATTATTTCGCCAAGTTCCGTAATATCCATACATTTAGAATAAGCTTCCTGAATTGCTTCTTTTGTATTATCCGTATAAGGATTCAAAAGATGAGCATACTGCAGCTGATCTGGATGTCTGTTAATATAAGTTAGTAATCTATCCCAATCTACACCATCAACTGTAAATGCCATAGAATGGGGACCTACTTCTTCCCTTGTACAATATTCTGTCGGGACACCCGCTTTGGAGGATAAATAAGCTTCCCCGGTACAATCAATCACAATTTTTCCTCTTACTTCAACACGGCCGTTGGCATTTTCAATCACTACTCCCTCAATTGTGTCGCCTTCCATCAGTGCGTCAACAATTAGGGAATCCAGTAATAAATCTATCTTTTCTTCTTCCAGCATATCAAAGATTAAAAAGGTCCACCAATCTGGATCTACATAGGAAAATGTATATCCTGCTTTTATACGAAACGGAGGTTTTTTGTGTGGTAAAGCATGTCCTGATTTATATAATTTTTCATATGTTTCTTCAACGATACCTCCTGTATCCTGCTGCCCATTTGCATTGAAAAGTCTTGCATAAGTAAATCCCGGAGGTCCACTGACATTAAACTGTCCGCCTACGGTACCGAATCGTTCAACCAGAAGTACTCTAGCACCTGCACGAGCTGCGCATATCGCAGCTGATACACCGGAAGTTCCTCCGCCGGCAACAATTACGTCATATAATGTATTATAGCTACCCATAGTTTATCTCCTTCTAATTTCTTGTTTTTTGAATTCATTAATACTCTTGGCTGCTTTTCCGTCAGGCAATGCGATTGGTTCAACACAGCCTTCACTATGAAGCGCCCATGGCAAGATGACACCGGAGTGTCCTCCACGACCGCCAATGACAACTACTTCAATGTCTTTTGTAGAACGGGTTACAGGCATTGGATGTCTGTTGGCAAAGCTAACAGGTCTTACAGGTACCAGACCTCTATTGTTTACCATAGCTACTTCATTATAAGAATATGTATGGATGTGTTCCTGAATCATTTCTTTAGTATATCCGGCTTTCTTAAGCATCTTACCATGATCAGGCGTCAGACAAACCACAAGAGGTCCCGGCATATAAGCATTGTTAGAGCCAAGTGTTGTACAGCAAGCTGTAATCGTATCTAATAGATCATGTCCATTTAAACTTAAGAAGTCAATAATATCATGAAGAGGTTCTGCTTTAAGCACATATACTGTAGTTGTTTTAGAATCATAACGCTCTTCGTTTATCATTTTCCATTGTGCAAGTTCCGATTCTTCTGCAAAGCAGAATGTAAATTCAGCCTGGGAAGCGATGCAGTCGAGGTCGCAAATTCCCGGTACGGAACGGAATACATTCATTATAACTAAGTTTACGGCACGGCCGATAGTGGCATTTGCCGGATACCCGGGACCCTGACAGCCCTGTTTACCGGAAATACCAATTTCCTGGGCAATCGGTCCAGAAACGATAACCATATTTCCGCCGGGATGAGAAGTTGTGACAGACTGATTCAGATTATAGGCAGGGCTATTTAAAGCTTTCATGGCAGCGATTAAAACAGGCATTGCATTTGGTTTACATCCAGCCATGATAGCGGCAACCGCCACATCCTTTACAGTAACAACTTTACCGCTTGGACCACTTGGGTCACATAAGACTAAGTCTTCATCAAACGGGCAATATTCCATGATCTTTTCGTAACGTTTTTCAGTTGGAGGGATAATTGGTAAACCATCACTGATATGTTCTTCATTAAAATAATCATTTACCTCTTCCATGTAGCATCCAGGTTCTAACAGCTCATCCTCATCAGCTTTCATGTCAATTGGAAGAAAACCATTTTTTGCAGGTGGAATTTTATCCATCTTGAAATTGATGTGGGCTAACTTTTCAAGTTTTTCACCATTACTTGTTAAAGAAGAAATAATGTAATCCCACTTCAAATCAACTTGGGCCTTGACTTCCTCAACAGTGCTTGCTTGATAAATGTCAACAGAACACAGACATAAATGTCCTGCACGATATACCCCGACACCTTCCGTAATACCAGTTCCCGGAGGTGCCGTCATATAGACGGCAGGTATACCAAGTTTTTCAAGTTCAATTGTCAATACTGTAGTAGAAGATGAAGTACCCATATCTCCAAATGCTACAATTACTGCGGTTGGTTTTTCTTTTGCAAGCATTGCCGCATATTCAGCTAATTTCCTTGCATCTTTACCTCTGACCGTTTCCGTGTACTCTACATAATTAGTAATACCAAGTTCTTCCATGCGCTCTTTAATACGATCAAATACGGCGTAATAGTTACAAAATCCCAGTTTTGTATTATTATAAAAGAGCAGCTTCCCTTTCTTTAGTTCTTCTAAGGAGGGTCGGGGTGACAAGTTAATAACGATACGTTCCTGATATCCCCTGGGATCGAGCAATAAGTTTAATTTTTTTTTATTCATGTGTATAATCTCCTTTCCCCATTATATGGTTCGTGCTGATTAAGTCTTGGGGTCTTGACTTAGGTTTAAGTATCTGCTCCGGATAATAGAATGTCAATATTCCTAAATGCTTTGTCATTTTTTGATAATTGACAAGATTACGTCAATTTATTTTCATTATTCCCCTTCTCAAAAACTCTTTTTATATTTCTGCCTAATTATATTCCAGGTCATTTTTTTGGCAATTATCACAAATTGACATTAGCTTCTATTATATTGACTCTGCAATTTTAAAAATGTAAACTTGACCTATAGATTGATGTAATCAATACCTATTCCCTTATTATGTTTCACAATCAAATTATGTTTTTTTTAAAGAAAGGTGGTTATTTTATGGCAATGGAAATGGGGTATTTACAATTTGGACTACAACAAAGAATTTATCAGGGCTCCGGATGCATTACAATGCTTCCGCATATCCTTGCAACAGAGGGATGGACAAAAGTATTCCTTATCGCTGATCCAGGTCTTTATAAAGCTGGAGTAATTAAACCGGTTGAAGATATTTTAAACAGCATTGAAGGAGTAGAAACCCATGTATTTACAAATGTTCGTCCTAACCCGGAAGCAGTAACAATTGACAATGAAGCAATTCCTGCAATGTTAAAATTCGGCGGACAGGTTCTTATTGCAGTTGGAGGCGGAAGCACAATGGACACAGCTAAAGGTGTTGCAATTGTTGGTGATTCCGGCGGAAAATGCATGGATTATGCTAGTTGGGACTGGCCTCATGACAAACCTTATCCACACAACACGTTTCCAATCATTGCTGTTCCTACTACGGCAGGAACAGGCAGTGAAGTATGTAGAAATGCAGTTATCTGTAATGAACAAGGAGAAAAGGTCGTTCCTTCCCATGACTCCATTCTTCCGAAGTATGCAATAATGGATCCGGATTTTTTGGCAGGCTTACCATTCCCTATCGCAGCTGCAACATCCGTAGATACATTAACCCACGCTTTAGAAACTTACACAAACACCAGGGCTAACGAATTCACGGAATTATTCTCTCTTCGTTCCTTGGAGTTGGTCGGTGAATCCATTCGTGGATTTGTTGCTAATCCTGCTAATGATGAGTATGCTGATAAGATGAGCCGTGCTTGCATGTATGCCGGATTCTCACTTGGCATTGCAAGCATTGGACAAGATCACGTTATTACACATCCTATGTCTGAAGAACCTTTCCATATGCCACATGGGGATGCTTGTGGAATGGTACTTCCGGCTGTTATTGAATTCAACACAATGGGATGCCGGGAAAAATACCGTAAGGCATACAATGCCTTAACGAAATCAAATCTTAGTGAATCTGAATTCAACGTTCAGCTGCTTATTGACTGGGTAATTAATTTGAATATTGATTTACATATTGCTGAAGATAAGACCTTTGAAGAATGGGGATATAACGATGACGATGTGCTCGACTTAATGATGTCTCATCCTATTGTAGAGTTTGGTATCAGAGTAAATAGTGATAATAGAATGTGTGAGTACCCAAGAAAAACAACTGCACAAGATTATAGGCAACTCATTAAACGTGTTAATGAATATTCTAAAATTCAAGCTAAAAAAGCTAAGAGAATATAGATATTAAATAAAATCAACTATTTTAGGAGGCAAACGCTATGAAAATGTTAATTGGTGGTAAGAAAGTTGATTCCGGCGATAAAAAAACAATAGATGTAATCAACCCCGCAACAGGTAAGTTTTTGGATACAATTCCTATGGCTACGGAAAAAGATATTGATAACGCAGTTAAATATTCTAAAATTGGGCAGAAAGAATGGGCTGCAATACCAATTATGGAGCGTGAAAAAATCTTTGATCGTTTCTTACGGATATTGCAGGATAATAAACGTGAGTTAATTGCCCTTTGTGCACGTGAAAGTGGAAAATCCGCATTTGTGTCTAACTTCGAAATAGAACAGATGCCCCCTCTTTTCCGTGGATATATTGAACAATCCAAACGTTTAGACGGAAGAATCCTTGTTCCCGGCACAGAATTAGGACATGACGGAAAAACACAAAATGATATGATTATGGTTGTTCACGAACCCTTAGGAACTGTAGCGGCAATCGTACCTTTTAATGCTCCTATGTTACTATTAGCATACAAAGTTGCACCTATATTGGCAGCTGGAAATGCATGTATCGTTAAGCCGCCAACAGATAATCCATTGGCTGCAATTCGTGTTTGTGAAATGCTGCACGAAGCAGGTGTCCCTGGTAATACATTACAAGTTGTTACAGGTAGTGGCTCCAAGGTTGGTAATTGGCTTGTTTCACACCCAGGTATTAATGGTGTAAGCATGACGGGCAGTACAGAAGTAGGCCTTGAAATTGCTCAGACTATGGCAAAGCGGCTTGCCCATTGCGGTCTTGAATTAGGGGGAAATGATGCATATATCGTTTTAGATGACGCTAATGTTGAAGAAGCGGCTACCATTGCCACACAGACTAGAATGACCAATGCCGGCCAGGTTTGTATTGCCCCTAAGAGATTCTTAGTCGCCAATTCTATTAAAAAAGCATTCACTGATAAAGTCCTGGAACTTGTAAAAAATGTTGAAGTCGGCTATGATGATGACGTTGAAGAACAGATTGATCAGTTCCTTGGTATCGTTGATTGTGCAGATGTTAATGTTAAAATGTGCTGCATTATTAACGAAAAAGCTGCAATTAACATAGGAAATCAAGTAAACCATACAATATCCCAAGGTGCTAAATTACTATATGGCGGTAAGAGAGATAAAACATTCTACTATCCAACCGTTCTTGAAGCAACAAAAGATATGGATATTGCAAAAGACTTAGAAGTATTTGGTCCGGTTATGCCTATCATTGGATTTGATACCACAGAAGAAGCCATTGAAATCGCTAATGCAAGTAAATATGGTCTGTCCGGTTGCGTCATGACAAATGACTGGCAGATGGGTATGTATGTTGCCCAAAAATGTGAGACTGGCGGAATGATTGTTAATGGTACTACTATGTATCGTAATGTTATGCAGCCATTTGGCGGTTACAAGATGAGTGGTATGGGACGTGAAGGACTTATTACTCTTGAAGAATTAACCCAAACCAAGGATATTGTATTGAAAGGCTTCTACAAATAATACATTCCGATTCACAATTGCTTAAATATTGGATGCGAAAATGGAAGCATCAAATCCAGGAAATCTTCTGGCAGAGAGCAGATTAAAGGATACTTCGTATTCTTTCTGAATTTAGGCGGTACCACGGACAAAAAATAAGTTTGTCCTAAGCTTAAAATAAAATGAACCCTATAAGATGGACAGTTAAAAAACGTTCTTTTATAGGGTTTATTTTTGCGTTATAATATAGTATTTCTCAGCCAATTATCTGGCCTGATTTTCCTGATACAGCAACGGTCAAGCCTCGGCGTAGCCCCACTACGCCTGCGTTTGTGAACAGGTACTCTCGAAGATTTATCCTCAGCCTAACAGCCAGTTATTTATTATTCGTTGTACTAGACGTGTTTGAAAAATCATTGCACCGTTCTGGACGCCCCATTTTGCGGTATTCTGCGTCGCAATTTTGGGACCGTAGCACCACTACGTACCCAAAATCGCTCCTTGCCTCCCACAAAGTGGAGCGTCCAGTCAGGCACAAGCATTTTTCAAACACGCTCAAGTTTGTGCATTTCTGCTGCTGTAATCGGTTCTTTACTCATTTTCCCGGATTACCGCTTCCGAACAGCCGGTGTTACAAGCTTTCCATAAGCTTTTGCCGATTCATCTACAATTCCGTCCTTCATAAGAACACGACCGCGCACAATGGTATATGTAACCTGCGCTTTTAATTCCTTTCGGTCATACAATATTGCGATATCCCGTGCATGGGAATAATTTTTATTCCGATCTACAATAGTAGTATGATCAAGGTTGAACACTGCAAAGTCCGCATCCGCCCCAACACAAATAGTACCTTTCTGCGGATAAATGCCAAAGCATCTGGCAGGATTGACCGACAGTAATTCCACTGCTTTTTCCAGCCTGATCCTGCCTTCCGCAACCGCATCCAGCATTAACGGCAATCTCAAATCCACTCCCGGAAATCCGGCAGCCGCCTTGAAAATATCATCCAAACCGCTTTTCTTTTCTGAAAGCAGGAAGGGACTGTGATCACTTCCTATATAATCCACCGTTCCGTCATTAACATAGCTCCAAAGTGCATCTGAAAGCTCTTTCGACCTAAGAGGCGGATTGCATTTCGCAAACGGTCCATACTTTACAATATCCTCCTCGTTCAGGAAAAGATAATGAGGACAGGTCTCGGCGTATACATCCATTCCGCTCTGTTTTGCCTTTTTTATCAGTTCCATTGCCTGTGGTGTTGATACATGGGCAATCTCTACCCTGGCATTTGTTTCCTTCGCAAAACATAAAACCCGCTCCACACTGGTAATTTCGGAAACAGGCGGTCTGCTTTTTGCATGGTATTCCGCCGTGGTTTTCCCCTGTTCCCTGAACTGTCTGATATTGTATTGAATCATATCATTGTTCTCTGCGTGAAATGCCGCAATTAAACCGGTTTTAGCCAATTCGGCCATTCCCGCCAGCAATTGCGCATCATCAGCCATTGTAAGTCCCCTGAATTCCTGTTCACGGCCTTCCGGCGCAGTATGCAGAAAAGACTTATACGCAACGATTCTGCCGTCCTTCGCAAGCCTTACGATTTCCTCCGGAAATTCTGCTCCTGCAGCCCCATAAAAACAAAAGTCAATAATACACTGCTCTTTAGCCCGCCTAATCCGATTCTCCAGTATTTCCACATTATACTGCGGAGGAACACTGATTGGATGCTCCATAATTGTCGTTACTCCGCCTGCTGCCGCTGCAAGTGTTTCCGTATAAAAATTTCCTCTTTCCGTATGTCCGGGATCACGAACATGCATATGTGTATCAATCGTTCCCGGAATCACATACTGTCCTCCTAAATCCATAAATTCGCCGGCGTCCGGAGTATTCTCCTCTGTTGCTATCGCTGCAATCCTTCCGTTCGAAATCCCGACATTCACATTAATAAAGCGATCCTCAATAAATACTTTTCCGTTTTTTAATACCAAATCCAGCATACTTGCTCCTTTCCATCTGACAAACTCCTAGTACAGCCTTGCACAATTATCGCTTAATTCAGAAAACGATATCGTTTCGCAATTACCTATGACTAACTCCGTATTGTCTTTGCTCTCCAACCGCAGCTAAGCTAATTCCTTTTATAGCTATTGTACATGACCATACCCGAGGCTATGATCAATGCACAGGCAACGCCGTCAAATACTTTAATCCCCAGCTTGCGTTCTATATATTTATCAGCATTGGCATAATTTGCGCATCCTAATATAATTCCGTCAACATGAGAATTTTCCACCGCTTTCTTTGCTGCCAAATAAAGCTTTTCCTCCTCATTTCCCGCAGAGACTTCTGCGCCCTTATACAGCTCACTGCAATAATACTTTCCCGCCAATGTCCGCTTTTTTGGAACAGATTTAACGGAAGGTGAAATAATTGCAAAACCATTGCAATACATGGACGCTATCTTCATAGAAGCTTCCCCAATCCCAACTACGGGCTTATCCGTTATTTCTTTGAGCACATCCAAATTGGGATCGGAATGGCAGGCTACTATAAATGCGTCATAACCGCTTCCCTGCAATACCATTTCCATCATTTCAGGAAGAGCTGCCGCCGCATCCCTATAGCTGCTCACCAATTTGGGAGTCGATCTTACATGCACCACACTGACTTCATATGCACCTTGTACAAAAGCATCCGCTTTTTGTCTGATACATGCATCTGTCAGTTCATCACTATTCGGATTTATAATCAGTATTTTCAATTCCAGCCTCCCGGTCTATATTTAAAACTGTTGCATACAGCACCTCCGCACCCTTCTCACATTGCACCCAGTCGGTCCATTCCTGACTGCTGTGACTTATGCCATCCTTACTTGGCACAAAAATCACTCCAATCGGTACCTCCTGTGCAAACATGTTGCCATCATGCGTAGCTCCGCTGGGCATTTTACAGTAATTGATACCCTTCTGCCTGCAAACCTGTTCCACGGAAGCTATGATCCCTTCATCTGCTTTTACAGGGCTCTTTTTCACAATCGGCTTCGCCCGGTAATTTTCACCCATAAGCTCTTTGCAATATTTTATAATGTCATCTATATACCGCTCCATCATCTCCTCTTTTTGATTTCTAAACTCCAGCACCATTTTCACCTGCCCGTTAATAACAGCAAGCGCATTTGGATAAAGCTCCATTGTTTCAAAGGTCGCTACAAAATGATCCGGGTATTCTCTTGCAAGCCGATCGCCATATGTAATAATTTTTGCTGCCTGCACTAATGCATCCTTTCGATATTCCATCCTGGTAGTTCCCGCATGATTACTCATCCCGATAATTTCTATTTCATATCTTTGTAAGCCCACAATTCCCGTTACAATTCCGATCTCCTTTTGTTGATTATACAGGTGGCAGCCCTGCTCAATATGAAGCTCCAAATAGCACTTTACCTTGGAAAAATTCATTCTGGCATGCTCAATATCTTCTTTGGACAGTTGAAATTTCTCTGCCTGCCTTAAAAATCCCGGCGCAGACAGATCTATTCTTCCAACCAGACATCTGCTGCCAAAAGTCCCGCCTAAAGAATTGCCTTCTTCACCATTGGTGGCAATAACATGTATGTCATAGTTTAATTCCTGTCTTTCTGCCTGTATTTGTTTTACACACTCTATACCGGCGGCAATTCCCAGGAGTCCGTCGAACATACCGCCTTCTTTTACCGTATCCAGATGAGAGCCGATTATTATTTCTTTCCCGGAATTTTTCCGTGAACGATATATACCATGAACATTTCCGACAGAATCAATCCAGCTGTCCATATGGCAATCCAGCATATATTGTTTCAATGCTTTTGCTGCCTTAGTATACGCTTCACTGCCAAATACTCTGTTGATCCCTCCTCCGTTTTTACTTTTTCCATAGGCGGAAAACCTCAAAATACTGTCTTTGATTGTAGACATCTCACATCACTCCCGCAATAATATTAAGTGGATATGATTCGGACCGCTTTCCGCAGAGCCTAAGCGAAATGCCTCCTCATACCCCTTTAACAGCCATTCATAGGATATTTTTTCATACAATTTTGCCAAATCCTCGCTTTGATAGCTTGCACTTACTTCATACAGCAGGTTGCGCTTCGTAAATACTTCCACTTCCTCCGTATTAAGATATTTTGCAGTCATAGTAAAACGATGATCTAAAAACAGATCGCCTTCCTGCAAAAAGCTGGCGGGAGATACCGGTATTTTCTTATTCTCATGCAGCAGTCTCATTCTTTTGCCCCGACAGCAGCAAAATCTTCGTATTGCATCAGCTAACACCTCTTCTCCCAATTTATCCTTAATAACCCTACCCATCTTGATATACATCAGACAAAACATGGAATGTATTGACGCTACCATATCGTTGCCAAAATCTTCCCAGGTCTGCGGAACATATTGGGGCAGCGGATATTCTTTCTGGTTTGCTTTTCTGCAATAAATATGAAAACGGCACTGGTGCCCGCCATTTGTCAAGGTTTCGCAAAGATTTACCTGAATTGCAGGATCATAACCGCCATATATCTGATGATGCACTTCCTCACAGAAAACAGAACCGATATGCAGGCCGTCAGGCAGCCTTCCCCACATTTCCGCATCCGGACACCTTTCCGTAATTGATTTTTTTACTTCTGCCGTCAATATCCTCCCCTCCTTTGGATGTACAAATCTTGGGTCGCTCATTAAATCATAGTTTTCAAACAAAGTCAGTAAATCAGCCGGCCGGCCGTTAACATCTGAAATCTTTCTCATTCTCTGTCCACGCTCACGGCCGTATTCCCGCACCCCTTTTCGTATTACTTCTTCCCCTGTGTCACCGCACTTATCCATAGCTGTTTTAGCTAAAAAATAGAACAGGCCCACCCAGTAGAACTGTTGTTTCTCAGCAGGCGCATCTTCAATATAACTGAAATCAAAGCCTTCAAAATTCATTCTTGCCTCCGTTATGCCGCTTATGCGGCATCTGAAATCTTAAATATTGCACAAAAACGCTCCGCTGCACTTTTGCCGGCGCAATCATAATCCGCTTTCAGAAAAGGATACTCAAAATCAGTCAAATCACTGATATTTTGTTTTCCTTATCCAAAATCCTATGCAGGCTTCCGCAGGCGGATAACGGAGTATACTTTCCGGTCACTCCGCCGCCTGAAAAACTGCTTACTTCAATTTGCATATGGATACCCTCACCCTTTAAGCGGATTATATGAGAGTTTGTATTAACGCCCGGATCGGAAATTATAACAGAGCTTGTTTTATCAAATCCAATACCCGCCAGCGCCACGGCGGCATGGACATTAACATTTCTTGGGAACCTTCTGCACGCTTCCCTGGTGCTCCCGGCATAAAGTACGATTTTTTCCTGATCCTCCCGGCCCAGGCTTTTGGGATTTTTTGTTGTTTCTATGGATACCTCTTCCCATATTTTTCTTCCATCCCTTATGCCATCCAGTCCCAGGATCGCTCCATGCGGAATAAATACGCAATGATGATACTTACTGGTCAGGTCCCGCACCGTGCTTTCAAAATTTCTGTCACTGAACGCCGATACTGAAAACATCAGTAAATCACTATTCTTTAATATACTGTCAACGCTGTCCTGCAATGCCCCGGCAGTTGCGCATTCAATGATAAGATCTGCTTTATTATATAATTCTTCATCCGCTTCGCGGATCATCGGAATCGATGGGTCCCCAACTTCCGCCGTACATACATCCTGAACGAATATCACTTCACCAAGGCTGCTGTCCCTGATTTCGCGGAACAATGCTTTTCCGATTTTACCGCATCCTAAAAAACCTATTTTATACATAGTACCTCCATCTATCTGCAATAGCGCTCCATAATCCGAAGCAGTCTGTCGATTGCTTCCGAAGCGGCCTTTGCATCCTGGGAAAAATTAATTCGGAAATGATTGATAAATTGAGGGCCGAACTCTGTACCGGGAGTTATCGTTACTTCGGCTAATTCTCTGACAATTTTACAGAAATCCTTTATATCCACATCTAAAGGCGGTATCTTTGGAAATAAATAGCTTCCGGCATCCGTCGGCCTTACCGTAATACCGTCGAACGTTCTTAATTTTGCCACTAATTCATCTCTGATATTCTGATGAGCTTTAATTCTTTCTTCCATAAAGCCTTCCGGTTCCCGGAACCATGCGCTCAATACTGCCTGACCATATCCGGCTGCCCTAAGAGATACGATTGCCTGCAGCTTCTCCATTCGCATGATCAATTCTTTTGTGCCAAACGCTACGCCTAACCGAAACCCGCTTAATGATTCCGTTTTAGAAGGACCTGTGACAGTAATCAAATTATCCGGTATCTCCTTTTGAGCACATAGATGAGTATATATTTTTTTATCAAATATCTGCCGGGAATATAATTCATCTATAATTAATGCTACGTTGTATTTTTTTGCCAATGCCGCAATCGTACCTATTTCATTATAAGAATAGACTGCGCCCACCGGGTTGTTTGGATTGGAAAATAAGAACAATTTGACACCTGACAGAAACGCCTGCTCCAGCTGTTTTAAATCCAGCCCCGCTCTGTCGGAAGATTCTTCATAATCCATTTTAACAGGCACTAATTCACCCTCAAAAAATTCCACTAATTTTCTGTTGGCAAAATAATCAGGCTCTACAATTGCAACTTTATCTCCGGGGCCGATCAGGGATCCCATTGCCAGAAACAGCGCCCCCTGTGTCCCGGGCGTTATAATAATATTTGCCTTGGGATTGATATCGGTACCTGTATAAGCTGATAATTTATAAGCCAAATCTTCTCTGATTGCTTTACTTCCCCTATATTCCGTATAGGCTTGTTCTGCTCCTTTTGCATATCCCTTTGCAAATGCCTCAAAGCTGCCGGGTAAAGGCTGAAATGCATCAACATCTCCGTGAGAAAAATCTACCGGTACACCTCGCAATTCACCTCCTCGAAGCTCCAACTCCTTACCGCTTTGCAGCTTTTCCTGCCCCGGAGCATTTTCTATTCCCAGTTTTTTAAACTTTTCATCTATAGAATTCATAATTATATTCACCTTATTACATTAAATTATTTGTGACACTTATTTTTTCTCTTTTATAGCATGGCTGTCCAATAAGCAGACAGCCCTGAACTATGAACTAATCATTAATACATTATTCTGCCGTACCGCATAAAGGTGCAATCTGCTCAGTAAAAATGTCATTTCTGTCAGCCAATTTTTCAGCAACGCTTACCCAGTCACAGAAAATCAGTTGATTAACGTCATCTACTCCGTATACCACTCTTTCTGCAACTGCATCATCAAGAACCGTATTCTTATTTGTGGGTCCATATCCGATGACAGGCGTCATTTCCTTCTGCAGCTCCGCATCCAGACACAAATCAATAAAGTAATATGCTAACTCCGGCGTCTTGGAACCAACCGGAATTGACATTGCCGTAATTGTTGCATATGCGCCTTCTTCGGGAGTTACAAACTTAACATCAACACCGGTATCGGTTAATGCATTCGTTCTGCCGTCCCACCAGGGAGCAACTACGACAGAACCGTCCGTAAGTTCCTGTGTCAATGTAGCTGTCGTCTCCGTTATACAAAGAAGATTGTTTGCCGCCAGATCCTTTAAAGCATCCCAACCCGGCTGGGGATTATCCAGTGTACCTCCGTTCATGGTAATAGCCTGAATAAAGAACTGTGTCCCGCCCGTACCGCTTAAAGAATTAATGGTAACCTTACCTGCATACTCGTCATTCCAGATATCCGCCCAGGATACGGGCGCCGTTTCAACAAGGTCCGCCCTGTATGCGATGCCATACTTGCCCCAATGAATAACCGGACTGTTTGTATATTGGTCAATCGCCTGATCATATAATTCACTTGCGTTGGGAATCCGGGAAAGCTCAAGAACTTCATAAACGGCATCTTCACCCATCGTGTAGCTTTCCGCAAGACGCACATCATCCGCACAGCATACGCCCACACTTGGATTGCCGTTCTCTGATACAAGCTTGCTAAAGCCCCAGGAGGAGTCAAATACGACCTGGACTCCCGTATCGGCAGTAAAACGGTCTGCAACAATCTGCAATGCGGCATCATATGTTCCGCCATAGCTGCCGACATATAATGTATCTGCATCTTCAAAATTGTATGTAACGCCGTTCGGCATTGTCTTTCCTTCCTGCTGTTTTGTACCTGCCGCCTCTGTTGCTGTTTTTGTTTCGTCAACGGTGCCCGGCGTTTCGCCGTCGCTGCCTGCGCATGCGCATAACGACAGAGACATAGCCGCTGTCATGATCAACAAAATTACCTGTTTTACACGTTTTTTCATCATATTTTTCTTCCTTTCTGCAATAACTCTGTCATTTTTGGTAACGTTACTATATGAAAACCGGCTTTAAGCCAATGATCACCTGAATTAATAAAGTGACTTATATACCATATCACCTATATGATTAATTACCTCTCTTGAATGCTCAACCTGTCTGGTACAAACATTTACTGTCATCCTTGGCTTTCCGTTTCGGTACAAAATCCCGCAATCGTGATCTATTCCGTATTGCCTGATGCATCCGCCTTTATGTGCATATTGCACCTCCATGGGATAATGCTTATTTATCCCGTCATTATGTCTCTGCCTGAGCAATATGCCCAACATCTCTTCATTGTATTTATTTTCCAAAATACGGTTGCCGCAGATCAATTTGGAAAGCCGATTCATATCTCCCGCAGAAACAAAATTGTCTCTGCCGGCTTCTAATCCTTCGTAATCCATCATTAACCTGCCGGCTTTGGTTTCTATTAGTCCCAGATGCCGGAAGGAAGCATTCATCACATCAAAACCAAGCTTTTTCATGATAATATTAGTTGCGGTATCGTCACTGATTACTATCATGAAAATAATACAGTCTTCCAGGGTTAACGGCGTGCCTGCATGCAGCTCTCTCAAAACGCTGCTGTCATATACGCCGGATCCCGCTTTGTCCTCCTGCGTTAATTCATGTATTTCCTGCCTGTCAATTCCGCCCATGCCAAGCTGTTCAAAAAAGCTCCACATAACAGGATATTTAATCAAACTGGCAGACGAAAATGCCGTGTGAGGATTCATTTCAATCTTCTCACCGGTGCTCAGATCTTCTATTACTAAACCAATATGTTCTTTAAATTGCCGGCAATACTCTTCAATTTCCTTTAGCATATCGTTGGTCACCTCGACTTTTATTCATTATTTGAACTTACCTCTAAATATCGCTTCAGCCACCAGGTCAGCAGCCTGTAGCGCTCCAATCTGCACACAGGATTTCCCTTTCCGGTAAGATTATGATACTGTCCCGGAAAAACGGCCAGATAAGCTGCTTTTCCTTCCAGCTTTAATGCGGAATACCACTCTTCGCTTTGTGTAATCGGACAATTCATATCCTGATCCCCATGAATTAACAGAACCGGTGCATTTACATTTTTGACATAGCTGATAGGCGAATGCTCCATATAATATTTCGGATTTTCCCATGCCAGTCCGTCAAACTCATACATTCCATATCGAAAAGCACAGTCACTGGTCCCCGCCTGGCTATATCGATTGCATGTACTGCGCTCTGAAAAAGCACAGCTGAAGCGGTCTGTATGTCCTATGATCCAATTGGTCATGAAACCTCCATAACTGCCTCCCATCACTGCAGAGGGAACCTTTTTCAAATGAAAAGTTTTTTCTGCGGTGTCCATACAATTCATCAATTCCTGATAATCCTTTCCGCCCCAATCATGATAGCTGGCCTTTGCCAATTCCTCTCCGCCGCCCTGACTTCCTGCCGGATTGCAAATAATTGTTCCATATCCGTTTGCCGCCAGCAATTGGATATCAAATGAAAAATCATAGCCGTGGCAATAATGGGGCCCGCCGTGAATATTTAAGACCGTACCCTTTAAAGCGCCGACGGGAGGATAATATAAGGCTTCTCTGATACTTTGGTCTGCTCCGTCATAGTAAAACGATTTGCTTTTTGTCAGCTTAAAGCCGTCCGCATTTAACGAATCTCTCCAAAGCATCTGTGTCGGCTGATTTTCCTGTATCAAAATCAATTCTGAAGCGCTTTGTTCCCCTGAGCATACCGCAGCAATTCCCTGTTCAAGTATTTTAAAAGCAAAAATCACTGCTTTATCCGATGCGATTGGAACGACTGCCCCATCTGAAACAGAGATTTTGTACAGGTTTGTCCCATACCCGTCAGTAATCAGGGAAAAAATGTTTTCATCTGCAGCGTCCCACTCCAAAGTATACTGATTCCGATCATAGCCAATATCATTGATCACATAGTTTCCTATAGAACGGTCATATTTTTTTGTAATACAGCTCCATTCTCCCGATTCCAAATCCAGCAAATAGATACGAAAATTCGTTGCCTCCCAAAATTCATTGTCATGCGCGATGCAGGCAATTTTTTTACGATCGTGGCTTACTGCCGGATGTCCGACCGGACCTCCGGGTCCCGGATACTTCCTTACATTATTTTCGGTCAGATGTCTTAAGTATACATGGTAATAATCCGAGTTATCCGGGTTATCCGGAATCCCTAAATATGCCAGCCTGTTCTCATCCACGAATACCGGCTCGTATAAATCCCTTTTGCCTTCGTCAATTTTACAGGATGTTCCCGTACGAATATCAATAACCGTCACCTGACGGTAAGTCCCGTCAAAAATCCCTATTCCGTCTGTTTTAAACTTTACTCTGTCAATCCATACGGCCTTCTCAAGAGAAATCAGATCGGAAGGATCGTGCTGCGCTTCAACCGCCGACGTAAAAGCAAGCAGCCTGCCGCTTTTTGACCAGATGATCTCAGCTATGCGAAGATAGCTGCCTAATATGGTTTCCTTTTTCGTTTCGGTATTTCTTAAAATAAGTAATGATTGCTGCATTTGCCTGTTGCGGTCCCGTCCGTTATTTTTATGGCCATCGACATAAGCCAGCCATTTTCCGTCCGGGGATATCCTGGGCGCCGTTCCGTATGCAACCTCATCAAAGGATTTCCCGTCCAAATGAAAATGCCTGATCTCTGAAACAGTTTCTCCTTCCCTGATACTGTTTTGCTGAACATAAATGTCCTTCCCTTTATCCGGAGCAGTAATTGCAACCGGTAGCTCTATATCTGCAAAGCTTTTTTCATTAATCCGTTTCTTCATCATTAACCTCAATTAAATTCATATTCTGCGCAAGCCACTGTATACATCCTTCCTCTCCGACCGACAGGTTGTTCGATTCATCCGGCGCAATAACAGTAACCACTACATTCTGATCTGTGATTGTTTTTACTGTATATCGAATGGAGCTGCCTGCATAAACTCTTTCAATTACAGTACACCTTATACAATTCAGGTCCGACCCGAAGGTCTTCTTCAGTCTTATCCTCTCCGGCCTCAATAAACCAAGAATCCTGCTTCCTGTTTCCAGGCCGTCCTGCAGAGGAATCTGTACTTTTCCATAATTTGTTTCCAGAAGCATCCGGTGTTCATCCTTTGTGCTTACGACCCCTCTGATTAAATTAGAATATCCTATGAATGTAGAAACAAATTCTGTTTTAGGATTGTCATATAATTCCTCAGGTGTCCCATACTGTTCGATAATGCCTTTATTCATGACCGCAACCTTGTCAGACATACTTAATGCTTCCTTCTGGTCGTGTGTCACAAAGATCGTGGTAACGTTCAGTTTCTTCTGAATATTACGGATTTCCATCTGCATCTCCTCTCTCAGCCTTGCATCCAGATTAGATAAGGGCTCGTCCAGCAATAACAGATTTGGCTGTAAAACAAGCGCTCTTGCCAAAGCAACTCTTTGCTGCTGCCCTCCGCTTAGCTGTTTCGGATATCTGCCGGCCAAATATTCCAGATGGACTAATTCCATACCCTCCCTGACTTTCTTCCTGCGTTCTGCTCTTGATATTTTATGCTGCTTCAAGCCATATTCGATATTCTGGGCAACCGTCATATGAGGAAACAAAGCATAATTTTGAAATACCATACCATTATTTCTTTTATGTACCGGCACATCAGCCACATTAACGCCATTAATATATACCTCGCCGGAAGTAGCGTCCAATAAACCGGCAATAATTCTCAGCGTAGTTGTCTTTCCGCATCCTGACGGTCCTAATAAAGAAACAAATTCACCCTGCTTTACTTCCAAATTAATTGTTTTTAAAATTTCAATATCTCCAAATTTTTTCTCCAGGTTTTTTATTACAAGTGCATCCATAATATTCTCCTATTCTTTCTATTCATGATCGCCAAAATGCTTCATAACCATCATAACTGTTATGGTTATAATTATGATAATAGTAGAAATTGCTGACAATACAGGTGTCGGATCGAAAGATGCCGAGGTATATATTTTAATCGGCAATGTTATATTTTTACCTGTAGCCAGGAAAATGGAAATTGTCAGGTTACTAAAGGATGTTATAAATGCAAAGAAAACCGATGACATCAATCCTGATTTTACTGCCGGCAATACGATCAGCAAAAATGTTTTTACTTTTCCGGCCCCCATAACCCATGAGGCTTCCTCAATAGAATGATTGAATCTGTAAAATGATGTATACATAGTCCGAGTCACAAATGGTGTTACAAAAACAATATGACCGGATAGAATGGCCCAGAAATTTCTTTCTACTTCTAAAAAATTATAGAATTGCAACAGAGCCAAACCGCTTATAATTGTCGGAATCGTTAATGGCGTAGTAAAAAAAGATAGCCACATATTCCTGTGTTTTGATTTTTCAATACCATATGCAGATAACGATCCCAGCAAAACCGTACATGCCGTAGCTATCATAGCCAGCTTAATGCTGATCCAGGTAGCGTTAAGCCAGCCCGTATCCTTAAAATATTCCTGATACCACCGCAAGCTGAAGCCCTTTGGGGGAAATGTCAAATTAGCCACACTGGCGAATGAAGAACCGATGATAACTAAGATAGGCGCCAGAATGTAAATTAAGGCAAGCGATACCGCTATTCTTAATAATATTGGAACTCTTTTTTCTTTCCTTTTGCGCATTATCTTCCACCTCCGCCAAAGCGTTTCGATTCCATCAGCTTATTATTCAAAAACATGGCGACACTTGACATAACCATCAAAATAAGCGCCATAACAGCCGCTTTCGGCCAATTGAGGGTTGTACTTGCCTGATTTACAATTAAGCTGGCCAACGTGTTCACCTTACCGCCGCCAATAACAATGGGTACCACATAGGCACTTAATATTCCGGTAAATACCAGCAGCATACCGGCAGAGATTCCGGGAATGCTTAACGGCAGCGTAATGGTTAAAAAAATTTTTACCGGATTGGCCCCTAATGTATTTGCCGCCTGTTCCACATTTTCGTCGATAGAAGCTATGCCGTTCATGATGGAAGTAATCATATATGGTAATTGTCCCGACAAAAGAACAATGTAAACACCGGTGCGTGTATATAAAAGCTGAACAGGCTCATCAATCATATGTAAACCTATTAATACCGAATTAATGATTCCTGTATTGCCCAGCATAATATACCAGCCGAAACAGGTGACAACCGAGCTTGCCAGCATGGGAACCATAACCAGGCTCGATGCCAGCTTCATCTTGAAACCTTTATATCTTACTATATAAAACGCAATGGGATAACTGACCAATATAGCCAGTATACTGATGATTACGGCCATTATGAAAGAAGCTATGAAAGTTTCAATATAGTATTTATTCGTAAAAAAATTGATATAGTTCTCCGTTGTAAGAGTATGCTCCACTCTTCCATATCCCTTGTTTACAAAAAAGCTGTAGCTGATAAGCAAAGCCATCGGGATAACAAAAAAGATTATCATATACATGATATTTGGCAACAGCGGCATTTTTCCCGCCAAATCTTTTTTTAAAATACGTTTTTTCATATCATTTTCTCTCCTTTCGTAATATGCAGATGATTAAGTAAAGGCTGAATAAATTCCCTGTCTGCCAGTTCTTTTGCTCCGTAATCTCCATAAAGCTTCCACATCTCCTCTTTTTCCACGTACATGTCAACAGGATAGTGTTCTTCTAAAAACTCCATATCCACCGGTATCGGGTTATCCTTTGCAAATGCTTCCGACACCACTTTTGCAAGCCTGTTCAGACCGTGCTTGACGGCTTCTCTTCCCTCCTCGCCAAACTGTTCCGCAGCTGCCTTCAGCAAAAAGAAATATAATCTTAACCACAAAGAGCGGTATCCCTCCTTAGCTTCGGGTGGTTTCAGGCAAATGTTTTGAGGCTCCGGGTATTCCGGATCATATTCTTCAAAGCAGACCGGCCTTAATTTCTCCGGCAAATCCTGCGGCCTTAATATAATATTAAAAGCACAATATTCATCACCTTCCTGTGTCAGTACCTTTGCAATATTCACCTTGGTATATCCGTATGCATATGTGCTGTAACAGGAAAAGTGAAATTCTTCGCAGTAAATCTTTCCAATATCCATGCAACCATATTCTTTCCAAATATCAGCCATTGGGCAAACCAATGTATGGCTGACTCTTTCCTGGGCATTTATTCTTTGCAGCTCCCGAAATGTCCTGGTATCTCCTGGCAAATCACCGCCTGTCGTAAACAAATTTTTCATATTAATTTTTAAGCCTGCATCTAAATGCCTTTGCCGATGAAGTCTTCCCCTGTTTTGTCCATACAATCTTGTTCCTTCTCTTAAAGCATGCTCTCCGTCCAGTCCAAAATCCTCCAGCAATGTTCTGCCTAAAATAGCATACATAATGCAATATTGATCCTCTAAATCATTCAGTCCCATTTCTTCCCGCTCTGTCATTTAATCGCCTCTAGCCATAAACGGCCTGCAAAACTCATCTCTGAATATTTCTTTTGCACAATAACGTGAATACTGATTCCACATGCTTTCTTTTTCCACATTCAGGCGCGCCGGATAATTCAGTTCCAGATATACCGCCTCTGACAATACCGCCGCATTTTCTTTTCCTTTTGCCGTTTTCGTTCTGATATATTCAGAAGCAGCCAAAACCAATCTATGTAATCCATGCATGATAGACTGCTTCCCTGCTTCACCTGCTGATTCACAGGCAGTTGAAACCAGATAATAATAGAGTCTTAAATATAATGAGCCATAGCCTTCCTGTGCACTGATCGGCTTAAAATACGATAAATCCGGCTGTTTCGGCTCACTGTCATATTCTTCAAAGCATCGGGGTCTTAGTTCTTCCGGCAGATCCGACGGCCTTAATATCACGTTAAAGCTGCAGCAGTCCGTGCCTCTTTCCGTTAACGTAGTCGCAAGATTAACCTTTGCTTTTCCAAAGGCATAGGTATTGTAATACGTAAAATGAAATTCCTCGCAATAGATGCGCCCAATATCAAAGCATCCATACCGGTCCCAAATTTCAGCCATGGGACAGGTTAACACATGGCTGATATGCTGCTGCGGCTTCGATTGATATCGATAGGACACAGTTCTCTTGTTTCCCGGAAGCCCGGCACTGATGTTAAAGGCACTGTACATATTAACCTTACATCCTGCCATTTCATGCTTCTTTCTGTCGGCTAATCCCCGATCTCTGGCATAACGCCTGGTCGCCTCTCTTAGAACGGCTTCTCCGTCATAACCCAGATCCTCTATTAACGTTTTTCCGAGAATACCATACATGATAGTATATTGATCCTGCAAATTATCCGCCTGATAATCCGCCTCGGTATATGTCGATTTTATATTCTTCATAAAAATCTCCTTTCAGCGCCTCCCACTGCCCTATTCCCCTAACCCGCCGATATATTTCAAAAACGGCCGGTAAAAATTCACGGCAAACAAATCATTCGCTTCATTATCTAATACAGGATGGAATAACCCATTCTCCCGCCTTCTTACCGGTACGGGAAAATTTATACGGATAAAGGCTTCATCTAATTGACTTTTGGTTGCATCGGCCTGCTTTTTCAAATCCCCGGCCTCAGCAGCCGCATATTCCCGCAGCCCCATTGCGACAGCACACCTGCCCTCATTACCGGCTAAAGCCTTTGCACCTTCATACAAACATTGATATAAGCAAAAATACCTGTGCATAAGACTCTCATCAGCTTTATATTCATGTCCCGGTAAACATGCCGGTTTTAAATCTTTTTCCGGATCAAAAACTTTTTCCCTCTGCTCCGCTTCCAAATTAGCAGGTCTGTAATATACGGATAGCCTGCAATGATTATCATACTCACACATAAGAGTCTTTGACAGGTTCGACTGGGCTTTTCCATTTGAAAATCCTTTAAAATAGGCATGGCAATATTCTTCACAAAACATCAGTCCGATATCCGCCGCATTTTTCCTTTTCATTAAATCTGCGATCGGACAGGTATGTACTTCCAGCCAGATCTCCTGCTGTGTCACTCTGAGCAGACAGAATCGAAATCTGGGATCGGTAAAGCGGTCAATGCCTTCAACCATTGATTTAAGATTAGGCTTCCTGCCATGTTCCATCAGCTTAGTCCTGTCAATTTCTCCAAAATGAATTCCCAGCTTCCTTACGGATGACCGAATAATCCCTTCTCCGTTTCTTCCGGCTACTGATAGAATATTCTTACATAAATAAAAATATAAATTTGTCAAGCTGTCCTGCTGATTCTGAAGCTTTATCTCACTAATACCATACATACAAGCACCTCTTTATCGTATTTACTCCGGCCTTTCCTCAACATTAGATAAAATTACGCGTAATTTTTCCAGGATTCCCGCAGCTACACCCATTCCCACTCTGTATAAAGCTTCTTCGGTATTCCCTCCAACATGGGGGGTTGCAATAAAATTATCCAGCTGAAGCAGCGGGTGATTCGTTTCCAAAGGCTCTACCTCAAATACGTCACAGGCCGCTCCCTTGATCCAGTGATTGCTCAAGGCCTGATACAGCGCTTTTTCATCGATTAATTTTCCTCTTGCGGTATTAATAAAAACAGCTTCCTTCTTTGCCATTTTAAATTCAGTTTCACCTATCATATATTCCGTTTCTTTTGAATACGGCAGTGCAAGAAAAATAAAATCCGCTTTCTGTAAAATACTCTCTTTATCCGGAGAATATATTACTCCCAGCTCCCGCGCCTTTGATGGAGTAAGCGATCTGGAACAGCCCATGACCTGCATATGGAAGCTTTCTTTTAATATTTTTGCCGTCCTGCTTCCGACCATACCCATGCCCATAATTCCCGCCGTTTTCCGGCTTATTTCAGTTCCCTTAAAGCGCCGCAGCCCATCCTTCATACTGACGCCTGACTTAATTTCATGTACTGCTTTTGAAACCATATGAGAAACATCCAAGGCAAGCGCTACATTCAGCTCGGCTACGGAATCAGCATTTAAGCCGGGAACCGCAAATACCTCAACCTTATGCTTTTCCGCTTCGTCCAGATCAATTCCGTTAATTCCTGATCCATGAAATCCGATTACCTTTAAATTTGGAGCCTTTTCAAAAATATCCCTATCCAGCCGGATTTTTCTGACCAGGATTGCATCTGCTTCGCCAATCCTGTCCCAATTATCAATAATTTCAGCATGCTTCTTTAGAAACGAAACTGCATCCGGATGAATTTCATCATGTAAAAATATCTTCATATCACATAACCTTTCGCATTGAACCACTGATTGCCGATTTCTTAAAGTTCCCTTAAAAATTCCACTAATCTGTCCATACCCCTCGCGATATTCTCCATGGATACCGCATAACAAATTCTCAAATAGTCCTCCGCATGAAATGCTTCTCCGGACACCATTGCAATATGCGCTTCCATCAGCAGTAAATCTGCTAAAGTATCCGCGGAATCAATCCTTATATTCTTATATTCCCTTCCAAAGGTCCGCACCACATTCAGCATTATATAAAATGCTCCCGAGGGAGCCCTGCCGCAGCTTACAAACGGCATTTTTTGTATCCGGCTTACAAGATAATTTCTTCTTTTATGAAACTCATCATGCATGGACTGAACAAACTCCTGCGTTCCATTATAGGCCTCCACAGCCGCATACTGAGTAATGGAATTGCCGGACGAGGTAGTATGGCTTTGAATCGCCTTCATCGCCGCTGACACTTCATCATTTGCAGCGGCATACCCAATTCTCCAGCCTGTCATTGAATAAGATTTGGACAATCCGTTAATTAAGATGCATTTGTTTTTCACTTTCTCCGAAACCGATGCAATAGAAAAATGCTTTGCTTTATCATAAACTAATTTTTCATATATCTCATCCACTATAATGTAAAAATTATACTGAAGAGCCAAATCGCCCAGCTGTCTTAACGTCTTTTCCCCGTATACGGCACCGGTAGGATTATTCGGTGTATTAATTATGACAGCTTTCGTCCTGTCGGTAACAGCCCTTTCAATATCATGAATATTCAGTTCAAAGTTTTCTTCTTCCCTGCATTTAACAAATACCGGATCTGCTCCCGCCAATTTTACCATTTCTTCGTAGCTTACCCAGCTCGGTGTCGGAATAATAACCTCATCCCCCGTTTCGCAGAGGGCAAATATTGCATTAAACAGCGGCTGTTTCGCTCCGGTTCCTGCGCAAATCTGATTCGGCGTATAAAAGATCTTGTTATCCGTCAGAAGCTTTTTACAAATAGCTTCCCTTAATTCCAAAATTCCGTTCACCAGGGTATATTTTGTATATCCTTCGTTTATAGCGGCCTTCGCCGCCCGGCATATATTTTCAGGCGTACAAAAATCCGGCTCGCCTACGCTGAAATCCATAACAGAAAAGCCTTGATCTTTCAGCTTGTTTGCCTTTGCCGTAAAATACATTGTTTTTGAAGGCGCTAATACCTGAACTCTTTTTGTCAGCATTTTTCATTACCTCGATTATTCATAATAATTCTAAAATTTCCGTTTTCACAAAGAATATTTTCAAAAGATACTTCTATTTCCGGATTGTATATATCACAAATTCCAGGGAATACCTCTTCATAATAAATTCTGGTTAAGTGATCCGCACAATGTGTATGAAGCACCTCAACTAAAATATTTCTTAACAGTTCAATATCGTATTCATCTTCCCCAACAATATTTATCTTCATTTCCTCTCTCGGATCCAGGAACAAATCCCCATCCTTTATCAGTCCCGCTATGTCATTGGGTCGGTTTCTGCGACGATTTAATTCCTTCATCCGTTCTCCCCTGCAATATGCAAAGGCTCTCAATCCTTTTCTTAATGTACTTTCACCCAGATTATCGTAGATTGCACGTCCATAGTGGTAATAATTTAATCCAAAAACAGTAATAATGGAAGCTGTAACATCAGTTCCATAATCTTCCCAGGTTTCTTTTTCATAGGGAGGCAATATATAAGGCCTCCTATTTGCTTTACTCATATTTAACCGAAAGTTACAAAGATGATCTCCCTTTGTTAAAATCTCACATAGATTGACCTGAATAGCAGGGTCATATTTTCCGTACAGATAATGATGTACTTCTTCACAGTAGATAGACCCGATTTTTAAATAGCTTCCTGATTTTTTCCCTTCAAGCCTTGCCCAGATATTACTATTAGGACAAGTATATACCTGAATTAATTTATACTCCGGTCCGGCTTCCGAAACCTGTTTTCCAAAGGAAAAACGGGGTTCCCCAAATAAATCGATTACCTTGCCCATAGATACTAAATTGGGTTCTAATCCTAAAGCATCCGATCTCTGTCTTTTTCGAACCGCTCTTTCTGTTCCCAAATCTCTGACGGCCTGTCTCATGATACCTTCTCCACGGGCACCATAATCATCCATGCTCACTTTCATCAGAAAGTAAAATAATGAAACCCATAAAAATTGCGCTCTGCCGGCGTTGTCTTCTTCAATGTAATTTGCAAATGCATTATCTTTATCTTCAAACATATATAAGCTCCTTTGTTCTGTCAAATGAAAAAGAGTTTGCAAAGCAAACTCTGCGCTGACGCTTGGTCGCTTTGCGACATAATACCCTGCAAGCGTCATGCGCATCCCCCGGTAGGATTTTTATCGAATAGGACGCAATTTCCTATTCGATAAAAAAAGCCTTTGGATAATTATCCAAAGACTCCGCTGTCAATGATCTCATATAAAATATAGGTTGATTATAGCATCTGCAAAGGATATAATCAAATACATATATTTATATAACAGTTATAAATTTTTTTTATATGGAGGTCATTTTATGCTTAGAGGAACAAAATATGTATATGAGGTATACAAAGCCGGAAGTTTTTCCAAAGCCGCTAAAAATCTATTTATATCTCAGCCTGCATTGAGCACGGCAATACATAAAGCTGAAATCGAACTAAACAATAAAATATTTAATCGTTCCACAATTCCGCTAACGTTAACCGAAGCCGGAGAAGCATACATTCATGCAATTGAACAAATCATGAATATCGAGTATGGATTAAAAAATCAGCTTTTAGAAATATCTAATTTGAAATCCGGTCATTTAAATGTAGGCGGGGCTAATTTTTTCTCTTCCTGCATGCTTCCCCCCATTATCAAAATATTTACTCAAAAGTATCCGGGAATATCCCTGGAGATTACGGAAGCAGATTCCATAGACTTATATAAACGGGCACTGGATAGTCATATAGACCTGATTATTGACTCCGGAGAATATGACAGTAATTTATTTATTTCACACCATCTTCTGACAGAACAGATACTGCTGGGAATACCTGTAAACGATCCTGTCAATAAAAAATATCAAAAATATCAATTATCCTATTTAGATATTTTAAACAATAAGCATATTTATAAGCAGGAATGTTTAAATATGTCCGAATTATCTGACCAGAGTTTTATTCTTCTTAAAAAGGGGCATGATTTGCACACAAGAAGCATGAAGATTTGCGAAGATTACGGTTTTCTTCCCGGAAACGTGCTGTATTTAAACCAGCTTATGACTGCCTATAACCTTGGGACTCACGGAATAGGAAACGTTTTTGTTACTGATACTCTTGTAAAGCTGGCTACACGCCAAAATGAATTGATTTATTATAAAATCGATGATGAAACAGCTCATCGTGATACTTTTCTGGCGCATAGAAAAAACACCAGCATTACAAAAGCAATGGAAAAATTTATTGAAATATCCAGACACGTATTTTCATAGAGCTTTATCCACTGTACTGCGGGATGTTTTTGTCAATTCCTCTGCCGGCACTAATCTGAAATAAATGATTTGAAGAATGGCAGGAACTGTTCAGTGATGACGGGAAGTTAGTTTCAGCAGCTCTTGACCGTCTAATGTATCGATGTGATGTCATACACCTTGAAGGTAAAAATTACCGGCTAGAGCACCGTAAAGCTTATCTGAAAGGTAATGATAAAGAGTAATTATTTAATTACCTAACGGTGAGAGTCCTGTAGGTGACAATAGGAAGTACATTTTTAGTTGCCAAAAAAGATACATTTTCTATTGCCATTCACAATTAAAGTTACTTACATTATATTTACATTTGTGAATTAATGCATAAGATGATACATTTTTCTCTTTTAAAGTTTCCCCAAAACGGACGGTAATTTATCATGTTTTTTATTTCCTCCTTGCAAAAATTTTAAAATAGGACTAATATATTTATATATCGTTAATGTTATAATCGACACCCACATATAAGCTATAATTAATCAAAATTTACTCTATCTATAATATTGCAATGAGTAATAATATGATAGGAGTTTTATATAAAAAACAAATAAATACTTTTCTTACTCATAAAAGATGATGATAAAGTATGTTTTTATACAATTATATTTATAACATCACTAATAAAAGGAGATATAATATTGAAAAATATAATAATATCAAATATATTTAAATACATATTTTTATTATTAATTTCTTATATCTGGATAGAAAACAAGAATATAATTAAATCTATTCAATTTTCATCAATTACTATATGTTGTCTTTTAATATATGATATTTATGCGTATATAAAAAAGGGTCGGAAAAAATAATTTCTGACCCTTTTACTTTTACCAATAAAAAATACTAGTACTCTTGTAATATGTAATATTGGAAGATATCTTTTTTGTCATCCCGACATTTGAATAAGTTGTTTCAACTACTTTAATTTGATAGTCTCCTAAAAAATTTCCTATAGAATCAAATTTACCAGGACCTAATTCCCTGTAATAAACTTCATAGGAATAATAAACATCTTGTGTCTCACTATTGACATAGAAATTACTAAGTAAAGCACTAGCAATAGTTTTAGCAAATGTCTCTGATGTTAATCCTGTTTTTCCAAAAGCTGCAATTATTGCAGCAGCTAGAATAGCTTTTGATGCTTTTTTTAATTTTGCACTGGAATATTGTGTTGCATCAAATCTCTGAGTCCATTCAGTTGGATAAGTTTTTTTTGCCGTTATAGTAGAAACTTGATTATCATTAACAGCTGCATTACTAATCGGTGGGGGTGACAATGTTAATGTTACCAGAACCATAACTAAAAAACCTAAAATAAACTTTTTAAAAACTTTAGACATAAAAAAGCCTCCTTTGCGAATAATTACTTTCAAACTAATATCGATATTTTGTTTGTAATTTTATTATAATTAAAATGATTTCTATTTTCCATTTTAAGCCACATTATGTACTTTATCTGACATGAATTGTCATTAAATTATATTTCATACAAATGAATATTCTTGAAGTAATTAGGTTCTTCCGCAATCCTCATCTTTTTACGATGGAAAATGTTATAACGAATGCATCAAATTTGAAAGCGGTGAATGTCATTCAGTCATGTTGAGAATACTGATATAAGTATTATGCGATTATATTACACGGAATGTACATTAAAAAATTTATATTATTTACTTATAATTTATAAATTTATGATATTTTTTTCAGACTTACCATTTTCAATGTAATATTTCTTTTATAATCTAATAAAATTACTCCCATATAAGGTAGTAATTGTCAATATAAATAGGATATAATATTATTATATTTAGATGGGGGATTATGTCTTGAAAAGTAGGGAAGCTGTAGTAAACCGCATCAATGAATTATGTTCTCAAAGACAGATTAGTTACTATGTTCTATCATACCGCTCTGCTGTTCCCATGTCTACCCTAATGAATATCATACATGGAAAAAATCCAACTATTACTACGATTAGTAGATTATGTGATGGTTTTGAAATTTCAATGAAGGAATTTTTTTCTTCCAAGTTTTTTGATTCTTGTGTAGAAGATGATTAACTTACAAAGGATGTGAAAGTAGATGATTTCTATTGCTGTATGTGACGATGATACAAAGGTAATTGAGAAAATTGAACGCTACTTTGATACACTCCATAACCGGAATTATGAATATGATGTTTTTTTTAGTGGTAATGAACTTCTGGATTATAAAAATAAACAAGATATTCATTATAATTTATATATTCTGGATATAGAGATGGAAAATTTAGATGGGATTACCCTTGCCAAGAAACTAAGAAATACAGAGCCAAGGGCTTTGTTTATATATTTAACCAGCTATCCTCAGTATGTTTATGATGTATTTGAAGTAATCACCTTTGATTTCATTCGAAAGCCTATCGAATATGATAAATTTATTCAAATTTTGGATAAAGTATCCTCTTACCTTAAATTAACCAAAAGTAATTTTGCCTTCAGTTATCGAAAAAATAGGTACAATTTAGCCTGTGGGGATATCATTTATATTGAAAAAAATAGACGAAAAGCTTTTATCCATACAAATAATAAGTTATATCAATTTAATATGACACTCGAAGAGATATGGTCACAATTAGATGAACATCTTTTCGTTAATATACATATTTCATATATAATAAATATGGAATATATAAGAGAAATTGTCAGAGGAGAGCTTATTTTAAAAACGGATGAAATTTTATATATTAGCAGAAATTATCGGCAGCAAGTTAAACTTAAACATTTAGAGTTTTTAAATAATAAATTATGACAGAAATAATTATTCTATTTGCTGCTAATTTTTTTGATTTTTTAATACAAACAAAATATATGAATTGCTTTGCCCATAATAGAAAATCCCCCCCGTTAGTCCATCTTATAACATTAATAACTAGCGCCGCAGCTCTTACCTGCATTAATAGACTTGGCATTCCTTCAGTAAATCTGATCGGCTGCCTGTTAATTATATATATTTTTAGTCTTCAATATTCATGCATTTTATCCTCAAGATTTATATTGGTAATTATGTATATAGGAATCGGTTTCGTCGTGGAACCGGTTGGCTTATTAATATTACAAACAGCCTTATATATTCTAAAGGGAGATAACTTCATAGAAGAATATTATATCGGAATTATTATCTGTGAATTACTTCGATTTCTTATTATAAAAGTACTTTGTTATTTTCGGACTGAAAAAATAGTAAAGCTTCCTAAAAATATAATAGCCTTATTAATAATTATTCCAATTACGGGAATAATCAGTTGCTGCTTAATTATAAGACTTGTATGGCATAATCAAGATTTGGAAAGCAGTATTCTTTGTCTTTCTATCATTATAATGGTGTTATTTAGTAATTATATCATATTCTACATCTTCAAAAAATTTAACTTTATGATATGGAAAGAGCATCAAAATGACCTTATGCTGCTGGAAAACAAGCTTAATGAGAATTATTATCGGGAAATGGATGAAAGTAATAAGCAATTACGAAAGGTTAGACATGATATTAAAAATCAGTTGATTAGTCTATATGATAGCTTTGAAAAAGATAATACATCTGTAAAAAACGAATTTAATAAAATTTTTCTTGAACTGGATGAGGTAGAGAATACTATTTATACGACTAATATTGTTTTAAATTCCGTACTTATTTCTTATGGTAACTGTTAGTGCCAATATAACTTGCTGGTATATTATGTATCAGGATTCTCTTCCCGATAGCGCTAAAAAATTAAGAAAGTTTGTATGATTAATATTTCAGGCTTAATTGTACAGCAGATGATAGATAAAAATATCATAGATACACAGGATAAGGAATTATATAATTATGGAATTAAAAGCACGATCAATATACTCATTAATATATTGACTGCTATATGTATTGGTGTATGTATGCATAAGCTAATTACGGTTCTGGTATTTTTATCATCATTTATCACTTTGAGGACATTCACCGGAGGCTATCATAGTAAAAGAAAACTTACTTGTTATATTCTTTCAAACTCTCTTATATTTATATTATGCGTTATCATAAATTATATCAGTATCAATAAAAATAAAATATTAGGTTTATGTATCTTATTATTCGCAATTTATACAATACATAAATTATCTCCGATGGGAAGCATAAGCAAACCTTTAGATGATACGGAAATTATATTTTTTAAGAAAATGGTAAATATAATTTTAACTCTTCAAACACTGCTTTTAAGTATATTTTATTATTTTAAACTTATTAATTATACTACCATAATACTATTTTCTTTCATTATCATCTCAATACTTTTGATACTATCTAAAATGAAATTTATAATAATAAGTAAATTTTCGAAAATTTGATGTTATATTCTAACTTTTATTTTATCAAAGCAATTCAAATATCAATTAAAATCAGCCGGAAAAATTGAAACTGTTTTCCGGCTGATTTTAACTTCAATATTTTAATTTAACAAACAAGTCATAATCGTAACAGAATCCTTTCCCTCTTCGGCAGGCAGAAGCATTGTCCCCTTCTCTTCGGCCTGAAGGACGGCGCCGGTAATGGTAGCCACATTTTTAACATTGTGGAGATAAATTCGAAAAGGCTTTCCCTCTCCAAATTTTTGAACCTGAACCGTAATTTTATTTCCTTCCTTTAACACGGAGGCACTTAATTCCAACTCCGCTTTGCTGTTGTAAACATCTGTTTGGGCTTTTGTTCCTTCCATTAGCTCATAAACTTTTAAGGTTACATCCTTTGCATAGTCGTATTCCGGTTTCGTATCCACCGCCCCTGCCGCAATAATGGAATTTTCCCTCACCAGGCAGGGAATGCTTAAATAACCGTGATGTTCCTTTATCCATCTTCCGCCCGTAACCTTTTCACCGGTGAGAAAATCCGTCCAGTTCCCTTCCGGGACAAAATATTGTGCCATGCCTTCTTCATTAAAGATAGGCGCCACCAAAAGGCTGTCACCTAACATATACTGTCTGTCCAGGTACTGGCAGGCGGGGTCATCCTGGAATTCCAAAACCATGCTTCTCATGGTAGGTATCCCCGTTGTACTGGTTTCAACGGCATTTTTGTAAATGTACGGCATTAAAGAGGCCTTTAATTTTGCAAAGAACCTGACTACCGAAACCGATTCTTCATCATAAGCCCAGGGCACACGGTAGGAAGTGCTTCCGTGCAGTCTGGAATGGGAGGACAGTAATCCAAATGCGACCCATCTTTTATAAACGTCCGGTGTGGAGGTATCTTCAAAGCCGCCGATATCATGGCTCCAGAAACCAAAACCCGACATGGTCAAGGACAATCCGCCCCTTAAGCTTTCCGCCATGGATTCATAGTCCGACCAGCAGTCTCCGCCCCAATGTACCGGGAACTTCTGTCCGCCCACCGTGGCGCTTCTGGCAAATACCACTCCGTCTCCTTTTCCCCTTTTTCTCTCCAATAATCCAAATACGGTTTTATTGTAGAGATAGGTGTAATAATTATGCATTTTTACCGGATCCGCACCGTTATCATATACAACATCCCTGATGGGTATTCTCTCTCCGAAGTCAGTTTTAAAGCAGTCAACTCCCATATCCATCAACGCTTCCAGCTTGGAGGAAAACCACTCGCAGGCCGCCGGATTAGTAAAGTCAACCAAAGCCATTCCAGGCTGCCACATATCCCATTGCCACACGTCGCCGTTAACTCTCTTTACAAAATAACCGTTTTTCATGCCTTCCTCAAATAAAGCCGACTCCTGGGCAATATAGGAATTTATCCATACACAGATCCTAAGTCCCTTTTCTTTTAAACGCTTTAACATGCCGGCCGGATCCGGGAATACCTCCTTATCCCACTGAAAATCAGACCAGTGAAAGCTTTTCATCCAGAAGCAGTCAAAATGAAATACACTGAGAGGAATCTCTCTTTTTATCATACCGTCCACAAAACCGGTCACCGTTTCTTCATCATAGTCGGTGGTAAAGGAAGTGGACAGCCACAGGCCAAAAGTCCAGGGTGCCGGAAGCGCCGGTTTACCTGTTAAATCCGTGTATCGGGATATGGCCTCTTTCATAGTCGGCCCGTTAAAAATAAAGTAATCCAGGCTTTCCCCCGGAACGGAAAAACCAATCTTCTTAACCATCTCCGAACTTACTTCAAAGGATACCTTGTCAGGACTGTTGACCAATATGCCATATCCTCTGTTGGACAGATAAAACGGTATGTTTTTATAGGATAATTCCGTCGAAGTACCGCCGTCCTCGTTCCAGATATTTACAGTCTGTCCGTTTTTGATAAACGGCGTAAAACGTTCCCCAAGTCCGTAGATTAATTCTCCTACGGACAAACCCAACTGTTCCCGCATATAGGCGTCTTTGTTGTCGGTTTCATAAGCAAGCCCTTTAAAATCCGTCTTCACATATGCCAGGTCACGTCGTTTACTGTCCGTTAATTTATATTTCCCGCGGTTAAACTCCATATCCCCATTATGTTTATTGACAGTTAAATTCAGGGAACCGCTTAAAAGCCTGTAACCCCAGTCCTCTTCTTCAATTGCTAAAACTGCGTTATCATCTATGGATAATTCAAAATTGGGTCCGTGGTCCGAGGCGCCAATATAATGGAAGGTCTGAACTCTTAAGACCTCCGGTGCGGGTGCGGAAATTGTGATTGTTAAGTTAGGTCCGCCCAGGGTGTCGCCTCTGTGATTGATTTTATGAGTAGGCGCCAAAAAGGTTATGCTGTTATTGCTTCGTTTTGTTTCATAGACCTCGGCCGGGCTGAAGCATTCCGTTCTTTCTCTTTGTACCCAGCATCCATTGCTAAATTTCATAGATATCTCCTTTCCATCAGCCGGTTTCATTATTCTGTATCATTTTAAAAAGCACTGCCTTATATCAGAAATTTCAAAACCAATTTAAACCAATTTTAAAATCAATTTCTGTTAAGTTTTATTATATCCATAATTTTTAATCCGGCAATGTTTTATCTCCTATCCGACATGTATTATTGTTTATTAATTATACTAATTAGGCAGGTGAAATGGCCGGTCAGACCATACATTTCCCTCTGTAAAAAAGAAAAAAACGGAAGATTAAAGATGAACAAAATAATCCCCCTCCCTTTTATTATGATTTAGGTTTATATGCTCCATCATAATAAACAAGCACTCTCGGAAACTCCCCGTACGCATCTTTGCGGTACAAATCTGCATACAAAGAGTTTCCGAACTTTAAACAGGAAAGGGGGAATTTCCTTATTTTAATAATTGATTCTTTACTAATTTTTCAAATTCGTCAACCGGAATGGGTCTTGAATAAAGAAAGCCCTGTGCCATATCGCAGGATACGCTTTTCAGAAAATCCGACTGGGTCTGTGTTTCCACCCCTTCCGATAACACCTTCATATTCAGCTGTTTTGCCATACTAATAATACTGGATACGATAATCTGCTCTTCCTTTTGTATGCCGCCCTGTCTAAAAAATTCCTTATCCAGCTTTATAACATCGGTTTCCATATTCTTCAATAAATTAAGGGAGGAATAACCCGAGCCAAAATCGTCTATGGAAACGCCGAATCCCAGCTTCCGAAGTTTTTTCATCGTGGACAGTGCCGCTTCCACATTACTTAAGAACATACTTTCCGTCAGCTCCAATTCCAATAAATGATAAGGTATCTTATAATGATCCACCAAATTCTTAATTTCATTTACAAAATCCTCATCATTTAAATGAATTCTGGATACATTAACGGATATGGGTAAAACGGGAAAACCGTTCTTTATCCATGATTGAATCAGTTTACAAACTTCTTCGTAGATATAAAAATCCACATTAACAACAAAGCCGTTACGTTCAAACAGGGGAATGAAATCATTGGGAGGAATCAGGGTATTGTCCTTCTTTTTCCATCTCACCAAGGCTTCCGCTCCCACTAAATTATTCTCCATTAAACCGATTTTAGGCTGTAGATATACGATAAATTCACCATTTTTAAGAGCCTGTTCCATAGAATTGGTAATCTCCGCTTCCCTTTGAAGCTTAATTTTCATGGCGTTGTCAAAAAACTTACAGGTGATTTCGGGTGAATTCTTTATGCTTTTTCTTGCAATATTGGCATTATCAATAGCAGCCGTAATATCTTTTGACTCGTCAATAAAAGAAACACCGCTGGCAACAATAAACTTGTTTCCAGGATACTTCGCCCTCTGCATCGCATTAAACTGCTCATTGAAAGTCATAATTTGGTCCTTAAGCAATTTTTTATCCTCCAGGGGAACAGCCGCCACAAAATTATCTCCTGAAAATCTTGCCAGGCCTTTTGTTTTTTTCCCGTTGCAGGATATAAGCATTGCAAAATCACATAATATTTTATCGCCAACGTCATATCCCAGGGAATCATTTATGTATTTAAACTGGATAATGTCCGAATAAATGACGGCGTATTTTTGTTCCGGATGCTCCTCCAATAATTGCCTGACATCCTTTTTAAATTTATGTAAGGTAGGCAGTCCCGTTAAGGCGTCATAGTTCCTGATTTTATAAAGCTGCTCGCTGGCACGCTCCGACGCCCGCATTTTTAATAAATAAGAGGAAATTATTTTCGTTATGGTAACTAAAGAATCGATTTCATACTGTGTCCAATATCTTGGCTTCTCACAGTCATGTATGCTGACACAACCTTTTAAAATACCGTTTTCAAAAAATCCGCATTGAAGTAATGCCTGAATTCCCAAAGAATTAAGAATAATTTTATCTTTTTCCGTTCTTAATTCGCTCACATTATTAATGAAATAAATGCCGCTTTCATCAAATTTATGGGTGTAGTCTTTTAATTCGGTTATAAAATGATTGAGTTCGTTTTTCTCCTGATTCGCCGCGTCTTTACAGCGAAGATAGGTTATATTAAAATTTGAATTTGGTACAGAATTTTCCAATATACAGATATGATTACAGCTAAATTGTGTCCTTACCTTATTCAGTAAAAGATTAATCGCACTGTTTACATCCTTGGTCCGTGACATAATATCAAAGGCAAAAGCAGTAATTTCCTTATCAAAATTATTGCTTCCATATGCTCTGGTTTTCGTTATCTTATATTTCTCATAACAGCGGGGAGCAATATAACCGGCAACCTTTTGTATATCATGATAGAAACCGTAAAAATTCTTATGCCTTTCCCTGGTATGTCTTAAAGCCGCATCCGCTTTCATGAACAGCTGCATAAAGTCCAAACCGTCACCCGGATAGATTCCGATTCCGATGCTGCAGGACAACATATAATCCTTATTCTCACCGGTATAAGTATTACGGAATACGGAATAGATTTCTCCTGCCTTGTCCTTTAACACTTCCGTGCTAACAACATCTTTTAAAAATATAAGGAATTCGTCTCCGCCAATCCGGCCGGCGATATCCGTATCGTAAAATATTTTTTTTAAAGATTCCGCGATATCAACTAAAACCGTATCGCCAAATAAATAACCAAGGTTCTCATTCACCACCTGAAAATTATCGATATCAACGATCATAAGTGCATGGTGGGAGCCCGGCTTGGAAGCTTTTAAGAATTCTTCTATTATACGCCTGCTGTATTCTTTATTAAATAATTTCGTCAGGGAATCCTGCTTTTCAAGTTCTTTCATCAGAAAACTTTCCATAAGCTTGCGTTCCTTCTGCCGAAACATTTCCCTCTTTATTTCTTCCCAGTTATCTCCGTCAATTAATGCGGAATAAATAATGCCGTTATAAACAAATTCAATATAATTATCTTTTTCTATATAATTGCAGGTCACACCGTCCGGCAATGAAATATTTGTAAAAAAATCCATTAATCGTTCTTTCGTGTAAAGATTTCTTTTCCTTGGTATTTTATCTTTCCCATCCATGTTGTATGTTTTCCCATCTTCCCTGATGTACTTTTAATGAAGTAGAATTATAATAAATTATACCATGAATTTTAATATCAGACAACAAAAAAAGTGAAAAAGCTTCCTGTAATTCCATATTATAGCAGGTGCTTAATTGTTATAAAGAATAATAAAGATAATGGCTCATATATTTAAATAATGAATTCTATATATTGGAGATGATGACCTTGGATCAAAATTGCAGAGATTATGCTCTTAGTGAAGATTATGCTGAATTTGTTTTAGAATTCGGGCAACGTCTGGATCAGTTTACGGCAAATCGAAATACCTGTTATACTCCCCTTACTACGACTCATGCCGTCGTTTATGCTCCTATCAGCAGCCTGCCGGATAATTTAATTCAACAATACGGATATAGTATCTATCCCAGCTGCTTTGGTTTAATGGATGCCGGCAGTTTGGAAGCCTCCGGGGTTACCAGAATCCGAAATATACCCGGCTTCAGCTTAAGAGGCGAGGGTGTTTTAATAGGAATTATTGATACGGGAATTGATTATACCCACGATGCATTTAAAAATGCCGACGGTACAACAAAAATATATTCCATATGGGATCAGACAATTCAAACCGGACAGTCGCCGGAGGGCTTTTTCTATGGTACGGAATACACCCAGGCACAGATTAACCTTGCCCTTGAGATCAGTACTCCCCTTTCTATCGTACCAAGCACTGACGAGGAGGGGCATGGTACTTTTCTTGCGGGTATTGCGGCAGGTTCGGAAAGTAATGAAAATAATTTTTCCGGCGTAGTTCCCTTTGCCAATATTGTGGTAGTTAAGTTAAGACAGGCAAAGCAATTTACAAGAGACTTCTTTTCAATACCCCAGGATGCCATATGTTTTCAGTCAACAGATATTATGCTGGGAATTAATTATCTGCTAAGCATTGCCAACCGGTTAATGAGACCTTTATCCATCTGCATAGGCTTTGGTACTTCTCAGGGCGCCCATGATGAACGGGGCATTTTCAGTAATTATCTTTCTACCGTAGCTGATTTTACAGGAATAAGTGTCTCAGTAGCCGGAGGTAATGAAGGCAACAGCGGGCATCATTTTGAGGGAATCATTGCCCGCGGAATTGAATATGAAACGTTTGAATTAAGGGTTGGATCAAATGAAGGAGGATTTTCCATGGAATTATGGGGCGAATCTCCCAGTACTTTTTCCATTGATATCCTGTCCCCTACGGGAGAATTCATACCAAGAATACCTGCCAGAATCGGAGAAACCAGAGTAATTCGTTTTATTTTTGAAGAAACTGTAATTTATGTGGACTATCAAATTGTAGAGGCTCAGACAGGAGACCAGCTGATCCTGATGCGATTTAACACTCCTACCGAAGGTATATGGAGATTTCGGGTATATTCCAATATTGACCTGGATTCTCGTTTTAATGTCTGGCTTCCTATATCAAATTTTGTAAGCGACCAGACTTATTTTACCCAGCCCACTCCCGAAACCACCTTAACCTCTCCCGGCAATACCATAATTCCCATTGTTGTCACGGCTTACAATTATCTCAATCAAAGCCTCTTTATCAACGCCAGCAGAGGATATACAAGAACAGGTAATATAAGCCCCGACATGGCTGCGCCGGGAGTCAATCTGATTGGTCCCGGTCCGGGCAATACCTATATTACCATGACAGGTACCAGCGTGGCTGCAGCCCACACGGCAGGAGTCGCCGCCATGCTGCTGGAATGGGGCATCATTGAAGGTAATTATACCCAGCTTGACAGTGTGGAAATAAAAAATCTGCTGATACGTGGTGCAAGAAGAAATCCAGGTACCACCTATCCTAACAGGGAATGGGGCTACGGTATTTTAGATATTTATAATTCCTTTAATAGTTTAAGAGGAGAAACGACAGGTTAGTATACCCGGAATTGTCCGGCAGTAAGTCATCCAGGGACAGATGATTTACTGCCCGTTTTGGCATATTAATCATATTTTTGCTATATCAATTAATGAAATATTGTCAGTATCCGCATTTTCAAGGCTGGTTAGCAGGGCATTGGCCGTATCCAGTGAGGTCAGGCAGGTTACGCCCGTTTCTATGGAGGTACGGCGTATTAAGAATCCGTCCCTGGATTTATCCCGGCCCTGGGTCGGCGTGTCAATAACCAGATCTATCTCATGACCAAGGATTAAATCAATAATCGTCGGCGCCTCCTTATCCAGCTTGTTAACCGGGATGGCTTCCACCCCGTTCTCGTTTAAAAATCTGGCCGTACTTCTGGTTGCATATATGTCGTAACCAAGTGCCTTAAATCTTTTGCCCACTTTTACAGCTTCCAGTTTATCCGTATCTTTTACGGTTATTATCATTTTCTTGTGCTTGGGTAGGTTAATTCCCGCACCTAAAAAAGCTTTATATAAAGCTTCATTAAAGGTCTTGGCAATTCCCAGACATTCACCGGTGGATTTCATTTCCGGACCAAGGCTGATATCGGCTCCCTGTAATTTTTCAAAGGAGAATACGGGCATTTTAATTGCTATATAGTCTCCGTTGGGTGCCAGACCGGTTCCATATCCCAAGTCTTTAATCCTTTCCCCCAATATGACGCGGGAGGCCAGAGCTACAATGGGAATGCCGGTTACTTTGCTGATATAGGGAACGGTACGGCTGGAACGGGGATTTACTTCGATTACATATACTTCGTCGTTATACAGGATGAACTGTATATTGATTAAGCCGATTACATTAAGGGATTTTGCCAGCTTTCCGGTGTAATCGACAATCACATTCCGGAGTCTTTCGGTCACATTCTGTGCAGGATATACTGAGATACTGTCACCGGAATGGATACCGGCGCGTTCCACATGCTCCATAATACCGGGAATCAGGATATCCTCCCCGTCGCATACGGCATCTACCTCAACCTCCTTGCCCATCAGATATTTATCAACCAGAATGGGATGTTCCTGGACATTCTGATTAATGATTGCCATAAATTCCCTTATATCGTCATCGGAAATGGCAATCTGCATTCCCTGTCCGCCCAATACATAGGAGGGCCTTACCAAAACCGGATATCGCAGCTCATTGGCTGCCGCAATTGCTTCTTCCGCCGTAAACACAGTCTTGCCCGCAGGTCTTGGTATGCAACATTCTTCCAGAATTTCATCAAATAATTCCCTGTCTTCCGCCGCATTCACGTTTTCCGCAGAGGTTCCAAGAATCGGCACACCCATTTTTAACAAAGCATCCGTCAGTTTAATTGCAGTCTGGCCGCCGAATTGCACAACCGCCCCGTCCGGCCGCTCCAAATCCACAATATTTTCCACATCCTCCGGGGTAAGGGGTTCAAAATATAATTTATCCGCTATATCAAAATCCGTACTAACGGTTTCCGGGTTATTATTTACGATTATAGTTTCATATCCTGCTTTACTCAAGGCCCATACGCTGTGTACGGAGCAATAATCAAATTCAATACCCTGCCCAATACGGATTGGACCGGAACCCAGTACCATAACCTTTTTCCTGGTCTTAACCGGGTCCACCTCATTTTCACTGCCAAAGCAGGAATAGTAATAGGGCGTGCTGGCTTCAAACTCCGCCGCGCAGGTATCCACCATTTTGAAGGCGGGTATAATTTTATAGTCCTCCTTGCGGAGTTTTTTCACCTCCTCCGGAGTTTTACCTGTGAATTCCGCAATAACACGGTCAGGGAATTCCAGTCTTTTTGCTTCTTCCAATAATTCTTTTGTCAACGGCCTGGTTTTTAAATCCTCTTCCATTTCAACCAGAACGGCAATCTTATCTAAAAACCATTTGTCTATTTTTGTTATATCATATATTTCATCAAAAGTAATTCCCCTGCGGATTGCTTCTGCAATTACAAACAGACGTCTGTCATCGATCTGATGTAATTTTTCCCTGATTTCATCCATGGGAAATTGCTCGTAACCGCCGTAGTGGAGGCTGTATATGTTCTGCTCCAATGAACGCAACGCCTTCATTAAGGCTCCCTCAAAATTCGTACAGATGCTCATAACCTCGCCGGTTGCTTTCATCTGGGTGGTTAAGGTCCTTTTTGCCATAATAAATTTATCAAAGGGCCATTTGGGTATCTTAACAACCACATAGTCCAGGGCAGGTTCAAAACTGGCATAAGTCTTACCGGTAATCGCATTCTGGATTTCATCCAGATTATAGCCCAACGCTATTTTAGCGGCGACCTTGGCAATGGGATATCCGGTGGCCTTGGAGGCCAGAGCAGAGGAACGGCTTACCCTGGGATTTACCTCAATGACACAGTATTCAAAGGAATCCGGCCGCAGCGCATATTGAACATTGCAGCCGCCGGTAATATTTAACTCCATAATAATATTTAATGCTGAAGATCTCAATATCTGGTATTCTTTATCGGCAAGGGTCTGGGAAGGCGCCACCACAATACTGTCACCGGTATGTACACCAACCGGATCTATATTTTCCATATTACATACCGTGATACAATTGCCCTGATTATCCCTCATTACCTCATATTCAACTTCCTTCCAGCCGGCAATACAGCGTTCAATAAGGCACTGGCCCACACGGCTTAAGCGCAGACCGTTGGAACAGATTTCTTCCAGCTGCTCTTCACTCTGTGCGATTCCGCCGCCGCTTCCCCCGAGGGTATAAGCCGGTCGGACAACCACCGGATATCCTATGGTTTTTGCAAAGGAAAGCGCCTCCTTTACCGTGGTTACCACTGTACTTGGCGCGCAGGGTTCTCCGATTTTTTCCATGGTCTTTTTAAATTCCAGGCGGTCCTCCGCTTTCTTTATGGTTTCCGACGTGGTGCCGATTAATTTAACGTCATTTTCCTTTAAAAATCCGGATTCCGCTAATTCCATGGCAATATTTAAGCCTGCCTGGCCGCCCAGGGTTGGCAGTACACTGTCCGGTTTTTCCTTTAAAATTATCTTTTTTACAATATCCGGTGTTAAAGGTTCAATATAAACCATATCCGCAATATCTTTATCCGTCATAATGGTAGCCGGATTGGAATTTACCAGTACGACACAGATGCCTTCTTCCTTTAAGGAACGGCAGGCCTGCGTACCTGCATAATCGAATTCCGCCGCCTGTCCGATTATAATGGGACCGGAACCTATAACCAGTACTTTTTTGATGCTGTCAATCTTTGGCATTTTTATACCTCCATCATATGAATAAACTCATCGAAAAGGAACTCGGAATCCTGGGGTCCTGCACATGCCTCCGGATGGAACTGAACCGTAAACACTTTCTTTCCCAAATAATGGCATCCTTCTATGGTTCCGTCATTGGCATTGATAAAACTCTTTTCCGCGATGTCATCCCTCATGGAGCCGTCCTCTACCACATAACCGTGATTCTGTGTAGATATATACACCTTTCCGGTCTTTAAATCCTTTACCGGATGATTGGCGCCTCTGTGTCCGTATTTTAATTTTCTGGTATCCCCCCCGTTAGCCAATGCCATTAACTGGTGCCCCAGACAAACGGCAAAGATGGGGACGTCACTGTCATACATTTTTTTAACTTCCTGAATTATTTCCACACATTCTTTCGGGTCTCCGGGACCATTGGACAGCACAATTCCGTCCGGATTTTCCGCAAGGATTTCTTCTGCTTTGGTTAAGGCGGGGTAAACGGTGACATCACAGCCTCTTTTTAATAAGCACTCCCTGATATTATCCTTGGTGCCGTAATCCAGCAGTGCTACCTTAAAATCACCTTTTCTGTAAGGGTGAATTTTAAGTCCGCTTCTTGCCTTATCTGCGTCGGTGTCCGCATAATCTCTGGCATAATAGGTCTTTTTCTCCTTGCAGGTTACCTTCTCAACTACCTTTGTTATCCGGTGTCCTTTTAATTTGGAAATGACTTCCTTAAGAATAAAATTTTCATCGGTTGTAATCATACCGTTCATAGTACCTTTTTCCCTTAATATTTTAGTCAAAGCTCTTGTATCAATTCCGGCAATTCCGGGTATGTCTTTTTCCGTTAAAAAGGTTTCAATGCTGTCCTCACTTCGGAAGTTACTCGGGCGCCTTGCAATTTCTCTTACTATATATCCGTCCACCCATGATTTTTTCGATTCCATATCTTCATAACAGACTCCGTAGTTTCCGATTAACGGATAAGTCATCACCACCGCCTGACCTGCATAAGATGGGTCCGTAAGCACCTCCAGATAACCTGTCATTGAGGTGTTGAATACGATTTCACTAATTATCTCCCGGGTTGAACCAATGCTTTTGCCTGTAAAGATATTACCGTCCTCCAGTATTAGAAAAGCTTTCATAACTTCCACCTGTTCCTTTCCCATTAATACAAGTGCTTTTTACTGACAAGTGTCATTTACTTGTTTTTGTGCGCATAAAAAGTAATTTTTACCGGCAAGGCCCAACGTTACCGCAACCTATAGTTCTGTACCATTCCCTGTAATAAGCCGTATTTGCCCGTAAAAAAAGAGTATACTCAAAATACTTTGGATATACTTCTTTCGCATATCAGGTCTACAGGTTCCCAAATTGCTAAAATTCTATCACAACTCTATTTAAAATACAAGTACTTATTTGATATTTAAAGCAAATTAATTATTATGCATTTTTCATTTATAATTATAAAATATATATGTAATTTAATCAAGTAAAATGTTAAATTTATTAGTTTTTTTATAAATGAAAAAATTCATGGAATTTTCTGCTGGGGCGTGTTTGAAAAATGCTTGCGCTGGGCTGGGCGTTCCACTTTGCGGGAGACAAGGAACGATTTTGGGAGCGTAGTGGGTTCTACGTTTCCAAAACCTCGACGCAGTATACCGCAAAGTGAAGCGGTCAGAACGGTACAATGTGTTTTCTGACACGCCCTACGTAAAAAAGGACTTAATTATTTTAAGATAGTTTAGAAATACCTTAAATTATTAAGTCCATTCCGACTTCAGATTAAAAATTGGGATATCAATTATCCTTCCTATATTTATACATTACATTCAGATTCTTCCTCAAAAATCCGTTTTCCCCGCTTACTATCCTGCCAATCTGGTAACCGCCACATATATTTCAGATATCCGATACCAGGTAGGGAAGTCGATAATACCGTTAGCCGGTAGACCGAAAGTCTGCTGAAATGCGCTCACCGCATTTGCAGTCTGCTCCCCGTATACACCGTCGGCGGCAATTGCCGGTACTGCAAAATAGACACTGGCGATTGCATTCAGTTGCTCCTGAATCTGTCTTACGCTGTCTCCCCTGGAACCGACGGTTAAATTCGACCCCGGCCAGGAGGACGGTACGCCGGCAACTTCATTTGCAGAATTAATATACATATCGGACCCATAAAAATTACGGATAATCTGTATGGCTGTAAGTCCCTGATCACCCAATGCTTTAGAACCCCATTGGGTCATCCAGCCGGGGCAGGTTACATTTCTTCCGTCACAGTATTGTGTCAGAATGGGCTGCCTCACATTGGGCCTTGACAGATAATTGTTAAAGATCTGATCCACTGTCAAACCAATATTGTCATAAATATTCCTGCCTCTCATCCATTTATGATCAAAGGCCGTGGAAGACGTAATGGTAAAATTAAAGCCCTGATTCCGATACCACTCGGTAAAAACTCTGTTTAAAGTAAAGGACATAATGGCCAGCACATTGGCAATTATGGTTGCCTCCGGCCAGGTTGCATAGATTTCGCTGGAAGCGACATTCTTAATATAATCCCTGTAACGTACATAATAATTCCCTGCCGAAGTATCCGTAGGCGGTCCGTCATGAACAACAACGAATTCCGGTATCACTACATTTCTCAGTACTATTTCGCCGGTTTCTGCCGTGGGTTTAATCTCCGCTTCGGCAATTTTCGGCGGATAATCACCATAAAGGGTATGGGGCGGTATTACAAAAACTTCCTCGGCCTGTTCCTCTTCCGGTGCCGGAACCATTTCTATCGGCTGGATTGCCGTTACTCCGGCCAATAATTCCGTTCCGGAAACTTCAACCCTTTCATAGCCGGGTGCCGTTACTTCTACCGTATATTCGGAATAGGGCTGTTCAAAAACAGCCGGATCCAGACTATACTCTACCGGAGGGGTCGGTAATTCGATTTCTTCCGTACGTCCCAAAGCATCCGTAGTCAATTCCTCCACCACAGAAGTAGGATCTCCCGTATATGAGATTCTTACCGTAGCACCCTGAATCGGCCGGAATCCTGTCTGGGTTACGCAATTTACCTGGAGCCTGCCCAGGGATTGCGTCTCCGTCTGTGCAGGATATAATCTGGGGCCCACACCGTATTCATAACGAATACCGGGATACTGATCCGGGTAGGAGAAAGACCCGGCATTATTCCTGTAATAATCTTTTATATTCATGCTTACACCCGTTACAAGAGGCTATAGCACGTTAACGCGACAAGCCCTTGCTGTATCCTTAAAATAATATCACTTTCAGTATATGCTTTCAGGAATAAGAAAGTGATAAGAATGCATTCTTATTTGCCGCCAAACTGATATGGCTCCCTGTGGTCCAGGGTATCAAAATCGTATCCCTTATCAATAATGGATTTTAAAATATCCGGCAGGGTTTTAGCCGTCAGGCGGTTAACGGCGGAATCATGCATAAGAATAATGGGATTGTTAAATTTATCCAGTTCATTCATTATATTACATTTAATCCGGTATTCGGTGGGACAGCCCACGGAATCCTCCGCGCTCACATTCCAGTCATAATAGGTAAAACCACGGCGCTCCATTTCGGCAATTAATTCATCCCGGATATATTTATTATAGCTGTTGTAGCTTCCCCATGGAAATCTGAAAATATTAACCTTTACCCCTGTTGTTTCATAAATTAACAGATAATCCTGATAGAAATCATTCAGAAATGCCTCCACCGACGAATATATGTTCTTATAATTGTGGGAATAAGTATGTATTCCAATGGTGTGGCCCTGTTCTACCATGGCTTTTAAGCATTCCTCCCCCTCTTTTGTAATCGTGCAGCCCAGTACAAAAAAAGTAGCTTTTGCATCATAGTCCGCCAGAGTTCTCAATATATCACTCGTAATATGACTGGGTCCGTCATCAAAAGAAAGGTAGGCTACCTTTTTCTCTTCTAAAAGAATGACCGGTTTAATACTTTCCACATACATATCCGGATAAAGTTCCATGTAGCTTTTTTTCTGATCATCGCTAAGTACTTTTGCTTTCGCCATTTCATTTTCCATCTCAGCCATTATCCTGATACTGGAATTGAAATTCCGTGCCGTAACCGTCTCATTCTCTTTCTTATAAGTCGTAAACCCGCCGTCTGCTTTATTATTCATAAAGCTCAATCTAAGGGTTAAGACAAACAATATGCCAATTAGAATAATTTTATATTTTTTACCCTTTTTATTTTTCACACTAATCCCTGTCTCACAGCCGCCCATACTTATGTATTATACCAATACCATTTCATAAGGGCTTTTTATCTGTTTTTATTATAATATGCAGGCATCCTTCAGCTAATAACCGGTTAAACCGTTGATAAATCCCATTCTTCATATATCTTCGGAACATCTTTAATCAACCTTTTTGTATAATCTGCCTTAGGATGAAGAATTACTTCGTCCGCGGTATTCCTCTCTACAAAAATTCCATGCTCCATAATATAAACAGAATCGGACACATAATAAGCAAGACCGATATCATGGGTAATAAATATAATGGTCATGTCAATTTCATCCCTAAGTTTTAATAACATATCCAGAATAGTTGCACGGGAACAGGCATCTATCATGGAGGTGGGTTCATCGGCTATGAGTATCCGGGGCTTCAGCAGAAAGATTCTGGCTATCATCAGCCTCTGCATCTGGCCTCCGGATAATTCAAACGGATATTTTCTGGTTAATTCGGCAAACTTCAGATTTACAAAACCGCAGGCTTGTGTCATTAATTCTACTTTTTTATCGTAAGGCAAATTTTTTTGCCCTCTCATGTTAATGCAATCCAATAAAAGGGTGTCAATACGGTTAAAAACATTAAAGGAAGAAAAAGGATCCTGGAATATAGCCTGGATTCCCTTCCAATAAGCTCTTTTCTTACGGGGGCTGCGTATATCCCTAAGTTCTCCGTTATAGTAAATTTCACCGGCCGTGACACTGTGAAGCCCCAATAACATTTTTGCCAGGGTCGTCTTTCCGCTGCCGCTTTCACCGACAATGGATACAATTTCTCCTTTATGAAATTCAAAATCTACTTTATTTACGGCAACTGTTTTCTTATCGCCAAAGCCATAGACTTTGGTTACACCTTTGCCGCCAAGAAATATTTCATTGGATTTAGCCATTATTTCTTACCCTCCTTCAGCTCATTCTGATCAAGAATACACCGATACATTCTGCCGTCCTTAAGACGGACTTCCTCAATGCTTTGTACTTTGCAGGCTGCATGGGCATACTTGCAGCGCTGTGCAAACCGGCAGCCGGCGGGAGGATTTTTTAGATTGGGAGGCGTTCCCGGTATCGCGGTTAATTTAGCATCCCTCGTACCGGCTTCCGGAACTATAATGGAACCCATAAGGCCCTTGGAATACGGATGAAGGGGGTCAAATACCATTTCTTTTGCAGTACCTTTTTCTACAATCTGTCCCGCATACATAACCATAATATCATCCGTTACATTGTAGAGCAGCGGCAGCTCATGGGTTATAAATATCATGGATTTTATAAAACCATTTTTCATAAGTTCACGCATCATCTTAATTACCATTTTCTGGGATGAAACGTCCAAGGCGGAGGAAGGTTCATCCGCAATCAGGACCTTGGGTGACAATATGGTGGATATGGCTATAACCGTACGCTGTTTCATGCCTCCGGATAATTCAACCGGATATTTCTCAAGCACCTCCTCCGGCAGATTCAGGACTTCAAATCTATCCCTTGCCATCTCATAAATCCTGTTTTTAGGCATTCCGGGATCATGTGCATGAATCACATTCTCAATAAAACGAATAATTTTCTGTGTGGGATTTAACGCATTCATGGCCGCTTGGGGAATATAGGAAATCTCCGTACCCAATACTGTTTTGCGGACCTGATCCGGTGTCATCTTAGTAATATCCTTCCCCTCCACAATAATACTTCCCTCTATGTGATGAAGGGGTGCAAAATAATATCCCATAAGACTTAATGCCAAAGTTGACTTTCCGCAGCCGGATTCGCCTGCAATACCCATGGACTCACCCTCTTCCAGTCTTAAGGATACGTTGTCAACGGCATAGACGCTTTCATTAAATCTTGTAACGTATTTTGTTTTTAAGTTATTCACTTCCAGCATAATCTTTCCCATATATATTACCTCCATTCCACGAAGCTTGTGCCGGGGATTACGCAGGCACAAAACTTCTGTCTGAAAAAACTTTGTTTTCTCAACCTTCTTTCTATTCTCTTAACTGCGGGTTGAATACCTGATCTAAGCCGGTATTCATTAAGTTAAGCGAAAAGGATATCATCGCTATGGAAAGAACGACTGGTATGAATGCCCACCATGCGCCTGAAAGCGGCGCCTGGAACTGCATCGCCCAGTTCATCATAAGTCCCAATGTCGCCACCTTGTTTGTACTCGGTCCCAATCCTATCATGGATAACTGAGCTTCGGACAGAATACCGGAGGCTATTTGAAGAATATAGGCCATAACTACATAGGAGGCAACGTAGGGAAGAATATCCGTTAATACAATTCTGGGTAAGCTATGTCCGGAAAGCTTGGACAGATTAACATGATCCCTGTTTCTTAAAGAAATCGTCTGCGCCCTTACGGACCTGCAGGTCCAAGGCCACGACGTAAATCCGATGACCACCGCAACCAGCATGGCTCCCCTTCCTGCCTGCCCTAAACCGGATGCGATTAATATCAGTATAATAAAAGACGGAATTACGGTAAACATATTGGTGATAAAGGTAATGACATTATCAATCATGCCTCCCACATAGCCGGCCAACAGCCCGAGAGTCAGGCCGATTGCCGTTGCAACAGTCCCGGCAAGCAACCCAATCTTTAAAGAAGTCCTGGTAGCCGCTACCAGCTCGGTAAGCACATCCCTGCCGAAATTATCCGTTCCAAGGGGAAAGGTTACCCTGTTTGGTATATCTTTCACATTGACAAATTCTTTCGTTTCAATTGCCGCTACTTCTTCCATTTCTCCTGTTTCGGCATTTTTCCGGCTCACTATATAACCTTCTGATTCCAGTATATTTTCTACTTTATCATATAATCTTACATATTGATTCTTTACAGCTTTTGTGGCACCCTCCATTTCAACGGTCTTATCATAATATTGCAGCCATAATTCAATAATATCATAGGCTTTTTTTGCGTCGCTTACTTCTTCGGGTTTTACCTCGGGACAATAATTTAATAGCCAGTCCCTCATCAGCTGCTGTTCTTCTGCCGTTACCGACTTCGTCAGTTTACCGGTCACAACATCCTTATTGATTTTATAAGACTGTGTATCCACGGCATCCGTTACACTTACATAGGTCCCCGGTTTATAAAATAAACCTCCCGTCATTTCCAGAGGATTTTTTGTAACCAGCAGGGGGTAAAACAGGATTAATAAAAAAACTGCCGCAAAGATGACAAATCCGGTAACAAATTTTTGTGATTTAAATACTAACTGTAATTGATATTTCATTTCTGTTTCTCATCCTTTCCGTCCATTACTCCTGCTGTGCCGTTTTAATTCTAGGATCTATCAAGCCATACAAAATTTCCAAAATAAGATTTGCCAGCAAGACACCGACGGTAATAATTAACGTACAGCCGGATATTACCGGGAAATCCTGTCCGGTAACCGCGTTTAATATTCTCGTGCCAAGGCCCGGATAACTGAAAATCATCTCGGCGACCAAGGCTCCCCCTACCATGGTTCCAAGGGAAAGTACAAGACCGGTTATCTGAGGAAGCATGGCATTACGAAATACATATTTGACAATCACCTTATCCTTGATGCCTAAAAAACGGCTGTATTTTACATAGTCGGCATTTAATTCATATATGGACATGGATCTCATACCGATAGCCTGGCCGCCTATGGTGGTCAGTACAATGGACCAGAAAGGCATCTGATAATGACGGATCACAGATAATATAAACTTCATATTCAACGCGGGAATTAAATCAAAGCCGTATCCGCCGCTGGAGGGAAACCATTTTAAATAGATACCGAATACAAACAATATAATAATCGCCATGCCAAAAGCAGGTACATTACTTATAAATAAAAATACGGGGAAAACGACTTTATCGACGGGACCCTTGATATAGGCAGCGACAGCTCCCAATAAATTGCCCAGAAACCAGCCGACTAAAATTGCCGGAAGCTGGAGAGCAACGGTCCAGCCGATAGCCGAACCAATCAGATCGGATACTTCCCTTGGAAAATAGGAAAAAGAAACTCCCAGATCGCCTTTGAATAAATTGGATATATATAATAGGAATTGTTCCGGCATAGATTTATCCAGCCCAAACATTCTGGTATAATCTTCGTAAACCTTTTGTATGGCATTTGCATCCGTCATACCGGCAACCGCTTTACTTGCAATGGTTGCCACAGGATTCCCCGGTGTCAGACGGGGCAATAAGAAATTAAGAATAACGGCAACTACTAAAGTCAGTAAGTACCATGCTGTTTTATTGGAAAAATACTTCAGATAACCTTTCAAATCTAACACCTCGCTTCATTGGTCCTATACCTATTGTTCAACGGTAAAAATTAGCGGCCATGAATTTACTTGGTAATTTCTTGCCAAAGCGGATATTCCAGGTCCGCTGTGCTATTTGCTCATGACCGCTAAAAGCAATTCTCTACACAATTCTTAAAATTATCTTTGTAACTATTCCTTTGTTCAACCGGATAGTTACCTATTTTGCTGCCAAGGTTAAATTGTATAAGCCTGCGATACCATAACCGTCGGTAAGAACGGTCGGAGGTACATTACTGCCGTCGTCAGCCTGAGGAAATCCGGTCCATACGGATTCGTTAACGGTGTGGAACAGGCCCGGACGGTACATTAATGCGAAACATGGTAAATCTGTTAAGTAAATTTTATTTAATTTTGTATATAATTCTTTTAATTTAGCTTCCTCCGTTACGGTTGGAATCTCATCGATAATCTTATCCGCTTCCGGATTGTTGTAGCGGCCATAATTCCAGGATGCATTTTCACCATCTTTCGCAGGAGTACTGTGCATTGTCTGAAAGCACCGGGTCCAGGGATTAGAAATGCTGGCTCCTGCATAGGTATACATGATTACATCAAAATTACCGGTAAGATAGTTGGTCGTCCATTCGGCGGCGGTGGTCCAAAGGGTTGTTACATCCAGTCCGATTGCCTGACCGGCGGCGGCGACCATTTCAAGGGCCGAGTTCCAGTCGGTCCAGCCGGACGGGCACTGTACCGTAAATTCAATTTTCTTTCCCTTGTATTCACGGTATCCGTCGCCGTCGGTATCCTTGATACCGGCTTCGTCCAATAAAGCTTTTGCTTCATCCACCTGCTTTCCCTGCCATTGTAAATCTTTCAGCTGCGCTTCGTCAATTAAAGCACGTTCCGTATCGGTAGGATTCATCAGGGCCGGAGGCGAGTCGCTCATTAACGGAGTATATCCGCTCATGGCGGTTGTGGCGATCTGCTCGTAGTCGGTAGCCATGGCAAGGGCTTTTCTTACCGCCACCTGGTCAAGCCCCGATTTTGTCACATTAAAGATTGCGCTGGGAAGGGATACGCATTCATAATAGGGCGATTCGTCCAGATAGGTGGATACGGGCTTGTCGTCTTCCCACATTTTCCAAACTTCCGACATAAACTGCTGGGACATATCCACTTCGCCCTGTTCAAAAGCAACCGCACCCGCATTGTTATCAATATAGATATTATGCGCCAAATATTTGGGTACGGGAAGTTTTCCCCACATGGAATCAGCCTGGCCCCAGTAATTGTCGTCCCTGATCACAACCACCTTTGTTTCATCATCATAATAGGGTTTGTAGGGGCCTGAGGCAATCAGGTTTTCATTCTTAGCCGTTTTGATTTTATCCTTATCATTTCCGTTGTCCGCCTCCAGTTGGGACATCTGCGCCTTATTGACAATATAAAGCTTTGGCAATACTTCAAGAATCTTTAAAGGATTGTAGTTCTCTTTGTTTGGTGTAATAACCACTGTGGAAGCATCGGAGGCTTCCACGGAATCTATGTAGGTCCACATGGAGCTTTGATTTGTTTCCAGTCTCTTATGGGCGTCAAAGGTGTAAACAACGTCCTCGGCGGTAACCGTCGTTCCGTCGCTCCAGTGAGCATCCTTATTCAGGTGAATGGTAAATACTCCGTCGTCGCTTTGCTCATAATCTGTTGCCAGCAGGCCGTATAGCTTGCCGTCATTTTGATTGTACATAAATAATGTTTCATAAACCATTACTCTGGCGTCGTCATTCTGTTCAATCCACCAGTTGTTTGAGTTACTGGAAAACGGATTGTAGTCATTAATGGCGCCCCATTGCTGTCCGGCGAAATAAAGGGTTTCTTCTCTGGGAAGGGAAGCCGCAACGCCGGCCGCATCCTGAGACGCCGTTTCCGTCTGTGTAGCCGCCTGGGTGGGCTCTGTGGTCGTCGCCTCCGAAGTTGTTGCATCAGCGGATGTATCCGTAGTATTTTTCTTCCCGCATCCGGCAAATAATGATGTAACTGTAAGAATCATTACTAATAAAATAGCCGTTAGGTGTTTACTTCTTTTCATTTTTTACCTCCCGTATTGAAATATGATTTGAAGTTAGAAATTTTTACAGTCTGTAAAGCTTTCTATCACCTATGTTAATGTATCTTGTAGAATAAACCCATGCTTATTTCGATATATTTTGTCTATTTTTATACCTTATTTTGCTATGTTAGTAATTTTTTTTCTATATATAAGAGATTAAAATCACATATGCATATACATTTTTGTCAATATCGTATAAGCATTATAACTAATTCCCCGTACTGTTTTTTATCTTATAGGAGCAGTTTCCTATATTCATTATTTTTTGCTTTTTTATTTTATTTATGGAACCAATTTGTAAAACCAGCAAAATAATGTATAAAAACAGATAAAATATATGGAAATTAGCATGGAAATATTTCACTTTTTATATTAATGTAAATTAATAACAGAGTAAACAAGCAGCATAATTTTCAATTTCATCCACACAAGGAAATTAATCCCGGTATTTAGTATGCTGTTTTAATTAACTGTTCGGCTACTGCATCTTATCTATAATTTAAAATCGTAAAATAATTATTAGAGAAAATAGGAATTATACACAAAATTATAAAAATAAGGATGAGATTAATGCATTATAAACATGAGATTATTGACTATGCAAACAATATTCCTATAAAAATCAGCATTCAAAAACTAAACAATACTCCCCTGCATTGGCACAGCAGTATTGAAATTTATCTGGTCCTATGCGGTAACATAAATGTCATATTGGAATCGGAAACCTTTCACCTGCTGGAAGAGGATATTCTTTTAATTAACAGTAACCAGCTGCACGAAATACACAGTAACGGCAGCGTAGTTGCAGTTCTTCAGCTTAAAAATACATATTTTAAGCAATGGCTCGATGAGACCACATACTTTCAATGCAATTCTTCTATTTATCATGATAAATCCAGATATTGGGAGCTGAAAAAAATAATTGCACAGTTAATCTATAATAATTACAGCAATACGGATTCCAATGATTTACTTTATATCTCCCTTGCTTACCAACTACTCCATGAATTAATCAAAAATTTTAAAAGCTTTGATACAAAATTGCAGGCAGCAGGCAAAAGGTCAAAAAACCTTAAGAGGTTAAAGGAAATCATCCAGTATTTAAATGAAAACTATACAGAAAATATAACTCTGAGCACCGTAGCGGAAAGAGAATATCTATCCCCCTCTTATTTATCACATTTTTTTGAAAAAAACATGGGAGTGGGCTTTTTTAATTATCTGACAGACATACGTATGAATCATGCCGTATATGATCTGATAAATACCAATTTAACAATTGAACAAATATCAGCCGATAACGGCTTTGCCAACAGCAGGTATTTTGTCAGCTGTTTTAAAAAAAAATATGGAATGCTTCCAAAACAGTATCAGAAGGAGCAGAAGAAAAACTGTCCCGATAAAACTGCAAAAGCACAAAAATATAATGATCATTTATTAATTGAACAGCATGATTTTGTAAATAAATTGGGTGAATATCTGGAGCCTGGGAGTTACGGAGAAGGAAAAAATAAGCCGCCTTCCCCTTTCGTAAACCTGCTCAATGTGAATGCCGCAAGCGTAAAGGGTAACCTGCGCCATACTTTTAAAGTTTTTACCGGTGTAGGCAGGGCCAGGGAAATATTAATGCAGCGCATTCAAGCGGAACTAATCATCCTGCAGAAAGATATCGGTTTCAGTTATGTAAAATTCCATGGTATTTTAGATGATGCCATGATGCTGTATCATGAAGATAAGAACGGCAATCCATACCTTACCTATAATTATGAAGATGAAATTCTTGATTTTTTGCTTTCCATAGGCTTAAAGCCGCTGATTGAATTTTCCTTTATGCCCAGGCTGCTTGTAAAAGCTCCTTCCTCATCCATATTTTACAATCCTGTCATATTAAGTGAATCTAAAAATTATGCTAAATGGGAATATACCATAACACAGCTTACAAAGCATATAATAGACCGTTATGGTTTAGCTGAAGTGAGAACATGGGTTTTTTCCTTTTGGAACATACCTTTTAAATCCTATGCCTCTTCCTTGGAATGTAATGAAATTGCCTATGAATTATACCGCATTGCAAGAAATTGTGTAAAAGGATGCGATCCCCAGCTGCGCTTTGGCAGTCCTTCCTATGGTTCACCTTATTTTTCCGGATCTGAATTTTACGGCTTCCTGGATTACTGCAAGGCAAATAACTGTTATCCGGATTTTTACAGTCTCCACTGCTATCCTGTTAAAACTTCAACTGCCGGGGACCTTGCCGCCTTAGGGGAATCCTCCGGGAAAAACGGTGAAAATGACCGGATTATCTTATCGGATGACGCGGATTATATGGCCCATACCCTTGAATGTTATAAAAAAAATATTGCAGGATACCCTAAACTGCCTGCCTATATAACAGAATGGGCCTCCACTTCCTCCCACAGGGACTGGCTCAATGACACCTGTTACCGTTCGTCCTATATTATTAAGAATATATTGGAGAATTACGATGAGGCGGACAGTTTTGGAAATTGGTGTTTATCCGATACCATGGAAGAGCTGCCTTTATCCAACGAGGAATTTCACGGCGATTTAGGCCTGTTTACCTGCAACGGCATCAAAAAACCTGCTTATTATGCCTTCCTCTTTTTAAATAAATTAATGGATACCCTGGTCGAAAAAGGAAACGGTTACATTGTCACTACCAATCAAAGAGGTGATTATGCCATTATTTTTTATAACTACTCCCATGTTTCGCCCCTATATGCCCAGGGCGTTTTATTTAATGTTACTTTTTTAGACCGTTACAATGCGTTTATCAACCCGGCTCCCCTGGAATTTGATTTCGTACTGTCCCACATAGAAAACGGAAGCTATGTCCTTACGGAACAGATTGTAAACCGGGAATACGGCAGTGCTTTTGATGAATGGGTCCGGATGGGCGGACTTCCGCTTAGAACTGAAGAAGAAATTAATATCTTAAAAGGACGTTCCATGCCAAAATTGAATAAAACAGGTATTGAAGTTACCAGCAACAGCATAAATTATTATGCCGATTTAAAGCCTCATGAAATCCGGTTGATTTTGATCCATAAACAGTCCTGGCAGCAGTAACACGGCCAACGCAGAAAGGAAGATTGTCCTCTTTCGAGGTCTAAGGTAACGATGCTACAGAATTCACTTAATGTTACAGGCTGCTAATTTGCACCTATTTCACATAGGCATACCCCGCTTCAGCACAATCAGTCACCCAAAAGCACTGGGGGCTTGCTACAAGGCTCACTGGCAATTACCTTGACCGGACTTTCACCGGTAAGCTGATGACGGCTTTCAGTACACACGACTTTCACCCGCTAGAGCGCGTTTGAAAAATGCTTGTGCCGGGCTGGATGCTCCACTTTGTGGTAGACAAGGAGCGATTTTGGGCGCGTAGTGATGCTACGTTCCCAAAATTGCGACGCAGAATACCGCAAAGTGAGGCGTTCAGAACGGTTCAATGATTTTTCAAACACGCTCTAGAGCGTGTGCCCACCGGGCACACAAGAAAAAGACCGAAAATTTATCATTTTCGGTCTTTTTACAGCTTGCCTGTATTTCGGGATTCCACCCCTGATTTTTCATTTATTCTTTCACACCTCCAAGCATAATTCCGGTAACAAAGTACCTTTGCAGCAATGGGTAAATACAGAGAATGGGAATCATTGAAATAAATATTTTTGCTGCATTTAACGAGGTATTCGACAATAAATCCATTGTTTTATAATCATCTTCCGTCATACTTGAGGTATCAATAACAACAATCAACTGTTTAATATACGTCTGAAGCGGATAATGGTCTGCATTGCTGGAAAGAACCAGCCCCTGGAAGAATTCATTCCAATGTCCCACAATTGTAAATAGTGCAACCGTTGCTAAAACCGGTAAAGATAGCGGCACAACAAGGCTCCACGATGGGTTTCATCTCTGTGGAGTTGGGACAGGCCAGCGTTTATCTTTTAGTAAGTCTTTACCATAAATCTCCGTATATACTAATTTTGCGGCTATACGTTCCGATTTCATCAATCCGACCCGGTCGGCCTTCATAGCCATGGGAGAAATCAATTTTTCAAAGTCCTTTATACTATATCCCTGCTTCAAAACAATACCTCTGCCAAGAGTCAGATGCGGCTTAAATTCTTTTTCATCCACTTTAAATTCAAAATGCTTTAATTCATTTACAAGAGCTTTATTTAACTCTGTTAAAACCGGGTTCTGTTCTACCCCTATCCAATAAATGTCGCCGTCTCTTCCCTTAAACCTTCCAAAGCCTCCGAAAGACAAATAAAACGGGGAGAGCTTTTTCTTTAATACGGCATTGCTGACGGACTCAATAGCATGGTCCAAATCTTTTGTTTCCCCAATGAAGGCCAGTGTCAGGTGAAAGTTTTCCTTACGGGTAAAATGCCCTCGAATCGTATTCTTCTTAAGTTCCTGTACTAACCCGGACAGATTGTCTTTTATTTCATCCGTAAAATTAATGGCAATAAATAACCTTAAAATTTCTTTCATAAAATCCCATCCTTCCACAAGTACAGATAAAAAAACAATAGAATATTTTCCATTCAATCCACACCTACTATATTATCCAATTGCGGAATAAAACACAAGGAATATCTAAAATGAAATTCAACAACCGTTTATAGGCAGAAAAGGTATCAAATCACAATCCGAAACGTTTTACTTTGTGATTCATCTTAGATTTACAATGCTTTCATATGAAATGCTTTTCTTTCCTCCGTAATACCCACTACCTCACAGGTTTCATCATCAAGGAGCACCCCATAGATTTCTTTTGCATCTTTCCGGCTGATATACTCATTTTTCACATCCATAGCCACTTTTTCAGGCAAACGGTTAAAAGGATACCCGTAACCGCCGCCGGCTCCTGTTACCATACTGGCAATATCCCCTTTATGAAGCAGGATTTTAGACCCGGTCCCCATCTGTTTCACATAGCTTCCATCCTTACGGATAATATCAAAGCCATTGGGAGAACCGTCTTTTCCTCCTGCATATCCCCAGGCGGGATAGTCAAATCTTCCGTAGGTTCCCGAAAAATACATATTGTCGTTTAGCGCCTCATGCCCCAGTATGATGCCGCAGCCGCCGCGGTATTCTCCCGCACCTGCATTATTTGTATTTAAACTGTACTCCGTTACACGGTATCCAAATTTGGCTTCCAACACCTCGGCGGGAATATTATAGGTTTCTCCGTCGCCGGTACAAAACTGGCCGCTGTCGCCGTCGCGGTCGACGCCCGCGCCCCAGCCGCCTAAAGTAGGCCCCACGTCTACAAAGGGCTCCCCGGTTACGGAGTGCGTACCGGATATGGAATAAGCGCCCACCGTTAAGAAATGCCCCGCCGTCAGCTTTCCCTTGCCTACTACCGGCGCCATTGCCTGCCAGACCAGGTCCAGGGCAAACTGCATGGATTCATAGTAACAGGATACGGCCGCCGGCCGTTTTGCGTTAAAAATGCTTCCCTCCTCGGAAAGGATTTCCAGAGGCTCAAATACTCCGTCATTAATATCCTGGCTGGGATCCGTGCATGCTAAAAAAATACTCCGGATTGCCGACATGAGCCCTGCGCTGGACAAATTAATGGGGCCGGGTGTCTGTGCGGCACTTCCGGTAAAATCCACAAGCATTCGGTCGCCGTCAACGGTTATTTTAACCTGAATGGGGAAGGGCCCGTTTCCAAGCACATCCCGGTCCATCATACCCTTTGCCGTGTAGACTCCGTCGGGAATGGCCGCAACCTGGCTTCCGGAAAACTCGGCGCTGTTTTTTAATAACCGCTCAATTGCGTCCTTCACAATCTCTTTTCCGTATTTTTTACATAATTCCCTGATACGTTTTTCTCCGGTACGCAGTCCCGAAATCTGCGCCCACATATCCCCGATGGACATGTCCGGCAAGCGTACGTTACTGCGTATGATTTCTATGACCGCATCGTTTATTACTCCCTCCTGAAACAGCTTGATGCAGGGAAGCTGAAGGCCTTCCTGATAGATTTCACTGGAGTCCACGGAATAGCCGGGATCCTTTCCGCCAAGCTCGGACCAATGGCATTTATTTACACAGTAACCGAAAATTTCTCCGTCAATAAAGACGGGAATTACCAGTCCCACATCCTGAAGATGGGATCCGCCGCCGCCGTAGGGATCATTGACGATAATCATGTCCCCTTCTTTTAAATTGCCTTTTAAGGTATATTTTTCAATTACTTCCTTTACCATGGTAGTTAACATTCCCAGAAAACCGGCCGCACCGTTTCCCTGGGTCAGAAGCCGGCCCTTATCATCGGTCAGGCCCGAGGCGAAGTCCAAAACCTCATATATGATGGGACTTTTCGAAGTCCTTGCCACCGCGAGAAACATTTCTTCCCCAATTGCCTGAAGGGAATCTTTTATAATATCAAGCGTAATTAAATCTACTTTCTGCTTTTTCATTATGTTATACCCCCGTTTCTATAATAATATCGCCGTACTTGTCTATGAGCGCCGTCATTCCCGGGTAAACCACCGTTGAAGCACTTACTTCTTCAATGACGGCGGGTCCGGAAATTGTCATACCCGGAGATAATTTTTCCCTGGAATAAACTATGGTGTCCAATCTGCCCTCTTCTTCAAAGATAACCGGACGCACCTCCAGGATACTTTCCTCAAGGGTATAGGGCTGTGCTTCCATTTCCTTTATCGGCGTCTTTTCCACCCGCCCGAAGGAGGCCAGATGCATATTGACGATTTCCACACCGCTGTCCTCCAGACGGAAAGAATAATTCTGCTCATGCTCCTTATGAAAAGCTTCAATAAACAGTCCCTTATTTTCAGCGCTCATATCTTCGGCCGGAACCTTTACCTTAACGGTGTGGTCCTGTCCCTCATAGCGCATGTCCATATAGTAAATAAAATATACGTTTTCTTTCCCAATGCCTTTTTCGGCATTATCCCGGAACGCCTTTTCTTCCATTTCCCTCCATTTGCTGTTAATGCTGTCATAATCCGCATTATTTAAATTCACACGAAAGGTCTGGATATCGTCGGCGCGCAGGTCCGTCATCAGCATGCCCCATGCGGAAAATACGGACGCTGCGATAGGTATAATAATTTTTTTAATATTCAGCTCCTTTGCCAGCGCAGCCGCATGCATGGGGCCGCCTCCGCCGAAAGCCACCAGGGAAAAATCCCTGGGATCATAGCCTTTTCTCACGGAAACAAGCTTTAAGGCATTTAACATATTGGAATTTGCCACCCGTATGATGCCCATGGCGGCTTCTTCCGCATTCAGCCCATAGGGAGTGCCGATTGTGTCCTGTATGGCAAAACGGACTTTATCCATATCCACCTCCATATCAAAATTTTTCCTGCTTAAACGTCCCACCACCAAATTGGCATCCGTTGTAGTGGGTTTCGTACCGCCTTTCTGATAAGCCACAGGGCCTGGCAGGGCTCCGGCGGATTCAGGCCCCACACGCAGTGAATTTGTGTTGTCAATCCATGCAATGGAGCCTCCGCCATTGCCGATTTCCACAATATCAACCACCGGCACCCGGATGGGATATCCGGGAAAGCGCCCCGTTTTTTCAATCTTGTATTCCGTGGTCGTCTTTACTTCCCCGCCGTCGACAAGAGCGCATTTTGCCGTGGTTCCACCTATATCAAAGGCAATAATCTTTTCTTCGCCCAGCATTTTCCCAAGCATAGCCGCCCCGTAAATCCCGGCCACTGGGCCGGATTCCACCATATTGATAGGCACCTCCTTCGCTTTTTCAAAAGTTGTGGTGCCGCCGTTACTCTGCATAATATATTTGGGGCATCTGATATTCTTCTTTTCCAATTGTTCAAAGAGCTTATCTATATATTTCCCGGCGGAGGGTTTCACGTAAGAATTCAATACCGCCGTATTGGTCCTTTCATATTCCCGCCATTCCTTTGACACGCTGTAGGACGCCGTAACCGCAATTTCCGGCCATAATTTGGCGATCAGGTTTTCCGTCTGTATTTCATGTGATTCGTTAACATAGGAATGCAAATATACAATTGCAATTGCTTCCACGCCTTCTTTTTTAAAAATTTCCACACATCTTCGCACATCGTCCTCATTTAACAAAACCAGCTCATTTCCCTGGTAGTCCGTACGTTCTTCCACTTCCAGCCTTAAATAACGGGGTACAAAGGGCACCGGCTTTTTAAAATTGAAATTAAATAAATCCGGCCGGTTGCCCCTTCCAATCTCTAAAGTGTCGCGGAATCCCTTCGTTGTAATCAGTCCGGTTTTAGCACCCTTGCGTTCCGTAAGGGCGTTAATGACAACTGTGGTTCCATGTATCAGGTCCCGTACGGCTTCGGGATCCACATTGGATTTTTCTATAACATCCAAAACTCCCTGTTCATAATTCGGAGGCGTTGTGTGGCTTTTATTTACGCATAACGTACCGTCTTCCTCTATGTATACAAGATCCGTAAATGTGCCGCCGATATCAGTAGCTACTCTCATTTGATCTTCCCTCCTGTTTTTATATTTTATGTGCATAAGCGCAGTCTGCCGGCTAAAATATGGCCGGAATAATAACTGACAGCAATTCCAGATGGATATCTTCTTTATTAATGACTTTATGGACACGGGTGGACGGAAAGTGGATTGTTTCGCCTTCCTCCACAATATGCTCCTTTCCGTCCACAATAATGGTGGCCTTTCCTTTCAGTACATAATAAATTTCCTCGCCGGGATGGCTGGATTCTTCAAAATCATAAAAGCACGGTTCCATTTTCAGCCGGAAACAATCCAGCTTCCGGTTTTCAAATCTTCCGCTTAATACGCTGAATTCTTCGTAATTACGCTGCATGCCTTCTAAGAGCCGGGTGCTGTTACTGCGCACAAATTCTTCCTCCACCTCCGGCTCCGCAAATAAATCCTTCATGGGGATTTCTAAAACGTCCGCAATCTTTTTCAGGGATACCAGGGTAATGGGAGATTTTCCCCTTTCCATCTGGGATAAAAAGCTGATGGAAAATCCCGTTTTTTCACTTACATTTTTTAAAGTCATACCTTTTTTTTTACGAATTTCCTTAATTTTCATATATACTTCCTGTCTCATCAACAGCACCTCTCAGTTATTTTCCTTAAATTTCTAAATATAATCATTATTCTATATACGATAACCCATTAATTTCAATAAAGCAAGACTTAAGATTCAGCTGATTTTTCTGCAATCTTAAAGACCAGCCGGTTTAAAAAAGAATAAAATTCTTCTCCAAATCCTCCATAGGTATCCTTTTATCCTGAAAGGATCGAATACTTCTGCGGCACCTGATAATATCCTCCAATGTTTTTTCTGTCATAATTCTATCACATTCTTTCATTTTTCTTATCACCACAGCCCGGATACGCCGAAGGTTTTTTCAATATTCCACCGTTTTATTTCCTCCCGGTCCGGAGTCTCATAAAGGCCTCTTTTACTGAAATACCACCCGGCCTTCTCCTTCAGCTCACACAAAAATTCCGCATATTTTAAGGGAGCTATATTGGCGTCAATCACCGGAACCTTAAACTCTTGCTGCAATTGGCGGAAAAATCCCAGCTGGATTGTACAGCCAAGCAGAATTGCTTCCGCACCGTCTTCTTCAATTGCCGCCTGAATTTCCTCCCGCATACGCTGTTTGGTAAACTCAGGGTTTTTCTGAAGTTCCTGCACGCCGATTTCCAGACTGCGGAAAGATGCAAGCTGATGGACAAACCCATGGCGGAACACGTTCTCCCGCATATCGGGGATACATTTTTTACGCACCACTATTGTGGAAAACGTGCTGCCCAGAGTTGTGCCGATATGCATGGCCGCCTCCGCCGGCGCCGTTACAATCATATTTTCACAAATTTCCCTGGCTTCCTTAAGGAACAGGTCGTAATAACATCCGATGATACAGGCGTCATAGCCGTCCTTTTCCGCCTGTTTTATCGTATGCAGCAGTTCCGTGGCCACCAGCGCCTCGTAATAATGATATTCCAGATGCTCCGGCAGTCCTTCCTTTAAACTGACCACATCCAGAACGGTATCTTCTTCTTTCACCGGCTCCAGATATTCGGAAATTTCCCGGTTCCACTCCTTATGCCCTACCGGATTAATAATTAATATTTTTTTCTTCATATTGCCGCTTCCTTCCTTAATGATATAACGATATTGAATTGTAATTATTCGTTACTATTCACAGTTGATAAACTCGACGTGTTTTTTGTGAGTGCAGCAAAGCGAAAGTCACAGAAAACCGGAGAATAGCAGCGCCAAAACGCTGTTTTTGCGTTTTGTGTGCATCGCGAAGCGTGTTACTGTTCATAGAACTGCTGATTTTTTACAGGGCTGTGAATAGTAACAATTATCCCAGCCCGCTCCAAAAAAAGCAATATGATAAAACGTTATTGCATATTGTCGCACAAATGGCATCGGGCACTGTGGTTTTGGTCAATGGGATACATAACCGGGTCCACTGCCCTGCATCTCTCCATCCTGTAAGCGCATCTTAGATGAAAGCTGCATCCCGGGGGCACGTTAACGGGCGAGGGAATTTCACCTGTGGATTCCACTTTGTCAGGTTTTAACAGTTCTTCCTCCTCCGATATGACAGGTATGGACGATATGAGCATCTTGGTATAAGGATGTTCCGGTTTGCGGAAAAATTCTTCCGCCGGAGCAATTTCAGCCACTTTCCCCAGATAAAGGATTGCAACCTTGGTTGCTATGTTGCGCATCAGGCTTAAATCATGGGTAATAAACAGATAAGTCAGATTTTTTTCCTTCTGGAGCTTTAACAGCATGTTAATAATTTTTGCCTGAATCGATACATCCAGGGCCGAGGTAGGTTCATCCAGAATAACGAACTTAGGATCCGTTGCCAGGGCTCTTGCAATAGCCACCATCTGTTTTTCACCGCCCCCTATGGAACCGGGGGATTTATACATATAGTTTTCCGGAAGCTCCACCATCTCCAACAGTTCTTTCACCCGTCTTTCCCGCTCGGCTTTGCTTTTACAGATTTTATGGACTTTCAGGGGAAGTTCCAATATTTCCTTAATAGACTGATAAGAATTTAAGGAGGAACCGGGATCCTGGAATATAATCTGCAGGTCTTTTTTCATTTGCAGGGTTCTTTTTTTCCCATTTGTATTCAGCTCCCGGCCGTTAAATATAATTTTACCGTCCGTCGGTTCATACATACCGATAACAGAATAGGCAATGGTGCTTTTTCCCGAACCGCTTTCTCCTACCAATCCGATTATTTCTCCCTGTTTTATATCAATGGAGACATTGTCAACCGCTTTTACATAAACCGGTTTTCCGTTTTTATTTCCTATATTGAAATATTGCTTCAGATTTTTAATCTGCAGAATCGTTTCTTCCATTTTAACCTCCATCCCGCGCATGTTCAATAGTTCACCTTGGGAATTGCTGCGCAGCTGAAAAAACTTTGCTTTTTCAGCTTACCGCTTCCTATATATGAAAACAGGCTGCTTTATGTCTGTCTCCTACATCAATGAGCTCCGGTTTTTTCTCCGTGCATTCTTTTGTGGCCCTGGGGCATCTGGGAGCAAAACGGCATCCCCTTGGCGGATATAAATAATCCGGAATGGAGCCATAGATACCTGACTGAATGCCGCCCCCCGCCAATCTTGGAACCGCCTCCATCAAGCCTTTCGTGTAGGGGTGCAGCGTGTGCTTAAACACTTCGGAAGTTATTGCCGACTCCACTACGTTTCCGGCATACATAACGTTGATACTGTCTGTCAGTTCCCTGGCGACTCCCAGGGAATGGGTAATCATAATCAGGGACATATTTCTCTTTTCGACCAGGGAATTCAGGGTTTTATGAACCTGATCCTGAATGGTAACATCCAGAGCCGTACCCGGTTCGTCCGCAATCATCAGATCCCTTTGGGTCATAATCGCCATGGCGATACAGATGCGCTGCTTCATACCTCCGGACAGCTGATTGGGGTAAAAATGGAAAATACGCTCCGGATCGGGAATGAATACATCCTGTATAGCCTGGAGCACCATTTTTTTCCGCTCTTTTTTATCTTTTCCCTTTCCCTGTGCGGAAAACCGGACAACGTCCATCATCTGCTGCCCAATGGTAAAAACGGGATTCAGTGCGGCGGAGGGTTCCTGGTAAATCATGGAAATCTCGCCGCTACGTATTTCATTTATCTGTTTTTCCGACATTGTCAGGACATCTTTTCCTTTATAGAATATTTCTCCTCCCGGTATGAGATATTGTTTCTCAGGGATAATCCCTAAAATTGACTTTACCGTAGTTGTTTTTCCGCATCCGGCTTCCCCGACAATTCCTACTTTTTCTCCCTTACGGACTGTTAAATTCACACCGTCCAACACTTTGGAATATCCCTTGTATACTTTGTACCAGAGCTTTAAATCCTTTATTTCCAATATGGTTTCTTCTGCTGTTGCAATTTTATTCATCTTTTCCATCCCCTTTCGACAACATATCACCAATGCCGTCACCCATGAAGTTAAATCCCAGGATGATAATTATAATTGCAATGGAAGGGAATACGGTCATCCACCATGCATCGGGCATATAACGGGAACCGTCCGATACCATCTGTCCAAGAGAGGGTGTGGGAGGCTGTTCACCCAGCCCCACGTAGCTTAAGGTTGCACCGATTAGAATTACCCAGCCCACATCCAGAGCCATTTTGGTAAAAATAGCCGACAGGCAGTTGGGAAGGATTTCCCTGAAAATAATATGAAATTTACCAGCTCCGATTAAATCCGCGGAAATAACAAAATTTTCGTTCCGGTAGGAGGTAGCCATCCCATATACAAGGCGGGTGTACCAGGGCCACCACATAACGGTTACCGCTATCATGGCATTGGTCAGATTGGGCTTTAATACGGAAGCTACGGCCAGTGCCAGAAGAAGTGCCGGAACGGAAAGAAACACGTCCGTGATACGCATAACAATAGTATCTAAGACGGACCCCTTTAAATAACCTGCCAGGATGCCCAGAAACACACCGCTGGGGACGGCTATCAGCAATACGATAACAGCCATGTACAAAGCTCCCCGGAAGGAAAATACAATACGGGTCAGAATATCCCTCCCCATATTGTCCGTACCCAAAAGAAACCGGGAAGAAGGCGCTTTGCTGGAATTTGCAAAATCAACGTATGCCGACGCATGTTCCGGATACGGGGTAATATATCCGGCAAAAACCGCCCCTAACACAATCAAACAGACTATAATCAACCCCACAACGGATAATTTGTTCCTGGAAAATTTGTGCCAGGCCTTTTTCATGTTCTCAATTTGTTTTTCTTTTTCACTTGTTACAGGTCTTTCTTCTTTTCTCTTTGCCTCGTATGCCAGGGCTTTCTTAATTTCCGCCTCTTTCCTTCTATTCATTATTTTCCGCCTCCCAACCGTATTCTAGGATCCAGATATGCAACAATTATGTCCACAAGAATATTGATCCCCACAAACAGGATACCGAAAACCATGATAACGCCGGAAATGGCATTTAAATCCTTGGCCAGCATGCCGTTCATACCATATTTGGAAATTCCCGGCCATCCAAAGATAACCTCAATCAGGAACGCATTGCTCATCAGGGAGGCAATGTCCATTCCCATGCAGGAAACAGCCGGAATCAACGAGGGTTTCAGCAGATATTTGTTCATAATCAAACGGTTTGGAACACCATAGCCTTTCATTGCCGCCAGATAATCCCTGCCCATATTTTCCGTCATGGCGTTGCGCACCAGACGGGCCTCCTGAAACATGCCGCCGGCACACAGGGCAAGCGCAGGTACCAGGGTATGTAAAAAAGCATTCCAAAAGGTTTTAAAATCACCTGACAGGAGACTGTCAACGGTATACATGCCCGTTATGGAGGGCGGCGACGTAATGCCATGGCTTAAACGGCCCAGAACCGGAATAACCGGCCAGACATAGCCAAAAAGCAGCATTAAAAGTATGGCCAGTACAAATCCCGGCATGGCGACACCCGCATAGGAAAATACACGGATCAGCCCGTCCAGTACGGAATCCCTGTGCTTGGCGGCAAGTGTACCTAAAAATATGGAACCGACGACCAGGAAAAGTGCCGCCAGCACCACAACTTCCAGCGTAGCCGGTAAAAATTCCATTATATCACCTGAAACAGGCCGGCTGGTCATGGTTGAAATGCCAAAATCACCTCTTAAGACGCCGCCTATCCAGTATACATACTGAACCGGCAATACTTCGTTAAGATGGTTTTCCTCCCGGAAATTTTCCAGGGCATAATCGGTTGCAGTTGCCCCAAGTGCCATACGGGCCGGGTCTCCGGGAATAATCCGGGCAATACAAAATATAACGATGGAAAGACCAAAGATAACAATAATAGATAATAATAATCTGTGTAAAATAAATCTTTTAAAATTCATGGTTCATTCCTCTTTTTCTTTCCTTTTAAAGCTTCCTGTAAAACGATGGAATCAACTGATATAATTCGGAAAGCATACGGGAATATTTTCCCGGATACTTCCCGAATTCGTAACGATTCGGTCCTGTCTGCTTTATGCCGCCTGCTTTATTTATTTATCTTAAAGGTACGGAACAGGAAATTATAACCCATGGCCGTGGATACGGATTTGCCTTCCGCCGCCCGTTCCATGGCGGGGAATTCCACATAATCATAATAAGCATGCTTTTCCGCCTGTTCCGCTACTGCAATGCCCCAGCAGTTTTCCAGGGCTTCCTTCTGAAGTTCTCCATAAAGCGCAATACGTTCATTTTCGTCGGTAGTTGTCAGTGACTGTTTGATTTTTGTATCAAGGGCGGTATCCTGCAGCCACTCCGTCTGCTGCCAGGTACCTGCGGTATCTGAGTGGAACCTCTGGTACAGCATGGCGCCCGCTTCACTGTAATCGCTGGATACAAAGCAGGTTACGGCATTGGGTGTGGAATCAATTTGTGCCACATTATCCACATGGGTTGCCCAGGGAACTTTTACTACATTTACATTAAGCCCGATCTGCTGTGCCGTTGCCTGAATCAGCAATGCCAGTTTTTCTTCGTCCGGGACATCCGCTATCCATGCCAGGTCCAAAGTGACGGAATCCAGGGAATCGGCATATGCGGACTGACTCAGTTCTTCCTTTGCTTTATCCAGATTAAAATCATATTCATTGTATGTATCCGTATATCCCACAACTCCCGCCGGAACAACAGAGCCCGCCTTGATATATCCGGGGAATAAGGTATCGCACACCTGGGCATAATCAATCAGATAAGCCAGAGCACGTCTGATATGTATATCATCCGTGGGTGCCTTCTTGGTATTTAGCATTAAATAGAATACCTGTCCGTTGGAAAAGTTTCCAAGGTCAATTCCCTCAATTTGATCCAATGCAGAATAAGCTTCATCGGTCTGCCACTGGTCGCTGATTTCCAGTTCCCCGTTTTCCATCATGGTACGGATGGTAGCTGCTTCCGTATTCATAATAATTTCCACGGTTTCAGGGGCATTTTCTTCCCATTCTGCAAAATAATCATCAAATTTCTCCATTACAATCCTGTCCTGAACCTTCATTTCCTTTAAGGCATATGCACCGCTTCCTGCATCATTTTCAGCCAGGTATGCTTTGCCGTAATCTCCGAAATCACCGTAGGAACCGTCCGCCAGGTTTTCCATAACAACATCCTCATTTAAAATATACAGTCTGGGAAGTATGGAAAGAAAAGGTGCAAAGGACTGTTTTAAAGTAAATTTTACCGTATAGGTATCCACAGCCTCCGCTTTTTCCAGATAATCTTTAAACAGATAAGCAAAACCTTCTCCTATTGTCATGAGACGGTCGGCGCTGAATACAACGTCACTTGCCTGCAATTCGGAACCGTCATGGAATTTGATGCCCTCATTTAATACAAAGGTCCATTCCAGTCCGTTATCCGAAACACTCCATTCCTTTGCAGCCGATGCCGCCGCGTTATTATCCATATCCGGATAAACCAAAGAATCATACAGGTTTACAACCGCCATGCAGGATGTAAAATCGGTTATAACACCCGGATCAATTTCGCCGCCTGAAGATTGTGAGATACGCAGGATTTTTTCTCCGTCTGCCGCGTCTTTTCCCGTTGTATCTCCTCCTGCCGTGTCTGCATTACTTGAATCCCCACCGGCCGTATTCTCTCCCGAGCCTGATTTTGAACCGGAGCATCCGGTAACCGTAAGGCATAGCATTACAACTGCCAGCAATATTGATAAAATACGTTTTTTCATAATATAATTCTCCTTTCTAATTTTGAGCACTCTTTTTTCTTTTCTTGTAATTATGGACGAAACGCTTTGGTTTTCTCCATATCAACTTTACCTGCGGCTTCATCAATAATGATCCCGTATTCCTTCTTTGCTTCCTCCAGGGTAATCCGGCCGTCTTCCCAGTCCTTTAATACCTTTTCTGCCGGACGTTTCTTCGGATTCCCGTATCCGCCTCCCCCTCCGCTGATTAAACGAATCAAATCACCCTGCTCCAAAGGCTCGTGGGACCAGGTGGCGGCGCTTTTCATCTCGCCGCTCCTTTTTTTATATATTTGAACATCATTGATGGAACCATCCTTCCCTCCTGCAAATCCCCATGGCGCAATTTTATGGCGGCTTGCAATCGTGGTTACCTCCGCTTTCGAATTTAAAATCCGGTAATCCCTAATCAGGCCGTGTCCTCCGCGAAACTGCCCCGCTCCGGTTTTGGGATTTAATGCAAACTGTTCCACCCGGATGGGATAGCGGTATTCGCATACTTCCACCGGAACAATAAAGGTTTCCCCGTCGCAGACTGCAACAAGACCGCTTTCGCCGTCCTTAATGTCGCCGGCTCCCCAGCCTCCGGCCTGGGGTTCGCATAAGACAAAAGGCTTTCCGGTTTTATCGTCGGTGCCTCCTACAATGGTTCCGATAATCGACAGAAAATGTCCTGCGGGAACACGTTCCGGAACCGCCTCTGCCAGAGCTTTCATCACAACGTCAATCAGTATCTGGATGGGCTCCCAGTCACAGGATACCGGATAAGGCGATTTGGCGTTAAACAGACAGCCTTCCGGTACCAGTACCTTTAACAGGCTGTAAAAACCGTCGTTGGGAGGCGTATGGGGAGACAGCAATGCCGAATAAGCAATGCGCGCACCGGACTGTGCACCGTAAACCGAACAATTAATGGGTGCAAATACGGCTTTTCCCGTTCCGGTAAAATCCAGTATAAACTCTTCATCGGTGATTGTGACCTTGACCTTAACCGGTATGTCGTTTACCCCGTTTGCTTCCGTGTCCAATAAATCTTCGGCCTCAAATACCCCTTTGGGCATTTTGCTTAATTCCAGAAGTGCCGTTTTCCGTCCGTTTTCCAGGATGAATTCCATGCTTTCCAGAACTTCATCCCTTCCGTATTTATCAAATAATTCCAATACCCTTGCCTGTGCAATCCGAAGGGCCGCCGTCTGACCGTAAAGGTCTCCCAGAGTCATATCCGGGGTACGGCAGTTGGCACCGATAATATCCCTTACCGATTCGTTAAACACGCCTCCGTCGTAAATACGGATATCCGGAAGCTGAAGGCCCTCCTGAAAAATCTCCTCGGCATCCGTGGACCAGCTGCCCAGGTTCTTTCCTCCGATTTCATTCCAGTGGCCTTTGTTAACGGCAAAGCTGACCAGCTCATTATGATAAAATATGGGGAGCACCGCCGCCACGTCGCAGAGATGGGTTCCCGCGCCGGTAAACGGGTCGTTGGTAAGAAATACATCCCCCGGTTTAATCTTATCTTTTCCAAACTTTTTCAAAATGGCTTTAGCCGAAAAGGTAATAGCCCCTAAAAACATAGTGGCCCCATTTGCCTGGCCGATTAAATTACCGTTTGCATCGGTCAAACCGCAGGCATAATCCAGTACTTCATAAATAATGGTGCTCTGGCTGGTTCTTCCCCAGCTGTAAAACATTTCGTCCGCCGCCGCCAGTAAACCCTGCGCAATGTTTTCTCTTGTAAAAGGATCTGTCTTTCCCATGATTTTCCCTCCTGTCTAAACTTCCTAAATGCATCCAAACATGATGCCGCTCTAGAGTGTGTTTGAAAAATGCTTGTGCCGGGCTTGATGCTCCACTTTGTGGGAAGCAAGGAGCGATTTTGGGCGCGTAGTGGTGCTACGTTCCCAAAATTGCGACGCAGAATACCGCAAAGTGGGGTGTTCAGAACGGCGCAATGATTTTTCAAACACGCTCTAGGGCATCTTAAGAATAATGTGTGAAGATGTTTTTTCTTCACATTTTCACAATTTAATATTTTGTATTAATAATTAAATTTCCATAGGCGTCCACTTCCAGTGTCTGATCCGGGCAGAGGACCGTGACGGATTTACTTTCTTCTACAATCGCGGGTCCTGTAATTCTGTCTCCCCTGCCTAATTTCATGCGGTCGTATACCTTACAAAGAATCCCGCCGTATGCTTCATACATAACGTTTCTTTCTCCTTTCACGGCCCCCTCTAAATTACCGCCTTTTCCGATCTTTTTGATTTCAGGCTTTAATACCACGCCGTAAGCGGTCAGGTTAAATCCCACAAATTCCGCACCGGCCTCGGGAAGAGAAAAGGTATATTTCTGCTCGTGAATCATATCAAACTGTTCTCTGCATTCTTTGATGCTCTCTTTCGTAACAGCACCGGACGCCACAGGCGTGGATACCGCATGTTCCTGCCCTGCGTAACGGACCTCGGCTGTCCGGATAAATAAAATATCCTTTTCCTTAATATTCTGTCTTTTAAAGATGGAAACCGCTTCCTCTTCCATCCTGCCATAAATGTCGTTCACTATTTTCAAATCCGCATTCCCAAAAGGCATGATACAGGTCTGCATAAAATCCTGCCGCAGATCTGTCATCAACATGCCCCAGGCAGAGAATGTCCCGGGCAGATTGGGAATGATACACTTTTTCACTTTTAATTCGCGGGCCAGATACGGGCTTAACAGCGCACCGTTTCCGCCCTGTGCCAGCATGGCAAAGTCCTGGGGATCGTAGCCCCGCCGTACAGAAACTAACTTTAAGGCGTTTAGCATGTTGCCGGCAGCCGTTTTAATAATACCCATGGCGGCTTCTTCGACGGAAATTTTAAAATAATCCGCAATGGGCTTAATCGCCTGCCTGGATTTCTCTGTATCCACTTTAAAGGTGCCTCCCAGAAAATTATCCGGGTCAATTCGCCCCGTAACCAGATTCGCGTCCGTAAGCGTCGCCTGGGTGCCTCCTTTTCCATAGCAGGCAGGCCCCGGATCAGCGCCGGCGCTCTTCGGCCCCACCTTCAGTACTCCCACCTCGTCAATCCATGCAACGGACCCTCCGCCGTTTCCTATCTCAATAATATCAACCACCGGACTCTTTACCGGGTAACCCGCAAAAAGGGGCGTCCATTCCAGTTTATATTCCGTGGTAATTTTTACTTGACCTTTGGAAATCAGGGATGTTTTTGCGGTAGTGCCGCCCACGTCAAAGGTGATGATATTGGGTTCGTTTATTACTTTGCCCAGCGCCGCTCCTCCGATAACGCCGCCCACCGGGCCTGATTCAATAAGACTGATGGGCACTTCCTTCGCGCGTTCAAAGGTAGCCGTTCCGCCGTTGCTCTGCATTGCATGGGGTTCCTCCTTCAGCCCCATTTCTTTTAACGTATCTTTTAACGTATCCAGATAAAGTCTGGCTGCCGGCTTAACATAAGCGTTCAAAACCGTCGTGCTGGTCCGTTCATATTCCCTCCATACCTTTAATAAATCGGAGGATATGGTAATTTCCGCATCCGGCAGCTGTCCTGCTAAGATTTTGCCGGCCTTCTGCTCCTGCCCGGCATTGGCATAGGAATTAATAAAACACACCGCCACCGATCTGATACCGCTTTCCCTGATTTTAGACGCCACTGACAAAAGTTCTTCTTCGTTTAAAGGAATCAGTATTTCGCCACGATTGGATACCCGTTCCTCAACTTCATACCGGTATTTTCTCGGAACATAGGGAACGGGCTTTTTATAAAAATAATTATACATATCGGGACGGTTAGCCCGTCCGATTTCCAATACATCCCGGAATCCCTTGGTTGTAATCAGCGCCGTTGGCGCTCCCTTGCGTTCTGTAATCGCATTAATGACTACCGTCGTTCCATGAACAAAATAACTTACTTCACTTAAACTGATTCCGGATTTTTTTACCGCATAGATAACACCCTCCGCAAAATTTGCCGGTGTGGTATGTGCTTTTTCTTCAATAATTCTGCCGGTTTCTTCATCCAGGCTTACAAAATCCGTAAATGTACCTCCAATATCAGCTGCGACTCTTATTGACATAGGCTTACCTCCTCTAAAGCAAAAAAACAAAGACGTTTTTAGCATATCTAAAAACGTCTTTGTTTGGCATTGAATTTCTATAAGTTTTACATACTATAACATGCTTTATTTCACGTGTCAATAAATTTTTAATTATTTTTTCAATATTTATAAAAAATTATGCTATTAGTGAAATTTTTGATACTCCTTGTCATCCGCCCTGCTTGTTTCATTCAGGATCCAATAGTCTGCATTTTTTTGGAATAGTGATTTAATATTTCGCATCCGTTTTCGGTGACCAATACTAAATCCTCAATACGTACTCCCGTTTCCCCTTCCAAATAAATTCCGGGTTCAACGGAGAATATCATACCTGACTTGGCAACCGCCGTATTGGCAGCCGACACATCTCCCTGTTCATGAACTTCCAGTCCGATAAAATGTCCTAAACGATGGGTAAAACAGTCACCGTATCCTTCTTTTTCTATTATGTCCCTTGCCGTTTTATCAATATCACAGAAACGGACCCCTGGCTTAATCACGGCCTCCGCTTCCTCATTTGCACGTTTTACAATCTCATATATTTTCTTATGTTGGGGAGCCGCATATTGGTAAAAGAAGGTCCTGGTCATATCCGCACAGTAATCATCTTTTTTGCATCCCATATCAATCAGCACACAATCTCCCTCCTGTAGTTTGGTCCGGTCCGGTTCATGATGTCCCTTTGCCGCATTCGCCCCAAAACCAACAAGCGTTTTAAAAGAATACCCTTCGCTTCCTAATTCTTTATAGATTTTATCCAATTCCGACGACAGTTCCAGCTCCGTCATACCCCCGCGTATCCTTTTTTGCAATTCCTCCATAGCCTTATCATTCATCCGGGAAACCGCCCGCATCTTTTCCTGCTCCTCGCCGTCCTTTAACGCCCTTGCTTCATCCACACAGGAAGAGGCATTTATGTAAAAAGAGGCCGCCTTATATTCCATTAACGGAATCAAAAATCTTGCCGGAAATATTTTGTCCACTCCAAGGGGCAGGGAATGATCCGTATATTTACCCAGCAATTCCATGCCATCCTCTCTATCCGAATACCATATTTTTTCAATTCCTAAGTCCTCCGGCACTGTAAAAAGCTTGTTGATAAACATTTTATGTGTTCCGTTTTTATTCAAATATATTCCCACAAAACGTTCTCCTGGATCTATCCGTCTTCCTGTTAAATAAAATATGGAAAACGGATCTGAGATTAATATCTGGGAGATACCTGTGTTTTCCATGTTTGCCAATACATTCTTCAATCTTTTACTATCCATTTCAGCATTCCTTTCCGGCTTACGTAAGCCAAAACCCACCCTCCTTAAAACAATTCTATACCGCTAAAAAGCAAAGTGTTTCAAACCGTTAGATTTAAAACACTTTTGTTTCTTGGAACGTTTTAATTCCTTATAGCATAGTAATAATTTTTTGTCAAGTTATCTATTATATTTCTTCCACCATTACCACATCCTCCAATGCTCCGATTAAAGTAATTATTTTTTCATGCTCCTGCCTTTCCCTTTGCTTTATGGTTATGGAGAGTGTCACCACATCCCCGGCCGTCGCCGTTTTAATTATTTCAACATTCACTATCTCCAAATTACTATTTCTTATTAAATCAAAAACCGCACCGATGCTTTTTAACGAAACTAATTCCACATATAATTCCATTAATTTTGTTTTCGACATAAAATAAGAATCGAACCGGTGAAGCAAAGTCATACTTCCCCAAATGAACATGCAGCCGGCTAAAGCCCCCTCATAAAAGCCGATCCCAATTGCAAGTCCCATGCAGGCCGACGCCCATAATCCGGCCGCCGTAGTAAGCCCCTTCACCTGATGTTTCCCGGTAATTAAAATTGTCCCCGCGCCCAGAAAACCGATACCGCTGATGACCTGGGCTCCTAATCTGGTGGGATCCGCATTGTATCCCATAATATCTATTATATACTGATTGGTAAGCATGGCCAAAGCAGAACCTACACATACTAAAATATGGGTCCGAAACCCTGCGGGTCTCTTTTTCCTCCCCCTGTCATATCCGATTAATCCGCCGCATAAGGTTGCCAGGGTTAAACGTATCATAATGGAAAGGGTATTGACTTCCTTCAGACTGTTAAGAAACTCCTCAATCATCGATTTTCCACTCATAGCGCATTCCTCCTCTTAATTTATAAATTTTATATAAGTTTTAAACGATAAAATGTTTCTTTATCGGATTTTGAAAGTATAACATATTTCTTTATATTGTACTCGGCCATTAACCAATACCGTTTATTGGATATCATATGGGAGTTGCACATAAAGGCTCCATTAGTATGGGACTTGTATTAATTCCCATTGGTTTATATAAAACCACTATGGATAATGATATACATTTTAACCAATCGGACAAAGAAAGTAAAGCAATAATTCGATATAAAATATTGCAGCCATTGTAATAAGGAGGTCACTTCCGACGATATTATCAAAGGGTATGAATATGAAAAAGACAAATATGTGTAATGACGGAGGAAGAACCGGAGAAAATTAGAACCAAAAAGGATAAAACAATACACATAATCCAGTTCGCCAAATTGGAAGAAGTTGACCAGCTGTATTTTGTAAAAATTATTAGAAAAAACCGTCAATGAGAATATAAAATTAGCCGTATCCAGATATGTTCCCGGGTACGGCATTGAATTGTTCCAATTAGTAAAGCAGCAAAACCCGGAAGGGGTAATTGCAAGGGTAAAAGACAGCAGGTATTATCCTGACCAGTCTGGTATTAGGCCAATACCGGGAGATTGATTTATTATATAAAGGACATGTTACAATGGGTGTTAAGTCTGATTTTGCAGTGGAATTATCACTGTACGAAAGAGAGCCTTCCCCCTTTCGTATGCAATTGGCTATTTACAAAAATGTTTGTCGTCAAGCATATAATGGAATGGCAGAATAACCGTAGCTATATTTTTATGCTTGCTTAAGTGATGACTTAAAAAATAAGCGGTCTGATTATGTAAAAGGTTATCATGCCAATGGGCCGTAATAAATTTTATGAGTATAACGGAAATATTCTCCCCGTGATTTAATTCCTGCTCTCTCTGCCACAAATAATTATCCATGGGTTTTATAATATCACGGTAAGGTGTTTCAATAATCTTCAATTCCACGGGAATTCCAAGTTCATCCCACTTTTTCCGGAGTGTTTTGGCATGCTCGGGATGGCGGCATACATGGAGGGCCGTGATATTACTGGAAATGGAATTGGCATAATTAATGGCTTTTAAAAACGGTTTGTTGATGTCATGGACCAATAATATACATTGGGTTGATCTTACGGCGTCTTTATTATAATACGGATAAAAGGTTTCCAAATGAAGCTGTTTTCCGATTTTCGCATAATATTTGTTAATAAAATACATCCCTGTCATAATTGTCGGAATTGCTATGGCAAGTATCCAGGCGCCGTCCGCAAATTTCATGGAAAAGACAATAACGGAAACAACAAGAGTTACCAAAGCCCCAAAACCGTTAATCCAGAATTTATACTGCCAGTTTTTTTCTTTAAGGGAGAGCCACTTCTTATACATTCCGATCTGTGCGACGGTAAAGGATATAAAAACCCCGACGGAATATAGTGGAATCAGCCTGTGGGTTTCACTCCTAAAGCCTATAATCAGCAGGGAGGCCGAAATAAAAATAAATAAAATGCCGTTGGAAAAACTAAGCTTTGTTCCTCTGGAGGAAAACTGTCTCGGAGCATATCCGTCATGGGCAAGTATATATAAAAGCTGAGGTAATCCGTTATAGGCCGTATTAGCCGCAAGTATTAATATGAGGGAGGTAAATACCTGGATTACATAGTACATAAAGGTATGTCCAAAAACTGCGGAAGAAATCTGGGACAATACGGTATGTCCTTCCAATGGGGCAACCTGAAGATGAACCGCAAGAATTGACGTACCCCCAAAAATAAAAACAATTATCCCGCCCAGGATAAATAAAATATGTTTTGCATTCCTTTTTGAAGGCTCCTTAAAGCTTGGCACGGCATCGCTTACGGCTTCCACACCGGACATAGCTGAACACCCGGAAGAAAAGGCCTTTAATAAAACGAGTATTCCTACTCCCTGCACAGTTTCTTCAGGCAGAATGGGTTTTGTATAATCTATGGGATTTAATGTACCCGTAATTAATTTCAATAATCCGCCGATTATCAGAATCGCCATGGAAAAAACAAAAATATAGGTAGGCAAACCAAAAATTTTGGAGGCCTCGCGAATTCCCCTTAAATTAATAAGTGTGATAAGGGAAACACATATTAATGAAATAAGTACTTTATAATCATGCAGCAGCGGAAATGCGGAAACCAGCGCCGCTGTGGAAGAGGAAATGCTTACTGCAACCGTCATAATATAATCAATGGTCAATGTGGCTGCGGATAACAAAGCCGCTGTCTTACCGATGTTTTCCTTTGCTACGGCATAGGCACCGCCCCCATTGGGATAATGGTCAATAATTTGTGAATAAGACAATATAAGTATGACCAATAAAAATAAAATAGGCAATACAATAAACGGAAGTGAATGAAAAGCCAGAAGCCCCATTGCCGGTATTAAAATTAAGAGTATTTCTTCAATCGCATATGCCACGGAAGACACTGCGTCACTTGCCATAATTGGTAAACCCCAGATCCGTGACAGCTTTTCATGACTGATCTCGTTATTCTTTAACGGTTTTCCAAGTATAACATCTTTAATGTTCATCTATGCTTTCTCCTTAATATATAAGTACAATATTGCTAGCAAATATCTTCTAATTCTACTAATTTATATATTAACCGTCAATATGATTATTGCACAACAAACATTAAAATTACGCGGCTTTTATTATACATTTTTATGTTTCATACGGACTAAATTCAGCGTAATTTCCGTACCATAAGAAAAGAGCCGGTCCCGGGAAGGGATCAGCCCTTAAATAATATTTTTCTTCTATAATTATCTTACTTCTACGGCCCAGTTAAATTTATCTTCTAATTTACCCAATTGAATTCCTGTTATGGTATCATAGAACTTCTGGCTGAATTCGCCGATTCCGCCGTCTTTTATTTTCATTATATGCTGTTCCCATCTTAACTGTCCCACCGGAGAAATTACCGCCGCGGTTCCGGTGCCGAATACTTCTTCCAGCGTACCGTTTTTATGAGCTTCATAGATCTCCTCTATGGATATCCTTCTTTCTTGGACGGGAAGATCCCAGGCTTTACAAAGCTGGATTACAGTATCTCTGGTAACTCCGGGTAAAATACTTCCGTTCAGCTTCGGCGTAACGACGGTTCCGTTAATCTTAAAGAAAATATTCATTGCTCCTACTTCTTCAATGTACTTACGTTCAACACCATCCAGCCATAAGACCTGTGAATAGCCTTCATCATGGGCTTTGACCTGTGATTTTAAGGACGCGGCATAATTACCGCCGGTTTTAGCTTCTCCGATGCCGCCCCTCACGGCCCTGACATACTCGTCTTCAATCCAAATCTTAACGGGATTTAGGCCTTCCGGATAATAAGCTCCTACCGGAGACAATATAATTATAAACATATAAGTATCGGCGGGCCTTACGCCTAAAAACGGATCCGTTGCAATAGCGAACGGCCTTATATAAAGAGAAGTTCCGGGTTTATGGGGAATCCAAGCTTCCTCCGTTTTTACCACGGTCTTTAAAGCCTGTAAAAAATCCTCCGCAGGAATTTCAGGAATACAGAGTCTTTGGTTCGTTTTGTTTGCCCTTTCAATGTTCTTATCAGGACGGAACAATAAAACTCTTCCATTCTCTGCCTTATATGCTTTTAAACCTTCAAACATCGCCTGTCCGTAATGGAACACCATGGCCGACGGTTCTAAACTGATTGGCTGATAGGGCACTATTCTTGCATCATGCCAGCCCTTACCGGTTTTATAATTCATAATGAACATATGATCCGTAAATATTGTTCCGAATTTTAGGGGATTGTCCGCTTTAGGAAGTTCCTTGGGGGCTGTGGTTTTTTCGATTCTAATATCTAACATGATACTCATCCTTCTTTCATAATAATTCAAAATTTTTAATATAATTACTATATTAATCTTCCTAATAGTAATTTTCAAGTGTTTTTTAATAAATCCATTGCATTATTATTGAAAAAAAAGATTCCGACGCCGCCTATTCCCAAATGGCTTCCCAGTACACTGCCGATTTTATTCACAATAAATCTGGTACATCCCAATCTGGATTTTATTAATTCAATCAGTTCCTCCGCCGTTTCCAAATCATCCGCATGGCTGATTCCAATAATCTGATCCGTAAGATTCTTAGCCCTTTCCTCCAATAGATCTACAACCATATTCAACGCTTTTTTCCTTCCCCTTACCTTATGTATTACTTCCATCTTTCCGTCTTTCACATGAAGGATCGGGTTAATATTCAGAATATTACCTAGCATGCCCTGGGCTTTGCTAACTCTTCCGCCTTTGACAAGCCAGCTTAAATCAGAAATTGTAAAAATGTGTTCCACACAACTAATCAGCTCATTAATCTTTTCCACCACTTTAATAAAATCCAGACATTTTTCATCGGCCATCCGGACTGCCTGAAGCGCTATAAGCCCTGTTGCGGCAGAGCCGCCCTTGGAATCAATCACTTTCATGTTCACTTTGGGATACAGCTCCTTAATTTCCTTTAATATACCGCGCGCTAATTGGTAAGTTCCCGACATTGCCTGGGAAAACGCCAAATAAATAAAATCTCTGCCATTGCTTGCACACTCTTTAAATACCTCATAAATTTCATTGGGACTGGGCTGCGAAGTCTTAGGCATAATACCTTTTCGCATTGCGGCATAAACTTCGTCCACCGTTATTGTTTTCTTGTCCAGATATTCCTTATCCTCCAGCAAAACCTTAAGGGATAATACGGAAATATTATATTTCTTTATATAATCCTCGGGTAAATCACAGGTGCTGTCCACTATTAATTTAATCATAAAATCATTCTTTCTTCGCAACTATTCAGTTATCCCGGGAAATCAGCAGAATTTCGATTGAAACAGCGCCCACATATGCATTTGGGATATGTCCATGTGCATCGGTTCGTAAGAAACCTGTGACGGAAATAGCGGAATAGTCATCTTTCTTTTATATAATTTTTCAAACACGCTCTAGTAATTATAACATAAATGGAAACGGAAACAACATATTTTTTCATATTTTTGCCCCATCGCCGCAAAGAATTATCTCCACCCAATCCGCTAATTCTTTTATATTAATATAAATACGTCGCAACCATGGATCGAATCAGCGAAGCCTTAAATGCAAAAGTAACCATTATATTAATCGGTGAAAGGCCGGGGCTTGCTACAGGAGAAAGCATGAGTGCTTATTTGGCATATGAATCAAGCGGCAAAAAGCCGGAATCCCAAAGAACTGTAGTATCCAATATACATAAAAACGGCATCCCACCTGTTGAAGCAGGTGCTCAAATCATTTCTATCGTAGAAACCATGATGAGGGCCAAGACAAGCGGAATTAATTTAAAATTACAGATAAATAAAAACGGATAAATATAGCCGTTACGATACCAAACCGCAGCGGCTGTATTTTAAATATTTCCTATATGCGTTTGTCCCTCTCTAACTACACCACCCTGATCATTGGCAGATCATTTGCCACCCCTTTTGATACTAAAATCTGGTGCAGGTCAATAATTCCATTATTAAAGGTAGCGGCGCAGGATGCCAGATAAAGCTCCCACCTCCTCGTAAATTCTTCTCCCATCATTTTTACGATTTCTTCTCTATGGTCCAAAAACCTGCTTCTCCAGCATAGCAGGGTCCGGTTGTAATGTCTTCGCAGGCTTTCCACATCCAGAGTATAAAATTGATATTCCGGTAAAATCTGTATTAATTCTCTTAAAGATGGAATGGTTCCCCCCGGAAAAATATATTTTTTAATCCATGCATCCCCGGGATGTTCTTTCTGTGCGGTAATGGAATGGAGCAAAAACACTCCCTTTTCTTTTAATACATGGTGTACATTCTTTATGAAGAGATCATAGTTGTCCCTGCCTACATGCTCCAGCATGCCGACGCTGACAACCCGGTCAAACTGCAGGTTTGTACTGCTTAGATCCCTGTAGTCCATAATTTCCACCTTAAGAAGCTCTTCCAATTTTTCTTCCTGTATCCGTTCCTTGAATTTATCGTATTGCTCCTGGCTTAGAGTAATTCCGGTTCCTTTTATCTGATACTTTTTAGCCGCTTCAATTAAAAGGGCACCCCAGCCGCAACCGATATCAAGAAGTGACATGCCGGATTTTAAATATAGTTTTTCCAGGGTATGATGAATTTTGTTCATTTGGGCTTCATAAAGGGTATTATTTTCCTCTTTAAAGTATCCGCAGGAATAACTCATGGTTTCATCCAGCCAGAGACTGTAAAAATCATTGCCGATATCATAGTGTGAAGTGACTTCCTTTTTCTGATTTCCTTTACTTGTAGCCGAATATAACAAGCTGCGGAGCTTCGATTTATTCGTTGTGAACTTGCCCATTTCTCCCAGAAATAAATTCAAAACTTCATACAAATCCCTATCCACCTCAATATCTCCCCGCATATACGCTTCTCCTAACGCCAGAGAGGTACTGGTGATTAATTCGCTTTTGTCGATTGGTTTTTTTAAAGTAACCGTAAATTTTGCATCTCCGTTACCAATCTTTTTTGTATCATTTTCAGACTGCAGATTAAATGCCACCGGTATTATATGAGACATATAATCAATAAAGAATTTGTCAAACATGATTTTATACCTTCCTTTCCCTATTGGGATTGCCGCACTAATGCTATCCTCTACCATATATAGCGCTTTGCTAAGCCAACCCGGCACAGGCATTTTCGAAACACACTCTAGCGCGGCATCTCCAATTTATTATATTCATTTTCAGTTGATAGCTATACAATTATTTAAAATATTCGCTAATATCTTATTATTTTTGTCGCTTTTTATACTTTTCTGTTAACAATATATAAATTTAAAAGCTGTTAATTATTTTAGTCCAATTAGTATAATTTGTCAATTCTAAAAATACAATTTACATTCGCAGTACATCGGCCGGTGCTCTGTCATCTCTGTGACAATTCCCCTTTGGACTATGCGCCTCCCGTCTGACAGGCTTTATATTTCATAAGAAATTCCTGCAAAACCAAATAAGAGCTTACGTAAAATTCCAAATAATTCTGGAATTTACATAAGCTCCGTAATTTACCACTTTTGCTCTAATTATGATTATACCATTACTAGATTTTTTTATTCTCACCGGATATATGCTTCTACCGGATTATTCCTTAAGCTATAAATAATTTCATATCCTCCTCAACCGTTTTAATACCAGCTATACCAAAGTTCTCAACTAATACTTTTGCCACATTCGGCGATAAAAATGCCGGCAGGGTCGGGCCTAAATGGATATTCTTAACACCCAGGTATAAAAGGGCAAGCAAAACAATTACCGCCTTTTGTTCATACCATGCTATATTAAAAGCAATCGGCAGTTCATTGATATCCTGTAGTTCAAATACTTCTTTTAGTTTCAGCGCGATCAACGCCAGGGAGTAGGAATCGTTACATTGTCCCGCATCCAAAACCCTTGGAATTCCGTCGATATCCCCTAAAGGCAGCTTGTTGTATTTATATTTCGCACAGCCGGCTGTTAAGATAACCGTATCCTCCGGCAGGGCTTTGGCAAAATCCCTATAGTAATTTCTGGATTTTGCTCTTCCGTCACAGCCCGCCATAACGAAAAACTTCTTAATCCGGCCTGTTTTAACCGCCTCCACAACCTTGTCCGCCAAGGCAAATACCTGATTGTGGGCAAATCCGCCGATAATATCACCGGTCTCTATTTCCACGGGAGGCGCACATTTTTTAGCATGTTCAATAATCCGTGAGAAATCCTTTTTACCGCCGCCCTCTTCCGGTATATGGGTACATCCTGCAAAACCTGCCGCACCGGTTGTATATAACCTGTCCTTGTAGCTGACCCTGGGCGGTACGATACAGTTGGTGGTCATTAAAATAGGCCCGTTAAAGGATTCAAATTCTTCGTTCTGCTTCCACCAGGCATTGCCGTAATTTCCGATAAAATGGGCATATTTTTTAAATGCAGGGTAATAATGAGCCGGCAGCATCTCCGAATGGGTATATACATCCACTCCGGTTCCTTCCGTTTGTTTTAATAATTCTTCCAGGTCCTTAAGATCATGCCCGGATATCAAGATACCGGAATTTTTGCCTACTCCGATATTAACCCTGGTGATTTCAGGATTGCCATAGGAAGAAGTATTCGCTTTATCCAGTAAGGCCATTCCGTCCACCCCTGTTTTACCTGTTTCAAGGGCAAGGGCAACCAACTCCTCCACACTTAAATTGTCATTTAAGGTTTTCGCCAAAGTACTCTGCATAAACACATGAATGGATTCCTTGTCAAATCCTAAAGCCTGGGCATGTTTCACATAAGCGGAAAGTCCTTTTAAGCCGTAGGTGATTAATTCCCTAAGGCTTCTTATGTCTTCCTCCTTTGTTGTTAAAACGCCTACGGTTACGGATTTCGCATCCAGCTCCCTATCTGTGGACGCCTCCCAAAGTGCTGCTCCGGGTAAATTATTTTTGTCATTTAATTTTTCTGATAACTTCCTTTTTGCAGCTAAGGTCATTTTAACCCGGTCGTAAAATATTTTATTATCAAAATTCCCATTGGTTATGGTAGTGAATAAGTTCAGTGTAACTAAATAATTAATGTCCCCGTCTACCCCCTGGCCTTCTTCCCTTAATCTGGTTGTAACTTCGGATAGACCTTTCGTTACATAAACAAGTAAATCCTGCATTCTGGCAAGGTCCGGGGATTTCCCGCACACGCCGGATTTTGTACAGCCAAAACCTCCTGCCGTCTCCTGACATTGATAACAAAACATTGCATTTTCCATGTTAAATACCTCCAAATTGATTTATTTGTTTTTCTTTGATGTGTTAATCATAAAACAAAATTAAATCAATTTCGGTAACATATGTTACAAATGAATAAAACAAAGGCAAGGCGGAGGATTAGATGTAGCGGTGAATACTAATTCATCGCTTAATTTTCTTTAAAGTACTGTAAGCGCCATATATCTTCTTTCCCTTAACTGTTTTGTATGCCCTCATTTTAATATAATAAATCCTGCCTTTCTTAAGCTTATTTATATTTTTTGAGGTAATTTTATTACTCTTTACAATTACTGTTTTCTTACCCTCAGTAAATTCTTTGTCAGAAGCATAGGTAATTTCATAACCTGTTATGCTTTTATTCTTTTTCCATACCAGTTTCACCGTATCAGAGTCGGACCGGCTAACCTTAGACACCGTTACCTTTCGCGGTTTCACGGTTATTTTTATCTTTTTTTCTCCGCTTTTATAATTCTTAGTTTCAGCCGCATAAAGGATAACAACTGCTTTTCCGCAGCCCTTGATTGTTACGGCTCCCTTTTTATTGACCGCGGCAACTTTAATATTATCCGACAGGTAAGTTATCATTCCTTTTCCGGAAGCTTCCGCTTTAACTGAAAATACTTTATCCCCGCAGGTCTTTGTATAAGTAGCTTTCGCCGAAGTAATAAATTTTTGCTCAGCTTTGTTTACGGCTATCTTTACTTTAATGCCGGTTATGATATTATATTTAGCTGTATCTGTTGGTGTATAGGTCAACTTAAAAGTATTCGTTCCTGCATCTCCCACCGACGCTGCTGAACGTTCTTCAAAGGCAAAGCCTGCCGGCAAAACAATATCTGCTAAGGTATCCCCATAAACAGCCGCTAACCCGGTTGGTATTGTATAACTGGGATTTATTTTTTCTGTAACAGAGGCAGGTGCGGAGCTATCCGCAGACTCCGGCTTTTTGATCGGTTTCGGTTTCTTTGTGGATTTCGGTTTTTTCGTGGGCTCCGGTTTCTTCGTAGGCTTCGGTACTTCCGTGGGCTCCGGCTCAACAACAGTCGGCAGAAATACGAACTCATTTACATCACCCCGAATAAGTAGACCGGCTGAATTCTTCATAACCGTATACCAGCCGTACAGCACTTCCTTTAACAATCCCGTCCATTCAATCTCCGCCGTTTTGCTGCTGCTGTTCACAGTGCCTATGGTTTTATCGGTAAACAGGGCCGCTTCCATAGAAGTTATAATCAGTGAACGGGGACTTCTGTCAAAATCAACCTTTAATTCATATATATCCTGATTTGCCGCAACCACTCCCGCCTCGTAGGAACTAAGCTTTTCTGAATCAAAATAATTATAATCTTTTAATCCGTCGGAATAAGAATTCATATAAATTTTATCGTTAGCCAGATCAAAATAAATCATTTTTACATATCCGGCACCGCCTTTTTCTGCCGATTGGTAATCGGTACAGATCTGATAAACCGTCCGTTCCTTTACTCCGTCGTAATCATCGTCAAATGCCGTAATATTAATTGCCGCCCCATGGTAATGCCCGTTTAAGACGGCAAAAACATTGGCGTTCTTAGCAACAACCTCTTCCTGCACTAATTCACCGGTATAATCCAAAGCACCTTTCTCCTTAATATAACGGTGGAGACACAGGATTGCTTTCCGGCCGCTGTACTGCTGAAGCACCTTATTCATCCAATTTATCTCATTCTTATAAACATCCCACCCCATATATACAACTATCAGCTCTACACCGTCAACGGTGAGTAAATCATAATGCCCTAAGTTATTTTTATAGGAGCCGCCATAAAACAAACAATCTTTAAATCGGTTTTCACCAAAATATTTTAAATAATTCTCATACAATTCATTGCCGGCGGCCACATCATGATTACCGGCAAGAACACCGTAAGGCAGGTCGGCCTCTTCAAACAATTTCATGTTTTTATCTGCACATTCCCACTGATACGCCTGTTCAAATTCATCCACCAAATCCCCCGTATGGATTACATACTTTATTTTTTGGTTCTCCTTTTCATTTACAATCCATTGATTCATTTCGGTAAAAATATCCGGCCAGCTCTCCGTATAATACTGGGTATCCGTAATCCATGCAAAGGAAAAATCATATTGTTCCGGAATTTCGGTCCCGTCCCACCGGTAATCGTTTTCGACGGTCTTAGTATCCGCTGCCCCGGCAGAGGGAGCCGCTTCAGTTCCTCTGGCCTGTACTAAAACTTTCGCCGTCCCGTTCTGAATATGGTCTTCCAATACGAACTCGGCCTTTTTTATACCGTCCTCTTCATTGGTGTTGAGGATTTCCCAGCTATTATTACTTACATTATATACATAGAATTGTACCGGTTTGTTATAGGAAGCCTGCGCGCCTATTTTTACCTGTAAAATATCCGTCGGTTCACCTTCGGCCTGAATTTCATAAATCTGATAGGGATATTCTCCCTTTTCCGACGTCACTGTTCCCAGTGCCCCGGGTACACTGCTGCCGGTACTGTCCCCGCTGCCTTGCCATACACTGATTTCCTCCCCGATTTCCAGCCGTTTGCCTTCGTTGAAAGTCACGTCGGTGTTATCATTTACAGAATCTCCCAGTATGGCTTTTAACAATATACTATCCTTTTTCCCTCCGGTCTGGGTCATGCTCTTTACTACAAGTTTGCCGTTCAGATAAGTAAAGTCTGTTGTCTGAATACCCTGATTTTCATTTAAATCCATAATCTTAACTACCAGCTTGTTATTTCCCTCTATCAGCTCAGAACCTTTAAATGTATACGGCGCTTTTAAAATCCTGCCGTTGAGATACACTTCCAGAGTATTTTCATTAATACCCGTATCATCGGTAAACTCAAATTCCGCACTGCATTGATTATTTAACTTTTCATTCCTTTTTATATCGGCGGTAATCCGTGGAGCCGTATTATCCACTCTGACCTGAATTTTCTTAGAATCGTTGGCAGATTTAATGGTTACCTCATGCAAACCATCCTTTTCTAAGATCGTATCCCAAACATATCCCAATGCGTCAACCTTATCAGCCGGAACCGTAAAATGTATATCCAGCCGTTCAATCATGCCTTTGCTGTCCCCCATTTTGTAAATAACCTCCGGATCTATTCCGTTGTCCGGATTTAAGACCGTGCCGTCGGTTAACACAAGATGGAATCCCGTAGCTTTATAATCGTCATTATTTTTATCATTGCCGATCTCAAAGGCGCTTCCCTGGGTGCCGGCCCATAGGGAAATCGTGATTACACAGCTTCCGTCTTCCCGGTATATAAAATAGGACTGGTCCACAAACACCGCTTTCGAGGACATCACATTGGACCACTTTGCCAGATAGGTTAATATGGAATCTTCAATGGATACTGCATTTTTAAAATAGCTGTCATTTCCGGTAAAGCTTAAAGTGAAAAAAGCTCCTTTTTCCAATAGACTAACCTGTTTCATTTTCGTGCCGTCAATTTCTATGGAAACAGTGTCCTTATCCGACTTATCCTTAGCTGTTATCAGTACATTTCCCGCTAAACTTTCTCCGTCGGATAAATTAGCGCGGATACCGGTAAAATCGTCAATTTTATTGATTTTTATCCGTTTGACCGGAATTTGTGTACTGCGGTATAAATTAGTCGCCTTCAGATAATAATCTACATAATCCTGATTCAGCAATTCATCCCCGGGAATTTTGGCAAAATATCTGCCAGCTATGCGAAAGGAAGTAGTTTCGATATATTTATAGTCGGAAGCAGAAGAGGTTTTATAATATATGGTTATTTTCTGTATCCCCATATCGTCCTCGTAGGAATAGGGAATATTAAGCTCCTGTCCTTCATCAACGCTTGTTATGGATTCATCCAGACAGGTAAGTATTGGCGCATTTCCGGTATCTTTGATTACTACCGCTATCGTATAGCCGGAATCGTCCGTTGGCAGACTGGCTGTATTGCCTGCCAGATCTCTGGCAATTATTTGAATCCGGTATTCCCCCGATTGCTCCGGTACAAAGCTGCCCTGATAGGAAAAACTTCCATCTGCTTCACCCATATAAGCCATGGTTATGTCCGTCATGGCCCCTGCTGTTCCACTTGTAATCAAGCCATAGGAAAGCTGTGCACTTAAAAGCATTTTATTGGAGGTAATAGGAATGGTCAGTGAATCTCCAAGGGGAATCTGCCGTACCGGCTCTTCCCCGATAAGCTGCAAAGGTATCGTATCCGGATCCGTCTCTATGTGGCAGAGCAGTTGTTCCTCCTCCACAACTCCCGGTGACGGTTTGTAGTTTTGCTTATAAACCAGCATAGTTCCGTCTCCTTCCGATACTTTAAAATGTATACTTTTACCTGCCGTAATATTCTCTTGCGTATATCCGGCGTCAGATACCGTTTTACCCTCCTTTTCTTCCAATACTAATCTTCCGGCTGTATAAAGGCCATCCATTCCGGCTACCGTGTAAACCGGGACTGTCGAATCAATATGATTCGACTTCCTGAAATCTTCTTCCGCCTCCTTCCCTTTCCTATTTAAAAGCTCCTGCCCGTTTATCCATAAAATGGCCCCGCCGTCTGCCGGTACTATCACTTCTTCTTTGTATAGCCCGTCTACGGATAACTCCTGAAAAGTGATTGCCGAACCGGTTACACAACTGATTTTATAGTTATCCTTAAAATAAATATCGTTAACCGTACTGTTATATAACTCCACATACTCCATTGAATCATCTGTGTCAGAATTGTTTCCGCTCTCTGAATTATTAAAATAAATTTCTGTTATAAATATTCCCTTTGCTTTTACTGTTACAGCAGAATCTGTGGTGACTGACGGCGTATCTGTATTTACCTTTTCAATTTCCGTTATTTCAGTTCTGGTATCCAAAACTTTTTCAGTATCCAATGCTTTTGTTCCTGTAATAACTTCTGTTATTTCAGCAGCTTCAGATGTATTACCATGAAATATGGACCCCTCGCCAAGTATGGAACCTAAGGCAATCACACTGATTAAAATTGCTGAAAGTATTCTTTTGTAAGAAAACCGGTACTTTTTTAGCATGAAATTATCCTCCTTAATTTCTATCTGGTACATATAAAATTGTATGGCAGAAAAAAATATTTTCACCATAATAAGTTTATAAACCCGATTTGTAAATTAAGAATAATTTAATTGTAATAGTTTGGTAAATTTCCCCAAGCCTTTGCGAAAAAAACGGCTGCCGGAAAAGCAATCCGAATAATTGCTTTTCCGGCAACCGTTCCCGGTTGAGAAATTTAAAATTTCAAGGATCTAAAAAGATGAACTTAATTTATCCATATCCACTATTTTTACCATATCCCGGTCCACCTCAATGAGTCCGTCCTCCTGCATTTTAATCAACTCCCTGGAAAGGGAAGGCCTGGTGACATTGAGATAAGCCGAAAGCTGTTCCCGGTTCATGGTCAGTTTTACATATTTTTTATTATTGCAATTTTCCAAAAGGTATTTAACTATTCTTTGTTTTAAACTCCCGCTGGTTAAAAGCTGTACTTTATTATTTAAAAGGTATACCTTCTGGGCCAATATTCCCAGCATGTTCTGAATGATAGCAGAATGGGCGTTACAGGATTTATCACAGGTGGTAAAAAAGTATTCCTTGGGTATGGCAAGTACTGCGGAGTCCGTATTAGCCAATACATAAGAATTGTAATCCGCCTTTTTAAGAAATACAAAAGCCTCTCCGAATATGTCCTTTTCTTCAATATTGGTTACAATATACCTTCTGCCCTCCGGCGTGTCCTTACAAACCGCCACGGAACCCTGAAGCAGTACATACAAGGCTTTGGGCGGATCCATCTGGCTGAATATGATCTGGTTTTTCCGGTAATCCTTTAACTTAGCGTCGGAGCATTTTAAACAAAGCTCAATTTCCTCCCGGGTCAATCCTTTAAATAGAACATTATCCTTAATTTTTTCTATCATGGTATCTCCCGCTATCTATCTATTTATTTATTTATTTCAATCCACGCTCCTGCGAAGGAAACGGCAGCCGTTTGGTTCTATTTCTTCCTGACATATTTATAAAAAGTATATTCTATATCGTAATAAGTACGTTCATCCGATTCTGCCTCCACGGTCCATTCCGGACTTTCGTCCAGATTAGGAAAGTAGGTATCCGCATGATATGCATAATCAATCTTCGTAACATGGGCCACATCACAATCGTCAAGCATCTGTCTGTATATGCTGGCGCCGCCTATGACATAGACATCTTCCGATTTATACTCTTTCGCCGCATCCAACGCTTCCTTCACACCGGGTACCACAATTGCATCTTTTACCGTAAAATCCGGCTTTGAGGTTATAACAATATTGGTACGGTTTTTTAACGGCCGGCCGCCTGGAAAAGTTTCCAGAGTCCTCCTTCCCATTATAACCACCTTATTGGTTGTCTTCTCCCGGAAAAAACGCTGATCTTCAGGTATGCTGATCAATAATTTATTCTGATATCCAATAGCCCAGTTTTTATCAACTGCAACAATTAAGTTCATATTTTACTCCCATCCTCCCTATAGCAGATATGCTGTTCAGGTTATGTGAAAAGGTTCTCTTTTACATGAAGTCCTATTGCATAAAAGCCGCTGCTGTGGCAATCCTCTTATGTTTTGTTACTGAATTATTAAACCGCTACCGGAATATTTTCAATTTTAGGGCCGGTCGCATAATTATCCAGCCTGAAATCCTCCACCTTAAATTTATAGAAATCTTTTATATCCGGATTCATCCAAAAGGCTGGCGCATCATAGGTGGGTCTTGCAATCATTTCCTCAATAATCGGGATATGGCGGTCATAAATATGGGCATCCGCAATAACATGGACCAACTCCCCAACCTCCATATCACATACCTGCGCCAGCATATGGACTAAAACCGCATATTGGCATACATTCCAGTTATTTGCCGCCAGGATATCCTGGGAACGCTGATTTAAAATTGCATTTAACCTAAGTTTATTGCCGCCCTTTTCCCTGGTCACATTAAAAGTCATACTATAAGCGCAGGGATATAAATTCATTTCATAAAGATCCTGATGTACATAAATATTGGTCATAATACGGCGGCTGTAAGGATTATTTTTTAAATCGTAAATAACCCGGTCAACCTGATCCATTTCACCTTCTTTATATTTATGCTTTACTCCCAATTGGTAACCATATGCCTTGCCGATAGAGCCGGTTTCGTCCGCCCAGCTGTCCCAGATATGACTCATCAGTTCCTTAACATTGTTGGATTTCCTCTGCCATATCCACAACAATTCATCAATGCAGCTTTTTATGGCGGTCCTTCTTAAAGTAATAGCCGGAAACTCCTTGGATAAATCATAACGGTTTACCACACCGAATTTTTTAATGGTATAGGCACTTGTCCCGTCCTCCCATTTGGGACGCACCTTTTCACCTTCCGTACTGACGCCGTTTTCCAGGACATCCTTACACATATCAATAAATATTTTATCTGCCAGACTCATACTTAGCACTCCTTTAACTTTTTAATCAGACGTTTTGTCGGAAACCCCATGCTGTCCTGTTTTCTCTATGGCAATTATATCATCATACCTGAAATCGGTCAATTCTTAACATTTTAAGTTTCTCTTAAGTTACGGATATTCGCAAAATCCCCTATCACTACTTGCCCATAACCTATTACCAAACCGCCTGAAGACAGAAAATTCCCCGTTTCTAACCTAGTGCAGCCTTGCATAGATTTCAATGATTTCAGCAAAACTTATGCAAGACTGTACTAAAGCGTGTTTAAAAAATCATTGCACCGTTTTGACCGCCCCGCTTTGCGGTATGCTGCGTCACAATTTTGGAAACGTAGCACCGCTACGCTCCCAAAATCGCTCCTTACCTCCCACAAAGCGGAACACCCAACCCGACACAAGCATTTTTCAAACACGCTCTAAGAAACGGGGAATTTCCTGCCTTATCTTAATCTGCCATTTTCACATTCAGGATGAAATAAACTGAATTTTCCTTATAAATTCTTCTTAAAACAATCGTTATGCTTTCCTTATAATACCATTATCGTTACATAAAACTCGTTTCATTAAAATAGAATGGCCGTCTGCTCCTGTGCAAAACCTTTTATATTGGAGGCATTGGCATATTTCTTGTATTGTCCGTCCTTTACGACTACAAGGGTAGGCGCCTGCATTACCCCGTACTCCATGGCAAGCTCCGGGTTATCCTCCGCGTCCACTAAAATATAAGGATAATCCTTTAAGAATTCCTTGGCCATCTTGCAATTGGGGCAGGTTTTGGTTGTAAAAAGATATGCCGCATTATGGCGGGAATCTGCCGCCGCAATCTCATCCACACACAGGGAAATATCCTCATGCTCACAGCCGCCAACCGGCATCGGTCTGGAACGCTCCACCTTATAGAGCCTTCTGTTCTTATATTCCTGTGCCTTCCCTTCATTCCAGTTCTGCACCGGACGATAATAACCGGTAATGCGGCTGTAGACCTCCGCACTTTGCCCGCATTCAGGACATTTGAACTGTTCTCCGCTTAGATAACCATGATTTTTACAGATGGAATAAGTCGGGGACAGGGTATAGTAAGGGAGCTTGTAATTTTCAGCTATGGTGCGGACTAACTTGGCTGCCGCCTGCCAATCCGGTAATTTTTCCCCTAAAAACGCATGGAAAACGGTTCCCGATGTATACAGGGTCTGAAGCTGATCCTGAATATCCAGGGCTTCAAAGATATCTTCGGTATAAGCTACCGGCAGATGGGAACTGTTGGTATAGTACGGAGTATCTCCTTCCTTACCCGCCGTTTTAATCAGCGGCCAGCGTTTCCTGTCATGCTTTGCCAGACGATAGCTGGTCGATTCCGCAGGTGTAGCCTCTAAATTGTATAAATCTCCGTATTCTTCCTGATAATCGGACAAACGTTTTCTCATATGATTTAATACTTTTGTAGCGAAGGCCTGGGTTGCAGGATCGGTCATATCCTTGCCCAGCCATTTTGCATTAAGACCAGCCTCATTCATGCCTATCAGACCAATGGTGGAAAAATGATTTTCAAAGGTGCCCAGGTAACGCCTTGTATAAGGATATAACCCTTCCTCTAAAAGTTTCGTGATAACATCCCTCTTTACCTTTAAGGAACGGGCTGAAATATCCATCATACGGTCCAGACGCCTGAAGAAATCTTCTTCGGAAGAAGCAAGATAGGCAATTCTTGGCATATTAATGGTTACAACTCCGACGGAACCGGTACTTTCTCCGGAACCAAAGTAACCCCCCGTCTTCTTTCTAAGTTCCCTTAAGTCAAGGCGAAGCCTGCAGCACATGGAACGAACATCGCTGGGCTGCATATCGCTGTTGATATAATTAGAAAAATAAGGCGTACCGTATTTCGCGGTCATTTCAAATAAAAGCCGGTTATTTTCCGTATCGGACCAGTCAAAATCGCCGGTAATGGAATAGGTGGGTATGGGGTACTGGAATCCCCGCCCGTTGGCATCTCCTTCCAACATGATTTCAATAAAGGCTTTATTGACCATATCCATTTCTTTCTTGCAGTCCTTATATTTAAAATCCACTTCCTTACCGCCTACAATACAGGGAAGTTCAGCCAGGTCATCCGGAATCGTCCAATCTAAGGTTATATTGGAAAATGGAGCCTGCGTACCCCAGCGGCTTGGTGTATTGACGCCGTAAATAAAGGACTGAATGCACTGCTTTATCTCACGGTAGGACAGGTTGTCAATCTTTACAAAGGGAGCCAGGTAGGTATCAAAAGAAGAAAATGCCTGGGCACCCGCCCATTCATTCTGCATAATACCTAAGAAATTAACCATCTGATTGCAAAGGGTGGATAGATGGCTTGGAGGAGAAGAAGTAATCTTACCGGGTATTCCGCCCAAGCCTTCCTGAATCAGCTGTTTTAAGGACCAGCCGGCACAATAGCCGGTCAGCATGGAGAGATCATGTAAATGAATGTCCGCATTCCTATGAGCATTGGCAATTTCTTCATCATAGATCTCGGATAACCAGTAGTTCGCAGTAATAGAGCCGGAATTATGTAAGATTAATCCGCCTACGGAATAAGTAACCGTGGAATTCTCTTTTACACGCCAGTCCTCTTCCTTCACATAACTGTTGACGATTTCTTTATAATCAAGGATGGTTGATTTCATGTTACGGATGCGTTCTCTGTTCTTACGATATAAGATATATGCTTTGGCAACATCCGTATAACCGGTTTGTTCCAAAACATGTTCCACACTGTCCTGTATATCCTCAACACTTATCTGCCCTTCTTTAACCTTACTCTGGAAATCCGCCGTAACTCTTAAGGATAATAAATTAATAATATCTTCGGTATATTTTTTTTCTGTTGCTTTAAAAGCCTTGGATACAGCTCCTGATATTTTGGAAAGATCAAAATCGGCAATTTCACCATCTCTTTTTACCACATGAATCATGAATTAAATCCCCTTTCTTTTTCTATTGTTGCCTTGTCTTTTGTAGGCGTCCCATAAATTATATAATAGCAGAATTTTTTTATCAAGTCAAGAACAAACTACAATATATATAATGAATTTTTATATATACCACTATATATAGTAGCAAAATTTAGTTCTTAATACCCATTTACTTTTGTGAATTCTGAACTTTTGACTTAATATGCATGGAATTAGAACATTGCGAATTTATATTTCAAAGTAAACTAAGAAAGAGTTTGCAAAGCAAACTCTGCGCTGACGCTTGGCCGCTTTGCGGCATGATACCCTGCAAGCGTCATGCGCATCCTGCAGGTGGTACTTTTTGCCTTATAGGACGGAATTTCCTATTAAATAAAAAAGGACCGCCCGAAATAAATCCATATATGCCTTATTATCAGCGGCCCTTCTATATTCTATATTCTATTTTATTATATGTTTATTTATATCCTGTTGTATACATCCTTGGGCAGGTATGCTTTAATATAGATTCCCTCCGCCTGATATTCCTCTTCTAACAGCTGTCCGTATTTTCTTATAAGCTGAATTTTTCCGGCATCCTGATAGGAAAATATTCTCTCCAGAAGAATTTTACGTTCACGGAGTATCTCTTCAAAGGCTTCCCGCAGCTCATCAAGTCCCGTAAGCTCCTTCGCTGATATTTTCACCGCCCTGTCCGCCTTAAAGTCCTTAATAATTAATTCCGTTTCCAATAAATCCTGTTTATTAAAAGCCGTTATGACAGGTTTGTCCTTTACCCTGAGATTTTCCAGGGTTTCATATACTACATGCATTTGTTTATAGGCTGATGGACTGGAACTATCCACTACATGGAGGATGATATCCGCGTATTTAGCTTCCTCTAAAGTACTCCGGAAAGCTTCAATTAAATGGTGGGGCAGCTTCCTGATAAATCCTACCGTATCCGTCAATAATATCTGCTGTCCGCTTGGCAGGGTTAAATTTCTTGTGGTCGGATCCAGGGTGGCAAATAATTTATCTTCCTCCAATACCCCTGCCCCAGTCAATCGGTTTAATAAAGTTGATTTTCCCGCATTGGTATAGCCTACAATAGCAACTATGGGGATTAAGCTTTTGCTTCTTTGCTCCCTTGACGTTTCCCTGTATTGCTTTACATCAGATAATTCACGTTTCAGTTGAGATATACGGTCCCTGACTAACCTCCGGTCCACTTCCAGCTTCTTTTCACCGGGTCCTCTGGTTCCTATACCGCCGCCCAGTCTGGACATGGAACCACGCATGCCCACCAGTCTTGTTAAGCGGTATCGCAACTGGGCAAGCTCAACCTGGATTTTACCTTCTTTTGTAGTGGCATGTTGGGCAAAGATATCCAATATTAATATGGTCCTGTCCATGACCTTTGCTTCCAGGGCACCCCCCAGATTTTTAAGCTGGGCGGGAGACAATTCATCATCGCATACCACTCCGGTGGCATTTAACCTGGCTAATAATTCTTTTACTTCTCCTATTTTACCCTTACCTATATAGGTTCCGGGGTGAACACTCTCCCTGTTTTGAATTATCTTCCCTACGGTTACTGCGCCGGCAGTTTTAACCAGCTCTTCCAATTCCTCCACCGATTCCGCCGTATCGTCCCCATCGCTTACTGCAACGCCAACCAGGATCAGCCGTTCCTCTCTCTCTTTTATTTCATACAGTTCACCCATGCATACCTCCTAAAATTTTCCCGTATTTGAAATAAGGAATCTATTATGACCGCTAAACTGCATGGGTTCCTATAAATCCATGCACCGGGAACATACAAAAAACCTGTGTTCCGGCGCCGTATCTTAAAATTCCGGCGTACTTCCCTATTTAACTGCAAGTTACATCAACACATTTATTTTTTATGGGATGCGCTTGCTTGCGGCAGCCTGGTCTTTATAAATTCATTTTCAGCCGCAGCATCCTCGTCCTCCGGATATTCGGCCAGATACTCCTTCATAAGATCATAAGCTTTTTCAAATTCACCCATATTCTCATAAACTACAATTTCATTGCGTTTCAACGGCTGATTAAAAACAATATCATTATATTGCAGGCCTGACTGAATATAAGATAACGCTTCTTCATAATTATTAAGCCGGATCAGGCAAAATGCAATCTGATTATAAACCACCGCAGACGTTATATCAGCCCCCTGTGTAATATACATACTGTAATTATACGCCGCATTCTCATAATCTTTTTTTTGCTCATAAATATTACCCAGGAAAAAATAGGATTCCGTAAATTCATTCTTTAAGGCTTCGCTAAATTCTGTAACGGCGTCATCATAGTTACCCATGTAATAATGGACCTTCGCCAGATTAAATTCATCCTCTTTGGTTGTCCCTTTTATGTTGGCCGCCATCTTCAATACGGCGGCAGCCTCATCCGTATCGCCTTCTTCAGCCAGCAAAAAGTACTTTCCCAGGTAATAATCATAATTATTGTTATCCAGTTTAATTGCTTTATCGTAATCCGCCAGGCTTTTCTTGTAATATTTAAGCATACGGTATGCATAGGCCCTGCTGTAATAGGTATAGGCATCCGATGGTTTTTCCTTTAAAATGGCGGTATAGGTTTGTGCCGCTTCTTTAAAAAGCCCTGCTTTGGCCTGGGAATTCCCTTTATAATATAAGATATCCCTATCTAAATCTCTTAATTCATCAATGGCCAGCGCTTTGTCAAATTGTTCTATGGCCTTTTTATAATCATGGGATTTAAAATAAGCAATGCCCTCGCCCCGGTAGGCGGCTTTATTATTTTTATTGACAATACCGTTATCCTTATCTAAAATAACCCGGTCAAAATATTGGGCGGCTTCCTCGAATTTGCCAAGCTGTACTAAAGTCATGGCATAATCTATATAATAGTCGGCACGGTTTCCGTTTATTTCCAAGGCTTTCAGAAAACTGGCTTCCGCTTTGACATAGCTTCCGTTGTTAAAATACTTCAATCCTTCTTTATAATAACTTCCGGCAGATTTAGAACCGCACCCGACAAGTAATATTACCGACAACAATATAATAGCCGTACTTTTCAATTTCTTTTTCTTCATTTCGACTCCCGTATGACTGATTTTTCATTCAAAATAAAACCGATATATGCTTGCGTATACAAGCACTATTGCCATTATAATTTGAACAGGTAATAAATGCAAGTATTCAGCAAGTAAAACATACTATAAAATAGTGTTAAAAATAAAAAGCATATTTTTCACACCCTGAATTAAGGCAGTAAAACATCTGCAGGCAGATGTTTTATGCCATGGGAGCTAGTACAAAAAATTCACCATGCAAAACCGCCGATAATACAAGCCCATGTTTTGACGCAGAATACCGCAAAGTGGGGCGGTCAGAACGGTACAATGATTTTTCAAGCACGCTCTAGAATGTGTTTGAAAAATGCTTGTGCCGGGCTGGATGCTCCACTTTGTGGGAGGCAAGGAGCGATTTTGGGTGCATAGTGGTGCTACGCTCCCAAAACCGCCTTTACGGCAAACGCCGCGGCATTATCTAAGTCGTTTTTATCCGGATGTCCCATTCCCATTATCAAAAAGCTGCCCTGACAGATAAATTCCTCTTCATCCACCGCTATCCCCTTTTCCGTCAATATTTCTCTTGCCGCTTTTTGTTTTGTTTTTTTAGAAGCGCAGGAAGTAATAAGGATTGCCTTCTTCACTTTTTTGCCGTCCAGCCTCTTCAGGTAAACCAGTAATTCCGGCAGACTTTGATTTCCGTATATTCCGCCGACAATAAACAGCAAATCCATATCCTCCAGTTTGGGATCCGTATTAATATTTAATGCAGTTATCTTTAGCTCATTTGCAATTGCCTCTGCCAGTTTCTTTGAATGGCCTGTTTTTGTAGCATAGATTAGAGCTGTTCTCATAAAATATATCCTCCATTCAGATTAAGAGCACTCTCGTTAAAATCAGAAAAAACACGCCGCGCCGGTTTCCACCGTTTGCGAGTGTGTAATTGTCTATACGCCAAGAAAGAATCTGACTTGTCAGACTCTGGCGCTGACGTGCCGTCACTTCAGTGACAAACTACCTCTGACGCGTCATGCGCATCCCCCGATGGGTTTTTTATGGAATAGGGCGCAATTTCCTATTCGATAAAAAATGGCAACCAATTATATACAATTATCTGTAATTGGTTACCATTTGTCAAGTATAATATTTCAATCAGAAGATACTGTAAAATTCATGAAATTTACTATATACAAAAAAATTTGCATTGTATTTCCCATGAATTTCGAGAAATAATACCAAATTCCTGCCGTAAGACAGGTAAGCTTAAAATTTTCCCAGAATCTTCTCCCATTATTAGGTTGAATTATATATCCGAATCCACTCCCTGTGCGATATCAATCATTTCCGAGGTTGATAAAAGCAGACCGTTTTCCATATCTTCAATTTCATCATCCCCCTGATTGAGGGAGACTTTTTCCTTGGGCGGCTCTTCCCTTTTAAAATCACCGTTTTTATCTACAATATGACTCTGTGTAAAAGGGGATAGGGTTCCTTTTTTCAAATCATATTTTTCAACTATACTATCATCAATCTTAATATTGCCGTCTTTGGTTTCCACAAATAATTCTTCCATTCTGCCCTCCATAATGTACGTTCTCCATTGATTTTCCTACAATAATTTATATCCTGCAGTAATTTACATCCTCCAATAAATAAAAGAACGCTCCCGATATCCATTCAATTTTCAAATAGTTAACGAGAGTATTCAAAATAAACTGTGTTCCGATATTAATTTATGCATTATAAAATAATTAATACTGGAATATAAATGAATTTATTTAATAGTCAAAGCGGAAATTCCGAGTCCGCTCCGCTATTTGTCCATAACCATACAGGTAAAGCTTGTATTGACCTGCATCATTCATTTTTACCCCAGGGATTTGGAACAAATTCACCCCCGCGGCACCATTTTAAATAATTCAAGGCATGGAGTTGTGAGGTCATCTCCCAGTCCTCCCTGTATATAAGATCATGATAGCCTTCTATACAGATGTCCTCGCTATAACCTCCCCTATGCAGAATAGATATAATATCCCTCCAGTCGGTATCTCCAAATCCCGGCGTCCTGTCCCATGCAAATCTCTCCGCACCAGATACACCGGTCCGGCGGACAACCTCCCAATCTACGGAAGCATCCTTTCCATGGATATGTACTACTTTTTTAATCCATTGTCTTAGCTGGGCTACGGGATCAATCAACTGTGCCATCTGATGTGCCGGTTCCCATTCCAAACCCATACTATCTTCCGGCACCTCCTGAAACATCATCTCCCATGCTTTTGGGTTAAAGCCAATATTACAGGTGGCCCGCTGCCAGCTTCCGCCCATGGGACAATTCTCGATTCCTATTTTTATCTGATTATCCGCCGCTCGCCTGGTTAGTTCTTTAAACACCTTACCAAACACAGGTACGGCTTCTTCCACCGGCCTTTCTTCCAGTGCACCCGCAAAGGTACTGACAATGCCTGCTCCAAAGAGACCTGCAGAATCAATGCAATATTCCAGGTTTTTTTTATGCTCCTCATATTGCAAAGGATTGCAATAAAATCCCAGACAGGTTACCTGCACGCCGGAATCACCCAGTATATCTTTTACCCTCTTAGAAAGTTCAATTAAATCCGTATTCTCCAAAGACATATGAAAATTAAGGGAAACTGTCTCAAATCCGGCCTTTATTATATGAGGGAGCCATTCGACAGCCTTTGTTCCCGGTATACAGGTTCCTATTTTTATCTGCTCCATAATTAAAACTCCTTTATTTAGTGTGTTTTGACGGCGCAGCGGCGGCTACGCTAGAAAGTTTGACTCAGTTAGTTTGGAAAATCTCATTGTGATAAAGTTCATTATAAGCTAGATGCTACACTGGTTTTCCTCTAATAATTATGTTACTCAAAATGAACTACCTTATGCTTCCCGGCAGATTCAAAAATTGCCTCCATAAGTTTCATGACACGCATCACTTCCGGCAATTTAATTTTAGGTTCTTCCTTTTTCTCTATTGCTTTCATAACATTACGGTAAAAGTCCCTGATGTCACTTTTTACAATAGGAAGCTCCTGCTTTTGTATGGTGTCTTCCCTGCGGGGCGCCATGGTTTTCGTAAGACCGGCGGCAGTCCGGACCGGAACCACGTCGGTTTCACCCTTACCGGCGGCACAAATAATTTTTCCGTTTAAATTCCAGTCTTCAATAACTGCCGTACCGTTTACACCCAACATATACCATCTGGGCAAATTAATAAAATTATTGGTACCTACCTCTACCACTACCTCCACACCATTTTCAAACTTAAGTTCAGCAGTAAAACCATCATCCACCAACTGGTTGGTAATATGTGTCTCCGCTGCATATATGGTATTTAATTTCGTATTTCCCATCATAAAAAGGATTTGATCCAGCAGATGCACACCCCAGTCCAAAATCATGCCGCCGCCGTGTTCTTTTTCCTGGCGCCAGTCTCCGGGAATTCCCCTGGAACCATGGACCCTGGATTCAATGCGGAAAACCTCTCCAAGAAGGCGTTCGTCATATATTTTCTTCACGGTTAAAAAATCTTCGTCCCAGCGTCTGTTTTGGTGGACGGTAAATAACATTCCTGTTTTCTTGGAAACATCGATCATTTCCTGTAAATCTTTAGAGCTTAGAGTTACCGGCTTTTCACTTACCACATTTTTGCCGGCCTTCATAGCCTTTATTGCAATCGGCTTATGCAGATCATTGGGGGTGGAAACCAATACGATATCAATACGGTCATCCCTTAACAATGCTTCCAGGCTTTCATATGCTTTTACACCGGCTTTCCCGGCATACTTAACCCTGGATTCTTTAATATCATAAATGCCGGCTACCTTTAAACCGTCTATGGTATCTATAAGTTCTCTGTGCCAGTCGCCCATACCTCCAAATCCTACAATTCCAATCATAAAATTTTGCTTTTCCATTACTTTTCTCCTTTTTCATTTAAAGTACTTTCGGAAACTCTTTGAATACAGATTTGTATGATTTTTTGTCAGATATGCACAAATTTATGAAGCATACGTTGATCGTACGTTGATTAAATTTGTGTGTAACCGAAAAATCAGCCGCAAAGATGCGTACAGGGGAGTTTCCGGGAGTGCTCATTTAAATAATCTGAACTCTGCGCCGACGCTTGGTCGCTTTGCGACATAATGCCTTACAGGTCTCATGTGCATCCTCATGTATTGTTTATTATCGGATAGGACGGATTTTCCCTGTTCGATAATAAACAACCTTCCGATGTGAAATTAAGCCCAGTACATACTTTCCCGTTCTTCATAAATCAATACATTCTTAAGGCACTGGATTGCTTTTAACAGTCCTTCCTTTCCTGACATTAAACTGTCTTCATGTTCTATACTGATGGCGTAATCATAACCTGCCAGCCTAAGCTCGGAAATTATAGCTTTCCAGTATTCTTCCCCATGTCCATAGCCCACTGAGCGGAATATCCAGGAACGGTTAATTTCATCTGCATAATGGGTGGTATCCAATACACCGTTAAGAGCTGAATTGATGGCATCTATTTTCGTGTCCTTGGCATGGAAATGATAAATTGCCCCTGCTTTGCCAAGCTCCCTGATACATGCACAGGGATCCATTCCCTGCCAGATTAAATGGCTGGGATCAAAATTAGCTCCAATCTCTGGTCCCACCGCCTCACGCAAACGGAGTAAAGTTTTCGTGTTATAGACGCAGAAACCCGGATGGAGTTCCAGGGCTATTTTATGGATGCCATGTTCTTTTGCAAAAGCCACTTTCTGTTTCCAGTATGGAATCAAAATCTCATTCCATTGATAATCCAAGATTTTCGTAAAGTCTTCCGGCCACGGACAGGTCACCCAGTTGGGCTGTTTGTCCTCCCCACTTCCTCCCGGACAGCCGGAAAATGTATTAATAACCGGGATTCCCAGCTTCTCAGCCAACAGAATTGCTTTTGTCAGATCTTCATCAAACCTTGCCGCCACCTCTTTTACCGGATGCACCATATTGCCGTGACAGCTTAAGGCACTGATTTTAAGATTATTATCCTTGATTGTTTTAGTGAATTCAGCCAGCTCTTTCTCATCATTTAACAAAACCTCCGGCTTGCAATGGGCTGTACCGGGATATCCGCCGCAACCGATCTCAATCATCTGAACGCCGTTCCGGCTTAAAAACTCACAAGCATTCTGCAACGGCATACTTCCCAAAACCACCGAAAAAGTTCCCAACTTCATAATCATCCTCCTGTTTTCATGTCATTTTATATTTTTGCACCGCATATCCGGTTTTCGTTTCTATAATATCCCTTATCAGAAGATATTTTTTTCTTCTGATAAAAGGCGCTGTTTTTGCGCCGTCCATCCGATTATAGAAACATGATTTTTGTTTCTATAATATAATTTTTGTTTTTAAAAAGCTATTCATGTATTGCTGATAACACATATTATCTTGCTATTCCTACCCATACTTTCGTAGGCGGAAATCCATAATATTTACGGAACAGACGTCCAAAATTGTTATAATCCTGGAACCCTACGGCTGCCGCGACCTGATAGACCGTCATTTCCTTCTGTTCCAGCAACTGATAAGCTTTTTTAAGCCGTACTTCATTTATATAGCTCAAGGGACTTTTTCCCATGCTCTCCTTAAATAGGTGGCAGAAACGGTATTCGCTGATATGAATCACATCTGCCAGTTCCCTGTTTGATATAGGCTCCGTATAGTTCTCCTGGATATGCTTAAGCACCGTATTTAACCTGCCTAAATTCTTCATGCGGCTTGTATTCTCCCTGTCAGACAGGTTTTGTGCAACATAATTTCTCAACAGATATGCAATCAGCTCATAAAATTTTCCCTTCATAGCTAATTTATAGCCGGAATTTTTATGAATCTCTTCCTTATAAATTGACATCAACAAATCGCTAATTACCGGATCCGAATCAATAAGAGGTTTAAAAATAACTTTATAATTCGCTGTTTCTTTCGAAAAAGCATCCATTTCAAAAATAATGACCAAGGCATGAAAATCCGGTGTATAACTGATCCCTTCATGAATTTCATTGCCGTTGATGATTACCAGGCTTCCTTCCTTTACTAAAAGAGGCTTTTGATTACAGTAAAAAATCCCCCGGCCCTTTAAAATATAATGAAGCTCCAAGTGTTCATGCCAGTGGGGCTGAAAATAGGTACCCGGTATCCGGATTCTGTTTTCAAACATCTGTACGGGAAACTCATCATCCTTTATGATTTTCTTTTCATATAAGCTTAAATCGTGCATGTTTTACCTCAGCTTTATCAATTTCGTTAAACAAATCCGATATATATCTTATCACAAACTGTCCTGATTAACTACCTCATAATTAATATTTAAGCTGATATGGTGCGCAACTCATGATCACCACGATAAGTCAAAACGGATATTCGTAATCCGCTGTGCTGCTTGCTCATAACCTTGAAGCTGTCGCACTAAGCATTTAACTACCATATAAAAGCACATGACTGACTTAACAAAGTGCCAAATAGGGTAAAGAATAGCGTCAGTACGACAACTCCTCCCATCTTTGTAATATTAATAATTATGGATATATATTGATTTGATTTTAAATTGTTCAGGCCAAAATTACGGGATAAAATCTAATTTGCCCACCTGGGCATTCTTCCGGTATTCCGACGGGGACACGCCGCAGACGGACTTGAAAATTTTCATAAAATGCTTTACATTCTCATATCCCATCAGACTGCTGATTTCAATTATTTTTTTATCTGTTTTTCCCAATAATCGCTTCGCTTCATTGATTCGGATAGTTTTAAATAATTTACAAAATTCACCGATAAAAATATCGTCCGCTAAGTATCCTTTGGCATCTAATTCCCGGAAGGTCTTAACCATCTGATTAATTCCGGATCCGTATTTCTGTCATAAATTTTTCCGTCCTTTTCATAGGAAATAAAAAATGTACCCTGAAAGGCCACAACTAAAACAGCTCTGCAATCTTTAGGTACATTCAATAGTACATTCCTATTTGAGGTCTGATTTATTTTTATAAGTCCGTTAATTTACCCTTTTACCAACAATTCCTTTCTGATATAACGGAAGGTTTCATCTTCTCCTTTCTCCTTTAACATGACAAGAAGCTTTTCCAATAACCTTTCGGTATCCTCATGAATTAAATAATGCTCTTTGGAAGCCATAAAATAATTCAGGGGATCCCCGTCGGTATAATTTTCCTTATTATAATTTTTACTTGCGGCTATCCGGTCGCAGAACATTTCAACCACATATTTAACCGGCATTTTCATCCCGGCCATGGGAGCGCCTTCGTTTAAACTATAATCAATCCAGTATTCCAGATGGTGTTTGTTTCTTCCTTTATGATGAAGCCAGGCAAGGCTGTATCCTTTTGCTTCCCGTTCTGCATTATTGGGGCTGCGATTCCCCTGATAATATTTTACCCCCACTAAAAATTCCGTCCAGGAATACTTGGACAAATCATGGAGAAGGCCCTGCTTATATAAACCTGCCCGAAAGCAATATTTCATAACCAGCCATTTATGATGATTTATTGTTTTTAAATGCTTAATCCACTTTGACATAGAGACCTCCAATTTTCATATCTATTATGCTTTATTCCTTCATTATAGTCAATAAGAGAATGGATTCCCATGCCTATGATGTTCCGGCAAAAACCGCCGGACAAAACAAAATTATTAATCTGACATAGATATATTAGATTCTTTTAATAATTGATTGTATAAAAATGAAAGAACCTGCATCACTTTTGAATGCTGCAAGCTCATACTGTCTCATTTGCTTAATTTAGATGCAATATCGGAATTCCCATGATGCTCATTTTACGAGATGACACCTTGACTGAATAAAGGATTTGAACTCTTCAAAGGTTCCGAGTGTAAAGGTATCCGGATTGATAATGATTGCATTGTTTTTTCCAAACATAAGCACATATGAATGCTTCAAAGAATACACTTTCAGTATCTGCGCGAATTCTATGGCCAGAGAGAACGCTCCCTCCGATATGGAAATGTTGTCGCCGAATTGCACAACCGTTTCAAATTTTTTGTCATTATGAATGCGTCTGTCACTTTCCTTTAACTGCTTTAGCATAAGCGAAGGGGAAAGAACCGTGACACAAACAGAGATAAACAGACAAACGCCAAATACAGCCGACAGTATGTAATTATTATCGAGAAATGAGATAAACAGCATTATAAGCGCCGCTGCGGCAATAATCGCACCCATAACCTTCAGTTTTCTGCAAAGCACCTTATGAACATATTCCGACAATATTTCATCAGTGGAATAATATCGGTTTTCAAATTTATAATTCATTATCGTATCTCCTTTGAGCATCATACTCTCTTTTTGCATTTAATATCCTTAAAATAACAACTTCTTTTTCCTGTTGCGGCCTATAAAAATTTAACATCATAATTCTCCATAATCATTTCTCAATGCGGTAGATGGTTTAATTATCATATCCATACATCTCCTGTTAATATCCTTCATTTATCATATCATTATTATACCCATAAGGCAACAATCCAGCACATTTAAGTGAAATAGTATCATCCTTCCTTATTCTGATTGCCTGTCTCGCCGTCGGAATCTTCAGCCTGTTCATAGGCTGTCCCTGCATTTTGCTGCTTCTCGATTATTCCGGATAACTCTTCCGAAAATTCCGTTGTTAAGGTATCCTGATAATTACTGCCGTACCTGCCTTTGGGAGGCCTGACTTTCCCATGAAGAAAACGGAATAATATCATCCCCACATAGCACAGGGAATAAAATACAACCATAATAATACCGGCAGCCAGACCTGTTCCCTGCCCCCTTATAAACGGCATACTTGCCATGGCAATTAACAGGACAATTAAAACAAACAAAGAAGAATAGGGAAATCCGCCTAATTTACATTTACCCTCCGGACATCCGTACTTCACACGGAAGCGTATATGGGTCGCCATAATAATAACATAAGTAAAAAGCAATGCAAAGCCGCCGGCACTGATTAAAAATAAATACACCCTCGGCAGCAATAAGCCCATTCCCAGTCCTAACAGCATGGCAAAGCCGGAAAATAATATTCCCCGGTAGGGAACGTCCGTCCTGTCCTTTAATATCCCCGGGGCAAGTTCTTCATCTGTCAGGGACCGGATCATTCTTCCAAGGCCGAACATGGCCGCCAGCATGGTGGAAAGTATGGCTGTTATCAAAACCAGGTTAATAACGGAACCGGCCCAGGTGATGCCAAAGCGGTTCAGCGCCGCCACCATGGGGCTGGTCTCTTCATTGATTTCAGCGGTCGGAATGAGAGGAAGCATTACGGCAACGGATAAAATATAAAATCCCACCAGGCACAAAACCGTATAACGAATGGCACGGGGAACGGTCTCCTGGGGATTTTCCGCTTCCGAAGCCGCTAAACCGATTATTTCAAAGCCTGCATAGGCAAACATAACAAGGAGCATACTGCCGGCAAGCCCCTTCATACCGCCGGGTAAGAAGGGTTCTGCCTCCAATTCACCGGCCCCCACGGCCGTATTGCCGGGAAATAAACCTGTGATTAACAATAAAGCTATAACGATAAAAGCAAGAATGGTTAAAATTTTTACGGCGGCAAGGCCGCTCTCTAACTTGCTTAACTTACTGGCCCCTAAAAGATTTAACAACGTCACGCCGATAATAATAAAGCCCCCCAGCCATGAGATGGATATATCCGGAATCCATTTACTTATTAATATGGATATGGCGGTAGCTTCACTGGACATGGCTAAAACCATTCCCGTCCAATATACCCAGCCGACGACAAATCCCGTTCCCTGACCGTATGCTTCTGCCGCAAAGGTCCGAAAGGAACCGGAATCCGGATTTGTTACGGTCATTTCTGAAAGCGCAAACAGTATATAATATACCAATACGCCTCCTAGAATAAAAGATATTACAATAGAAGGTCCTGCAGAGTTTATTACTACGGATGAACCAAGGAAAAACGAGCCGCCTATCACCGTTCCCAATGCCATCATGGTCAGCTGCCATGCTGATAACCCCTTTTCTCTCTTCTTCAATGTATTTCCCTCCATAATCAGAATCTGTCACTAAAACCAGTATCCGTTTTATTTCTTATTATTTCTCAAATTTGGAAATACATACCTGAATATAATATTTATTAACAGAAAAAGAGGCAAAACCTCCTGTTCTGCCTCTTTATAAATAACCGGAATTCCCGCCGGTTCTAGAGCGTGTTTGAAAAATCATCGCACCGTTCTGAACGCCCCACTTTGCGGTATTCTGCGTCGCAATTTTGGGAACGCAGCACCACTACGCGCCCAAAATCACTCCTTGCCTCCCACAAAGTGGAGCATCCAGCCCGGTACAAGCATTTTTCAAACACACTCCGGTGTCCACTCATGTCTTTTCATAGACCTGTCCATTTCAGTCTTTTCCCCATTGATCCCTGCCGTTATCTACTTCTTTGCTTCCGATTCTCTGGTGAAATTGAGGATCCTTCGGAATATCGGGATTAATCCCCAAATCCTGGGATGCCAGGCAGGAAAGGACCTGCAACGGTATAATATATTCCCACGCCGAGAAATAGGGATCCTCCGTAAAATCACATATTAAATCCTTATCCAAAACCGTATCAATTCCCTCCGTCGAAGAAATGAGATAATTATGAGGAGTCCATTCCCTTACTATTTCAATCAGTTTAAGGGTTCTTGTCTTATAACCGCCTTTTGATGCCAAATAGAAAATATGCGTATTATCCGTAATTGAATTATATATTCCATGAAAAAATTCCTCTATATCGTACCCTGTAACTCCCTGGCGTACCGTTTCCAGGATTTTTAAGGAACCCTCCAGGACATCGGCATACATATTATCATATCCTACAACAATAATGCGCTTTGCCGGAAGAAATTCTTCCTTAATTCTTAAATACCAGTCCGTTGAGGCCTTAATTACTTTTGCCAGATTATGAATCACCGTCAGCATACGAAGCCGGTATTCCCCCGCTTTTTCCTCCGTAATAATACCCTTTTCTATTGCTAATTCCGTCAGCATCATTAAGAGGGTGACCGTAGTACCCGTATATCCTTTTGTTTTTGCTCCGCATTTTTCATTTCCAACCTGGATTCTTGTGGAAACTTCAGCATGTTGAAATAGTAACGCATTGGGATTTTCTGATACGGCCGCCGTATGTAAGCCTCTGCTTTTGGCAGAATCCAATCCCTCAACCGTAGACAAGCTCTGTCCGCCCTGCGAAATACCGATAACAAGGGTGTTCCTGTTAAAAACTTTTTCATTTCTCGCAAATTGAGTCGGATACATATTGAAAACTTTTATATTCAGTATTTCCTCCAGGTATGCCTTTGCTGACAACCCTGCATGATAACTGGTACCTGAACCAATGACATAAATTTGTTCAATTTCTTTGTCCCGATAATAATTTACAAAATCCTTTGCAATTTCTTTTCTTTGATGAATAATCCCGGTTAAAACCTCCGGTGTTTCACAAATATAATCATACATCTTAGATTGATAGTCCATTATAATACACCAAAAAACGCTGCTACAATTCCTATCAGAATAATTCCAAACATAATTGTAGTAGTTTTAAATCCTTTCTTTAATAATTCATAGATGCCAAAGGTTAATCCTAACGGTAAAATTCCTGGAAGAATCTGATCAAAAATTCCCTGTACCTCAACGGTGGTTTGTCCCATGGTCAGAACTAACGGCGTGGAAAGGGTCACCATGGAAGCAATCATTGCCCCCACAACACAAAGCCCCATAATTTTAGCCGCATTTGTGGAAAGTTCTATCACTCCCGAGGCCTGAACGGATTCAATAAATCCAATACCGCTTTTGTACCCTAGCTTTAAGCCATAGTATCTTGCTAAATAGTGAGGAACATTAAAAATCAACAAGAACAAAACCGCGCCCAATATACTTCCCTGGGATGCTAAGCCGCAGCCGATACCGGCGGCAATAATTCGGAATGTCCCCCAGAAAAAGGAATCTCCTATTCCCGCTATCGGTCCCATCAAGGCAGCCTTCAAAGCGGTAATTGAGCTGGTATCAAATCCTCCTTCCGACTTTTTATTTTTTTCTTCCAATGCAATACACGCTCCGGTTATAAAACTCACAACCTGAGGCGTTGTATTAAAGAAGGATAAATGCCTTTTTAATGCGGCGGATATCTCTTCCGGTGTTTTATATAATCGCTTAATAACAGGGAGCATGGAATAGCAGAATCCCACATTTTGCATACGTTCATAATTAAAGCATCCCTGCAGCGCAAAGGAGCGCCAAAATGTTCTTCTCATATCCCCTTTGGTTACCAGACTGTTTTCCGTGTATTTATCATTTAAATTTGACATTATAGTTCACCTCCCAGATCATCGGACAAAGACGGCGTACTGAAATTTTCTTTTTTGTTTTTAACTGCCTGCTGATAAATAATGTATGCTATGGTGCCTCCTACAATGGCCACGCCTACCGTACTCATATCCAGCAATGCCGTTAAAACAAATCCTATAAAAAGATAAGCTGCATTTGTCCTGTCAAAAATTAACTGCATTAATATGGCGATACCTAATGCCGGAAGCATTCCGCTGGCAACTTTTAATCCGGATAAAATAAAAACAGGTAAAGCATCCACAAATGCGGAAATTGTACTTGAGCCTAATAAAACGCCTAAAAAAACTACTATAAACGAGCTGAACCAAAATAACCATGCTCCCGACCAGAAAGCTTTACTTATGCCTTTACAGTCGCTTTTGTCCGCCGCTTTATCAGCCCAGTGAAGAAAAGTTGCATTAATTGTCCTGTCCAGAATACCGACCGATTGCGCCAGGGTCGCAATTGGCAGCGACAATGCCACCGCCGCATCGATTTCCAATCCTGACATAATCGCAAATGCCGTTGCCAGAATCCCGCCGGTTACAACATCGGGAGGAGTTGCCGCTCCTATTCCTACCACACCCATCATAACCAGCTCCAGGGATGCCCCCATGACTATGCCGGTATGAATATCTCCTAAAATAAGCCCTACTAAAGGTCCCAATACAATTGGTCTTTCAAACATATGCTGTCCGAATATACGGCCGTCCCAAATGGCAAAACCTGCTAATATCCCGAGAATCAGTGCTTTTCCTAACATATTACAGACTCCTTTCAATTTTTGAGCTCTCTTATTTGTCATATTCTTTCATTATTTCTTCAAAGGATAATTTTTTTTCAGTTGGTACTGCCTGTAAATAAACGTTTCTTCCCAGTTCATGAATCTTCCTGACGGCCTGAATGTCTGCATCATTCAAATATACCTGTCTTTCTATCCTTTTCTTTCCAGGTGCCTGTCTTATACCGCCCAGACAGATATTGGCAATACTTTTACAGTTATCAGCCAGATATAAGGCATCTTCTGTACTTGCCGTTACAACAAAGATTGTCCTTTCTTCGTACTTTGGATTATTGATAACCGCCGCCGCGCCCTTTAACGACTTAATTGACAGGGTTGCCTGGGGCGGCTTTGCCATATTGAATGCCATCTGCATTACTTTATCATTAATTGCATTATCATTTGCAACAACGATGGTATCTGCACCAAGAAAAGATGTCCAGCTGACTGCAACCTGTCCATGAATCAGCCTGTCATCTATTCTTAATAATTTAATCATGCCCTTAACCTCCTTTCCCTATTTTTACAGTACCAATTCTTCTAATTACAATTCGCCTAAGTCTTCATCAGGTTTTTTTTCCGTTTCACCTGATAAGTCATTTGCTAATTGAATTGCCTCTCTTGAATTTTTAACTGTATCCCTTAATATTTCCCTCAAGGTTTCTTTATCCGTTCCCTCTGAAATATCTGCACATAATATTTCCAGCAGCATTCCCAAATTCAAGCCCGTTAATACATATGTATTCTCCCTCTTACTCATTAACTGTACGGCTGACCGGGTTGTGCTTCCGCCTGCTATGTCAGTGATAATAATGACAGGGGATTTTTCCGGAAAGGTTCTAACGATTTTTCCTATGGCTTCCGCTACGTCATTTATAGTTTCCTTTTCGGATATACTGACATATTTAATATTTTCTGTCGTCCCAAGTATTAAACGGGCAGAAGTAATAATGCCTTTTGCAAATTCTGCATGGGTGACTAAAATTATATTTTTCATATGGTTCCTTCTTTTTGTATAGACTTATAATTTATTTGTATATACATTTTGTATAAGCTTATAATATCATATATTATGATATTATGCAAGCTCATTTTATGCTGTTTTATTGATTTTTTTTATTTTATATACTGGACTTTTGTAATTATTTACATTATAATATGATTATATTAAAAAGAATATAAGAGGTTAGATTATGCCGTCAACACCAAAGTATATACAAATCAGCGAATATATTTTAAATCAAATAAAAAATAATGAATTGAAAACAGGGGACCAGATTCCTACGGAATCCGTTTTATGTGAAAAATTTCATACAAGCCGGATGACTGTAAATAAGGCCCTTTCCCGACTGACGGCGGACGGTTTTATCAAACGGGTTGCCGGCAGGGGAAGTTTTGTCACGAATTCCTTAGTCCGTAAAAATATTCTTCATATAACAAATAGTTTTACTTCCGATATGGAAGCCATAGGATTAAAAGCCGGAGCCAAATTAATTGATTATAGAATCATAAGAGGTTCGGAATTATCTTCCTTTCTGCTGAACTTACTAAATGTTAAAAAAGATGATTTCGTTCATTATTTTACCAGACTTCGCACCGGCAATAACAGGAATATATCAATCAGTTACGATTATGTGCCATGTAAAATTGTCCCAACGATCCCCGCCGCAGAGCTGGAGCATTCCTTTTTCGAATATGTAAAAAACTTGGGGCATGATATATTATATACTGAAAATTTTGAAATAACGGCCACCTTGCCAACCGAAGAACAAAAGAAGTTATTAGAAATTGAAGAAGAAGCTCTGTTAAAGGTTTCTCATACAACCCATATAGAAACGGGTGAAGTCTTAGAATATATAACTACCTATTATATCGGGGAGTTATATACTTATCGTCTGCCTCCCAGGGCCTAAAACAGCCGGCGCTTAAATTTCTGTTTATTTGGCATAAAGGGCAGACATTTTATTGACATTAAAGTTAATAACTTATATACTAAGATTAGAGCGTGTTTGGTAAAATGAAGGGAAATGCTATGTCCATTTCTGGCAGACAAAACCTTCGCATTTGACGGGATCGTTTTGTGATAGACAAAGTATAATGATAATAAGAGCACTCTCGGAAACTCCCCTGTACGCATCTTTGCGGCCGATTTTTCGCTGGCTACACACAAATTTAATCAATGTACGCTCCACGTACGCCTCATAAATTCGTGTATATCTGATAAAAAATCGTCTCACAAATCTGCATACAAAGAGTTTTCAAGAGCACTTTAATAAGGAAAGAAGAATAGCTTTGAAGAATGACTTTACAAAGGGTAGTATAGTAAAAAACATCCTGAAACTCGCATTCCCTATGACACTGGCACAGTTAGTTAATGTTTTGTATAACGTTGTAGACAGAATTTATATAGGAAGAATATCCCAGGGTGCTACCCTGTCTTTAACCGCTATTGGTCTGTCCCTTCCCATAATAACTATCGTTATAGCCTTTGCCAATCTTTTCGGCATGGGAGGCGCACCCTTATGTTCCATAGCCAGGGGCCGGGGAGACAAGGAAGAAGCTGAAAGAATAATGGGCAATTCCTTTACTTTACTGATCCTGTTTGGTATTTTGATTACTATAATCGGACTGATTTTTAAGAAGCCCATCTTATATCTGTTTGGCGCCAGCGACGCCAATTTTCCTTATGCAAACGATTATCTGACGATTTATCTCCTGGGAAATATATTTGTCATGATCGGTCTTGGTATGAACAGTTTCATCAATTCCCAGGGTTTTGGAAAAATCGGTATGATGACTGTATTGTTAGGTGCCGTTGTCAATATATTTCTGGACCCTGTCTTTATTTTTGGATTCCATATGGGGGTAAAGGGTGCTGCCATAGCCAATATCATTTCACAGGCCTTATCGGCGGCATGGACTTTACTGTTTTTGACCGGTAATAAAGCAATTCTAAAATTAAAATTTAAAAATTTAAAATTAAAGGCCAATGTGGTAAAAAATATTATCACGCTGGGATTATCCGGATTTATGATGGCTATAACCAACAGTGCCGTTATGATTATGTGCAACGCCGGCCTGAAATTTTACGGCGGCGACCTGTATGTAGGCGTAATGACGATTATCAATTCCATCCGTGAAGTAATTTCCATGCCGGTGTCCGGCCTGACCAACGCGGCCCAGCCGGTTATGGGTTACAATTATGGTGCCGGCGCTTACGGCAGGGTCCGCTCGGCCATTAAATTCATGTCAGCCGTATGCATTACCTATACGGTAATAGCCTGGGGCATTCTCCATCTGTTTCCCCACTTCTTCGTACATATTTTCAGCCAGGATTCCAAACTGCTGGACGCAGCCCTTCCTTCCTTAAGAGTTTACTTTTTTGGATTTTTTATGATGTCACTCCAGTTTGCAGGGCAGGCAGTTTTTGTAGCGCTTGGAAAAGCAAAGCAGGCGGTTTTCTTTTCCCTGCTTCGGAAAGTTGTAATTGTCATCCCCCTGACTTTACTTTTGCCAAGATTATTTAACTTGGGCACAACCGGTGTGTTCCTGGCCGAACCCATCTCAAATTTTATAGGAGGTACCGCTTGTTTCACCACTATGATACATATAGTTGGAAGGGAATTAAAAATAAAATCAGGTATAAAACTGTAAACTGTACGTATTATTTCAAAACGGCAAAGACCCGACGGTTGTTACAGTTCAGCCAAAGACACCGCAAGGTGTTTTTTGTGAGTGAAGCGAAGCGGAAGTCACAGAAAACCCGAGAACGACAGGCGCGAAATTATGTATAATTTCTGTGCATAAAATGTTGCTATGAAGCCGTAAGGCTGAAAAGTAACCGATGGTTTCTTATTCATTCAGTAATGTATCGACTTTCGTCTGCAATGTGTCCAGTGTAGAATCCACATCCTGGTCATTTACCCAAATAGCATCCAGGGCATCCTGAATTGCCTTTGTCGCTTCCGTATAGCCTGGATTCATGGGGGCGGCCCGTACTGTAGGATAACTGGTCCAGGGCAACTTTAAACTGTGGTACCTTTTCATAGAGTGCCAGCATTTCATCGGAATCTTTCGCACTGATTCTGGAAGGAAGATAACCGGTATTGGTGCTTGCCTTAATCGTCTGTTCCTTTTCCGTCATCCAGCGGATAAATTCCCATGCCGCCGTCTTTTCTTTGTCCGTAATACTGGCGGTCATGATTAAGTTGCACCCGCCGGTAGGCACTCCGTATTGGACGTCCTTGGGAATAAATGCGGTGTCTATTTCAAACCCGTTATCTTCCGCTATTTTAAGTGCATTGGTCAGATCACCGGTGGAGCCAAACCATATTGCCGCATTCTGATTCATAATATCCGCCTGGAGTTTATCACTTTCTGCCGAAGAAATTAGATGGGCGCTTTCGTCTTTCTTTAATTCGTTAAAGAAATTAACAATCTCCTTTGCCTCCGGTGAATTCAGATTTCCGGCCGTTTCCTCCTCATTGAGCACACTGCTTCCGTGTTCCATCATAAATGCTTCAAAGGTCCAGATATAGCTATATTGGGAAATACCGTATTTACCAGTTTTTTCGTGCACGGTCCCGGCATATTCCCCTAATTCCTCCCAGGTGGACGGCCCCTTGGGGTCCAGTCCCGCTTCCTCAAGTAAAGTAGTATTCATATACATGATCGGAGTGCTTCTTAAATAAGGAAGACCCTGCTTTTATCCAGTCTCGCCGCTTCTATTAACTCTTCCGGCACCTGCTTAAAGGTCTGCCTCAACATAAATATGCCAAAAGCGCTGGAAGCGCTTGGCAGGATTAGGGACCAGAAGCTGTGAAGGTGCAATCATTACATAAGGCAATGCTTTTTTACGGACAAGCCGTAATTTATCAGACAGTATTCGTTTTGTATTAATTGCTTCATCCTGTTTTTGCAGCAAGCCGTTTTCATGGATCAGATTTTCATCATACATGTCAAAATCTCCTTAAAAGTAAATACGATTCTGCTCGTCATCAAAATAATATATTTTCTGTTTCGGAATTGCGATAGCCACCCTTCCCTCCAGGATTTTTCCTAAGTCGAATATTTTCACATTTATCCTTCCGTATACGGTATCCAGCTTGTATAAAATTTCGGAGCCCAGCATCTCATGGGTAACTACTTCTCCTGACAGGTTCAGTCCGCCCTCCTTTGCCTGCCGACCGTCGTACAATTTTGCGTGTTCCGGCCTAAATCCCAGATAACATGCATTTTCACAGGGATTTTTTATATATTCCCTTTCTCTGATGTTCAAAATATTCATTGGCGGCGTACCGATAAATTGTGCGGTAAATACATTCTTCGGATCATTGTATATTTCAACCGGCTTTCCCTGCTGCATGATTTTTCCCTGTTTCATCAGTATAATATCCGTCCCCATTGACATGGCTTCCACCTGGTCATGGGTTACATAGACAAAGGTGGTTTTCAGCCTGTGATGGAGTTCGATAAGTTCCGTTCGCAGCTGGCTTCTTAGTTTTGCATCCAAATTGGATAGTGGTTCATCCATTAGGAATACGGCAGGCTTCTTAACCATTGCTCTTGCAAGGGCTACCCTTTGTCTCTGCCCTCCGGACAGAGTCTGGGGTCTGCGGGACATAAATTCCGTCAATCCCACTACATCTCCGATTTCCCGGATTCTTCTGTCACGTTCTGCCTTCGGTATTTTATTATTAGCCAGACCGAATTCTATATTTCCCCGTACCGACATAGTGGGGTATAAAGCGTAATTCTGAAACACCATTGCAATATCCCTGTCACCCGGTTCCACCGGTTTCATGCTCTTACCGTCAATATAGACTTCCCCCTTTGATTCTTTTTCCAATCCGGCAATGATTCTAAGGGTAGTCGATTTTCCACAGCCGGAAGGTCCTAACAATACGGTAAAACTCCCTTCGCCAATATTCAGATTCAGATTTTCAATAACCGGCTTATCTTTGCCATAGGCTTTATCTATATCGACCAGTTGGATCTTATCCATATCATGCTCCTCCTTTCTCTGCTTACCAGGCTTCTCTGTTTGGAATACTTATCAGGCAAACTTAGAAACTCTCCTAACCGGTCTGTGTTTCTGCTTCCTGGAGAAACCATTTCGATTCCTGAAAATATTCTTTTAATAATATAATCCAAGAATGTATAATGTCTGTTACAACTATGTAAAATAGCGGTTAAGGTATGTAAATTTCTTTCCTTCAGAAAAAAGTTCAAAAACGAACAGCTCTATTAGCCGGATATTCATATGATTTTATGATTGGGAGTAAGTGGGATTGGAAATATGCTTCCTTTTTAGAAATATCTGTTTAGAAATGCAGGGCCGGTAAAAATTCAAATCAGGAATTTCCACCGGCCTCTTAGGTTTATATATCTGTATATCATTTTGAAACGAGACTACAATTGTAGTACAGCTACAATTTTCTCGAAAACAGTAGTCGGTTTAGATTTATGCCTTTGTATGTCTTTTTGTAACCTTAAGGCGGCTCATTGCACGATTCATTGCCGCCTCGGTATGATAATATTCCATAATACTCTGTTTCTGACGCAGCTTCTCCTGCGCACGTCTTTTCGCTTCATTCGCACGGTTAATATCAATTTCTTCCGGCCTTTCCACCGTATCGGCAAGAAGTACCACATAACTTGGCATAATTTCCACAAAGCCGGCACTTACCGCCGCATACTGCCAGTTTCCATCGACTAAAAACCTAAGCTCACCTGCGTTTAAACAGGTAACCATTGATTCGTGGTTTGCTAATATCCCATGTTCGCCGTCAAGTCCTGGGAAGATAAGCATTTCACACTCCCCTTTGTAAAAGGGATGATCACTCGCAAGAATCTCAAGCTGAAATGTCTTAGCCATTGCTCCTCCTCTCTATCCATAAACTTTAAGTTTACATTGAAAGGGTCAAAGCGGATATTCGCAATCCGCTACGCTACTTGCTCATAGCCTTATACCGGCTATGCTGGTATTTCAGCCGGAGCTTGACTCCGACTGAAACAAGTAAGTCCCAAACCCACCGCTTATACTTCCCTAAGAAGCGAAGTACTTACTTTTAAGGTTAAACAGTTTCATTTTCTTTTATACGCTTTGCCTTTTCTATTACTTCATCAATCGTTCCCACCATAAGAAAAGCTCCTTCCGGATAATCATCCATCTCACCGTTTATAATAGCTTTGAAGCCTTTGATCGTTTCATTTAACGGTACATATTTACCCTGGATGCCGGTGAAATTCTCCGCGACATAAAAAGGCTGGGATAAAAATTTCTGAAGCTTTCTGGCGCGGTATACCGCTATCTTATCTTCTTCATCCAATTCTTCCATACCAAGAATTGCTATGATATCCTGTAATTCTTTGTATTTTTGTAAAAGCTCCTGGGTTTTTCTGGCTGTCTCATAATGTTCTTCCCCTACCACGTCCGGCTCCAGAATTCTGGAAGAAGATTCCAGAGGATCTACGGCAGGATAAATGCCCTGTTCCACAATTTTTCTTGATAAAACGGTTGTGGCGTCCAAATGGGCAAAGGTAACTGCCGGAGCAGGATCCGTTAAGTCATCCGCAGGTACGTACACCGCCTGAACAGAAGTAATGGATCCGTTCTTGGTGGAGGTAATTCTCTCCTGCAGCTCACCTACTTCATTGGCAAGAGTCGGCTGGTAACCTATGGCAGAAGGCATACGGCCCAAAAGAGCGGATACCTCGGAGCCTGCCTGAACAAAACGGAATATATTATCGATAAAAAGCAATACGTCCTGTTTTTCCTGATCCCTGAAATATTCCGCCATAGTCAGTCCGGTCTGTGCCACTCTCATACGGGAACCCGGGGGCTCATTCATCTGTCCGAAAATCAACGCCGTTTTATTGATGACACCGGACTCCCTCATCTCCGTCCAGAGGTCATTGCCCTCCCTGGAACGCTCTCCTACGCCTGTGAAAATAGAATACCCGCCATGTTCGGTTGCGACATTCCGGATAAGCTCCTGTATTAATACGGTCTTACCGACACCCGCACCGCCGAACAGTCCGATTTTACCTCCCTTGGCATAGGGCGCCAGTAAATCTATAACTTTAATACCCGTTTCCAATATTTCCACTACAGGGCTCTGATCCTCAAAGTTAGGCGGAGTCCTATGAATTTTCCACTGGTCTTCCCCTATTACCTTTTCGCCCCCGTCGATTACTTCCCCTAATACGTTAAACATTCTGCCAAGGGTTTGTTTTCCAACAGGAACCTTTATGCAGGAGCCCGTTGAAATAACTTCCATATCTTTTACAAGGCCCTCGCTGGATGCCAGCATAATACAGCGGACAATATTATTGCCAATATGGGAGGCAACTTCCATAACAAGTCTTTTTCCTCCATTGGTCAATTCAAGGGCATCTTTTATCATGGGAAGTCTGCCGCTTTCAAATTCAACATCTACTACCGGGCCTAAAACCTGAACTATTTTCCCTTTTTCCATATTATCTATATTATTCTTTTCGCCCACGGCAGAAACAAAGCATGGTTTTTTCCGCCAATAAAAACGTGAGTGTGAATAGAATCTCCTTTCCGTTATTTTTTTAAACTTCTGGCACCGCTGACAATTTCCGTTATTTCCTGTGTAATGGATGCCTGTCTTGCCCTGTTATATAACAGATCCAACTCCCTTAGCATATCTTTTGCACTTTGGGTTGCCGCCTCCATTGCCATCATTCTGTCATTCTGTTCACTGGAGAAAGATTCAATTAAAACACCATATAAGAGTCCTTTTATATAATTGGGCACCAAATGGTTCATAACTTCTTCCGGGGAGGGTTCGAATCTCGCATGCTGATAACCGGAAGCCCTTCTTTCAAACTTTACCCTTTCCAGGGGTAAAAGCCTTGCAAATTGCACTTCCGCCCTTATGGAAGTAATCATTTTCGTATAGATAACATATACATCATCCAGTTCCCCTTTTTCAAACAGGTTGATTATAGTTTCAGAAATTAACTGGGCACGATAGAGCGTGGGATTCTGGGCAGTATACAAAAATTCAGTGTCAACAAGGACATTTTTACGTTTAAAATACTGCCTTCCAACCTGGCCTACAACAAAAAGGTAATTATTATTACTTTTACCCATTTCTTCTTCCGCTCTTTTAATTACATTATGGTTATAAGCTCCCGCCAGACCTTTATCGGCGGTAATTACAATATACCCTTTTTTTCTGTCTTCCTGTTTAATATCTTCCCGCCGCTGAAAATATACCTGATGTACATGAGGCGTACGCACTAAAATATCATGTATGGTAAACTGCAGCTTTTCAAAATAGGGTTCCGCGGCAAGAAGGTTTTTTCTGGCCTTTTTTAATTTAGACGAGGATATCAGGTACATGGCATTTGTTATCTTCATGATGTCTTGTATACTTTTCTTTCTGCTGCGGATTTCTCTCATATTTGCCATGACAATCACCTACTTTTTAAATTCTTTGATTATTTTTTTAATCTGAGACGTTAATTCATCGGTCAATGCTATATTGGTATCTATTTCCTCTAAGATTTGAGGATGCTTTGTTCTGAAATATTCCATTAAATCGTTGCGGAAAGTTTCTATCTGTTTTACAGGAATATCATTTAACATCCTGTTATTAGCGGCATATAACAGGATCACCTGTTCATGTAACGGCAATGGTTTTGATAACGGCTGTTTCAGGAGCTCTACAATACGATTACCGTGATCCAAAAGGTCTTTGGTGGATCTATCCAACTCAGAACTAAATTGGGTAAAAATTTCCATTTCCCGGAATTGGGCCAGATCAATACGAAGGCTTCCCGCGGATTTCTTCATTGCTTTTGTCTGTGCCGCACCGCCTACACGGGATACGCTCAAACCAACATTAACGGCGGGTCTGATACCGGCAAAAAATAATTCACTCTCAAGGAAAATCTGCCCGTCCGTAATAGAAATAACATTAGTCGGTATATAAGCGGATACGTCGCCCTCCAAAGTTTCAATAATCGGCAGGGCGGTAATGGAGCCGCCGCCATGGGCTTCATCCAGTCTGCTGGAACGTTCCAGTAATCTGGAATGAAGATAAAATACGTCACCCGGATAAGCTTCCCGTCCGGGCGCCCTTTCCAGCAATAAGGACATAGTACGGTAAGCTACGGCATGTTTTGACAAATCATCATAAACAATTAAAACATCTTTTCCCCGCTTCATAAAATATTCGGCCATTGCAGTTCCGGCATAGGGAGCAATGTATTGCAACGGCGCCAGATCACTTGCGAAAGCTGAAACAACAATGGAGTAATCCATAGCTCCGTGTTTGTTTAAAGTAGAAACGATTTTTGCAACGGTGGAGGCTTTCTGCCCAATTGCAACATAGATACAGATAACCTCCTGGCCTCTCTGGTTTAAGATGGTATCTATGGCAATGGAAGTCTTTCCGGTCTGGCGGTCGCCGATAATTAATTCACGCTGCCCCCTTCCAATGGGGAACATGGAATCAATTGCAAGAATACCGGTCTGCAAAGGTACACTGACCGATTTCCTGTCACAAACACCCGGCGCTTCGTTCTCAATAGGGAAAAATTCGTTTGCTTCAATGGGTCCCTTCCCGTCAATGGGGCTTCCCAGGGCATCGACCACCCTTCCGATTAAATGATCAGAAACCGGTACACCTGCCTTTTTTTTCGTTCTGACTACCCTGGAGCCTTCTGTCAGTCCATAGTCCGAGCCTAATAAAACACATCCGATTGTCTTTTGTTCCAGGTTCTGGACTATACCGCGTACACCTGTCTCGAATTCCACCAGCTCGCCATACATGGCATGATCCAAACCATAAACAGCAGCAATACCGTCACCGATGTTTATAATTGTTCCTGTTTCTTTTACTGTCATTTTTCTATCATAATCTTCTATTTCACTTTTTAAAACAGAAATGATATCATTTTGTTTTACATTACTCAAACATTTCACCTCCAGACAAGAGTTTTCTGCAATTCTGATAAAATCCCTTTCATACTTTTGTCATATTCCATATCGCCGACGGTCAATACAAAACCGCCAATCAGGGATGTATCTTCTTCCAGTTCCAGAATAACCCCTGTTTTCTTATATTTATTACATATCATATCTTTTATCCGTTCAAGTTCGCCTTCATCAGGTCTTGTGACATAAGATAATTTAGCTTTTATCATATTTTTGCTGTCCAACATGATTGTTTCATAGGCTTCCAGTATTCTGCCAAAGCCTCTGATATACTGACGAGCGCACAATACTTTTAAAAAACTGCGTATGTCGTTCTCAAAAATATCATCAATCACAGCTTCCTTTTCCCGCTTCTTTATAACAGGGTTATCCAATACTTTCACCAATTCGCTGTTTTCTGATAATATCTGTTTTGACTTTTGTATACTTTCTTCCTTAGGTCCCAGTAAAAACAATGCTTTTGCATAGTTTGCCGCTTTTAAAGTTATCATTTGGCAGCACCTACCTCTTTTACGAAATCACCGAGAAGCTGTTTATTAATATCGTTATCCATGTTCCTGCCAATGATTTTAGATGCTGCAAGCATGGCAATTCCCGCAATTTCAGACTGGGCATTCTGGATGGATTTTTCCTTTTCCAGTTCAATTGTCCTGCCTGCTTCCTGCATGAGTCTGGCAGCTTCCTCCCTTGCTTCTTTCAGCTGTTTGTTGTATTCGGAAGCCGCCTTTTCCTTTGCTTCATTCATGATCTGGACCGCTTCATCTTCGGCACGGCTTAATTTTGTTTCATATTCATCCTTTAGCTTAGCTGCTTCCGATTTTGTATCTTCAGCTTCCTGTAAAGAAGCTTCGACTGCCTGGGTACGTTTTTCCATCATTTCCGTTACCGGTTTAAACAAAAATTTCTTTAGGAAAGCAAATAAAACCAGGATATTAACAAAAGTCCATATAACATTCCAATCTAAGGCTAACAATGGTATCCCCTCCTATTATTTTAAGAAAAGCACGATCAGGACGGCGATTACAAAACCGTAAATTGCCGTTGCTTCCGCCAGGGCGCAGCCCAGTAATAATGCTTTGTTAATATCTCCTTTTGCTTCCGGCTGTCTTGCGATCGCCTCCGTTGCTTTCGAGGTCGCTATACCGATTCCGATACCTGCTCCTATACCTGTTAATACCGCCATAGCGGCTCCTATTGCGATTAATCCCATATTATTACATCTCCTTTTCGTCTATTTTAAGAACAATACAATTAATACGGCAACTACAAAACCATAGATTGCCGTTGCCTCCGCCAGGGCACAGCCCAGTAATAATGCCTTGTTAATATCTCCCTTTGCTTCCGGCTGTCTTGCGATCGCCTCCGTTGCTTTCGAGGTTGCAATACCGATTCCGATACCTGCCCCTACACCTGTCATTACTGCCATAGCGGCTCCTATTGCGATTAATCCTGTCATATTATTACATCTCCTATCAAATAATTTTTTTATTCGTGACGACTGCGTCACCGCTTCGAAATCAGTTATTTATATTCTTCCATTTTTTCTTTCATAAACAACGATGTTAGGAATACAAATACATAAGCTTGTATTAATCCGTCAAATATATCAAAATAAAAGCTGAATGGAACTGGAATAACAGCCGGAATTACAATTTTAATCATTTCCATTATAACAAATGCACCCAGTACATTACCGAAAAGCCGCATGCACAGGGAAAGAGGCCGTATAAATAATTCCAGAATGTTTATCGGAGCCAGTATTGCCATAGGCTGTACAAAACTTTTCAGCCAGCCTTTTCCTCCTTTTTCATGAATACCGGAATATTCAATTAAAATTATGCTCATAAAAGCAAGACCTGCGGTAATATTTAAATCCTTAGTCGGAGGTGTTACTCCGACTAAGCCGGCCAAATTTGCACACGCAATATAAATCAGCACCGTACCAAGGTAAGGAATATATCGTTTTCCCTCTTCTCCCAAAATTTCTCCAAAGAAATTATTGATAAATCCCACCAGAGCCTCCACATAGATTTGCGGTCCCTTCGGTACCATTTTTAAGTTTCGTACAAAGATAAGTGTCAGAATCATCAAAAAAGCCATAATTCCCCACGTAGCTACTACTGCGGTGGGCACCGGTATGCCTCCGAAAATCGGAATGATAAAACTTATCTTGTTCTCTAATTCCGACATTAACTCTGTAGCAAAGTCCTCCATAAATTTCACCTCCTTTTGATAAATTTTTACCAAAACGGCAGCCATTTAACAGGCAGCATTGGCTGCCCTTTATATCGGCCAAAAACGCAAAAAAACAATAAAATACCCAGAAAACCTTTTAGCCGGTATTATGGGGTAATCCATTTCAGAAGTAATTCATATTAAATTACCATTTTTTATTGTACTGAATAAGGATAAGACAGAGCATCTTTTTTACCGTCTTTCAACTGTATGTAATGTGCCTGGTAAAATTGAAATCTCGGATGAGATAACTTAATAAACCATCCTTTGATATAAAGGATAAATAGATAGGCTAATAGAATGATAAATATATACAAATAGCAGAACATCCATCTTTTACTGAATGAATTATAATAAGTGTCCGCTATTGTTTTCTTAGATATAATTTTTTCTTTTTCCGTATCCGCCAATTTGTTATTGGTAAATTTTAATTTATTGGTGCTACCTCTAGCTTTAGCCAAGGCTTCACTGCTTACGGCTTTGTTATTTTCACTATTAAATGAATTCTTTAAAATTTCCATCGTATCATTAACACTATAATAGGAAAAAAACATGGCGCCGACTAATAAAGTTATAACAACTGTAATATATAACTTTTTTAACCGAATTAATTTCTTTAACATATTATAGCTCCTCATAGCTTCTCAACCTTCTATTATTTGAATTATTCATATAATATACCTCAATTTGCAATCTGTCCAGTATAATTAATTTAAAATAAAAAAATTGTTAAAAAATATAAAATTTTGACGATTTTATTGCTGTATTCTGGTGTTTATTTCAAAATTACTGGTTTAAATGTAAAAAATACCTTTAGAAATTGTATGTAAAAGTAAAAAACATCTGGATAAAGTGATGTTTTTGAATAAAAATCATTAATTTTTTTATAATATTCACCCATTTTGAATCAATTGATTGTTAAAGCAGTTTTCAGACACGCCCTAAGAAATATCTTTGTAAAATAAAAAACATTTTTTAACACGGAAATATTTTCTCCTTAAAAAGGAACTGCTGCATCATGAACGGTAAAATTACAAAATATATGTCGATACGTAATTTTAGTTCCTGCATCAATCCCTTATTTTAAAATATGCCTCTCTTGAAAGGATATTAGTTATCTAAATTTGGTGGTTTTTACCCTAATGCCACGTCTAAAACCATCATCAGGACAAATCCGATTGCCACGCCAATTGTACCTATATCGGAGTGTTTTCCTGCCTGAGCTTCCGGAATTAATTCTTCAACCACGACATAGATCATGGCGCCTGCAGCAAAAGATAATAAATAGGGAAGGGCCGGTACTATTATCCCCGTAAGCAATAACGTTATAATCGCAGCGATGGGTTCTACAATTCCGGATAATGTCCCATACAGAAAAGATTTTGCCTTTGATACACCTTCTCCCTTAAGCGGCATAGAAATAATAGCACCTTCAGGGAAATTTTGAATAGCAATACCAATAGATAAGGCAAATGCTCCGGTGGACGAAATTAAAGTGTTTTCCGTAAGTAAACCTGCAAATACTACTCCTACAGCCATCCCTTCGGGAATATTGTGAAGCGTAACGGCTAAAACCAACATAGTCGGTTTCCTTAAATCCGAATGTAACCCTTCCGGTTTATCCTTATCCAGATGTATATGAGGAATTATGCTGTCTAAAATAAGTAAAAACAGAATTCCAAACATAAATCCCACCGCTGCAGGCACCCATGAAATAATTCCCTGCTTTTGCGCCATTTCAATGGAGGGTAAAATAAGTGACCACACCGATGCAGCTATCATAACTCCCGAGGCAAAACCAAGTAATGCTTTTTGTAAAATAGAGCTCATGTCTTTTTTCATTAATAAAGCCATACCCGCTCCTAATGTAGTACCTGCAAAAGGAATTAGTAATCCGATTATTATATTGTGATTCAAATTTTTTAACCTCCGTAAAAATTCTTAAGTAAACTAACTGTTAAGAAATAAACCTTAACTTCCGCTATCATTATAACATATAAATTATAATATACAAATAACACTTGAATAAATTTATTTCTAATTGATCTAACAGACCTGTTTTTCCTGATAAAATCCTTATTCTTAAGCCTCCAAAGCTTCACAAAGCGCCACCAGAGCCAAAGACTGCCCATAAGCCATAGGGGCAATCATTATGTCTTTATAATGTCTGGCGTTCATTCCTATTCCGGTTCCGGCGGATACATTTAATACTGTGCCGTCTTTAAACCCTCCTCCATGTGTCCGTGAAAGGCCTCGATAAAATCAACAATACCAAAGGTAAACCAGGAGTTTCCCCGGCACCAGAATATTTCACCGAAATTGTTGTTTTCCACAAAGGTCCAGCCATGATAAAATAGTCCCGTCTTCTTATCATACAGGTATTTAATATGTAAAAGTACCTGATGGATGGATTCTGCTATCCAATCCTTCCGGTTATATTTGTGTCCCATTTTATTTAAAAACAGTACGGCCATAAACAACGTATCAATCCACAGCTGCCCCTCATGGCGTGCGGCATTCCGGTTGCCGATGGCACTGGTAACATGCTCAAAGCCGTTTTCCCTGGTTTTAGGGAGTTCTTTCATAAGCCAGGAGGCCCGTTCTTGAAAAAATCCAAATAGGCCGTCTGACCATAAAACTGCCGGAGCTTATTAAGGCCATATAAACCGACACCCTGGGGCCAGTCCCATTCTTCAATTCCAAAATCACGGGCAATGAACCCGGATTTAATGTTGCTTTCCGCCAGGGACTTGTCCCTGTCATAATCGGCGCCTCCCAAATTCATTAATTTTTCTACAATAAGATTGATTTTTTTTAAGAGCAATTCCTTTGGCATTTCTTTCTTATCCTTTCATTTTTCTTTATTTTCAAGATATTCTCTGGGAGTATATCCTGTATAACGTTTGAATACCTGGCTGAAGTAATGGGGATTGTTTCCGAATCCAACCTGTCTGGCAATATTTTTTATATTATCAAAAGAGTAGAGGGAAAGTAATTTTTTTGCTTCCTCCATCCGAATCCCGTTGAGATATTCGGAAAAACGCATGCCCTCCTCTTTCACAAATTGTTTGCTCAAATAGCCGACGCTGATAAACAAATAATTTTCGGCAAGCCATTTCAAAGAGAGATACTCTGCATTGTAATGCATCTTAACGTAGGTTTTTAAAGTGACGATTGTGGATTTATTCTTTATTCCAGTACGCTCCTGAAGGAGATTTTTTATTGTAATGCCCTGTAATAACTCCTGAATGGCTTCAATGGTATTACAAGAATACAGCTTTCTGAAAAAATCACTTGCAATATCAATGGCGTCTTCACTTTGTGCGGTATCCAGCCGGAGAAATAAAGCGACGGCTAAGTTTTTTGCAGATTCCGGCTGTTTTATTGAGGAAAATGCAGAACTGATATGCTCGTTTACCTCCTCAAGAGTGGGAGAATTTAATATCTCATCTCTAAGCTCCCTGATTTTCCGGGGTGATACCAGGTTGTTAAGAATTTCATACCTCTTGCCATTCTCGTCAATCAGAAGGACCTGGCTATATCTGGAAATTTTCTTTATTATCGTTTCAAATAATTCCGCACTGCTGTTAAAATGAAGAAAATTAGCCACAAAAGACACTGTTTGGGATTTGTATTCCAGAGCCTCAAGTTTTACACGGAATTTATCCTGGACGGTAAGAGAATCAATAGGAAAAATAAGCAGAACACTATTTTTAACAGAAATAACGGAAAAAAACAGGGAAAGCTTCTCCTGGGACAAAATATTACGGAAATCTTTTAAAAAATCATTCAGAAAAGTATCTTCCACAAAGGAACAGATACAGACATGGAGACAGTTATCCGGAAAAGCCAGCAGCGGTTCATACTTGTTGTAGCAATTCATAAAATCCTGATTTTCTTCAAGAGCTTCCATTAAAAAGCATTGTTCCATCAGAAAGCGCACGCTGTTTAAAATCTGTTTCTGCTGGAAATGTTCTTTTTCCCTTTTTAATTCCCGTTTTCTGCGTATTTCATTCAGTGCGTTAATTAATTCCTGCTTATTGGTCGGCTTTAATAAATAATTTTGTACCCCGTATTTCATAGCCTGCTTGGCAAATTCAAATTCACCGTAGCCGGATAAAATAATATAATCGATGTCAGCATCCAGGCGGGAAACCCGTTCAATAAGCTCAAGCCCGCTTAAAACCGGCATTTTCAAATCAGTTATAATCACATCAGTAAAATCATCAAATATAAAATCAAGGGCTTCCATGCCGTTTCTGGCAGTCCCGACGAGTTCATATCCCAACGCGTTATAATCAATCATTTGAGAAATAGCATTGCGGATCGTATCTTCATCATCTACAATAATCAGTCTTAATAACATATTATAACTCCCTTTCTTTAACCCGTTGCGTTTTTATATGCAGCCTCAAAAATATTTGTATTGACGTTGTATGCGCCGATTATTTCTGTCGTTTCACATAACACCCTTTGGTATCTCTAATAATACAATTGCCATATTGTCCTGATTAAAAAATGACAGCCCGTATTCCTCGCCAAATATTAAACGCAGACGGGAATCAATATTTATTAAACCAACGCCGTTTCCCACGGGCTTTAATGTGTTTTGCCGTATTTTTTCCAGCAAATCGGCTTCAAAATGAGAACCGGTATTGGCAAGCCTTAACTGGTAACAGTCATCTTTCTCATTTAGCATAAGAGATATTTCACAAGGTTCAAAGCTATACTCCATAGAATGCTTTAATGCATTTTCCACCAGGGGCTGTATGCTTAATTTGGGGACAAGTATGGTATTATACTTCTCGGGAATGTCAATTGTAAATTGTAACCGTTCCTTAAACCGTATTTTTTGAATCTGGATATAACTGTTTAAAAATTCAAGCTCCTCTTTTAATGGTATCAATTCCTTTTGCTGCATAATGGATGCCCGAAATAAATTCCCAAGAGATAAAACCATAGTGGAAATATCTTCATTTCCCTCCATTTGGGCCATGCAATTGATCGTATCCAGGGTATTATACAAAAAGTGGGGATTTATTTGCTGCTCCAGTATTTTTATAGTGGCATCCTTTAACAAAAGCTGCTTGTCATAGTTTTCATCCCGCAATGCTTTCACCTTTTTCGTCATTTCGTCAAAAGTGCGGTGAAGACGTCCGATCTCATCCTGCCGGCCCTGATAGTCATATTTTTTTACAGTGGGAAGGACAGGCTCGCCGCCAAATTCCTTCATCTTATAAATTAAGTAATCCAAATGTTTAAAGATATTTTTCAATATAATATTGGTAAACAGAATGGAAATAAGTAAAAAAACGGCCGTTAATAATACAGCTGAATATTTTGCCTGGGTGGCCTGGTAAAATATTTGGTTATAATTCCTGAAATAGTAATAATTCCACGGAACATAATTCATATTGCCAAATATGATAAATTTCTTTTTTCCGTCAATACTTTCAATTTGATAGCTTTCCGGCGAATTGCTTTCGCGAATCTTATTTTGTTCATAAACGTCCTTTTCCGGATAAATCTGATCCCCCTCATGAAACAGGATAAATTCCGTGATGTCCGGCGTATAGCCTGCCTTTTTAAGAGCATCGGCAATAATCTTGTCCAAATCCACCTTCACATATAAAATACCCAGCTCTCTGAGATTTAAATATTTTTTCTGCCTGATTTGCCGGACACAAAAGCAGGAATAATTCGTCGTCTTATCTGAAATCCATACGGGACCTCCATTGGCATCGGCCGCCTGTTTATTTATTGTGTCAAAATCAAGCTCGGATTCTTCCAGAGAATCCCCCATTGTAATAACAGTGTCATCTATTACAATGGTAATGGACCTGATGTAATCATTTAAGAACATATAGGTATAAAGGGCTTCATATGCATCCCTTCTGTAGGATGCCGATTTATCATAGTTGGAAAAATTAAACAGCCGGGTAAGGCTATCCTGTATCACATTGTCAGCGATGATATAATCTGACATGTTGGAAATTGTAGACATTTCCGATTCTATATTTGATATTATATTATCCAATAGCTGTGCGTTGGTCTGATACATATCCCGGTCATAATAAGTCGTCAGCTTATGCAGATTAATCAGAAAAACAATACCAAGGAAAAGGAAAGAAGTATAAACAATCACAGTTATTTTTTTCTTTAACGGCAGATTGGCATAGTAGTTGAACGTTTTTTTTACATAACCCAATTGTACCACCTCCTTATGGCAAATTATATAAAAGTAGCCAAATAAAATAAAGCGTTTTCTGCAAAATATTCACAAAGACGTTTTTTTAACCTATAAAAAGCCATTTTTTTAATTTACTTTTGTGCACTATGTAGGTATGATTACATTACCAATTAAAAGGAGGTATTAAAATGAAAAAAAAGATTTTATCATTACTTATTATGACTGCAATGGTTATCGGGTTATTGGCAGGGTGCAGCACTAAAAAAGCATCACCTGCTGCCAATACACAAACCACGGAAGGCAATTCTTCCGGAGAGAAAGAGGCAGCCGGAGACGAAGAAGTAACTTTAAGTCTGGTTTGGTGGGGTAACCAGACACGAAACGATCTGACACAAAAAGCAGTGGAACTTTACATGAAGAACAATTCCAATGTAACAATTAAAACAGAATTTACGGATTGGTCGGGATATTGGGATAAGGTTTCCACAATGGCGGCAGGCGGAAATCTCCCTGATATTATGCAGCAGGACTACGCTTATATTAACCAATTTCAGGAGAGCGGACAGCTGGCTGACCTGACTCCGTTTATCAAGGACGGAACCATTGATACAACCAATATCCCGGAAAGCATTTTAGACAGCGGTAAAATTGACGGTTCGGTATATGCCCTAAGCCTGGGCAGCAACGCACCTATGATGGCATACGACAAAGAAATCGTGGAAAAAGCCGGTGTTACCATACCGGAACAGCCAACTATCGACGAATTATATGAAATCGGACAGACCATTTATGAAAAGACCGGCGTCCAGACCTACTTTGACGGCGGCATTAATTATATACAGTATCTCGCAAGAACAACCGGCTCCTATTTATTTGACGAACTGGCAAAAGGAACACTGGACTCAAGCCTGTTATATTTTAACAGTATTGCAAAATTTTCAGACACAGATTTCTGCATCCCGGCAAATTTACTGGTGGAAAAAGATCCTGAGATTGTTGAAACCAAACCGATTATCGATCAGTCTACCTGGAATGATCTTAGCTTCTCCAATCAGTTTATCAGTGTTTCGTCCACTGCCGGAAGAGATCTCGGAATCTGTATGTGGCCAACTACGGCCGATGCGACAACACAGCCGGAATATTTAAAGCCAAGTATGTTTTTCTCCATAGCGGAGACTTCCGAAAATAAGGAAGCGGCGGCAAAATTCATCGACTGGTTCACAAACAGCGAGGAAGCCAATGAAATTTTAATGGGAGAACGCGGAATTCCCATTAATACGGAGATTGCGGACTTTGTAAAGAGTAAGGTCGACAATGTAACGGCCCAGGTATTTGATTTCATTGCCAAGGTAACAGAGATTGCGGAACCCATTGACCCTCCCAGTCCATCCGGTTTCAGCGAGGTGGAAGAATTAGGCAAAAAGCTGGTGGAGACCCTCCGTTACGGCGAAATTAATGCGGAAGATGCGGCAAATCAATATGTCACAGGCTCCAAAGAGATTTTGGAGGAAGCAGCCAAGTAGACTTTTACAGATTGGAGATAAAATCATTGAAAAAAAATAGCATGTCTCCGAAACGAAAAAGAACAATTGGCCAGATTATGAACAGAAAGGAAGTCGCAGGATATGTATTTATCCTGCCCTTCCTGATAGGCTTTTTCGGTTTCATTATTCTGCCCATGCTTGTTTCGTTCGGATTTTCATTTACGCGATTTAATATTTTAAAGACGCCGTCATTTATCGGTCTTCAAAATTATATAACAATGTTTACAAGTGATGCTACGTTTTGGAAATCCTTTGGAGCAACTCTATATTACGTCGTGTTTTCCGTTCCCCTTAGATTAATAATGGCGCTGATCGTTGCCATGCTTTTGGTAAAATCCACAAAGCTGTCCGGATTCTATCGCGCGGTATATTATTTGCCTTCCATCATAGGCTCAAGTGTGGCGGTGGCAATTTTATGGAAACGGATGTTTGCCAGTAACGGCGTAATTAATGCAATGCTCCAGTCAACAGGGATTCCCAGTACGATTGCCTGGCTGGGACGTACGGATACGGCAATCTGGACTTTGATTATTTTAGCGGTGTGGCAGTTCGGCTCCTCCATGCTGATCTTTTTATCCGGCCTGAAGCAGATTCCGGTAAGCTTGTATGAATCGGCAAAGGTAGACGGAGCAAACGGAATACACCGTTTTATAAAAATCACGCTGCCAATGCTTACACCGACCATCTTTTTCAACCTGATTAATCAGATCATCAACGGATTTATGGCTTTTACCCAAAGCTATATCATCACTCAGGGAGCGCCCAGGGATTCTACTCTTTTCTATACCGTGTACATGTATCAGAATTCCTTTGCCTACGGCAAATTGGGGTACGGCTGCGCCATGGCATGGGTTATGGTGATGTTTGTAGGTCTCATTACTTTTATATTATTTAAGTCACAAAAGAGATGGGTATATTATGAAGCGGAGAGGTGAAATCTATGAATGATTATGTTTTAAAAAGAAGGGTAACAAAAGTAATTTATCATGTGTTTACATTTCTGTTTGCCTTTGTCATGATATATCCGGTACTCTGGATGGCTCTAAGCTCTTTCAAGGACACAAATGAGATTTTAAAAACGGCGCAGAATCTGTTTCCTGAAAAATTTACCCTGAAAAATTATATCACGGGTTGGAAGGGTTTCGGCGGGTACTCCTTTGGAATATTCTTTAGGAATTCCTTTATTATAGCGGGTATTTCAACCATCGGCGCGGTTGCTTCCTCTGCCGTTGTGGCTTACGGCTTTGCAAGATGTGATTTTAAACTGAAAAGTCTGTGGTTTTCCTGTATGCTGTTGGCAATGATGCTTCCGTTCCAGGTAATTATGATACCGCAATATATCCTGTTTAATCGTTTAGGATGGGTGGGAACCTATCTGCCCATTATTGTGCCCCAGTTTTTAGGCCAGGGATTTTTTATATTCTTAAATATTCAATTCATCAAAGGAATTCCCATGGATTTAGACGAGGCGGCCAATATGGATGGATGCAGCGTTTACAAAATCTTTATCAAAATTATACTGCCCCTCATAAAGCCGTCGTTGGTTACAAGCGCCATTTTTTCCTTTATGTGGAGATGGGATGATTTCCTTTCGGCGCTGATCTATTTAAGCGATCCTTTAACATATCCGGTAAGCTATGCGCTTAAAATGTTTGCAGATCCCACGGCAGGCTCTGACTGGGGCGCTATGTTTGCTATGGCGACGCTGTCATTGTTCCCTATCTTTGTAATATTTCTGACCATGCAGAAATACCTGGTGGAGGGAATTGCTTCAACAGGTATCAAGGGTTAAAGATGATAAACAATCCCAATAAAGTGTTTTGTAATGCAATTCTGATAGGCACTGATAACCTCAACGATTTATGCGGACTGACAGTATAATTGATAACAGCCTAAAGGATGATATAAAATCCTTCAGGCTGCATCCTTAATGCCCTTTCTTCTAAAAAGTCTGTTTTAACCTTTCATACCCGTGGTCGCGACCCCCTCTACGAAATATTTTTGTACACTTATAAACATAATAAATACCGGTATCAGGGATATAATAGAGGCTGCCATAATTAACTGATAATCAGCAGAGAACTGTCCTATAAATAATCTTAAACCTAACTGCAGGGTTTTAAGCTTGTCATCCGACAAGTAAATTAACGGTCCCATAAAGTCGTTCCATTCATTCACGAAAGAGGTAATGCAAAGAGTTGCAATGGCCGGTTTCGATAAGGGCAGCATAATCTTTGCCCATATTCCATATTCGGATAACCCATCGATTCTGGCTGCTTCCAGCAAGTCATTCGGAATACCCATATAGAATTGCCGAATCAGGAATACACCAAACGCAGTAAAGGTATGCATCAGTATTAATCCCAAATGGGAATTCGTTAATCCAAATTTACTCATCATAATATACTGGGGAACCATATATACCTGCCACGGTATGGCAATTGTCATAATGTAGAGTAAAAACAGCTGGTTTCTTCCTTTAAACTCTAATTTAGCAAAGGCATAGGCTGCAAAACTTGAAGTCAGCAGCTGAATGACGGTAATGATTGCAGTTAATTTTATTGTATTTGAGAAATACCGGACTAATGGAATCTGTGTCCATATTGTCTTATAGTTTTCAGGATGAATTTCTCCTGGTATCCATTCAATGGGGAAATTAAATACATCCTTCTGAGCTTTAAAAGAGGAGGAAAGCATCCATGCGAAAGGTAGCAGCATTATCAATGAACCAGCAAGCAGCGTGGTATATAAAAGAACCTGTAAGAAATAATAAACAGATGGATTCTTACTTTTTAATGAACTATACATGATATTTTCTCACCTCCTATAAATAACTGGTAAATTTTTTCTCCACACGGAATTGGAGCAGGGTTATCACTAATACAATGGCAAACAAAACAATTGACAATGTACTGGCATATCCGAATTGAAGAGATATAAATGCCTTATTATATATATGATATACTAAAACGTTAGTCGAACGCCCAGGTCCGCCCTGTGTTGTTATGTACATAATATCAAATACTTTAAAGGTATAAATAGTAAGCATAATGGTAACAAAGAAGGTAGTAGGCGTTACCATCGGCCATGTAATACTCTTGAATCGCTGAAAAGCATTGGCACCGTCTATGGTCGCCGCTTCACGCAGTTCTCTTGGAATACCTTGAAGTGCTGCCAGATAAACAACCGTATAATATCCCACATTTTTCCATATACTTAGAAGAATTAATGTGGGCATTGCCCACACGGTGGAAGCCGCCCAACGCGGTGGATTCTGTACTCCCAAAGCCGTAAGAAGCTGATTCACCGGGCCGCTGTCCGGATGAAACAGTGCATTCCAGACAACTGCTACCGCTACTAAGGAAGCTACATAGGGAAAGAAAATAACCGCTCTGAAAAAGGTTCGTCCTTTTAAATTGCAATTCATTAACATTGCAAGCAGTAAGGACAAAGCCAGGGTACATGGCACAACCCCGATCGAATAATAAGCGGTATTTTTAATTGAAATCAGAAAGGTAGAATCTGATATCATCTTCTTAAAATTATTAAGTCCGACAAAGGTAACCGCACTTGCATTTCCCGCATCCCATTCGCAAACGCTTAATACAAACGAAAATGCAATAGGAATCAATGTTAAACAAACGAAACCAATAAAATTAGGCAAAATAAAAGAATAAGCAACCAGATTTTTTCTCCTGGCATAGTTGACTTTTTTCGGTGCGGCAGATACCGTATTGGTTTTACTCATAACTCATCCTCCTTGTTTAAGCAAAAATAGTAAAGATTCATAAAATATAAGCGTCAAATAATTATACTTTTTTACTTGACGCTTATGTTCTATTGTTTGTTATTATTTTGCTTAAATATGATTATCTTCCCAGTAATTCATTTACTCTGTCTGTCATTTCCTTCAGCCCATCTTCTATACTTATGGAATTGGTCATGATCAGATCATGTTCTTCATCAATGATTTTGGAAATTTCTCTGCCTTGCGGATGCATTGGCTGTTCAATAATATAAGTATCTAAATTAAGGTAAACCGAAAGATTTTCAGGAATTCCTGCATTTTTCTCCGGAAGAGCATCAAATATCTCCATGATTTTATCAGAAGAATATCCAGGAAGAATACCACTCTGTGCCAGAACTAAAGCACCTTCTTCGCCGGTTACATATTGGATAAATTCCCATGCTTCTTCAGGATGTTTTGAATATGCACCAATACCTACCGGTGTAACTCCGCCTACAGCCTTGGTATTGCCCTCACCTGTAACATTAGGAATTGAGCAAACACCCCAATTAAAATCAACATTTTCAAATAAATTATTAATAAACCAGGTTCCCATCTGAAGCATACATACCTGCTCATTATAGAATACACCACTGTAATGTGTGGAAGATGCTTTTAATGAACCATAATCCATGATAGTTTTATCCTCGTTCTGCATTGCTAAGATTGTTTTATAATATGGAAGTAAGGAAGATTTATCCTCATCATCCATTACATACTCTTCCATTCTTCTTGCAAACTGATTAACATTGCTAGACCAGGTATGAACATAAGCGCCATAAACTTTTTCATTGCCTTCACCGCTTGTCAGCTTTTTCGCTAATTCACGGTATTCCTCCATTGTCATTCCGTCTTCCGGATAAGCAACTCCTGCCGCATCAAATAAATCTTTGTTAAAGAAGAGTAAGTTGTTGTCTTTTCTGAATGGAACGGAATATGTTTTTCCATCTAACATTAATTGTTCCGTCAAACCGCCATAAGCATCCTTATTAAAGTCGGAATCACCTGCCATCCTGTCATCTAATGCTAACATATGACCTTTGGCAACTAATGCGCTTAAGGCCGGAGTTCCTTTTGTAAATACAACATCAAAATCTTCCTTAGAAGCCATTTTAACCTGAATCAAATCGTCATATTCTGCTGAAGATGCTTCAACAGGTTCAATCTTAATATCAGGATGTCCTGCTTCAAATGCTGCAAAGATCGTTTTATAATATGCCAGATTGGAATAATCCCATAAAGATACCTTAATTGTTACTGTTTCCCCGCTATCGGTTTGTGCTGCATCGGTTGAGTCTTTTGTTGCTGCCGCATCGGTCGTCTGTGCCGCATCTTTTGTATTTGTCGTGTCATTTGCTTTACTTCCGCAGCCTGTTAAAGATGTAATCACCATTGTGACAGCTAATGCCAGTGCTATTAACTTCTTCTTACTCATAATTACTTTCCTCCTTTTTTTCCGGCACACCCGCCCCCACAGGATTTTTGCTGTTATTCATATAATGCGCCGTTTTTTATGTCCTCAATTATACATTGTGACCAATCAATTGCAAGCAACTTTTTTATTCTTTCGTGCATTTTCCAACTCTCCTTTATTCTTTTGCAAATAAATGTGTAATATTTTACTTCGCTGTGTAAAATATTACACTATCTTCCCATAATGCCTTATATTCATTGACTTATAGAAATCTCCGATTTATACTATTTCTATACTAGAGCGTGTTTGAGAAATCATCGCACCGTTCTGAACGCCCGGCACAAGCATTTTTCAAACACACTCTAACACGAACAGGTGAAACTATGAAATGGATAACCAGAACAAAATCAAGTATAAAAATAAAACTGCTTTTCCTGTGTATCCTTCTTTCTTTACTTATGACATTTATACTATATTTTTTTCTTTATACGAATACGAAAGAAAATTATGTAAAGATGGAGTCAGAAGAGATTGGAAATCGTCTTTCTTTGGCCTTGTTAAATATTGACCAGGATTACCTGCAGATTACTCAATTTGCACAAACCTTATCCAGCAATCAGACCGTGGAACAATTTCTCTCTCTAAACCAGTCTGATATAGATAGTCCTTTCAATGTTTATACCACTTCAAATATAGCAAATCCGAGCAGTAATCCGAAATATATTATTGTTCATGCTTATGTGGAAACGTCTTCCATGCTTACGAATCTTGGTATTTATGATACCGTTGCAAAATGCATCATCACCTCCGCAAGACACGATAATGCAATAACGGTAGGTTGGATTTATGGTCATCCCACTGATCTTTCTCACTTTATAGAATTGTGTAGCAACTGGGAGCAGCGCTTTCCTGCAGGTATTGTAAAGTCTCCGTTTTTTTATTCCGATCTTTCTGGACAAAGATATGTCATACCCCTGCAAAGCAAAATATATGCAAAACATGGTACCCGTCAGATCGGAACAATCTATTTTGCATTAAGTGATAAATGGATTACGAATCAATTGGGAATGTTACGCTCTACCCCCGATGATTCCGTATTAATTAATATAAATGACAGCATTTACGAATATTCCTCCTCCGAATTTACAGACGTAACCGATACTTTTAACCGGATATTTTCCGTTTCTTCCTCTGCATTGTATACGAATGTTAAGGTAACTGATTCAATCCCCGCTTTCGACGGAGATCGCTATGTGATTGTTTCCGCCAATAACAGCGGCATTATATTGGCCCAGAAATTATCCAATTATCAGTTCAATTTCTTTGACGATGGCACTTACCAGGTTTTTACCCCTTATTTACTTATCATCGTCCTGATTGTAGTCCTCTTTTACAATCTGCTTCAACGCATGATAAAGCGGCCGATTAAAAAAATCTGTGACCAGCTTCATGATGTCTCACAGGGAATTTTTCAAATAGAGAATACGATTCACACCTCCGACGAATTTTGGCTGATTTCACAGGAAATTGTAAATATGGCCGGAAATATCCATCAGCTCATGAAGAAAGAATTAGAAGACGAGAAATTGAAACAGAATTATCAGTTTCAGATGCTTCAAAGTCAAATAAATCCGCATTTCCTATATAATACACTTAATTCGATCCGTTGGCTTGGAGAAATTAACGGAATTCCAGGAGTCGTTGATATGACTGCAACTTTTAGTAATATGCTGCGCCAGACTTTTCGTAATCCCGGGGAAACGGTTCCTTTAAAAGACGAATTGAATTTTATTAAAGATTATTCCGTTTTACAATCTTATCGATATGGTAATATGTTTGAGATTGAATACCTGATAGAAAAGGAAGCCCTTTATCAAGCGCAGATGATAAAATTCACATTGCAGCCATTAGTCGAAAATGCCATCTTCCATGGAATTGAGCCCTCACACTCAAGGAAAAAAATACAGATTAAGGCAGAAGAAAAAAATGGCGATCTGCTTATACGGGTTATTGATAACGGTGTCGGAATTGAACAGGAGGATCTGGAGAAATTAAACGACCTGGATACCAATAGGAATGACAAAATGTCCGGTATTGGAATTTATAATATTCATAAAAGGATTACAATCGAATATGGTCCGAAATATGGCCTGCATATCGAAAGTAAAGTCGGCGAATACACCTGTGTGTATGTATTGCTTCCTCTTATTTATACGGAAGATAACGGTAACTAGAGCACTGGCAAGTTGATATCTTGTCTAATGGCTTGCCTGAATTTCCATCTGCTTCGTTGTTGTCAATCGACGTAGCCACCGCTACGCCTCATTCCTCCGCCTCGCAGAATGAAAATCCATTCTACGCGATTAGTCCAAGTATCAACTTGTCAGAACACTAGTATAACAGCCGGGAGGTTCCTATGTATAAAATATTAATAATAGATGATGAATCACTTGCCAGAATCGGTCTTCAGACAATGCTTACAACTATATATGATTCCAATGTGGAAATTGTTGGGGCTGCACAAAATGGGAAAGAAGCAATCTCTATCATTCATACTGCCCAGCCGGATATTATTATTACCGATATCAAGATGCCGGTAATGGATGGACTGGAACTTGCCAAATATGTGGACGAACACTTTCCTCAAAAGCCGCTTTTTATATTTCTGACAAGTTACGAAGATTTTAATTATGCAAGAAAAGCTCTAAAATATCATGCATTTGACTATTTAATCAAGATGGAATTTAACCGTGATATTCTAAAAGATATATTAGACCGGGCCTTTCGTGAACTGGACAAAAAAAGGAATCCCTCTATTGATGAAACGGTACTTCCGCCGAATGTATTTATCAACCGTTTTTACTACTTTTTATTAAATGGCGGCTATCATTCCACTGAACAAATATTGGAATTAGCCGAATCCTTTGGACAGGATCTGACAGCCGATTCCTTTATTACGGTATCGTTAAAGGTACAATATCCAAATAATTCAGAGCCTGCCTCAAACCAGCAGTACCGTTTGTATTTTAGTATCCTAAACTCTGTAAAAATGGCCCTTGAGATGCATTTCAAATGTTATATTACAGCCTACAGCCATCAATTAATGGGGGTTATCTTAATGCTGACAGAAGAGAAAAATGCTCCTGCCTTATGGAAATCCGCTTTACTCGATGCCTCTTTACTTTGCCGCCAATATTTTAATGTACGGCTCTACTCAGGTATAGGTAAAAAAGTCAAAACACCAATGGGTATTACCCATAGCTTTGCAACAGCCCAACAGGCTTTAATACAGGCTAACGATAAAAATACAATTATAATGCCTGCCTGTTTTGAAGCTTCACAAGACGTGCCCCCTAATAAGGACATTAATATTACAGATATAAACAAGACTCTGATACATGCTATTGAACAGGATGATATCCCGCTTTTTCACACAACAATTGAAATTCTGATGTCAAATATAAACACCTTAGGGATAGAACACTCGATTAATCTAATATCCTGTGTCATCCACCTGATAATCAACTGCCTGGAAAACGGAGAAAAAATATTGCAGGAAGCCTTTGGGGATAAGGAACTCAATTATCCGATGCTGTATTCTTTAAAAACCAGGGATGCTCTGTATAACTATTTAAAATGCGTTGAAAAATGTGTTACTGACACGATAGCAAATCGAATCAATAACCCAAAATATAAGATTGTGCTGGATGCAAAGAAATATATCCAAAATCATATTTACGATAAACATACCTTGAATGATGTTGCCAAAGCAATTGGCGTCAGCCCGAATTATTTATCGGCCTTGTTTAAAATCTACAGCCAGCTCGGCTTTACGAATTATGTAACCAAGCTTAAAATAAAAACCGCCCAGACGCTTTTAGCAAAGGGGCATCTGAAGATTTACCAGATTAGTGAACAATTAGGCTTCGATAATCCGCAATATTTTAGTAAAGTTTTTAAAAAGTATACCGGCTATTCTCCTTCTGAAACTGTTTATTCCGGTGACGGAGCAGATATCAATTACGGTGCTTAAGGTTCCTCCTTTGATATGTTCTCTTCTTATTTATTCGGATCCAGGTTCCTTATCCGCCCCCTGGAACATGGAAATCTTATAGATTAAGAAGACTTCATTTATAGAAATTAAAATTCAATTTGTTGAAAGAGAAGGTAATTTAGATGATACGTACTTTTAAAACACATAAAATCCGGTTTCAGCAGGAATTAAGCGGAAAGCTTTGGGAGTTTTCTCCTTTAAGCAAAGATCATAAAGGAGAGAAATACCAAGTCCCTGTTCCCAGCTGTTGGGAAACCTATCCTGATTTTGTTTCTTATCGGGGGGAAGGGATGTATCGTACTTCTTTTAAAGCCGGCGGTAATGTTCGTTTGGAATTTAAAGGAGTCAGCCATACGGCGACGGTTTATCTGGATGGAAAAGAGATAGCATCCCATTATAACGCATATTCCATATTCAGTGCGATTGTTAAAAATATATCCGAAGGAGAGCACCTCCTCGAAGTAAGAGCTGATAATCAGTTTAGCGAGGCTTCTTCCCTTCATGTTCCAAACGACTATATGTCCTATGGAGGGGTTTCCCGTCCTGTTGCTTTAGAGACGGTATCCGATGTTTATATCAGATGGGTCCACTTTACTCCTATTGAGGATAATGGATGGAAAGGCAGGATAGAAGTATGCCTGGCTAATATTAGTACAGAAGAACATGTGGTTTCTATTTCTTCTGTACTGGATAACGTAAACTGCAATTTTCCTGAAACTACCGTTTCAGCTAACAGCCTCGTAACTATAACGGAAATATTTGCTTTCCCGGATGCAAAGGCATGGATGCCGGAGACTCCAAATCTTTACTTATTAAATACCGTACTCTCTGAAAATAACGAACCCCTCGATGATATGATTGAACGTGTTGGTTTCCGTGTGATTGAAATTAAAGGAAAGAAGATCTTTATTAACAGGAAACAGCTTAGAATCAAAGGCTTCTGCCGTCATGAAGACCATCCAAACTTTGGCTGCTCCCTGCCTTATGAAGCAATTGCTTACGACTTACAGCTTGTTCAGAATTTAGGAGGTAATTCAATAAGAACTTCGCATTATCCCAATGATGAAATATTCCTGGACCTTTGTGATGAGATGGGGATCCTTGTATGGGAAGAAAATCATGCCAGAGGTTTAACAGAGGAGCAGATGCGTAATCCAAACTTCCAGAAACAATGTGAAGATGTTATAGCAGAAATGATTCCTGCTCACTATAATCATCCCTCTATCTACATCTGGGGAATTCTCAATGAATGTGCCAGTGAAACTGAATATGGCAGGGAATGTTATGCAAAACAATATGCGCAAATAAAGGAATTAGATACTTCAAGACCCCGTTCTTCCGCAAGCTGTAAGTTTAAAACAGACCTTTGCTTTGGATATCCGGAAGTTGTGTCCTATAATATTTATCCGCGGTGGTATCATGATACCCCTGTTGCCGATTATCTGTCAGATTTATATAATTGGGTTCAGGAAAAAACCGAAGGTGCCGGAAAGCCATTCCTGATTACAGAGATTGGTGCAGCCGCTCTCTATGGTTACCGGACCCCTGCACATGATAAATGGTCTGAAGAATACCAGGCACAAGCTTTAAAAGAACAGATTACCGCAGTACTAAAGCAACCCGGCTGCTCCGGAATCTACATATGGCAGTTCTGTGATATCCGCGTCAGTAAAGAATGGTTCGGCAGCCGTCCCCGTACCATGAATAATAAGGGAATTGTAGATGAATACCGGCGCAGGAAATTATCTTACGATACGGTGAAGCGGTTATTTTCCTCCGTATCCGATTATGTAGAAGAATAACCTTAAAACTCCGTTGTAGACTATATCAGCCGTCTACAACGGGGTATATAAATTTAAAAGAATATATCTTATTTTCCCAAACCTAAAACACAGCAGGAAGACAACTTGCTGTGTTTTAAATTAATAAATATTGGATCAATTTTTGTAAATCGACAACTGTATTTTATTTTATGAATATTATTACAAAACCGGAGATATTCCACAACATTAACTTTTTTTAATATTTAATCGTCGATTGATATCACCCCCATATCTTTTCTGCATGCAATGAATCTTTCTTTAATGCACTAACACTTCTAATATTACAAGCATGAAGCATTTGGCCGATTCACGCCGAACGGCCAACGGCTTAGTGAAGGTGGTTTTTTCTCTTGTCATCCAATAAGACCAGCTACTGCACATAGCTGGTTTTACTGAATTTAACCCCAATATATAGATTCATCTCATTTTTTAGAATTAGTCTTTAATATTTCCATATATTGGATTATCTTTTTCTTAAGTTCTATTTCGTCTATACAGTATTTATCTGCTTTTCTTATATCCTCATTTACTTCGTAGGAATCACAAATTAAGTTAATATCATCAAATGCTTCAAAAATATTTTGAGAAACTTGTTTTTCCAAATCATCCTGAACAGAGTAAAATGTATCCATAAACTCATTGCAAAAAATTTCTGATGTACCTTTGTCCTCATCATTCATAATATAATTGTTTATTATATTAAAGAGTTTTTCAAATTCCATTATTCAACAACCTCCCATGTAGATTTAATTTTAGCATTTCCTATAACAGTTTTTACGAAACCATCCTCTGCAATGTGTATAGATATACCATCAAGTCTCTTACCAGGCTTGTTGTAATAAAGTCCCTGGACTCCTGGTATTCTCGAAAGGTATTTCCATCATTCTTGACACAATCCAGAATCATCTCCGCTTTTTCTTTTCTGATAATTGGAGATATTTCTTTGAATTCCATCGTTAGTTCTTCTGCC
>JAATFT010000071.1 GCA_015655075.1 Clostridiales bacterium | reverse complement strand
TTTTAAATTCCATATGATATCCCTTCCAATACAGCTTTTTTTAGTGCACCGGCATATTGACGTGAAATAATGATTTTCTCGCCGTTTTTCATATGCGCGGTAAATCGTCCATTCAAGGCGGGACTTATACTATCCAGTTTCATTAAGTTTACCAGCACCGACTTTGAACATCTAACAAAGAATTTGTCATGGCAGGCTTCTTCTAATAAATACAGACGCGCTTTCATTTCAAATACCTGTTGCTTTGTATACGCAAAAACGTGTTCGTCTACCGCTTCAAAATAGAATACATCGGATAACCGGAACGAACATATTCGTCCCTCCTTTACCCCTGACATCAGAGTTCCTTTGCATAACACATAAGCTTCAATATCTCTTACATCCTGATTTTCCTCAACACACTCAATTACCACTTGTTCGGCATCTTTGTCAGTAATGGGCTTTATCTTAACTTTCATGTCAATACTCCTTTTTAAATTGTGGATCCCGACCATTTTTCAATGTGCAATTAAAAAATTCCAGAGCAATTGTGTTTGTTATTTCAATACCGTAACGTGCATCGATTGTGCCAGAATCTAATATCTTTGCAAGCAAGGGAGAAAAAAGAGGCAAATCCGTGAAACTCATGTGGCCTGCATTCTTAATTACAACTTCATAGGAGCAAAGGGCCCGTGCTGCGGCATGGAAATTTTCATATCTTTCTCCATAAGGCAAAGCTGTTTCGTAATGCGCTTCTCTATAGATGTTTAAAAGAGGAATTGGATATGGGGTCTTGTTGAAAATGGGTGTTCCATTATCAAATCCTTCCGTTTCTCCCAGCATCGTAGCATCCAGAATAATGACAGCATCAACATCCTGCCGTTCCCTTCCGATTTGTGCGGAAGCTGCACCTCCAAGAGAGTGTCCCATAAGACCGGTTTTGTCAAGGTCAATTTTGTTGTAAAAGCTGTTCTCTGACTGATTCTGTACCTGCTGTGTTATTGTGTTCAACACAAAATGTATATCGGCAAGACGTATATCCATCCATTGATCTATTATTGCCTGCTGTTCCGGGCCATCATCCATTTCGTTTGCAGTATAGACACTATTGATAAAATTCATATCCGCAATAATTGGTTTTCCATCTACATCCTGTGTGTAAAATGAATGATAAGGATGTCCAATACTGGCAACCACATATCCATTGGATGCAAGTTCTGTAAAAGTAGTAGCATTGCTCATAAGGATGCCAAATGCTCCATGGGAAAATACAACAAGCGGGTATTTCCCGTTTTCCTCCGGATACCAAAAAGCAACATTCACAAAACGGTTTTTTCCAGTATCGGTAAAGCTCTCTACCCTGTCCGGGTCTGTCCAGACATATTCTGCCGTGGCAACTATATGGCTGCCAGTAACGTTAAGGGGCGTATACTGCGGAAAAAGTATGGCCGGAGACAAAGCAAACGCATACATTAATACGCAACACAAAAATAAGCCTGAAATCCTTTTCCCCGAATAGACTTTTTTTCGTTTTCGAACCAACGCTATTATTACAAGAATAGTTTGTATAATCAAAACAATTAATATACCGTAATAGCGGAAACCCCATTCTAAAACATTGGTCAAGAGTAAGATGACAAGTAAAATCATCTCCGCTACTCGTACCACACCTTTTTCAAGGATGTGTCTGCATTTTGTTTTAAAAGACCAGATAAGAAAGCCGATCTCAACTGACATTAAAAATATTAACGTCACTACGCCCATGGTGTCACCTCCGTTAATTTTTATGGTCTTTAGTATAGCTTGCTTACTGAAACAAAACAAGTAATTAACGGATGAGTTGCGTTTTATCGGGATAAGATACCTTATCTAAGGCTTGAAGAAATTAAAGTAATAAAATACCAATAAAGGATATTTTTATTATAATATATACATGGAGGAAGGCTAATGAATTTAAAAGTATTTTTACCCTCTAACTCTTAATAATTGCTATTAATCTAAGTCTTCCCACTTACCTGTTATTTCACCATCTATATTAATATAAACTGGTTTATAGATATTTGCATCAAGATCAGTAACAGAAAATTCTATTAAATACTTACTACGAACTAATGCGCCATAAGTGTTTTGGGCATCAAAATAACCTTGAACTCCCACTAAATCACCATTTCTCTGCATTTTTAAATCAGAAGAAAACTCATCAGGAAATTCGGTTGTTTTCGGGGTTTTTATATTATCCCAAATTATTTCCTTAGTATAAAGATAATATTTTGCTACATCCGTTAATTGCCTATCAAGTATACCTTGCTTATCAATTTTAATTTCTTTACCATCATATAAAGTATAGAATCCCCATTTTATGGCGGATACCCCATCTTTCTTTAATGCTACCGTTAAATTAAAATCGTCCGCATTAAAATCATAATTTACTTTTCCTGTATCACTTTTCTGGGTGATATATGCCTTATCAAATCCCATCTTTTTATGGAATAAGTCGTATAAATTACCTGCTGTTTTTTTATTTACTCCTGACATACTCGTTACGTCTTTTATAAATTTTTCCTTCTTGGACAATGGTTTTTTAGGGAAAGAAAAACAAAAGCATAAATATAACAAACCATGGTTGCTCTGTCACATTTTTTTTATTCTTAGGAGTAGTAACATTAAAAGTGGTAGTGTTAGTTGTGTACCTGTTAGTAGCGTAGTTATTAGTGGTGGGTGTAGTCGAATGTGGAGCACCGCAATTAGGACAATTCGTTCCTTCATATTCTGATTCACAATATTCGCATTTGTATATCATATGTCTCTCCCCTGCATGTATTAATAATTATAAGTATAGGAATTACGATCAATTTTGTCAATAATAATACTTTACTTAATCTTAAATCCTGTAAACACGAAAACCATTTTATAATAATTAATTTCATTTTATTCTAAATAAAAGTATATTACAAATTGTACATTTTTCGACAGATTTCGACAATTACTTCTGTATCCCTTGATTGGTCAAAAAAGATACCGCTTAGACCTGGTGGCGTCTTGGCGGCAGAATTAACAGCAAAAAAATCAAGGGGTGTTTTGTTCATCTTTGGGGAATAAACCGAAAATGCTGCGGATTACGGTATCCTGCATATATCAAAGATTGTTGCGGATTATTTCTGTTTTCATGGATTATAGAATTTTAATGCTTCCAGCCTTTTTGCCCGCTCAAACGCTTTATATCAAAACTCTTTAGCCGATAAATCCTCATAATCCCAATTCATGGCCTCTATTGCAGTCGCTCCTGAATAATTCGTTTCAGCAATTTTTTTCATGGTTGTTGACCAATCGATCGTGCCATCAAAGGGCAACCCGTGTTGGGCATAGCTTCCGTTATTATCATGTAAATGTAGTGCCATCAACCGGGAACCGTACATGGATAATAAATCATTGCCCGGATAGTAGCGGTAGTGATGTCCGCAGTCATAACAGAATCCGATACGCAGGGAATCTACTTGCTCCAGCACATTTGACAAATTGGTAAGGTTTCGTAAATTCTCCAGCGCAACATTGACGCCAAGCTGTTCAGCTTTTTCAGTGATTCTCTTGATTCTATCCAGTCCCAATGCGTTATATGGATTGTCTTCGTTGGGCAGGTGTACCACCATTGTCGGAATCTCAAACTCGGCGCAATCTGCAACACATTGTAAATAGCAATCGGTTAAGGCTTCACCGTCCAGATTATCTAGCCAGAGGTTATTTTGGTTTTGGACTGGCGTATGGATATTTTCTATAAAAAGACCCTCTTCCCGCGCAATTTGCGGCCCGCTGCGGTAATCATTACGACCCCAATCTTCACTCCACCATAATAAAACGCCATCAAATCCGGCATTTTTTATTAACTGATAACGTTCCTTTATCGGCAATTCATAGCCAAACCAATCATAAATGGTAATCATAAGCCGCTTCCCTTCTTGCTTTACCCGTCATAACTTTTATATAATTCATAGACGTCACCCCAACAATATTCTACAAATAATATTTTATACTTAATTCCGAATAAAAACAATTGATAATTATCAAATCTATTTTACTTTATAAACAACTTCGCCTTATTAGCATATAGTGATTCGTCAACATATTGAGTATACCGAATAAAAGAATACAAGGCAAGCAATTTTCTCATGCTTACCTTGCATAATTTTTGACACTCTGGGCTTTCTAAGATTATATCTTAGAAAACCTTTTTGTAAAATCTAAATGTAAATTACAAGGATGTTCTTACATCTTTATACTTTGTTCATACGCCTATACTGTTAATCCTGCTTCATATCCATCTTTTGTAGCATAAAGAGCACTGCCTGCTTTTACAGCACCACCAATTATATAGACCTCACTGCAGTATTTCCTTGCAACTTCTTTCAACGGATTATATGATTTATAGCCAAAGGCAGAAATATTCAATTCTGCAGGCAGAGTGATCTTTTCCCCGGCAGCATTCGTGTAAACTGAATGTCATTTTCTCTAATTATCTGTCGTAATTGTTCCTTTGCAATAGCCATATAAATACCACCTTTCAAGTGAGATTATTCATATCTAATTCTCACCAGAAAAGTGGTATTTATTACCAAGACACAAACCGACTGGCAAAAGGTGTCCGCGGCATACTTTCATATGCACAAAGGATCGATAACATTGTTAGTCCTTTATGAAAGAAAGGACAGTCACTTCACAACATTTGTATTAATCACAGGGATAAAATCATGTATGACGAACGAACCCTCAATCTCACCGCCTATATATAGAACTGAGACCGGATGTTTTCTGTGAGTTGTCATCCGCAAAGGATTTTAACAAGCACCGCCTTTTCGCCTCGCCTTCAGTTAGCAGCTTAACTCTTTACAGATCCAGCAGTCATACCAGCAATGAAATAATTCTGAAAGAAAAGGAATAGTATAAGGACCGGTATAGATCCTAGTACGCTCATCGCCATCATTTGATTCCATTCATATGCATGTTGTCCCATTAACAGATTGATACCAACCGGAACAGTACGCATATCGTTTGTTCTTGTTAAAGTAAGAGCAAACAGATATTCATTCCAGGACTGCATAAAAGTATACATACCAACCGAAACAAGTCCCGGAAGTGATGGGGGAACAAGGATCTTCCAAAGGACCACAAACCTGCTCCCTCCATCAATCATCACCGCATCATCCAAGTCCTTAGGTATCATATTAAAATATCCTGTCATCATAATAATGCAATATGGTAAAGTGAATACAAGATACGTTAATATCAATGCAAAATAGGTATCATATAATTTCAGCAATACTATTAAACTTAGATATGGAATCAGCAAAGTAATCAAAGGCACAACCTGGACACTTACAATTAACGTATTTATCAAATTCTTTCCTCGGAACTTGAATCTGCTAAACGCATAAGAAGCCATTAAGCCGATAGCTAATGTGAGTATTACAACCGCCGCAGCAATTAAATAACTGTTTATAAAGAACCGGACCTGTTCAGAATTTTGAAAAATTTTAGTATAAGCTGAAAAGCTAAAATTTTCGGTAATTAATCTTGGCGGTAATTCGAAAATCTCGGCATTTGATTTAAATGAATTCACAAACATCCAAAGAACCGGAAACCCAGCCCAGATTGTTCCGAGCGCCAGCAAAATATATACCAAAATTTGTACAGATTTTTTTTTCTTTCCACTCATGTTTTATTCCTCCGCCCCCTGATGTCTGACATAGAAAATTCCTATTATAGTACATACAAGCAATAGGAGTACGGCTGCAGCAGATGCTCTGGAATACTGGAATCTTGTAAATGCTTCTTTATAAATAATGATACCAATTGTTTCCGAAGCATTAACTGGTCCACCGCCGGTTGTCATCCAGATCAACGCAAACTGTTGTAATGTCCAGACGAAATCCAGCATGAGAAGACTGCTCAATATAGGTTTTAACTGTGGAATCGTTATATATAGAAAAGATTTAACGGAATTTGCCCCATCTAATGAAGCGGCTTCATATAAATCTGCAGATATTACTTGAAGCCCTGCCAATATGCTGATCATAAAAAAGGGATATCCAGCCCATATATTCATTAGAGTCACAGACTTCAGAGCCAAAGCCCTGCTCGCCAGCCATTCAATGTGTCCCGAAGCAAATCCCAGTGTTGTAACAACATAATCCAAAACGCCATTCGGATTTAATATAATTCTCCAAACAATTGCAATTATAGAAGCCGTAAACATCCATGGTAACGCATATATCACACGGAATATCCCCTTCGTCCGGATATGCAGATAGCGGGTATTTAATATCATTGCAAATGTCATACCTATAATCATATGGGCGACAATACTCACAATTACAAAGTAAAGAGTATTTTTTATCGCATTCCAAAAATCAGCATCCGCTAACAAAGATATAAAATTTTCCAATCCCACAAAGACGGGATTTTTATTTGCTATAACATTGTCAAACATAGAATAACCAATTACCATAATAATTGGCACTACCAAAAAAACGGAAAGTAATATAACGGTTGGGAAGATAAAAATGTAGGGAGTAATTTTTTTTCTTTTTTTCTTCACAGACTGACTCATTATATCCAACTGATTTTCTCCTCGTATAATAATTTACAGTCAGTTATTTAGTTCATTTTCCAATCCATAAATGACTGTATAAGAAAACTGAATTGGAATTACCAAAAGGGATGTCCTTGATGTATAATTCCTATAGAATTACTACAAAGGCTGGTTCTTTTTCCTCCTGTTGCACCTTTTGGTGGCTTCTCTGAAAGACTGTTCCCTTGTTCATTATGTTAGCTTCAGACCCAGGTGTTGTTCCTGGTGGATTGGTGGCTGGGTAGCAGCAGCTGTTACACCATCTGTCATGGCCAAGAGCGGTAACCAGTATCTACGATACTACCTTGGTGAGGCTGTTATGAGCCTTCTTAAAAATAACAACAGTGAATACACGGCATTTTATCGTAAGAAATATGATGAAACCATTCGTTTTAAACATAAAAGAGCACTCGCACTGACTTCAAGAAAACTTGTCAGGTTGATTTTCGCCCTGCTACGCGACAACCGGCTTTACACTAACAAAAAGGAGATGACGAAAGCCACTTAAAAACATAATGCATCGAACATACGTTTCTGTGTTTGCTCATTTAAACACAGGCTTGGTTGGTGTACCCTTTTAGAAAAAGTAAATAAAAAAAATAAAATTATTTTTCAAAATTATCTTGACATATCACCAGGTGCCTTTTGCTCTTATGGGTTGCACATAAAAATGTACAACCCCTAACTCTTTTAATACTTATTAAAATATAACAGTATCTAAGCAAGCAGTGTTTATTCGTATTCAGGTTCCCATTTAGTCTGTGTTTCCGTAAGCATATCCCCTACTGAAGAAATGTCTCCATCTAAATAGAGCACTAACTCTTTATTGAAACTTCTCATCAAATCTTCGGCCACCGGTGCACCCAGGAATTCGTTAACCAGACGGCAATCCTTTGACATCTCATACATTTTCACAAAAAGTTCGTCGTTCGCCGAATAATCTGGTTCTGCATTCACATTTCCCGGGAAACCATTTGCCTGCGCAACGAGCTTAGCATTAACTTCAGGGCTGAGCAGATATTCAATGAATTGCATCGCCTCAGTCTGATGCTTGCTGTCTGCAGAAATTCCGCATCCCCAAGGAGAGGAAATCATACCGCGCTGCCCTGTATAATCATCCATAACAGGAACTGATATAACATCAAGATTCATATCAGGAGCTCCCTTTCTGATTGTATCGAGGTGGGAAATACCATCCATCATAAATGCGAGACGTCCATTTATAAATTCATTGGTCATATCTGCTTCCTGCATAGCTTCAGCACCATTAGAAAGGTAATTTTTATCGTACATGGTCTTAACTAGATCTACAACCTCCTCTAACCGCTCATTTCCTTCCAGATTTGGCAGCCCATCATTCAGCATCGATCCGCCGGATGCCCACAGCCAGGTCATAACCTGATTCTGAATTCCGTTAGGTGCTTCTGTTGAAAGCGGAATAGCAAATGCTGCGGCATCTGTATTTGTTATAATTTTTTCACAATCGTCCAAAAATTCTGTCCAAGTATTCGGAATTTCTGTAACCCCTGCTTTATCAAGAAGATCAAGGTTTACATACATAGGATTAGCGAAATTTACAACTGGAATCATATATGTACTTCCCTGGTATTCCACTTCGCTCACAATCTGTGTATGATCATATCCGTCTGCTTCCATGAGCTTAGACAGATTGGCAATTGCTTCTTGTTTTGCAAAATCATAAACCCATGCACCATCAAGTCCGATTACATCTGCCATAGTACCTGTTGCTGCTCCAGCAGCAATCTGTATCTTTGTATCTGCATATGGATTACTTAAAAGTTCCACTTTAATGCCTGTTTCATCCGTAAAGTTCTGTGCAATTTCAGCAAGTACACCTTCAGGAAGCTCTGGCTCCCACCACTGTTGAAATCCAATCGTTACATCACTATCTGATTCTGAATCAGCTTCAAATGAATCAGAAGATGCAGGGTTTGATCTACATGCCGCAAAAGATAAAATTAATACACCCACTAATGCGATAGAAAAGACTTTTTTCATAATTCTTTGATACATTTTATCCTCCTCTTCCTAAAAACTGTTAATTTACACTGTGCAGTTTACAATAAAAGTTTTCTGCAATTTCACGCTTATTTATGCTATTCATAATAGAGCTCCCTGTAACAATCACATCCGGCTTTGCTGTAAGTATCTCATCTAACATCTCATACTTGATTCCTCCAGATATAGAAACTCTTGCTTTTTGCACTGCCTCTTTAATCTTCTTCAAATCTTCCAAAGGTGTTGCAACCTGGTCGCGTAAATCATAAGAAGTATGAACACCAATATAATCAGCACCAAGCATGTCTATTTGCGCTGCTCTTTCGCTGGGATTACTCACGCAAATCAAGTCTGCAAAAGATTTTTTTCCATAAGTTTTAGCAGCTCTAATTACTCCTTTAATTGTCGGATCACTCGCCACGCCAAGCACGGTAACAATATCAGCACCAGCTTCATAGGCTATGCTTGCAATTGCCTCACCACCATCAATTAGTTTAACATCTGCCAGCAAAATAAGATCAGGATATTCCTTTCGCAACCTCTTGATTCCCATCACTCCCTCTGCAACCATTAACGGAGTCCCCAGTTCTGCAATATCTACGAATGGGTATACTTCTTCGAGTACATGCAAAGCGGTATCTGTATCATTACAATCTAGTGCAATCTGCAATTTAGCCATTTATCTGCTTCCTTTCCTTTCAGAACAATTTCCAAACATCTTGAAGATTTTCGACAGTTGAAAAATAGCGCTGGTATTTTTTTTCATAAATCTCTTTCAATTCTTTGCACGGGTATACCGTTTTCTTTATTATGCAGGTTTTATCGGATGCCTCAAAAAAATCCTTATAAATGCCGACTCCAATCTCTGCCGCTATAGCTGCGCCTCTGGCACCAAGCTCCCTGCCTTCTGCTACCTCAATAGGAGTCTGAAGAATATTCGAAAACATTTGAATCCACACATCTGAATTAGTGGCTCCTCCCGCCATTCGAATCAACTTAGCTGCAGGGCGATTTTTTAATAGTCTGTCCATGTGCCATTTGTGCGAGAAAACAACTCCTTCATATACAGCCCGCAGCATGTGTTCTTTTGTATCAAGCGGACTCATTCCAATCCATACTCCCTTGCTTTTACTGTTTCCTGCAGATCCATAAAGGAATGGAAGGAACAATACATCGCTTTCCGCAGGATTGAGTTCGTCAACAATAGAATTTAAATATTCATAAAAATCATCGCCTCGCTCCATAATCTCCTGTTTTTCCCGACTATAAAAAGTCTTGATCACCCATTCCAATACACCTGCTGAAGTATTAGAACCTTCCTCGATAAGGTAATAACCCGGAATACAGTAATATGAGTTCATTAAGATGGATCCATCTGTTACGGGATTTTTTGAAATATAGGCATTCTCACTACAAGTGCCTGTAATCATACACAATATTTCTTCAGAGACAACTCCCATTGCTATCGCACTTGCATCTACATCAAACATGCCTGTCACAACCTTGGTATTTACACTACATCCAAGTTCCAATGCAGCTTCACTTGTTACAGTACCGCAGACCTGGGCAGAATGCATCATTTGAGGTAATTTGCCTTCAACCTCTGGAATGCCCAACGCTTTTAATATTTCCGGCTCATATTTCCCGGTATTTAGATTTACAAAGCTTCCTCCCGACTGATTGCAAAAATCACTCACTGCTTTTCCTGTCATTTTGAAAACAAGATAATCTTTCATCGAAAAAATCCATCGGATTTTTCGGTAATTATCTGGTTCATTGTCCTTTAGCCAGGCAAGGATAGATACTGGATGTGATGCAAAAAGCCCCTGATAGGTATACTTAAATATTTTGTCTGCCGTTCCATCCTCTTTCCATTTCTGCACATATTTCCACGAACGGCCATCAGCAGACGTGATAGCTTTCCTGATCGATTCTCCATTTGCATCAACAGAATACAGGCCTTTTCCTTGACCTGCTATTCCAATACCTAAAATATCGTCCCGAGATATACCGCTATTTTTAATGACCTTCCTCACGCATCTACAATTCGTGTTCCACAATTCATCTTGGTCTAATTCAACCCATTCCGCCTGTAGGACAGTTACGGTAGATGGTTCTTTTTCAATGGCAATTTGTTCACCCTGGTTGTTGTAAAGAACCGCCTTAATATATGTGCCGCCATTGTCTATACCGATTACATACTTGTTCATTTCCAATGTCACCCATCATTTTGCATTATCTTTTTCATATTTCAGGTAGCAAAAGTTCTAACCTTTCCCTTTTTTCCGCTTTAACCTTTTTATAAAGATCTTCTTACTCTTTTAAACTGACATCAAGCAGCATGAATAGAGATTAGAGATCATCCACAAAACGCTCTCTGCACCAAGCCATCGTCCTTTTTAATGCGCTGACAGGATCTTCATCATACGGAGAAAACGCTTCCCAGCCAAAATAGCGATTATAGTGGTTATTATCTAAAATCTGCAGCATTTCATCAACAGGAACATTCCCTTCGCCAAGAAGCGTCTGTGACCAATGTCCTTTTGAAACTTCTACTCCATCATTAAAATGAACATGTCGAAGTCTGTCCATCCCAAACTGATCAATGGCACTCTGCATCGTTTCATGTACGGACTGAAGACACATTAAATCTACCATTCCACTTAATCTTGGAGAATTAACCTCTTCAATCATTTTTATTTCCTTAGCAATGTCAGTAATAACCGTTACAGTTGAAGGAGCTGCTTCCAAAATAATCGTTACTCCATAGGTCTCTGCTATATGTGCCAACGCAGTCATAGAGTCGATTGCACGTTTCCATGCATCATCCTGAGAAGCTTCCATTGTAGCCCATCCCGGAAAAAACAAGGCATTTGGGCATTCCCATTCATTTGCCGCCTGCAAAGCCTTTACATAATAATCAAAAGTTCGTTTTCTTGTATTAATATTTGTTGATGCAAGATTTACAGGATATGTACAATTTTCCGGGCAAACGTCCACAACCTTCAGGCCATGCTCACAAATTCTTTTCCCGATATATTTGATATCGCTGTAAGTAGCATCGTCCAAGCTAAGGTGTGGATCTGCACAATAAAACTCCATAGCTTTAGCACCACTATTCTGAATAGCATCCAGAGTATACTCTAAGGAGTATTTTCGAAACACAAAATTTGCAGGTGCAACCTGACTTAATTTAAGATTTTTTAATTTCATTTAATCTCCTTTCTATTTTTTATTTGGCATCATGAGACCGTTCCCACAGTGCAATTATAAACTTTTGTTCATATAGTGTCAATAATGCATTATCAACAAATATATTCTCTATTATTTGTTGTTTTTGTACATTATATTAATCATTTTTATATAAATATTTATTTAGATTATTTTTTATCTAATAAAATAATTTTATCATGGTATAATTTGTATATTTTTTTCATCACTCAAATCAAATTATCTCCTCTGTATTTTATTCTTTTTACTATATTCAGCTCATAATTATCGTATTTTAATGGGATCGGTTTCACAAATACTAATTCTAAATACTTCATGATTGTATAAAAAGCGGATTTAAACCCATAAATTCACATTATGATGCAAAATTCAGGAAGGAATGGCTTATCATGGCGGGACCCAGCTTTATTCCGGGGAGCGACAGATAAATGGGAGGTATCTGGAATGGAACGTCACAACTGGGCAGATATAAAAGATTTACCTTTTAGAGCTGTTTTCTTACAATACCTCTTTACAAATATCCATTTTATCGTTTACAATACAATTATATAATAACTATTCTATTTTCAGAAAGCATGGGATCGGTTTATGACGATACAAGATATTGCACAAAAGTCAGGTGTTTCTAAATCCACAGTTTCACGTGTATTAAATAACGCTGGTAATGTAGATGAAAAAACGCGAGAGCTTGTTTTACGTATTGTTCGAGAAAATAATTATTCTCCGTCTGCAATGGCTCGTGGTCTATCCAGACAAGGCTCCAATGTAATTGGAGTTGTACTTCCAGATGTTGATAACTCTTTTTTTGGAAAAATCACGCAGGGAATTAACGATGTTTTATCAAATACAGATTACACCATGATATTATGTTGCACAGATAATAACCCTGAGAGAGAGTTAAAAGCATTATATACGCTACGCGAACAACGTGTTCGGGGTGTCTTAATCACTTCATCAGCAAATTACTGTGTTTTAAAAGATTCTAACGCTATTAAACAAGCACTCGTTAATATTGATGCTCCTGTTGTTTTAATAGACCGCGCATTCAAAAATTCTTTATGGGATGGTGTATATTCCGACAACTTAAATGGTGGTTATATAGCAACTAAGGCATTAATCGAAAATGGAAAAACTAGAATTGGCGCTTTTATCAGCGATATGATACTGCAACTTGGTCAAGAACGTTTGAACGGCTTTCGGCAGGCAATGGCAGAAAGTAGCCTTGACATATGTGACGATTTTATGTATTTAGAAAAATTCCCTGTAACTGTTGATGATGTCTATTTACATACTATTAATATGATTGAGTCCGGCCATCTTCCAGATGCCATCTTTCTTGGTAATTCTATAATTACTAACGGTTTTTACAAAGCAATCATAAGTAAAGGATTACAGCCAGGTCACGATATCCATTGTATCGGTTTTGATTATAGTGAATGTATGGAAATTATGCAGACTCCCTACAGTTATATCGAACGAAATTCTAAACTACTAGGCCAAACAGCAATGCAAATGCTATTAGAACACTTTGATCATCCTTTACAGATTCGCCGGGAACATATTATTCCAGCGACAATACATTTAGACAGTTCCTTAAAAAGATAAAATTCAGAAACATACGCCTTCTTTCTTAGGGATTATTGCATTCTCATAACCATATCTTATATTGAAAACGAGGTATGAATACCGGATATCTAGGCACTCATACCTCAAAAATTATCATAGAAAGTTAATTTACAGAAATTGTTTCACACACTCTGTGATCTGTAGAAAGCTTAATTATAGCCTTTTATCTTCCCTAGTCAAATTAGTTTTATTATTTCTTAACTAACAGACAGTCTCATCGTGACTTGAGGAGACAATAAAGATGATGTTTGAACCTAGTAGGCCTTGGCGTTAAGGTGTTTTTGTAACTACAAACAGTTTGAGTAGTCAAATCAGAAAAATATTTCACTATCACCGTCTATATTCATTCTCAAACAGTTACGGCTTTTTTTCTGTAGATACTGTAAAAGTCCCACAAATCAAACATTGCGAGACTTTTCATTATAATCTTCGGATTAATCCATAAGCGTATATATTAGGATGCTTTCAATACCTCTGTTCGCAGCAGTTTTTCTAAAGACTAAAACAAACATATCCCAACTGATATCCTGCTCTCAAAGCCCAATCTGTCACGAAGAAGATTTTTCATCAGTTCTATTAGAAAGGGAAGCAGTTCGACGTTGCAGTACAGAAAGAAAAATGTACAAAGGCAAAGGGAAATAAACGGCTGTATGTATCCAAAAAGTTTGTAGAGAAACGGCAGAAGTCCTATAAATATCACAAGCGAAAGAGGTATACTTTGCCGAATAAACCTCTCCATTCAAGTAGAAGGAGCCTTTGGAGTGCTGAAAAGTGACTATGAGTTCCAAAGATTTTTGTTGCGAGGAAAAACCAAAGTAAAACTTGAGATTCTTCTGCTATGCCTGGGGTATAACATTAACAAACTGCATGCAAAAATCGAAAATGGAAGGATGCAGAGCCATCTGTTCGAGATAAAAACAGCCCGAAAATTCATAGTATATTCAATACTACAACACTTTACTCAAAAAGCTCTTTGTCCTATCATTCTGCGGATGGTCAAACAGTTCTTCCGGCTTTCCTTCTTCCGCAATGAAACCACCATCCATAAAAAGCACCCGATCGGATACTTCCCTTGCGAATCCCATCTCATGGGTAACAACAATCATGGTCATTCCTTCCTTGGCCAATTGTTTCATGACTTCTAAAACTTCTCCGACCATTTCCGGATCCAGCGCAGAAGTAGGTTCATCAAACAGCATGACCTTCGGTGAAAGGGTCAGCGCCCTTGCAATTGCTACTCTCTGTTTTTGCCCGCCTGAGAGTTTTCCGGAATAACTGTCTGCTTTATCGGCTACTCCTACCCGGGTCAGCAGCTCCATTGCCTTTGCTTTCGCCTCATCCTCTGTCATCAATTTCAGTTTTACCGGTGCTAACGTCAGATTTTCCAGAATCGTCATATGAGGAAACAGATTAAAGTGCTGGAACACCATACCCACATCCATACGAAGCCTGTCTACATTGCAAGCTGTATTCAGAATATCCTTGCCTTCAATGAAAATCTTTCCTTCATTGGGCTTTTCCAAAAGATTCAGACAGCGTAAAAATGTACTCTTTCCTGAACCGGAGGGCCCGATTACACAGACGCATTCTCCCCTGTTAATTTGTGTATTTATTCCCATGAGCACCTTTAAATCACCGAATGATTTATGCAAATTTTTAACGTCTATCATTTTCCCGCAATCTCCTTTCAAATTTAGCCAGTCCCATAGATAAACATTTGATAATAATATAATAGATAACTGCACATCCTATCAAGGGCAGGAACATTTTATAGGTTCTGGAAGTAATATAACTTGCAGCCTTGGTCAAATCATAAATTGCTATATAACCTAAAATCGAAGTTTCCTTAATCAATAAAATAAATTCATTTCCCAGTGCCGGTAAAATATTCTTAACTGCCTGAGGAATGATGACATATCGCATGGTCTGTTTATAGGGCAGTCCTAAAGAACGCCCTGCTTCCATCTGTCCCTGGTCTACAGCCATGATTCCTGCACGGATGATTTCTGCCACATACGCACCGCTGTTTATTCCAAAGCTTATGATTCCAGCAATGATTCCAAGACGACTCCGAAATACCAGAAAGTACATAATTAAAAGCTGAAGCACCGAAGGTGTTCCACGGATAATATCAATATAAATATTTGCTATAACCGACAGAACGGTCTTTTTCTCCCTGTTTACTTCTGTCATTTTCATAATTGCAAGTAATAGTCCCAGGGCAACCCCGACAAATACAGAGGCAATCGAAACACCAAGGGTAACTCCCAGTCCTTTCAAAATAAATTCATAACGGTTCCCATCTATAAAGACAAATTTAAAGTCATTTATGAATCCTGTCACGATTGTCCCTCACTTCCTACTCAGCGAAATACTTATTGTAAAGTGCATCATATGTGCCGTCTTCCTTTAATGCCTTTAACGCAGCATTTACTTTTTCCACCAGTTCACTGTCTCCCTTTTTAATACCAAATACGGTATCTTCTCCGGTCGAATCAATCTGTGTCTGCTTTAGTCCTTCTCGGTCACTTACAAATTTCTCGGCTATAATTGTGTCAATTAACACTGCATCTGCCGCACCATTTTCTAATTCCTGTATTGCCTGTGTTGCGTTTTTAAATCTCTTAACCGTGGCATCCTCTACTACTCCATAATCCTGATTTTCTCCGGAGGCAATCAAATCACTAAGGGACCCTTCCGTAACCGCAACCGTCTTTCCTTTTAGTCCGGCAAAATCAGTGATTTCACTGTTTTCGTCAGTTAAAATACTCTGGTACCCGGAATAATAGACATCTGAGAAATCACAGCTTTTTTCCCTTTCTTCGGTCGGACCGATTGCTGCTGCAATCATTTCAATATTTCCGGCTTCCATGGAACCAATAAGAGAATCAAAGTTCATATCCACCCATTCTATTTCCACTCCCATTTTTTCTCCCATGGCATTTATTAAATCAATATCAAATCCTGCCAGATTGCCGCCATCGTCCAGATATTCAAAAGGTTCATATTCTGCATTGGTACCGACTACGATTTTGTTATCTTCCAATGCTGTCTTTTTCTCACCACATCCTGTCATTATAAATGCCAATGTAACTACACCGAATGCTGCCACTGCTTTTTTAATCGTCATTTTCCTTTTCCTCCTAAAGTTTTATTGTTTCTTGGCTTTCCCCCCGTTACTTAAACGAAAAGACACAGTAAGAAAACATTCTTAACTGCGTCTTTGCATTAAGTTTAATTCCTAGTCCCCAGTGTACCTACAAGCTGATATCAGTATCAATTGCTTGCCTGAATTTCCATCTACTGCGTTGTCGTCAATCGACGTAGCCACCGCTACGACTCATTCCTCCGCCTTGCAGACTGAAAATTAATTCTGCGCAATTGCTAAAGACATCAACTTGTAGGTACACCAGAGCGTGTTTGAAAAATCATCGCACCGTTCTGGCCGCCCCACTTTGCGGTATACTGCGTCGCAATTTTGGGAGCGTAGCACCACACTA
>JAATFT010000045.1 GCA_015655075.1 Clostridiales bacterium | reverse complement strand
TCCATTCCTTCCCCTTGTACCGCGCAAAAATGTCAAGCAGTTCACCGGATGTAATGGGATGGCCGGATTCCCATATAATCTGCATCACTTCCATTTCCGTTTCAGATAGTTTTTGAAAATTGGTCATGGTGTACACCCTCCATTCATTACCGCACGTCTGCGGCGATTTTACTACACTTATGTAGTGATTTTATTCTACTACAATAACGTAGTTGATGTCAAGAGAAAAAATAAAGAAATTTGCTGGCTTAGAAAACTTAACATCAAAAAGGTGCGTCAACATTTGAGGTCTAAGGTACTACTCGGCTTTAGGGAAAATTATTTTGTATTTTTAAACATTAATTTTGTTTTTGATTGTTATTCAGACACGCAGATCAAAATTATATCTTGAAACAGAGGCTTTTCCGGAATCTTCCTTAAGGAAATCTTCCACAACATTTACCGTTTTCTCCCGTTTTAAAATTTCCGTATTCAGGGTATAGCCTTTTTCGTTTAAAACATTCTTAAGGAGGGGAATATTAGATGTGATAAGCTGCATGGCTGAACTATCCTCCAAATAAAATTTACTGACTAAATGCCTGTCATGCAGATCCAGGTAAATATCCAGAGGGCCCAGGTGTTCCATATCCAGATGCAAAAGGACACTGATACCGTCCGCGGCGGTCCTGCCGGATTTCTTTCTGGAATAGACATATAATTCACTGTTGGCTAACTGGCTTTTTAGTTTAAGAGGAAGCTGGATATAAGTAAAAAATTCGTTTAAGATATTCATAAAACTAATATTTTCCTGAAAACGGGCCGTCTGTGCCTGTAAATCGGTCTTTCCTGAAGCTGCCGTCTGCTCCGTGTATTCCCTTAGATTATTTATCTGGTTTATTAAACCTTCAAAATACCGGCTTATATCCTCGTTTTTTGTTATGGCCTTAGGGTCTGCGGTCCATTTGCTTAACAGGTTTTCTTTCAATAACAGCTTAAACTCTTTTGAGGTTAATAGGTTTTTGACGGCTTTTTCATCGGCCGTATTCAGATTGGCCTGAATCCATTTTAAAATATCCCGGGAAGATAGGCTGCCGACGATTATCCGGTCTTTCAGTGCGGAAATATCACCTGTAAGAGATAACCGGGCCGGATTATTTAACATAAATTCTTCCAGAGCATTGGCAAGATTTATCCGGTCAGAATAGCTTAAGGACAAAACGGTTTCGTTATTTGCGGACATCGATTCCCCATAAGCTTTAAAAATTGTTTGTACTGCCGGTGAGTTTTCTAATTTTGCCGCCGTTTCAGGGGAAATTGCCGTTTTCCTATTGTTAAGAATATGGTTTAAGGCCTGGGATACTTCCCGTAAATCTCCGCCGCCCTGTGAAAGGGAAGATAAAAACTCAGTACCCAGCAGGGCTTTTGTTATGGAATCGGATTCTAAAATACCTGCAAGCTCTCTTACATCGGATTGTGATAGAAAATCACCGACAGTAATATTGCCCCGGCTTTCTAAGGCTTTCCCTGGTGCAGTGAAACCGGCGGTCGATAAATTTGCCCCGGTTAAATCCGCTCCGGGACTGTTTTGCCAAACGTCAGAAAAATCTCCGTCGTTCCGGTTTATTAACAGGTTTAACAAATCGGAGCTGCCCGACAGATATTCTAAGTAAGATATATCACCGGAAGGATAAAATAAATCAGGGATGGAATCAGCCAGGTTTTGTATTTCTTTTAGCATATTCTGTTCCGAATTCTGATAAGCCATAAACTGACGGATATTGGCTTCCTTTACGGGAATATGGTATTTGTTCATAAGTACCAGGGTCTTTACGGGCACTTCTTTATGCATAAGGGACTGCCGGATTAATGACGATATGTTCCCTTTATCAATGGACATCTGCTGGTTTAGTAATTCCTTCACGATGCTGTTATTACGGCTGTTTTTTACTAATCCCGCGGCTTCCAGGGCCTTTTCAACGGTGTTTTGGGCGGAAGCAGAATCACTGTTTGCAATGATTTTTAAGGTAAGGCTTTTAAGGGATACCTCTTCCACCCGGAAAACAACCCTATCCCCTATGGCAAGGTTACCCGATTCTTCCAATTTTCCGGTGAGTTCCCTGCCGTCCTCTAATTTTACACTGACCTCATTGTTCCTAAGATCCGTTATTTCGCCCCGTATGAGCTGCCCCTTTTCTAATCCCGCAGTCGAATGAAAAACGGAAGAGGGGTTGGGATTTACGGAGGAAGTGACCGTGGAATCCACTGAGCCGCTTGCATTGGTATTTGATTGTGAAATTCTGTTGCTTAACATAATTTACTCCTAAAAATATGCCATGTGATATTATAACATATATCGGCAGGAATGTGGTCAGACTTAATCAAAAAGAGATTTTATCGGAGAGAGACTTTACAGAAAGATTAAGCTTATAGACTGAATTAGAAACCTTAAGAAGATTAGGAAGCTTAAGAATATTAAGAAAAAACTGCTAATCACTTTAAAATCTTAAGCCTATTTCTTAAATTTAATAATTTACAGCTGAAATTTGGTCATATTTTTAAAATAAAAAATCCCTAAAATATAACATAAATTCCTTTATAAGTAATAAAGTTCATGAATTTTGCGGAGGCCTCCAAAAAATTACGGCTATAAAGCCATAGTGGTGAAAGCTGTGGAGAGGGGAAAAAATAAGTAAATTCCCCTATTTTGGCGTTGCTGGAACTTCTGCTTTTATGAAAGGTGCGTGAAATAGCTCAGGGGAGAAAAGGCAAAGGAGGGATCGCCGTTTACAATTTATGTATAATTAAAAAAAGAAGAATTCAGTTATAAAAAAAAGATTGCTATTATAATTATTCTGTATTATAATAACCTATAATCACCAATGAACAAAGGCGTTCTTGTGTACTCTAAAAAGAGGCAGGAGCGTCTTTTTCATAACCCAAATTTTGTAAAATAGATAAAAAAATTACCAAATTATTTGAATTATTATACAATTTGATATTTGGTTAAAAATAAAGAAAAGAGGCGTGCTAATGAACAAACATAGCTTAGAAGAAACGAGGAGTGTGCAGCAGGGCTTGTATGATCCTGGATTTGAACATGATAACTGCGGTATTGGTGCGGTTGTTAGCATTAAAGGTATTAAGACTCACGAGACGGTAGCGAACGCATTAAAGATTGTGGAAAACCTGGAACATCGTGCGGGTAAGGATGCGGAAGGCAAAACCGGTGACGGGGTAGGTATTCTGTTGCAGATATCTCATAAGTTTTTTTCAAAAGAAGCAGAATCCTTAAATATTGCACTGGGAAAAGAAAGAGATTACGGTGTGGGTATGTTCTTCTTTCCTCAGGATGAATTAAAGAGAAATCGGGCAAAGAAAATGCTTGAGATTATCGTTAAAAAAGAAGGAATGGATTTTCTCGGCTGGAGGAAGGTGCCCACCAGTCCGGAAATTTTAGGACATAAAGCAGTGGAATGTATGCCTTACATTATGCAGGGGTTTGTAAAAAGACCTTCCGGTGTAAAAAGAGGCCTGGAATTCGACCGCAAACTTTATATTGCAAGAAGAATCTTTGAGCAAAGCAATGATAATACTTATGTGGTATCTTTGTCAAGCCGTACCATTGTATATAAAGGAATGTTTTTAGTAAAGCAGCTCCGCATGTTTTTTGTGGATCTTAAGGATGAGGATTATGAATCAGCCGTTGCCATTGTCCATTCCCGTTTCAGTACCAATACAAATCCCAGCTGGCAGAGGGCACATCCCAACCGTTTCATTGTTCATAACGGTGAAATCAATACCATCCGGGGCAATGCGGATAAGATGCTGGCCAGGGAAGAGACTATGGAATCCAAGTATCTGCAGGGCGAATTACATAAGGTTCTCCCAGTCATTAATACAAAGGGGTCCGATTCTGCTATGCTTGACAATGCTTTGGAATTTCTGGTTATGAGCGGTATGGAACTGCCTCTTGCCGTTATGATTACCATTCCGGAACCCTGGAGCAACGATCAGAATATAAGCTCTGAAAAGAGGGATTTTTACCAATACTATGCAACCATGATGGAACCCTGGGACGGACCGGCTTCCATACTTTTCAGCGACGGAGATATAATGGGCGCCGTACTTGACCGAAACGGATTAAGACCTTCCCGTTATTATATTACCGATGACGATTACGTAATCCTGTCGTCCGAAGTTGGTGTTCTAGAAATCCCGCCGGAGAAGATTGTGAAAAAAGAAAGGCTTCGTCCGGGAAAAATGTTATTGGTTGATACTATAAAGGGCCGTTTAATTGACGATGAGGAGTTAAAGAACAACTATGCAAGACGCAGCCCTTATGGCGAATGGCTGGACAGCAATCTGGTCAGATTAAAAGATCTTCATATCCCCAATAAAAAGGTCGTGGAATATGATGATGTGGGCAGGGCTAAGCTTCAAAAAGCCTTCGGCTATACTTATGAGGATTATAAAAGCTGTATTCTCCCTATGGCTAAAACAGGCGCGGAACCGGTGGAAGCCATGGGTGTGGACAGTCCGCTGCCTATTCTGTCCAGGAATAATCCGCCGTTGTTCGGATATTTCAAACAGTTATTTGCACAGGTTACCAATCCGCCCATTGATGCAATCCGTGAGGAGATTGTTACTTCTACCGACGTATATCTCGGAGAGGACGGCAATCTGCTGGAAGAAAGTGCGGAAAACTGCAAGGTATTAAAAATCCATAATCCGATTTTGACAAGCACGGACCTATTAAAAATTAAATCCATGAAAATCCCCGGCTTTAAGGTTGAAATCATACCGATTATTTATTATAAAAATACATCCCTGGAACATGCCATCGACCATATTTTTCTGGAAGCTGACCGTGCTTACAGGGAAGGAGCCAACATATTAATTCTTTCCGACCGGGGGGTGGATGAGAACCATGTTGCTATCCCTTCTCTTTTAGTGGTGTCCGCCATGCAGCAGCATCTGGTAAAAACCAAGAAGAGAACCGCGGTTGCCATGATATTGGAAAGCGCGGAACCCAGGGAAGTTCATCATTTTGCAACCCTTTTAGGCTATGGCGCCTCTGCGGTTAATCCCTATCTGGCACAGGAAACCATCAAACAGCTGATCAACAGCAATATGCTGGATAAGGACTACTATGCGGCGGTGAATGATTACAATAAAGCGATACTGAAGGGGATTGTCAAGATTGCTTCCAAGATGGGTATATCCACAATTCAGTCCTATCAGGGTTCTAAGATATTTGAAGCCATCGGTATCGGCAGCTCGGTAATTGATAAATATTTTTCGGGTACCGTGAGTCGTATCGGCGGTATTACCGTTAAAGATATTGAGAAACAGGTGGATGAACTCCATGCCGGGGCTTTTGATCCCCTTGGGCTGAACGTGGACTTAACCCTGGACAATAATGGAACCCATAAGCTAAGAAGCGGTAAGGATGAGCATTTATATAATCCGAAAACTATCCACATGCTGCAAAAAGCCACCCGTAACGGTGATTATGCCGCATTTAAGGAATATACCAAACTGATTGAAGGGGAAGAAAAGGGCATTAATTTAAGAGGACTTTTGGATTTTAATTATCCGGAAAACGAAGTTCCCATAGAGGAAGTAGAAAGCGTGGATTCCATTGTCAGGAGATTTAAAACCGGCGCCATGTCCTATGGTTCCATCTCTGAAGAGGCCCATGAAACCTTAGCCATTGCCATGAATATGTTGGGCGGCAAGTCCAACACCGGGGAAGGCGGCGAAAGCCTGGAGCGTCTGCATACCGGCAAGGACGGTTTAAACCGCTGCTCGGCCATTAAACAGGTTGCGTCCGGAAGATTCGGCGTTACTTCCCAGTACCTGGTAAGTGCGAAGGAAATCCAGATTAAAATGGCACAGGGAGCAAAACCGGGCGAAGGCGGTCAGCTGCCTGCCGGAAAGGTATATCCATGGGTTGCCAAAACCAGACATTCCACCCCCGGTGTAGGTTTAATTTCCCCTCCTCCTCACCATGATATTTATTCCATTGAGGATTTGGCGCAGTTAATCTATGATTTAAAGAATTCCAATAAAGACGCCAGGATTTCCGTTAAATTGGTTTCAGAAGCCGGCGTCGGTACGGTTGCCGCCGGTGTTGCCAAAGCCGGTGCGGGAGTTATCTTAATATCCGGTTTTGACGGCGGAACAGGAGCGGCTCCCCACAATTCCATCCACAACGCCGGCCTTCCGTGGGAATTAGGTCTTGCGGAGACCCATCAGACATTAATTATGAACGGACTTAGAAATAAGGTGGTTATCGAAACGGACGGAAAGCTGATGACCGGCCGGGATGTATTAATTGCGGCACTTCTAGGTGCCGAGGAGTTTGGTTTTGCCACCGCTCCGTTAGTAGCCATGGGCTGTGTCATGATGAGGGTATGCAACCTGGACACCTGTCCCGTCGGGGTAGCCACACAGAATCCACAGCTTCGCAAGAACTTTAGAGGAAAACCGGAATATGTGGTAAACTTCATGTACTTTATTGCGGAGGAGGTACGTGAATATATGGCGAAACTTGGTGTTAAGAATCTTGATGAATTAGTGGGCCGCACGGATTTATTAAAGGAAAAGACGGATGTCATGGAAGGAAGGGCAAGGAGGATAGATTTATCTAAAATATTAAATAATCCCTACATGGGTAATTCGCCGGAATGTTGTTTTGATCCGAAACAGGCTTATAATTTTGAGCTGGAGAAAACCATAGACGAACGGGTGCTGCTTAAAAAATTAAATCCGGCTATTGCAAGCAAACAGCCTAAAACCATTGAAGTTGAAGTCGTCAACACGGACAGAACCTTTGGCACCATCCTGGGTTCTGAAATAACAAAGGCCCATGGAACCTCTCTGGAGGAAGATACCTACGTAGTAAAATGCACCGGGAGCGGCGGACAGAGTTTTGGCGCCTTTATACCAAAAGGACTTACTTTGATCTTAAGCGGCGACAGCAACGACTATTTTGGAAAAGGTCTCTCAGGCGGCAAGCTGATAGTATATCCTCCGGGGGAAAGCAGATTTACGGCGGAAAATAATATTATCATAGGCAATGTTGCTTTATACGGTGCAACCAGCGGCAAGGCATTTATAAACGGTGTTGCCGGCGAACGTTTCTGTGTGCGTAATTCCGGTGCCACTGCGGTGGTGGAGGGTGTGGGCGATCACGGCTGCGAATATATGACCGGCGGGCGTGTCGTTGTACTTGGAAGAACCGGTAAAAACTTTGCGGCAGGTATGAGCGGAGGTATCGTTTATGTACTGGATCAGGATACGGATTTATATAAAAAATTAAATAAGGAATTAGTCTCCATGGAGGCGGTTACTGAAAAATACGATGTGCTTGAGTTAAAGAGCATGATTGAAGAACATGTTAAAAATACCAATTCGGCTAAGGGTCAGGAAATCCTGGAGAACTTTGGGGATTATCTGCCTAAGTTCAAAAAGATCATACCTCATGATTACAGGCGTATGCTGCTGGCTATTGTCCAGATGGAGGAAAAAGGGTTAAGCAGCGAGCAGGCACAGATAGAAGCATTCTTTGCTAACACCAGAGGTTAAGGAGGTACGAGATGGGTAAGACAACAGGATTTTTGGATTATGAAAGAAAGGTAAGCCGTGCTGTAAAGCCGGAAGACAGAATTAAGAATTTCAATGAGTTCCATATTCCCCTGTCAAAAGAGGAACGTGAAATTCAGGGCGCCAGATGTATGGACTGCGGCGTGCCGTTTTGCCAGTCGGGTATTATGATCGGCGGAATGGTTTCCGGCTGTCCCCTGAATAATTTAATTCCAGAATGGAATGATTTAATATACAACGGCAATATGCAGGAGGCCTTAAACCGCCTGTTTAAGACTAACAATTTTCCTGAATTTACGGGAAGGGTATGTCCGGCTCCCTGTGAGCCTGCATGCACCTGCAACGTAGTCACCAATCCGGTTTCCATTAAGGAAAATGAATTGGGTATTATTGAAAATGGTTATGCTTCCGGGTATATTAAAGCAGAACCGCCCAAGATAAGAACAGGGAAAAAGGTTGCCGTTATAGGTTCCGGTCCCTCCGGACTTGCGGCGGCGGATCAGTTAAATAAACGCGGCCACAGCGTCACCGTATTGGAACGTTCCGACCGAATCGGCGGATTATTGATGTACGGTATACCCAATATGAAATTAGAGAAGCACATCATCGAACGCAGGCTTAACTTAATGAGACAGGAAGGAGTTACCTTCTTAACGGAAGCAGATGTAGGCAGGAACTATAATGCAACGAAAATCAAAAAAGAATTTGACTGCATTATCTTAGCCTGCGGTGCCTCCAATCCAAGGGACATCAAGGTTCCCGGCAGGGATGCAAAGGGAATCTATTTTGCGGTAGATTTTCTGAAAGGAGTTACCAAAAGCCTGCTGGATTCCAATTTCGCGGATAAAGCCTGTGTCAGTGCAAAGGATAAGAACGTATTGGTTATCGGCGGCGGTGATACGGGCAATGACTGTGTGGGCACTTCTATCAGACAGGGAGCCAAATCCGTGATCCAGCTGGAAATGATGCCGAAACTGCCGGATACAAGAAGTGATAATAACCCCTGGCCGGAATGGCCGAAAACCTGCAAGACAGATTACGGCCAGGAGGAAGCCGTTGCCGTATTCGGTAGGGATCCCAGGGTATATGAGTCCACCGTTAAAGAATTCATTGCCGACAAGGACGGCAATCTGGTAAAGGCTAAAATTGTTAAATTAGAAAGCAAATACCATGAAGATACCAAGAGGTATCAAATGGATGAAATACCGGGCAGCGAATACGAAATAGATGTGGATTTAGTATTGATAGCGGCCGGCTTCTTAGGTACACAGAATTATGTAGCCAAGGCTTTTGGTGTTGAATTAACTGCCAGAACCAATGTGAAGACCGAGGAAGGCAAGTATCAGACCGGTGTGGCAAACATTTTTGCAACTGGGGATATGCACAGAGGACAGTCCCTTGTTGTCTGGGCAATCCGTGAAGGACGTGAAGCAGCCAGGGCGGTGGATGAACATTTGATGGGATACAGTAATCTGGAATAAAGGACCTGAAATAAGGATAAAAGTAAGACATCCCCCTATACTCTAAACTGGAATAAGGTGGTATAATAGAGCGAAGGAGGACAATAATATGGCACTGATACATGTTAATTTTTATTCAAAAACGTTGGGAATACAGCATTCCATGGATGTCATAATGCCCCAGAGTGTAAATGACATCGGACAGAAAAGTGCTGAAAAGACAGAGAAGATACCGGTTCTGTATCTTCTTCACGGAGCAAACGGCAATCATACCAGCTGGCAGCGGCGCTCTTCCATTGAACGCTATGCTTTGGAAATGGGACTGGCGGTAATAATGCCTTCCACAGATGTGGGTTTTTATGCGGATATGAAATATGGATATGATTTCTGGCAGTTTTTCAGTAAAGAGATTTTTGAACTGGTCCATGAATTTTTTCCGGGGATTAGTACGGACAGGGAGGATACCTTTGTTGCAGGACTGTCCATGGGAGGGTTTGGCACACTGAAGCTTGGTATTATGTGTCCGGAACGATTTGCGGCTGCGGCAAGCCTTTCCGGGATGGTAGATCTGGTATCCTGGTACGGCGGTGATTTTGACAGGCAGTTTGAATTGATTTATGGCACCAAAGAGGAAGTCAGGGGAAGCATAAATGATCTTCCCTTTCAGATGGAACAATTAATAGCCTCCGGTAAACCTATGCCCAAATTTTACATGACCTGCGGTACGGAAGATTTTTTATATCCCATGAACGTTGCCTTCAGTGACAGGTTTAAGGACCGGATTGACCTGACTTGCCATGAGGAGCCGGGAAGCCATGAGTGGGGTTATTGGGACCGGAATATCCAGAGAATCCTAAACTGGCTGCCGTTAAAGGCAAATAAAAAGGAGGCGGGATAATTATGGCATTGATGCACGTAGACTTTTTCTCCAATGTATTGGGCCTTTGCTGTGAGGCTGATGTAATTCTTCCGCAGAGGATGCAGGGAATCGGAATGGAAGGCAGCGGTGCGAAAGACAGGTATCCTGTACTCTGGCTGCTTCACGGCGCTTCCGATGACCATACCATCTGGCAGAGAAGGACCTCCATAGAAAGATATGTATCCGAGCTTGGACTGGCGGTGGTTATGCCTGCGGTTCATTTAAGCTTTTACACCAATATGGTATACGGCTCCCGTTACTTTGATTATATTACGGGAGAATTACCGGAAATCATGCGGGACTTTTTTCCGGTTTCAGATAAAAGGGAGGACAACTTTGTCTGCGGTTTATCTATGGGCGGATATGGTTCCATGAAAATCGGGCTTGCGAAAGCGGAAAACTATTCTGCTATAGGATGTTTTTCAGCCGGTAACTTTGCCTATTGGGATGCCGGCAATTCCCATAGGCTGAATGACCGCCCCGGTAAACCCAGCCTTAATATGGCTATCTTTGGGGCGGAGGAAATGAATGAGTTAAAAAATACGGAACATGATTTATTCTATCTGGCCCGGAAAAACATAGACGAAGAAAAACCCCTTCCAAGAATCTTCCATGCCTGCGGAAAAGACGATTTTCTGATTGATAACGCAAGGCTTACCGCAAAATGGTTTAAAAGCACCAAATATGATTATACCTATCTGGAAGCGCCCGGGGCACATACCTGGGAATTCTGGGATGAGTGGATCCAGAAATATCTGGAATGGCTTAAACCCTATTTAGAGTAAATTAACTTGTTTTATTAGGGCAACTTATCAGAGTGACAATTCTCTTTGACAAATTATCAGAGAGAATGGGAATATCACTTTTAATAAGAATCATAATGTGTTATACTACGGACAAAAGGCCAGTGGAGGTAAAGTAATGTATTCATTTGAAGAGATTAAGGTATTTGATCCTGAATTAGCAGAGGCAATACAAAAAGAGATAGGAAGACAAAATGATCATATCGAGTTAATTGCTTCTGAGAACTTTGTAAGCAAGGCTGTTCTGGCGGCTATGGGGAGTCCTTTGACGAATAAATATGCAGAGGGCTATCCGGGAAAAAGATATTACGGCGGCTGTGAATTTGTGGATATTGCTGAGAATCTGGCGATTGAGAGGGCAAAGCAATTATTTGGCTGTACCTATGCCAATGTGCAGCCCCATTCCGGCGCTCAGGCCAATATGGCAGTATTTTTTGCACTGGTTAAGCCGGGTGAAACCGTAATGGGAATGAATCTGGCCCATGGCGGACACTTAACCCATGGAAGCCCGGTGAATATATCAGGAAGCTATTATAAAGTAGTCCCATATGGTGTAAATGAAGAGGGTTTCATTGACTATGAGGAAGTTAGAAGGATAGCCCTGGAATGTAAACCGAAGCTGATTGTAGCAGGTGCCAGTGCCTATGCCAGAAAAATAGATTTTAAGAAATTCAGGGAAATAGCAGAGGAAGCCGGTGCTTTTTTGATGGTGGACATGGCTCATATTGCCGGTTTGGTTGCAACGGGCTATCATGAAAGCCCCATTCCCTATGCCCACGTAACAACGACAACCACCCATAAAACCTTAAGAGGTCCAAGAGGCGGTATGATTTTATCAAGTGCGGAATTTGCGGATAAATATAAACTGAATAAAGCCATTTTCCCTGGAATTCAGGGCGGACCGTTAATGCATGTGATAGCTGCTAAAGCAGTTTGCTTTAAGGAAGCCCTGGAGCCGGAATTTAAGATATATGCGGGAAGGGTGGTTGACAATGCCCAGGCCCTTTGCAGCGGATTATTAAAGAGAGGCTTTAAAATTGTATCCGGCGGAACCGATAATCATTTAATGCTGGTGGACCTTCAGAATAAAGGGGTTACCGGCAAGGAAACAGAGAAACTGCTGGATGCGGCTAATATAACCTGCAATAAAAATACCGTTCCGGGAGACCCTGCATCGCCGTTTGTAACCAGCGGGATCCGTTTAGGAACGCCGGCAGTCACCACCAGGGGTATGAATACGGCGGACATGGACGTAATAGCAGAAGCAATTGCCATACTGATTGAAGACGTTGCTGCGAATAAAGCAAAAGCGATGGAATTGGTAAGGACTTTAACCAATAAGTATCCGTTATATTAATAGCCTCCTGACAAAACGGGCAGGAATACACCCTTGCATGTGATACCGTTATTATTGCAGCCGGTTATCGGCCTAATAACTTATTGGAAGATGAAGGATATCATGCAATACGCGTTATGCAGTAATGCGGTATTGCGATTCTGGAACCGGACATGCAAAAGACACCGCCTTAAGGCTTATGATAAGCCGGGCGGTGTTTATCCGTTTTATAAGGAGTATCAGATTCCAATGGTATTTATGCTGTATTGCAATTGTTCAATAAATGCCATTTTTTATCTAAGAAAGCATAAGAAAGAAAAATCCACCAATGCTATAATAAAGAAGTAACTTAAAAATGAAGATTTTAAGTAATTAGCAAAGGAAAAGGAGATAACAATGAAAATAGCTTTAATTAATGAAAACAGTCAGGCAGCTAAAAACGAAATGATTTCTACAGCTTTAAAAAAGGTTGTAGAACCAATGGGTCATAAAGTTTTTAATTACGGTATGTATAGTGCAGAGGATGAAAATCAATTAACATATGTTCAAAATGGTATTTTAGCGGCAATTTTATTAAATTCAGGAGCGGCGGACTATGTAATCACAGGCTGCGGTACCGGCGAAGGCGCAATGCTTGCATGCAATTCTTTCCCAGGAGTAATCTGCGGACATGTTGCAGACCCCTCAGATGCATATATGTTTGCTCAGATTAACGATGGAAATGCCATTTCTTTACCATTTGCAAAAGGCTTTGGATGGGGAGCCGAGTTAAATCTTCAATATATTTTTGAAAAATTATTTGAAGGGGAAAGCGGACAGGGATATCCAAAAGAAAGAGTTATACCGGAACAAAGAAATAAGAAGATTTTAGATGAAGTTAGAAAAGCTTCTTTCAATAATTTGGTGACTACTCTGAAAAACATTGACCAGGATTTAGTAAAAGGTGCTGTTTCAGGATCAAAATTCAAGGATTTATTCTTTGCAAACTGCAAGAAGGAAGAAATAGCGGCTTTTGTAAGAAAGCTTTTAGCTTAATAAGAAACAGGCAAAGGACTATATCTATTTGATAATTTCTTTTTTACTAATGCATTTCTGCATGTTATAAACAAATCATACGTGTTTAATACTTAAATTTTCATTATAAAATGGTGTATTAGGTTAGAGCGTTTTTGAAAAATCATTGCACCGTTTGACTGCCCAACTTTGAGGTATTCTGCGTCGCAATTTTGGGAACGTAGCCCCGCTACGCTCCCAAAACCGCTTCAGGATACCACAAAAAACAAAACGACGGTTATTTATTTTCTATTTACTATGCTTCCGATGCAATTCGTGATGAAAACGATTGCTACAATAAGAACTCCTGTTATACAGGCGTATTTTACGATTTTCGTAACATCAACATTAACGGAGACTCTGTCTCCGGTTGACGCAGGTAACTTATTATTATACATACACTTTACCTCCTTTTCATACTTTTGCATTATATTTTTTGCTGAAACAGACCCCAACGGCACCGGGACCCGTATTTGTACCAACTGTTACGCCAATCTGGAATACCGGGTATGTTAATTTACGGCCGATTAATTCTTCCAGCAGGGACTGGACAAAAAGGGTATCCTCCAAAGTTGTGGCATTTGCCATACAGAAATCGTAATCCTCGTATTTTTCACCATTTTCCGTAAAATACTCCTTCGTCATATCCAATATTTTCTGCAGTGCCTTCTTACGTCCCCGTACGTTAGAATAGGGGATTAATTCGGCATCCTTTAACTGAATCATGGGTTTTAAATTAAGCATGGTTCCTGCAAGGGATGCCACTTTACCGATTCGGCCGCCTTTTGCTAAATATTCCAAGGTATCTACCGTAAACATGATTCTGGCAGTGGGCTTAATTTCATTCATACGTTTTACGGTATCTTCCAGGGTATAACCGGCTTTTTTCATATATGCAGCCTGCATCAAAAGAATTCCCTGTCCGGCAGTAGCCTGAATGGAATCTATGATAGATATCTTAGCGTCCGGATATTTTTCTTCTAAAATCAGTTTTGCATTTACTGCCGCCTGATAAGAACCGCTGAATTTCTGCGTTAAGCAGAGGCATAATATATCTTTATTAGTAAGAATTACAGGCTCAAACTGATTGATATAATCCTGAACCGAAGGAAGAGAAGTTTTGGGAAATACCGTCTCATTCATCAGTGTGTCGTAAAATTTTCGGTTGGTAATCTCAATATTTTCTTTATAGTAATTTTCCTGGTCAAAGGTAACATAATAAGGTATTAAGGTTATATTATGCATGTTGAGCAATTCTTCCGGCGTATCGCAGGACGAGTCGCTGAATATATGATAATCGAGCATATTTCTCTCCTTGTAAATATATTTCTAGTAAACATTATAGCGAATCTTACGCCAAATGTACAGCGGAAAATGGGTCGTTAATGGTAAGGTACAAGTTAAAAATCATAAAAAAAAGTGATTTTTTATTTTGAGAGGAATCATTATCAGCTTTTGACAGGAAATCTCTAAGGAACTTTTGACACGGATAAATTCCTATGTTATGATAAATAATGTTACCGGAAAGAGGAATACATAATTTAACAAATAAATTAAAATTTATATAGGAACTGTCTATTGAAATAGTAACAGTTTATGTAAGAAAGTTGGATAGGATACATGTCAAAAAGTTTATATATTTCAGAAAAGCCCAGTGTGGCCCAGGAGTTTGCCAAAGCCTTAAAGGATACTTTTAAGAAACGGGACGGATTTATGGAATCGGAAAATTCCATAGTAACCTGGTGTGTGGGACATCTGGTAACCATGAGTTATCCGGAAAGCTATGATCCCGCCTTAAAGCGGTGGTCCCTGCAGACGCTGCCTTTCCTGCCGAAGAAGTTTCGGTACGAAATAATCCCGGCGGTGAGTAAACAATTTAATACCGTAAAAGATTTATTGAACCGTCCGGATGTGGATACAATTTATGTCTGCACCGACTCCGGAAGGGAAGGAGAATATATTTACCGGCTTGTGGACCAGATGGCAAAAGTATCCGAAAATAAGGATAAACGCAGAGTTTGGATCGATTCCCAGACGGAGGAAGAGATACTGCGGGGAATTAAGGAGGCAAAGCCCCTGTCGGCTTATGACAATTTATCCAATGCCGCTTACCTGCGTGCCAAAGAGGATTATCTCATGGGCATTAATTTTTCGAGGGTTTTAACCCTGAAATACGGTCAGAATATTACGGATTTTTTAGGCAATGGAAAACGTTCGGCAATCTCAGTGGGCAGGGTTATGACCTGTATATTGGGCATGGTGGTAAGAAGAGAGCGTGAAATCAGGGAATTTGTAAAAACCCCCTTTTACCGGGTTTTAAATACTTTAGATGCTTTAGGGAGAACCTTTGACGGTGAATTCAGGGCAATAGAGGGTTCTAAATATTTTGCCTCTCCCTTATTATATAAAGAAAATGGTTTTAAGGAACAAAAGGATGCGGAAGTTCTCATTCAGGAATTAATTGAGAGAAAACCCCGTTTGACCCAACGGCAGGAAAACGGCAAAAACAGCTTTGTTGACACAATTTTACCGGAAGAACAGATAACGGCGGAAATCGTCAGCATGGAAAAGAAAAAGGAAAATAAGAATCCCCCTTTGTTATTTAACTTGGCGGAGCTTCAGAATGAATGTTCCAGGTTATTTAAAATCAGTCCCGATGAAACCCTTAAGATAGTCCAGGAATTATATGAAAAGAAGCTGGTGACTTATCCCAGAACGGACGCCAGGGTTTTATCCACCGCAGTCAGTAAGGAAATACATAAGAATATCGCGGGCCTGCGGGGTTACCTTCACGGTAAGGAGTACGCCGAGGAAATTTTAAATAACGGCTCCTATAAAAACATTGCAAAAACCAGATATGTCAATGACAAACAGATAACGGACCACTATGCAATCATACCTACCGGCCAGGGACTGAATGCTTTAAATTCCCTCTCGGCTACCGGCGCCAGGGTTTATGAAACTATTGCCAGAAGATTTTTAAGCATATTTTATCCTCCGGCCGTGTACCAGAAGATAAATCTGGTTACAAAAATGAAGAGGGAAAGCTTTTTTTCTTCCTTTAAAATACTGATTGAGGAAGGTTATCTTAAAGTAACGGGAAATTCCTTTGACCGGAAAAAAGGTGGGTCTGTGGAAAACAACCCGTCCTCCTCCAGCAGGGATGCTGCCGGAAACAGCTCCGCAGCCGGGGGAGAAGAGGAAGAATTTGATACGGGGTTTTTTGAAGTAATCAAAAGTTTAAAGAAAGGTATGTTACTTCCGGTAAAAGCCATGACAATTAAGGAAGGTGAGACAGCACCGCCGAAACGTTACAATTCCGGTTCCATGATTCTTGCCATGGAAAATGCCGGACAATTAATTGAAGACGAGGAACTCCGGGCCCAGATAAAGGGCAGCGGTATCGGTACCAGTGCAACCAGGGCAGAAATATTAAATAAGCTGGTGAATATTGAATATCTTAACTTAAATAAGAAGACGCAGATTATTACGCCTGCCCTTTTAGGGGAATTGATATATGACGTAGTGAATTTCTCTATAAAATCCCTGCTGAATGCGGAATTAACCGCCAGCTGGGAAAAGGGTCTTACCATGGTGTCCGAAGGCTCTATTTCCAAGGAAGAATATATGGAAAAGCTGGAAGGCTTTGTAAGCCGCATGACCAACGGAGTAAAAGGGTTAAATAATCAGTATTTGTTAAATAACTGTTTTAAAGAAGTTATGGGAAATTACAAGAAGTAAAGTAAAGGCAGTAAAACATAAACAATAAATGATTCAAGCATTCAAAGCCCTTCGACCCTCAATAAATAAATGAAAGAAATACGGAAGTCAATTATAAATAAAAGCACATAATAATATGTGCGGAAGGAGTATATATGTATGAAGCTATGCAGATTAAAAATAATTATGACTTAACCCAAACTATTGCAGCTTCCCTTTTTGAAAGATTTACCTATCCCTGGGAGGCACTACCGGAAATCGGAAACTATATTCTGCAGCTAGGCAAGGCGTTATCCCTGAAAGAGTATGATAAAATCGGGGAAGATGTATGGATTGCCAGATCAGCGGAAGTGGCGCCGACTGCCTTCATTCATGGGCCGTCTATTATCGGAAAAAATGCGGAAATCCGACACGGCGCCTTTATCCGCGGCAATGCAATTGTGGGGGAAGGCGCTGTTGTAGGTAATTCAACGGAATTAAAGAATTCCGTTCTTTTTAACAGGGTGCAGGTGCCCCACTATAATTATGTGGGGGATTCCATATTGGGGTATAAATCCCATATGGGAGCGGGAGCCATAACCTCCAATGTTAAATCCGATAAAACCCTTGTAACCGTGAGATACCAGGGAGAAAAGGTGGAAACCGGACTAAAGAAAGTGGGGGCCTTGCTGGGAGATAATGTAGAAATCGGCTGCAATACCGTAATGAATCCGGGAACTGTAATCGGAAGAGGAACTCATGTTTATCCCTTATCCATGGTCAGGGGATTTATTCCGGCCAACAGTATTTATAAAAAACAGGGGGAAATTACAGAAATACAATAACCGGTTAATAAAAAGAAAAGGTGTAAAATTTCATCACCTGGGGGTTCAGGGATAAATGAAAGACCAGTCACATGCAATTTCTAAAATTTTTACTACTTCCGACAGACCTTCCTGATCTGTGGAATCAAATCTTGCAATCCGGGGGCTGTCAATATCCAGTGCTCCTACTATTTGTCCGTTATTATGGATGGGAATAACAATTTCAGAACGGGAAGCACTGTCACAGGCTATATGACCGGGAAATTCATGGACATCCAAAACTAATTGGGTTCTATCTTTTTGTACGGCACTGCCGCAGACTCCCTTGCCGGAAGGGATATGTACGCAGGCAGGTTTTCCCTGAAATGGTCCTAAAAGCAACTCATTATTATGTATTAAATAAAAACCTACCCAGTTAATATCGGAGAGGGCACCGTTTAATAAAGCGGAGGTATTGCTTAAATTAGAAATAACGAAGGGTTCATTTTCTAATAGGGATTTTAATTGGGCATGAATCAGTTTATAACATTCTTTCTTGTCCGTCGGATATAGGCTGTTCATATTTTGCATAGGCAGCCTCCTTTTCTTGGTATTGAGCACTCTCGGAAACTCCCTGTACGCATCTTTGCGGCTGATTTTTCGCCAGCTACACGCAAATTTAATCAACGTACGCTTCACGTACGCCTCATAAATTTTTGCATAGCTGACAAAAAATCATCTCACAAATCTGTATACAAAGAGTTTCCGAGAGTACTCGGTATTTTAACCATAACAGGAAGCTGCTGCAAAATATTAAAAAGGAAAAGTAACTCGGTTTCAGTAAAGCGATGAATTTTTCAGCAAGCTCTTGTTTGGATAATCTTAATTTAGTATATCCCAAATAACGGGATACTTCAACTATTTAAAACTATTACCCTCTGTCAAATTAGAAACATATTGCCGCATTAAAATTAAAACGGATTATGGGCGTATTGCGAGCTGATATATTATAGTCAGCTTGCAGTACGCCCTTTCTGTTTGGAAAATCATGAGATTTCTAATTAATGGGATTTCGTGTGGTAACTTTATTCTAACAAACGGCGGTGGAACATAATCAGAACACATGATGTTCCTAAAAATTGAACATCTGATATTCTTTTAAGAAAAAAAGAATAGAATGATAGAAAAGATTAACAAAAAACTTAAATATTTACGAAAAAAAATATGCAAATTGGCATAAATAATATCGGCAGACCAAATTAATGGAATTATATTGACGAATATATCTTTGCTATATAAGATTGATATAGATGTAATATATAAAAAATATATTCATTGACTGGACATTTTTTATATTCAAATTTGAAAGAGGAAAAATATGCGTCTGAATTATCAAATGGGGATTATTCTTGAGGCCTCAATGAATAGTGACACACCCATTGGTGTACACGAGGTGATGCAATACTTAGACATATCTAAAAGTGCAGCATATCTTCTGATACAAAATTGTGAGACTTGGCTAATTGAAAATAAAATTCAGGTGAATTCTTCACAACAGCGAAGGGAACTTTATATCGGGAAGCAGGTTTTGAAAGAGAATCTTCGAAATAAACTTTCAGGGGCAAGTTTTGATAATTTTGATTTTACCGCAAGGGAAAGAAGAATTTTTATTGTCTTAGTGTTACTACGTAAAAAGCATGTGAGCACGCGTGAAATAACAGAACGTTTTAATATAAGCAGGAATACCTGTATACTGGATTTAGCTAAAGTGAATGAGTTGTTGCTGCCCTTTCAGGCAGAATTTACATCCGGAAACCATGGTTATACCCTTTTGGGCCGTGAATATGATATTTACCGGCTGTGTCTTTGGGTGGTATCCGATATTTTATCTGAACTTTATCCTAATAATTATGACATGGCACTATCTTTATTTGATTTTCCAAAAGATAAAATAACGGGTATTTACCAGATGCTCTGTGGAGCCGCAAAACAGTTTGATTTGTCTTTTAACCGAGAAGCCATCTATATATTCTGTGCTTCCTGTACTTTAGTTTCAAAAAGAATCAGTTCAGGCCATGGGATCTCCATAAACAGAGTACCTCATTATCAGGAGATGAATCAGTACAATTACCGTATTCGTGAAATTCTCTTTCAGATTGGAGTTATCGATGCGGTTTTGGGGAATCAGACCCAGGCTGGGGATAATAAATCAGATAGGGATTCCGATAAGGCTGCAGTGGCAGAATGTTTATCGCGGATGCTGGTATGTGCTTGTGAAGAAACGGGAGATGATATAGTAACAATTCATATAAAAGAAGAAGATTTGGGAAATTATGCTTTTGAAATTATTCAAAAGTATGAAAGCTATATAGGAATGCTGTTTGAGAACAGGGAAGAATTAAAAAGGGCGGTAGCTCTAAGCTTAAAATGTATATTGCTTAGGAAGAAATATGGTTTTTACATTTATAATTCTTTAATTAAAGAGATTAAAAAGCATTACAGCCATATTATTAAACTGACTCAAAAGGCAATAGAAGGAATTCCTTATATTGAAAACTTAATCACTGAGGAGGATTCCGTACTTTTTAGCATTAATTTTTTAGGCTGGATGTACCGAAGTAAGCGGGTGACTTCCCAGACACCCCGTATTCTGGTTGTGTGTGCCGGTAATGTGGGAACCAGTGTACTGCTCCAGGGGCAGATCGAAAAGCTTCTTCCGGGAGCACAGGTGCTGACGGCCTCTTTATTTCAGGATTTATCAAAATTTGTAGAATATATGGATTTTATTGTATCCACGATCCCTATTGAAGTAAACGGTATTCCGATTGTAGTGGTTAATACGTTTTTAACAGATCATGACAAAATCAGAATCAGAAAGTTGACGGAACATAAAATTACCGAGGATGAGGACTTATTAAGGTTCTTAAAGGATTTTGCGGTTATGTCAAAAGATTTTATAGCTTCCGGTGAAAGGAGCCATTTACGGCATAGACTGGAGGAATATTTTAAGATCAACAGAACTAAAATTATTTACGGTACAGGAGGTCGTCCGTTGTTAAGAGACTTAGTAACAGAAAACAGAGTCCGGATAGTGGATTCTGTGAAAGACTGGAAGGAAGCAATTCGTCTGGCTGCCGAACCATTGGAAGAAGATAAAAGCATTGAACCGGCTTATACGAAAGCAATGATTCATTCAGTAGAAACTTTGGGGCCGTATATTGTACTTGCTCCCGGAATTGCCCTTCCCCATGCCAGACCGGAATCCGGTGTGCGTACAATGTCCATGGCTTTGCTTAAAGTGAAAGATAAAGTATATTTTACGGAAGAAAAGTATGCCAATTTATTCTTTGTGCTGGCAAGTGCAGACGGGAACAGTCATTTGGATGCCTTGAGGGAGTTATCGATAATTTTTGCAGATGAAGCTGCGATTGACAAATTTATGAAAGCGGATACGGTAAAAGAGCTTTATAAATTAATCCGGTGACAGGTTTATTATACCGGATTACAAAAACACGGGAAAGGAGGGCTTAAGTTATTATGAAAATTTTATGTGTATGCGGCCTAGGTCAGGGTTCCAGCTTAATTTTGCGTATGAATGTAGAAGATTTACTAAAGTCCAGGGGAATTTCTGCAGATGTGGATAATACGGATGCATCTTCCGCTTCTTTCGAAAGATGCGATTATATTATTACTTCCAATGAAATCGCAGAAAATATTAAGAATCCCACTGCTAAAATTATAACTGTAAGCAATTATTTTAACAAGACGATCATAGAGAAAGAGATTGGGGAGATTTTTAAGAGCTGAATTATAAAAAGTGTGAAGAAAAAACATCTTCACAGAGTGAATTATAAAGCATAATTCACTTGGGATGAACCTTAAAATGAGCACAGAGAGTGCGCCCAAGCTTCTTTCCTCATTATTTGAGATGCCGCAGGGCGGTATCATGACGGGAGGTGCAGCAGTATTTTACATGTTTTAATCAGATATTATCCTTAACAAATAAGATAACGGAGGGATATTTATGGAAATCATTTCAAGCCTGGCAACCTGGCTGGCAAACAACATTTTCGGCGTACCAACTTTTCTTTTAATGCTAATAGTTTTAGCAGGACACTTGTTACAAAAATCACCTGTAGAGAAAATTATCTCCGGAACAATTAAGGCAGGTGTAGGGTTTCTGGTTATTAATGCCGGTTCCAGTGTAATTTCAGGCAGCCTGACATCCTTTACCAATGTCTGGTCGGAAGTATTCGGATTACATCCCGCTTCCTATGCGGATAAAGAAAATTTTACTTCAGATTTTGGCAGTACGGTAGCTTTAATTATGCTGTTTGGGTTTTTGATCAATGTGTTATTGGCAAGAGTTACAAAATTTAAATACATCTATTTAACCGGTCATATGATGTGGTGGGTTTCTTTAATCTTTACCGGTGTCATCGTAAATGCGTTTCCGGATATAAGTAAACCGCTTTTAATTTGCATACTTTCTCCTGTTATGGGTCTTTATTGGACATTCCAGCCTGCCCTGACACAAAAATATGTCCGCAGGGTTACAGGAGGCAATGACGTAGCTTTGGGACATACGGCTGGTATTGGTGCGTGGCTGGCAGGACTTTCCGGAAATCTGTTCGCGAAAAATAAAAAAGATGCCGAATCAATTAATTTCCCTAAAGGCCTGTCCTTTTTAAGGGATAATAACGTTATTACCGGACTGGTTATGATTATATTTTTCATTATCGGCTCCGCAGTCGTAATGATTAAGAATACGGAATCCGGTGCGGAACTGATGTCAGCATCCGGAACACAAAGTTTCATGATTTATGGCATGGTACAATCTTTAACATTTGTGGCAGGTATAGCAGTAGTGCTTACCGGTGTCAAGATGTTTGTTGGCGAAATGGTTCCTGCGTTCCGGGGGATTTCCTCAAAAATCGTTCCGAATGCGGTGCCTGCCCTTGACTGTCCGATTCTTTTTACCTATGCTCCAAATGCAACTGTAATTGGTTTCTTTGGTGCTTTCCTGGGCTCGATAATCTGGATGGCAATTTTGGGTGTATCAGCAGGTTATGTATTTGTCCCATCCATGATAGTATTATTCTTCCACGGTGCTACGGCTGGTATTCTTGGCAATTCCACAGGAGGAATAAAAGGCGCATTTTTGGGCGGACTTATTATAGGTACCATCGTTGCTATCGGCCAATGGGCATGTATTACCTTCTTTATAGACGGCACAATTCCTGCAACTGCAGCCTGGGCCGGTGATACGGATCAATTTATCATTGCGCCGGTAATTTCAATGATCGGTAAATTATTATCAAGTATCTTCTAGAGTGTGTTTGAAAAATGCTTGTGCCGGGCTGGATGCTCCGCTTTGCGGGAGGCAAGAAGCAATTTGGGGAGCGTAGTTGGGGCTGCGTTTCCAAAATTGCGACGCAGAATACCGCAAAGTGGGGCGTCCGGAACGGTGCGATGATTTTTCAAACACGCTCTAGTACAAGATTTTGTAAGGTATCTTCAGGACGCTGTACCAGTTGGATAGATCGGCAGGATATGGCGGTATGCCTATCCTGTATTAAGCTATAAGAACCCTCGGGTTAAAGAGGCAATGGGTTAACATTATTTTCAGGATAAGGAAATAGGTGATAAATTATGAGTTTTGTCAGAACTTTTAATGGGGATATCAAACCGGAGGAGATGGGATTTACACTGGCACATGAACATTTAGTGTGCAGGCCTCCTCATTGGATATGGAAGAAGGAAGAGGATCTGTTACTGGATGATCCGGAAAAAACCGGGTTAGACGTAGAAGATTATAAAAATGCAGGCGGTAAGACGATTGTCGATGCAACTGCTATTGACTATGGCCGTGATGTAAAAGCAGTAGCGGATATTGCTGAAAAAACAGGGATAACGGTTATCGGAACGGCGGGATTTAATAAAAGCTTTTTATGGGATGCACCTTTAGATGAGCGCCTCTCCTCCCTTATTGGCGGTTATTCTGATTTCAGGACCTGGATTCAGGATACACCGGTTGAAAAATTAACGGACTTTGTTACGGAGGAGATTGAAAACGGACTGGAAGGAACCACTTATAAAGCCGGACAGGTGAAATTTGGAACAGGCTATAATATGATATCACCGCTGGAGGTTAAAACAATTGAAGTGGCATGTGCAGCCCATCTTAAAACGGGTGCTCCGATCCATGCGCATACGGAAGCAGGTACCATGGCTTTAAGGCAGATTGAAATACTCAGGTCCTGCGGTGCGGACCCTGAAAATGTAAGTTTGGGACATATGGACCGCAATTTAGACCTGTGGTATCATCAAAAAATTGCAGAAACAGGTGCGTTTCTTTCCTTTGACGGAATCGGCAAGATCAAATATCATCCGGAAAGTGTTTTAATAGGACATATTATTACGTTGGTAAAAGACGGTTTCCAAAAACAAATTTTAATATCCGGTGATACAGCAAGAAAATCTTACTATAAGCATTATAAATATGGGCTTGGATTAGATTATTCCATTACCGGATGGATACCGCAGTTTAAGGATATGGCAACCAGTGCGGGACTTGATGCAGAAGCTGTGTTAAATGATTTTTTTGTTCATAATCCGGCCAGATGCATGACATTTAAAATTAAAGGCTAAGGTTTATAAAGGAGTGTTTTGGTATGGAGAAAAATAAGAAATACCAATGGGAAGAAAACTCTTCCGAGGAGATACAAACCTGGTTAACCGAAAAGAGAACCGTAATTTTACCTTTAGGAGCCATTGAGGATCATGGCCCTCATCTTCCGGTAGGTACCGATAATTATATCTGTGAGAAAGTTTGCAAAATGTTAGCGGAAGCGACGGGTGATTTTGTATTGCCCACTATGAAATATACTTATGTATGGAGCCTGGGAGACAGAACCGGGACAATATCATTAAGTTTTGATACCCTTCGTAAAGTAATTGAAGAGATCGCATCAGAATTATACCGGCAGGGCTTTCGGACACTCGTATGCGTTGATGCCCATATCGGGAATACACCTGTCGTAAAGGCTGCATTCCGGGATATTATAAAGATTCATTCCGATATGAAGTGTATGTATTTTGCTTATTTGGATAAGGCGTCGGAAGTGGACATCTTTGATTCCCCCAGAGCTTCGGGAAAATATATTCACGCCTGTGAGATTGAAACCTCCGCAATGCTGTATGCAAAACCGGAGACCGTAGATATGAGCAAAGCGGTTACCAATTATCCGGATTTTCCTCCGAGAAGCAATTATCTGAATTTAAGATGGAGTGAATTTACCGAAGTTGCCATACTTGGCGACCCAACCTGTGCCACCACAGGGAAAGGGAAGATTCTACTGGAAGCAGCAGTGAAAAAAATAGCGGAGTTTATTAAGGCAGAAAGGGAAATATAAGTATGGAACAAATAAACCGATATTTTAATGACATTAACCGGTTATTAGAAAGAGTAAGAACTACCCAGCAGGAAGAGCTAAAGAAAGCGGCAGCAATTATCGCAGACTGCATTAAAAAAGACGGGCTTATCTATGTGTACGGAAGCGGACATGCACATATGTCGGCGGAGGAATTATTCTACCGTGCAGGCGGTCTTGGGAATGTTTACCCAATATTTATTGAAGCTTTAATGCTTCATGAGGCAGCCGTCCTGTCCTCTCAACTAGAAAAAAGGGAAGGATATCTGACGGATACAGTGGGTAATCTGCCAATTAGTGATAAGGACGCGGTTATCGTTGTCTCCACGTCCGGAAGAAATGCAACACCGATTGATACGGCGCTCATTGCACAGGCAAAAGGCGCAAAGTTAATTACCATTTTCAGCAGGGAATATTCCATGTCTGCCCAAAGCGGCCATAGCAGCAGGAAAAGATTGTTAGATTTGGGAGATGCGGGGATTGATAACGGTGTACCAATAGGAGATGCAGTTTTAAGCATGGAAGGTGTGGGCGCAAAAGTTTCTCCGGTGTCTTCCGTGGTTAATCTTACAATTTTACAGTCCATTGTTGCAGAAGCCATTGCTATTTGTGTGAAAGATGGGGTTAAGTACATTCCGGTTTTTAAAAGCGGCAATATGGCCGGAGGAGCGGAATATAACCAAACCATCCTTGAAAAATACAGGGGAAGAGTTCCAGCTCTAAAATAATCCGGTTCGCTTTATATAGTCCGGCTCTGAAATTAAGGAATTCTAAATATCCTGTAATCCCAGAGCCGGATTATTTCTTATAATCTTAAAGAGTTAAGTTTATTCTATGGCATTTATTTCAAATAATTATTTAATACTTCCATCGTCATAATACGTGGTTAAAATCTCAATTCCTGTTGTACCAGTTCAGGAAATGGTTATCTGATAAGTTTACATTAAAGGGACACTTAGGAAGGCAAAATTTCTTCAATCTACTATTGATTTCCGAGTTAAGTACATTTAAACTAATATAAGAGTTTCTTTTGTATATTTATAGGAAAGCAGCTTCCTTGAACAAAGTTGAAGCTAGCTGTTCTGCTAATTAAAATAAAGTAATAGAGAAGGAGAATTTTATGTCAATCCATGTAGTAAACGAAGCGAAAAGGTGTTTGAACTGCAAAAAACCCCAATGCCGGATAGGATGTCCAATTGAGACGTCGATTCCTCATATGATCGAGCTTTTCTTGAAGGGGGAGATGATGGAGGCCGGAAAAGAGATTTTTAAAAACAATCCATTATCCATAGTCTGTTCCCTTATTTGCGATCACGAAAAGCAATGCGAAGGACATTGCATTTTAAATAAAAAAGGTTCCCCCGTACACATCAGCAGCATTGAAAATTACATATCAGAGGCTTATTTTGACCGTATGGAAATTGAGGTTCCTAAGAAAAACGGAATAAAATCAGCGATTATCGGTTCCGGTCCCGCAGGCATAACCATCGCGGTTATATTAGCTGCAAGAGGATATGACGTCACCATATTTGAAAGTAAAGATAAAATAGGAGGAGTCCTACGCTACGGTATTCCGGATTTCCGTCTGCCGAAAACCATATTAGAAAGATACAGGGATAAATTAAAAAAGATGGGTATAAAAATTCGTCCCAATACAGTTATCGGTTTAACCATTACCATTGATGACTTGATTAAGGATGGATATAAGTCGATTTTCATCGGAACCGGAGTATGGAAACCATATAGTCTCAGAATTCAAGGAGAAACCTTAGGACATGTTCATTTTGCCATTAATTATCTTACCAATCCTGATGTTTATGACCTGGGGGAAAATGTTATCGTCATCGGCGCCGGTAATTCGGCCATGGATGTGGCAAGAACTGTTATCCGGAAGGGAACTCCGAAGGTTACGGTTTTTTCAAGAACGGAAACGGCATCTGCCAGCCCCAGAGAGTTTGAGTATGCCAAGATAGACGGTGTAAAGTTTGAATATGAAACAGCGCCTGTTGAAATTACTGACGATGGTGTGATTTTCCGCAAGGTAAAGGTAGATGAAAATGAAAATATAATCTGGGAAGATGAAGAAACATTTTTCAGAGAGGCAGACTCGGTTATTATATCCATCAGCCAGGGCCCCAGGAACCGGATCATATCCACTACTTCCGGAATCGAAGTAAATAAGAAAGGGCTTGTGGTAACGGATCAGAAAGGGGAAACCACCAGAGCCGGTATCTTTGCTTCGGGTGATGTGGTTCAGGGTGCTAAGACTGTAGTTGAAGCAGTTAAGTATTCTAAAATGGTAGCGGATGAAATGGATAAGTATATGAAAATGGTATGTGAAGAGGAACGGGAATGTGATAGGATAAAAGATTGAAGTTAAAGGATAAATATATATTACGTTTCGGAAACGATTAAATATAAGAAGTTTCTTTATTCAGTAATGGTCATGTCCATAGGTAATCCTACTATAGGCACTGTAAACTACACCTACATCTTATCCATTACTGAATAAGAAAAATCATTTTCATAAAATACTACATAGGTATCATGAACAATGTACTAGAGCACTGGCAAGTTGATATCTTGTCTAATGGCTTGTCTGAATTTCCATCTGCTTCGTTGTCGTCAATCGACGTAGCCACCGCTACGCCTCTTTCCTCCGCCTCGCAGAATGAAAATCCATTCTACGCCATTAATCCAAGTATCAACTTGTCAGCACACTAGAGTGTGTTTGAAAAATGCTTGTGCCGGACTGGGTGCTCCACTTTGTGGGAGGCAAGGAGCGATTTTAGGCGCGTAGTGGTGCTACGCTCCCAAAATCGCGACGCAGTATACCGCAAAGTGGGGCGTTCAGAACGGTGCGATGATTTTCCAAACACGCTCTAAGGCAGCTTCCAG
>JAATFT010000042.1 GCA_015655075.1 Clostridiales bacterium | reverse complement strand
TGAAAGTATCCACATTCTTGGTTTCTTCAGCTCTATACCGTGTGTTTTCAAGGAGAACAACATCTCCGTCTTTCATTGCCGCCACTGCGGCCCTGGCATTTTCACCAACTACATTGGCATCCGGAGCAAAGGAAACCTGCTGTCCAAGTAATTCAGCCAATCTTACGGCAACGGGCGCTAAAGATAATTCAGGCTTTGGTTCTCCTTTGGGTTTTCCAAGATGGGAGCAAAGAATAACCTTACCGCCCTCCCCAATTAATTTTTTAATGGTTGGAAGGGCGGCTACAAGACGGTTCTCGTCTGTAATTTTACCATCCTGTAACGGAACATTAAAATCACATCTTACTAAAACCCTTTTTCCTTTTACGTTAATATCATCTACCGATTTCTTATTAAGCATTTGTGTGACTCCTTTCATTATCGCCGCCTGTCCGGCAGTATTTATTTTCACGGGCGCGTTTATCGGGGTTAATAATCTTTACCCAAATAAACATTGAAGTAATTTAAAATAAGCCCGGCCTCTAGTTTTTCAGTCAAGGAGGGTTCGGCGAACGTTCCTCGACTTTACTTACAAAGACCGGACCCATTATAGGATCAATATAAATTATACTAATTCTGCAAAATACTTAATCGTTCTTACCATCTGGCTTGTATATGAATTTTCATTGTCATACCAGGATACAACTTTAACTAACGTCTGTCCGTTTCCTAACTCCGTAACCTTTGTCTGGGTTGCGTCAAATAAGGAGCCGTAAGTAATACCGATAATATCAGAAGACACCAGCTCTTCCTCCGTATATCCAAAGGAAGGAGAAACCGCCGCTTTCATAGCCGCATTAACCTCTTCTTTTGTAACTTTCCCTTCGCATACCGCAACTAATTCGGTAACAGAACCGGTGGGAACCGGAACCCTTTGTGCGGAACCGTCTAATTTACCCGCTAATTCCGGAATTACAAGGCCGATTGCTTTGGCGGCACCGGTTGAGTTAGGAACAATATTCACAGCCGCAGCACGTGCTCTTCGTAAATCTCCCTTTCTATGAGGTCCGTCAAGAACCATCTGATCGCCTGTATATGCATGAATCGTAGTCATGAAGCCTTTTACGATGGGTACTAATTTATTCAGGGTGTAAGCTACGGGAGCCAAACAGTTGGTGGTACAAGATGCTGCGCATATAACTGTGTCATCTGCCTTTAAGATCTTTTCATTAACACCGTATACAATTGTGGGAAGATCATTACCTGCCGGAGCAGAAATAATTACTTTTTTAGCTCCTGCATCAATATGGGCCTGAGATTTTGCTTTCGATACGAAGAAACCGGTGCATTCCAGTACTACATCTACCCCAACCTCTTTCCAGGGAAGATCTTTGGGATCTTTTTGGGAGTAGATTTTAATTTCTTTTCCGTCCACAACGATTGAATCTTCTTTTGCCTCTACTGTATCACCTTTTGCATACCTGCCTTGTGCTGAATCATATTTTAATAAATGAGCAAGCATTTTAGGACTTGTTAAATCATTAATTGCAACGATTTCATATCCTTCAGCACCAAACATTTGTCTGAATGCAAGACGCCCGATACGTCCAAAACCATTAATTGCCACTTTTACTGCCATGTTATAATTCCTCCTAATTGTTTAATTTTATAATACACTGTCATGCTTTTTACATAACTAAAAAGCTGTAGATACAATTTATGTATATTGGACAGCTATTAATTCATTATCTGATTGACAAATTTTTCTCAAACACTATTTTATTTTACCTTTATTTAATTAAAATTTCAAGTGAAAAATACAAATTTATGGAATATTAATAGAATCAGCATAATTAAATAGTTCTCTTGTACTTATTTGTGCAATTTACCTGTAAATGATTTTCTCAAGTATTTTATGTAACCTATAGGTGGGATGATGATTGCACTATAAACGGAAAACCATTTGGATATCGCGCTCCTACTACATTATTGTAGTAGGAGCGCGATTCCAAATTAAGTTAACTTATTTCATCTGGCCATGACCATGGGCAGATTGGCCGGGCATACCGGATTGACCGGATACGCTGGACTGACCCGACATACCGGATTGACCGGATACGCCGGACTGACCCGACATACCGGATTGGCTGGATTGGCTGTTGACGAAATCTTTTACATTCATAATTTCGTCCTGGGTCGCCTTCTGAGCCGGTTGATAATAATTTTTACTTTTAGCAATTGTATACAGCTCATACTGGCAGGTTTCACCGTCATTGCGGAATTTCTGTAATGTTTGTCTCAACTCCTGATTTTCCGTCTGAGCTATCATATCTCCTAAACTTTTTAGACCTGCATTAATTGAATTTAAAGCATCCGTAACCATTATTTGTTCTTGCATATTCTAACCTCCTATTTTAAGAATTGTATTAGGGTTTGTTTCTTTTGCTCCGCTGACTGAGATTCTTTTTGGAAAAACTGTTTTACATAAGGATCCGTACAATTTTCCGCATAGGTTTTGTATTTTTCCTTATCCGTCTCACTGAATAGCAAAAGATGTCTTAAATTCTGTAGTTCCATTCCTGTTAGGTTACTCATTTAAATGTCCTCCTTTTTACTCAAAATAATACGGATAATTGCAGAATGAATTCATATTTTCATTAAGCAGTTACCTAATGATATTATTACAAAGGAGTCTGTTTATTATGCAAGCAAATCATTATACTTTATTATAAAATTGATTCTTTTCGAAAATCTTTCATATCCCATTACATAAAAACTAGAGCGTATTTGGAAAATCATTGCACCGCTCTGACCGCCCCACTTTGGGGTATTCTGCGTCGCGATTTTGGGAGCGTAGCACCTCTACGCACCCAAAATTGCTCCTTGCCTCCCACAAATTGGAGCGTCCAACCCGGCACAAGCATTTTTCAAACACGCTCTAGAGCCTGCTGTATAATACTTCGTATAATCTGGCAGAATTATTCCAGGAAAAATCCCTTGTCATTCCCCTGTCAATGATTTTATTCCATTCTCTTTTTTTATTAAAATAGATATCCTTAGCATACCGGATTATGGATAACATCTCATGTGCATTATAGTTGGAAAAGCTAAAACCGGTCCCGGTACCTTCAAATTCATTATAAGATTCTACGGTATCCCGAAGCCCGCCCGTTTCCCTGACAATTGGCACGGTTCCGTAGCGTAAGCCGATAAGCTGGCTTAAACCACAGGGTTCAAATAAGGAGGGCATTAAAAAGGCATCGCAGGCCGCATAAATTTTATGTGCCTTCTCGTCGGAATAATAAATATTTGCCGACACCCTGTCACCGTATTTCCAGGCGTAATGGCGGAATAAATTTTCATATTTTTGTTCCCCGGTACCCAATACCACAAGCTGGGTATCCTCCGAACACAATTCCTCAATTACGCGCTCAATTAAGTCAAACCCCTTTTGCCCCGTAAGCCTTGACACAATACCAATCATAAATTTTTTATTAATTACGGCTAAACCCAGCTCTTCCTGTAACCCCCGTTTATTTTTTATCTTTTCCCTTCTGAAATTTCCGGCCGAATAATTGCGGTAAATCAGGGTATCTTTCTCCGGATTGTATTCTTCATAATCAATTCCATTTACAATGCCGGTAAGGATATTACTTCTGGCTCGCATTAAGCCATCCAGACCCTCTCCGTAAAATGGTGTTTTAATCTCTTCCGAATAGGAATTACTCACAGTGGTCACATAGTCCGCATAAACGATTCCGCCTTTCAGATAATTAGCGTCTCCATAGGCTTCTAATTTATCAGGCGTAAAATAATAATCGGACAGCCCGGTGATATCCTTAACCGTTTTCATATCCCATACGCCTTGGAATTTCAGATTATGTATGGTCATAATCGTTTTAATTCCTCTGTAAAAATTATTTTCCAAAAATTTATCTTTCAGATAAACCGGTATCAGGCCGGTCTGCCAGTCATGACAATGGATGATATCAGGTTTAAAATCCAGGACGGGAAGTGCACAAAGACAAGCTTTGCAGAAAAAAGCAAATTTTTCAATGTCTTCATATATGTTTCCATAAGGAGTATGACCGGTAAAATAAAACTCATTGTCAATAAAATAGAAAATTATACCCTCATACTCTGTTTCCAATATACCCACATATTGGTTCCTCCAGGATAAATCCATGTAAAATTGTGTTTTATATATCATTTTCTCTTTCCAGGAATCAGGAATCGCTAAATACTTTGGTATCATAACCCTTATATCATATTCTGCTTTATTCATATATTTCGGCAAGGAACCGACTACATCGGCCAACCCGCCTGTTTTTATAAATGGAAAGCATTCGGAAGCCGCATATAATACTTTCTTCATTCAACTACCTCCCCGCAAAATTTACAGTCCTATCATTATTATTACATTAATTTATCATATTAATTATACATTATGCTATATTATTATAAAAGAGGTTTTTCCCAGGAGATAAGAAAAAGTTTGCAAAGCAAACTCTGCGCTGACGCCTGGTCGCTTTGCGACATGATACCTTGGAAGCGTCATGCGCATCCCCCGGCGGGTTTTTTATCGAATAGGACGCAATTGCCTATCCGATAAGAAAGCGTCCGGCTAAGGTTCTTTATCGAATAGGGCGCAATTGCCTATCCGATAAAATAAGCCTGTCTCAAAAATTTTTTACTATTTTGAGACAGACTTCTTTATCTAAATATCCGGTTCGGTTGCAAAATTCATAATTCTTATTACATGCGGAAGAATCTGTGTTGTATTTTAAGAAATATAACCAAATTTCAACCGCAGGTTGGGTAAATTTAAGACTCGCAACGACTTTATTATGCTCTTAATTTATATTCCAATCTAATTTTATCTGCAATTAAAGCTACAAATTCAGAATTAGTAGGCTTACCCTTACCGTTACTCACCGTATAGCCGAATAATTCATCAATGGTATCCATCTTTCCTCTGCTCCAGGCAACTTCAATGGCATGGCGGATAGCTCTTTCCACACGGCTTGGGGTTGTTTTATGCCTTTTTGCTATGGATGGATATAATAATTTAGTAATGGAATTAAGCATTTCATTATCATTTACTGACATCATAATTGCATCTCTTAGATATTGATATCCCTTAATATGAGCCGGAACACCGATTTCGTGTATTATATTGGTAACATCTGATTCAAGATTCCGTTCTTTATAATCCTCTTTGTTCTCATAAGTGCTGACCCGGTGGTTTTCAATCAATCTGTTATTATGTAAATCACCTCTTACCTGTTTAATCCTGGTCAATACCATATTATTATCAAAAGGTTTCATGATATAGTAGCTGGCACCAAGTTCAAATGCATTTTCGGTAACTCCTTCTTGTCCAATTGCTGTTATTACAATAAACGCTGGTGTTTTTTTATAAGATTCATCTAATCTTACTTTTTCCATAACACCCAAACCATCTAATTTGGGCATAATTAAATCTAAGAGTACAACATCCGGCTTCTTTTCTTTAATCATCTCCAGAGCATCCATTCCATTTTCTGAGGTCCCTACAACCTCAATGTCTGAATCACCTTTCAGTATCTCTTCTAATAATTTAACGATTCTTTCATTATCATCCACAATTGCTACATTAATCTTACCCACTTTGATTCCTCCCAAAATATTACCTGTTACGGTTTTGTTATATTACTACAAAAAACTGTTTATTACCTTTTCCTCCTTTCCATGATTTTGTTACATAAATTCACGAATTTTGCCCACCATGTACTACATTATAACTCGAATTAATACGCAAGTCAATATTTTCCATATTATTTGCTATATTATTTGTAATTTATTTTACATTACTATGGAATATATTTGCAAAAATAGGGAGCTTTTACATAATTGTTTAGGAATTAGCACCATTCATGAATTGTATTAATGAAACTTTTGTAAAAACTTACCATATTTGCATTATATACATTTATTCCCATATTATCAATTGTTTCTTATCGCAATTTACGACATAAATATTACAGCATTAGGCTGATCTATAAATAATATAAATCTTTTTATTTCATTTTCTGTTAATTAACAGAATCAGGCCAGATATTTTTATCTTTTTTGTAAGAAATTTCCATTTTTCCGTCGATATATTTTATCTTACAAGTAAGCCCCACGCTTATTAGCGAAGCATAAGCGGTGGGTTTGTGGCTTAATTAATTCTCATCCAGATTATTAATCATATTTTCTATAAAAGTACCATAACCTTTGGTAGAATCCTGTATAAATACGTGGGTAACGGCTCCGATTACTTTACCCTTCTGTAATATGGGGCTTCCGCTCATTCCCTGTACAATGCCGCCGGTTAAGGAGAGCAGTCCTTCGTCCGTAATCCGGATAACCATGCCCTTGTTAGGGCTTGAACTGTTTAAGTCAATCTTTTCAATTTTAATGTTATATTCCTTTACTTCATTATCCACGCAGCTAAGAATTGATGCGGGGCCAAGTTCCACTTCCTGTTTTAAACCGATAGGCATATATTCTTTTTTACTTGTTACCGTTATGTTATAATCATCACTTATTTTACCGAAGATTCCCTGATTTGTATTTTTTGTGATATTACCTATCTTATTTTTTTCGCTTTGGTTGATCAATCCGATTAATTCTCCCGGTACACCTTGCCTGCCTTTAATGATTGTCATTATATCCGCCGAATAGACGAAGCCTTTATTTATCTCCATGATAAGGCTTGTATCAACATCCGTTATACCATGTCCTAAAGCTCCAAACTCACCTTCCCTGGTAATAAATGTCAGTGTGCCGATACCCTGGGTATTATCCCTTATCCATGCACCGATTTTATACTCGCCGTCCGCCGTTTTAACCGGAGAAATGCTGTATTGAATATCTTTCTCACCTCTTCTCACATCAATTTTCAGATCTTTTCCGTTACAATTCTGGATTTCATTAATTAATTCTTCCTTGTTATGAATGGTTTTATTATTAACGGCAGTAATATAGTCGCCGGATTTTAATTTATTCAAAGCCGGTTCATAATTCAGACCGTCCAACCCATTGATGACCCCGGTTCCCAGTACCATAACCCCGTCTGTCTCCACATATATCCCTATGGGGTTACCGCTGGGAAGCAATTCCATATTGTTTATTACGCCCAGTTCAACCTGTTTAAAATTCAGAAACCCGAACAGCTTTAGATTTATTCTATACTCTCCGGTTTTAGTCAGCCTTAATGTAAACGGTTTATTTAAATTTAATTTAATCTGGTTGGATGGTACCTTTTGATTATTAACACTTATTACCTCTGCATTTTCGCTGATAAAATCGCCCTGAAAAGGAAGATTAAAATCAAAATTTTCATTTTCTCCTACTAGAATCTTAATTTTATCCGGTATTTTATTATCCAACTCTTTATAGGTGAAAACTAAAAGAACAACTATATTTATACATAATAAAAAAATTAGAATTTTGCGATACACAGACTTTCTATGCATAAGTTTGGCTCCTATCTTCCGGCTGTCTATAGTTGATAAAATAATGACCACCTTTTGATAGTATGCCTATTTAATTTAATTTCAAACTAGTATTTTTTGGTTGTTTTTGCCAATTTCTTCATTTCTTTGGCACTTCGCATAACAGTATCCGTAACTACTGCACCGCCTAAAATTCTTGCAATCTCTTCTATAGATTCACTTTCCTTAAGATTTCTTATAGAAGTCTTAGTAGAAATTCCATCCGTGGTTTTTTCAATAACATAATGAAAATCTGCCATGGCTGCTATCTGGGGCAGATGGGTGATGCACAAAACCTGATGGCTGCCTGCTATCACAGATAATTTTTCCGATACTTTTTGAGCAGTTCTTCCGCTAACTCCCACATCAATTTCATCAAATATCAGAGTTTCTATTTCATCCTTATCCGCTAATACGGATTTGATCGCCAGCATGATTCTCGACAATTCTCCGCCGGAAGCTACTTTAGACAATGGCTTTAACTCTTCACCGGGATTGGTTGATATTAAAAATTCGGCGTCGTCGATACCATTTGGTGTAAAATGTCCTATGGATTTAAAGACCATTTCAAACCTGACATCGATAAAATTTAAATCGATCAATGCTTCTCTTATTTTAGCATTTAATTCTTTGGCTTTATGCTTGCGCAAGTCCGATAATTGCCCGGAAAATTTCTTTAGTTTATCCTCCTTAAGCTCTAATTGTTTTGAAAAGTCCGCCATGGTTTCTTCATAATTATTGTATCGGGAGAGCTTTTTTTCACTTTCCTCACAATATTTTAGTATATCCGTAATACTGCTGCCGTATTTGGATTTTAAATGATTAATTAAATCCAGACGCTGTTCCGTTACAGATAAATCTTCTTCATGATTATACATATCCGCCGTATATTCAGATAAATCCCGGTTAAAATCATTCACCAGGGTCTCAATATCCAGAATTTGACTATATAAACCGGAAAGGGAGTCATCATATTCCATAAGCTTCATAAGCTGCTTTACCGTCCTGCCGATATTATCTCCGGCTGAATCCGCTATCTGATAGCTCATCCAGTCATATACATGATTTAAACCTTCTGCAATCGTTTTGGCATTGGATAACTTCTTATAATCCGCCGCTAAAATTTCGTCCTCGCCGATTTTTAAAGCAGCGTTTTTTATTTCATTAATTTCGTATTCCAGAAAGGATATTTCCCTCAGTCTTTTATCTTCATCTATTTTTAATTCATTCAATTTATTGCGAATGGTTATGTACTCCTTATATTCGCCTTCCAACTGCTTTTTAATATCGCCTATGGCTGTTTTTGCAAAACGGTCCACAATTTCCAAATGTTTTTCCTTATAAAGCAGGGACTGATGTTCATGCTGTCCGTGTATATCGATTAACAAACCGGCAATTTCCTTTAATGCTCCGGTTGTGACACTCTGTCCGTTAATTTTACTGATACTTTTGCCGTTCGTAATTTTTCTGCTTATAATGATCTGACCGTCCTGAGCAGGTAAATCCATATCCTTTAGTACATTTAGTATATGCTTGTCCTCTATCTGAAACACCAATTCTACCAAGGCATATTCCGCACCCTTTCTTATTATATCTTTTGATATTTTGCCCCCCAGGGCGACATTGATAGAACCGATAATGATGGACTTTCCGGCTCCGGTTTCACCGGTCAGTATATTCAGGTTGTCTTTAAAAGTAACGTCTACCTCATCAATAATCGCAAAATTTTTAACATGTAAATTCAGTAACATTCGTTCCTCCTATCGTTTGTCTTCGGACAAACAATCTCCCGCGGCGGCCTCTCCAAGCTCCGTAAACACATGTTCTGCTCTTATTCTATCATAATACGATTGGATTCGCAAATGATTTTTTGGGATGAAAGAAATATAATTTAATAACCTCCCCGGATTTTTTGTTTCATTACAATTATTTGAATACATGGCTCATTTAGTAAATAATATAGCTCATACGTTGTAGTTCATACAAAATATCCGGGAAGGTCTAATTAAATTCGAAAATTTATATTTTATTTAATTTTTACAACCTTCAATCTGCAGTTTAAACGCCTGCCGTTTACCGTTGCAGTTATCGTCGTAGTTCCAATTCTCCGGGAACTTACCAATCCGTTGGTTACCACCGCTATTTCATTATCAGCCACATCCCAGGTAACACCGCTTGTTATTCCAATAACGGATAAACGATAATCGGTATATTGTTCCAGCACCAGGTTTGTTGTATTCAGACCGACCACTGTAACTTTAGTGGTAGCCGTCTTACCGGATTCCGTCATTACCGTAATATCGGCTGTACCCGGCGTTCTGGCGGTTACTTTGCCGGTGGACGAATCCACGGAAGCAACTGTTTTATTATCGCTTTCCCAGGTAAACCGGTCGGTGGAGGTAGTAGGGTTAATCGCTTTCTGTACGGTAGTTGTTTCACCTACCACCATGGTAAGGTTCTGATTTATAATAGTAACACTGTTGGCCGGCGTCCTTTTCTGAACAATAACAAAGCAGGCTGCTGTTTTTCCGCTGTTATCCTTTGCCGCAGCCTTTATTGTAACCGTACCTTCCGCTAAAGCGGTAACATTGCCGCTGGAATCGACAATAGCTACTTTTTCATCACCGGAACTCCAGTTCAGCGTCTTGTAGGTAGCATTACTTGGTCTTACCGTCGCGGTCAATCTAAAGGTCCGTCCCTCCACTGTAGTAACGGAGGTTTTATTCATAGTAATTGAAGTGGTCTGCTTCACCACCCTGATGATACAGGTGGCTTTTACCTTGCTTCCGTCCTGCGCGGCGGCTGTTATTGTAACAGTTCCAATCGCTTTACCCGAAACCTTGCCGTTGGAATCTACGGTAGCATACTTAGTATTGCTTGAAGTCCATTTAATAGCCGGTTTCGTGGCCGCGTTGGTTTTTACAGTCGCTTTTAATGTATAACTTTTACCCACTCCAACAGCGGTATTGGTTTTGTTTAATTTAACACTTGTAACCCGCTCCACTACGGTAACCACACAGAATGCTGTAAATCTCCCGTCATCTGTTTTACAGGTTATTACCGCCGTGCCACCTTTTAAACCTGAAATTACACCGCTTGAAGAAACAGTGGCTACGGAGGTTTTAGAGCTTGACCAGCTTACCTTCACTTCATCGGCAGCAGAACTTGGCACAATGGTAGCTTTAATTGTAAACTTTTCGCCAATTATGACTGTTTTCTCTTTATAATTAAGCTGGATACCGGTAACTTGTTCCTTGACCGTTACATAACAGTCGGCAGATTGTCCGTTTGACGTTTTCACCGTAATCGTCGCCTCACCTGCTGCAACCGCGGTTATTTTTCCGTCCTCATCCACTGTGGCTACCGAAGTATTGGAAGATTCCCAGGTCAGGGTATAGTCATTACTGGAAGCCGGTGTTACGGTCACTTCAAGATCATAGGACTGATCCACGTACAATTCAAGATTTGTAACATCTAAAGAAATTCCGGTGGCTTTTTGCTTTACCGTAATGGTACAGCTGGCAGATAAGGTTCCATCCTTAGTCTTTACCGTTATGATAGCCTGGCCGACTGCCTTGGCTGTAATCAGTCCGCTTGAATTGACGCTTGCGACTGAGGAATTGGAGGAACTCCAGGTAACATCCGTATTAGCCGCATTCGTAGGGGTAACCACATATCCAAGTCTGTAAGTATCACCCACATACAACTCCTTTTTCTTTTCATCCAGGGTAAGGGAGGAAGCCGGAATCTCCACGGTTATATTACAGATTGCGGTAACCGCCGGATTATCGTCGGAAGTGGCAATAATGGATGCCGTACCGGCGGAAACTAAAGTAACCAATCCGTTGCTGTCTACCGTGGCAACCCTGGAATTAGTAGTCTTCCAATTGATTTTTTTATTGGTCGCCGTTTCCGGTGTAACGTAAGCGCTCAGCTGATAATTTTTCTTGGACAGCTGTGTGGTAACCGAAGTAGTAGATAAAGTAATCTTGGTTACCTTTTCCTTAACCGTAACATGACAGTAACCGACTACCACGTTTTCCTGATTTATCGCCGTGATGACCGCCGTTCCCGGCCCTGTCCCTTTTATCGTGGCAGATAAGTCATAGGCATTTTCAATGGTAACCACATCTTCGTCCGAAGACAGCCATTTTAATGATACATTATTAAAACCTTCCGGTTCTATATCCGCACTTACCGTTATTTTCTCATCCAGATTAAGGGTAACGTCGTCCGGATTAAGAGTAATCTTATTGACGGATGCTCTTACGTCAACGGTACAGGTAGCGGACTTTATTACTCCGTTTATTGTCTGGGAGGCAGTAATGGTTGTGCTTCCTTCTTTTATACCGGTTACCAGCCCGTCCTGCCCTACCGTGGCAATAGCAGGGTCTTTCGATGTCCAAATAACCTTCTGGCTCTGATTTGTCACATCCGCTTTCAGCGTAACCGTTCCTGATGTATAGATTTTTACATAGGTATAGTTAAGTGAAATTCCGTCAATTACTTTAAAATGTATTGTATAGGTTTTAACCGGGTTGGAACCTATCACCGTCAATATAACATCCGCATCTCCCACACCCGTGGCAGTTACTATTCCGGTATTAGATACCTCCAACACGGACTGATCCGTGCTTTCATAGCTGAATATATCGTAGGAGGGTATGTTGGAATTTTCCACAACACTGTAGGTATCTCCTACATTCATCAAAACATCTGACGTCTCATTGACATTGATATTAACCGTTAATTTAATCTGGATAAAACCAACCTCTCCATAAACATCCGATTTCAGGGTGGACGGTATATATTCTTTGTCCACATAACCCCGGATATAATAAGTCCCCGCTTTTGCATCCGTAACGATAAATTTATCACCATTCGTAATATAACTTATACGGCCGTCAGGTAAAGTATTAAATTTCTCGTCATAAAATTTCCACTCCAGTTTTGAGGCATCCACCGCATTGGTGTCGAATCGAAGGGGAGTGGTAAAATCAGTATAGGTTAAATCAATGTGGCGTTCAAAGGGAGAATCGGACGCCAAAGGGTTTTTTACTTTAGGCTGCACAATAACATGGAATTCTTTCGTTATGGGTTCTCCGTAAACACTGGAATCGGTGCTCACTTCTATATCCGTCTCACCTGCACCTTTCACGGTTATCTGACCGTTCGAATCAATTTCCACCACATTAATATCCATGGAATCCCAAACCATGTGAACCCGGTCAGTATCCACAGGCTGGTTGTCTTTATACTGAAGGGTTACGGCCGGAACCGTCGCATTAATATCTCCCTCCAGCACCATGGGATAACCGGCTTCCTTATCGCTTGTGGTTATTGGTTTAAACGGAGATATATTTTTATTGATTTCATAATCAACCTTAACCTTACAGGTCAGGGTATATATTAAACCATCCTGCTCAATGATTGCGTCAATTTTTGAAATACCGGGGGCCTTCCTTACAAGCTTGATAGCCGTAGGATCTCCCGAAATCGGTTCAAGTTCAACCACATTTTCTCTTGAAGACGACCAGTTAATTGAACCGTTTGTTAAATCGAGTCCCCCGCCTGAGGATCTTGATTTTACATACAGCGTATCATACTCATTGGATAATTCAATATCCGCTCCTTCGACTTCATCGCTGTCATAAAAAAGATAGAAATCGCTGCTGGTTGCAGCATAAACCTGATAGAACCTCCACACTCCTGCAATTGCAAATACCAACGCACAAATACTTACCAATAAATATTTTTTTTTCTTAATTTTCATCTGTGACCTCCCTGCCGTATAAATCTCCATGAATTAAAATGTTCATCCTAAAAATAAGAAATAAAATCATAACTCAAAAAGAAAGAACTCCGTTCCGGTTATTTATGTATTATTTTTTATATTTTGAATACGATTTTACCCATCCGTCAAACAATAGTAATCACTCCCTTTTTCCCTATAATATTACATTTTTCATCTCATCCAGTTTAGCATAATTTTACTGTTAAAGCAAGTAAAGTTAATTTTCATTTGCAGTGTACTGACACGTTGATACTTGGATTAATTTTCCTAATTTCTTAATTTTATTGAAAGTTAGTGTTCCTTATTGTTATTACATCCGTAACTTATCTGATCAGTTTTTATTATTTACAGTTTTTATGCTTTTGTCTTAAAAACGGAAAATCCCCGCTCTCTTTCAATTTTTTGAATCTTTCCTGCATATGGGTTTTTATACTTTCCGCATCTTCTTTTTGTAAAACTTCAAGCTCTGCTAACTTATCCACTAATTTATTCTCCGCTTTCATTTCATCTTCCATCAAGGAATATATTTCTCCTTTTTGTTTTGCGGAAAGAGTTTTCCATTTTTCCGAAGCTTTTTCCATTTTCTCTTTAAAAGCTTTTTTATCCTGCTGAATCATATTATTTTCCGATTGTGTTACTGACTCCGTATTCGTTTCAGCCGCATAGGTGGTAACCGGACTTACACTAAGGAATCCTATTAAACCCGCAATAGCTAGACTACATAATCTTCCTTTATCCATCCTGCTTCCTCACTTTCCCGATTGACAATAAGAACACTAACTTTCGTAGTTAGTATTTCCGGGAATTATGAACAAAGTGTGAACTGCAGAATAAAATTTTCATTAATTAATACAATCTTCGGTTTTATTATCTATATCCCTATTTCTTTTATAATTTCATTTAAATTTTATATTCATTTAACGTTTTTCATACCTGATTCCATCGCGTACCGCAGACCGACCTGCGGTCCCTTTGCGGCCAGCTTAAAAGCTGGCTTACTTTATTATATTTCCATTTTTCATTTTGGTAGCAAAAATGATAATCCAACAAAACTTTTTATTTTTTCTCTTGACATCAACTACGTTATTGTAGTAGAATAAAATCACTACATAAGTGTAGTAAAATCGCCGCAGACGTGCGGTAATGAACGGAGGGTGTACACCATGACCAATTTTCAAAAACTATCTGAAACGGAAATGGAAGTGATGCAGATTATATGGGAATCCGGCCATCCCATTACATCCGGTGAACTGCTTGACATTTTTGCGCGGTACAAGGGGAAGGAATGGA
>JAATFT010000015.1 GCA_015655075.1 Clostridiales bacterium | reverse complement strand
GTCTGGATTGCAATTATGGGAGCGGCCTTTTATTTTATGGCAATACGTCCCCAGAAAAAACAGCAAAAGGCAATGCAGGCGCTGATTTCTACCCTTGAACCTGGCGACAGTATTCTTACCTCCAGCGGATTCTATGGTGTAATTATTGATGTAATGGAAGAAGTTGTTATTGTGGAGTTCGGCAATAATAAAAACTGCCGTATACCAATGAAAAAAACGGCAGTGGTTGAAGTTGAAAAGCCGGGTGCCGCAGAAAAAGCATAAAAAGAAAAGGTATAAAGATATATGGGCCTGTTCCAAAACAATAGTATCTTAAGGTTTTCAGCCAAAGCCCCAACTACGCTCCTTACCTCTCACAAAGTGGGACACCCAACCCCCGGCACAAGCATTTTTCAAACAGGCTCTAGGACAGGCTTTTTAAACGTTCTTCCAGATTTTCCAATACGGAATAGGGGATTTTTAAATTGCCCCGGCCTGTTCCGAGATTTAAATCCGGCTTATTGGCACCGTGAAAGTCGGAACCGCCGCTGACGGCCAGATTATATTTGTTTGCCAGATGGCGCATGTGGCCTTCATCAAAGCCCGTATTGGAGGAATAAATTGCTTCGATGCCGTCCATGCCAAGCTCTGTAAGAAAGGCAACCATCTGTTCCACCTCTTTCAGGGTATAATGATAGAGGAGGGGATGGGCCAGGACGGAAAGTCCTCCGGCCGTATGGATTAAGTGAATTGCTTCTTCAGGGGATAAGTATTCCCTGGGTACATAATAAGGGGAATCGTTATTTAAATATCTGGTAAAAGCATCCGGTATTGTTTTGCAATATCCGTGTTTTACCATGAATTTGGCAAAATGAGCACGGGTTAAAACCGCTTCCCCTTCTTCTTCCTTTAATTTATCAACGGTGATATCGATACCGGCAGACCTTAAATTAGCTGTCATTTTTTCATTTCTTTCCTCTCTTTTTATACGAGCATTATTAAGAGCCCGATAAAGGACAGTATTGTCCGGATTTACAAATAACCCTAAAATATGAATATCTTTATTTCTATAAGAAACGGAGATTTCCGTACCGGGAATTACCAGGACGGGATGTCCCATTTGTGTTTCGGACTGGGCGGCGGCCTGTGCTATAGGAATTCCGGCTAAGGTGTCGTGATCTGTTAGGGCAATTGCGGCGATATGATTCTTAACCGCAAGGCCGACAATCTCGGAAGGTGTCAATGTTCCGTCGGAAACATTGGAATGAACGTGTAGGTCAATATATTTCATGGCTTTTTTCCTTTCTTTTTTAAACTGCGCAGGTTCCGCCCACTTTTAACCAGGAGACTTTTCTGTTTTGATAATGAATGATTTTTGGAAACCAATGATTACATCGGTGTAATTGGACTGCTTTGGCAATCAATGCATGTATGAAAAAGCATTAACCGCTACAACAAAGATATTATAGCATAGGAAAGAGGTAAAGTCGATGAAATTTGGAACTTAATGGAGTTCATTTCTGACTCAATTTTAACTCAACACTAATTCAAAGCAGATGAATAGATGAAAACAGATAAAAGGGGAGAAAGCGAAAAATATATAAAAGCCTGTATCCATGGGAAAGATAAAGGCTGATAGAATCAGATAAAAGAATGCATCCGAAGGTTTTGTTTTCTGTTATATTTTTAGATTATAGAATATAAGTAAGTCTTTATTAATATATTACAGTATAAATAAATGGGAGGTTTGGAATGGACAAAGTATTACACCGTAATTCCAGGGTTATGGTCATCTTAAGGGATCTTCTGATTTCCTACATAATAACCGGAATATTGTTATTATTACTGGCATTTCTAATGCTGAAACTGGATATTTCCAATGGCGTGTTAAGCGGTGGCATTCTTGTAACCTATATTTTATCATCCTTTACGGGAGGATTCTTGTTGGGAAAAAGTACTGAACAGAGAAGATTCCTGTGGGGATTGGGCATGGGGGCATTATACTTTATTATACTGTTATTAATATCTATTTTAACGAATTCCGTTATGGGAATGGAAGCTGTGAGAGTAATAACGGTAATGGTTATCTGTTTAGTTAGCGGGATGCTTGGAGGAATGATAAGTTAGAGCGTGTTTGAAAAATCAATTGCACCGTTCTGACCGCCCCACTTTCCGGTATTCTGCGTCGCAATTTTGGAAACGTAGCCCCAACCACTACGTTCCCAAATCGCTTCTTGCCTCCTGCAAATTGGGGCGTCCAGCCCGGCACAAGCACGCTCTAGTGCACTGACAAGATATCAACTTGCCAGTGCACTAGTACAAAGGATATTACGGCCCCTGTAAAAGGCAGCCCGAAAGGCGGTAAACACCCTTTGGGCTGCTTTTTGTACTTTAGCATCTAATGATTAAGAGAACGAAAGTCAACAAAAATTAAATTACTATTTTTGTCAACTATATAATCCCTTTTTTATTGGGAGTAAATGCTTTTTCCTGTTGATTTGTGAGAGAGGCAAGATTTCCGATGGCAATATCCTTATACTTTGCAGTTAAATCATTAAAATAACTCAGGAGGGTTATTTCTTTTTTTGTCAAATTATTTTCAAGATTATTTCTTTTATCACTTATTCCGAGAAGATAATCTGCAGATACCTGGAATATCTGGACCAGCCTGCATATTGTATCGTCGGTTAAAGCAGCCCTTCCGGTTTCATATTTGGAAATGGCGGCTTTTTTAACGTTTAGCAGGTTGCCCAGATATTCTTGTGTCCAATTATGTTCTTCCCTTAATTGCTTTACCCTATTCATTAACAGAAACCACCTTACATTGGATGTATATGTACAGATATTGTCATCATTTTCCTAATTATTATACAATTTTAAGAAATTAAAATAAACAAAATGTCTAAATTAGATACTAAACTGCAAAATTGCTTGACAATATCTTATTAAGATACTAATATATAATTTATAGGAAAAATATTCTCTATTCTTAATAGTAATATTGTCCCAGTATAAAATGAAAATAAAAAATCCTGTTTTTTATTTTATCTTATTAGGAATGAGAAGGAACGACAGTTCTGGCATAGCTGGCTGTCTTGACATAACAAAAGGAGAGGAAAAACATGGACATCTGGGATAATTTAATATTTGTCGTCGGCAGATTGGGTATTGTAATGGGTGCCAGGCCAGATGCGGCTGTTATTTTTATGATTTTTTTCTTAGGGGCACTATTTCTTTGTATAAGGGTTTCCCACAAGAATCATCTGTTTTGTTCTTCTGAAAAAAGTATGCTGAATAATGCCATAGATTGTGAGCCGGCAAAATGAGAAGCTATGGAAAAGAGCCGCCTAGTATAAGATTGCTGTTCCTTGATGTGTTAACGCTGGTTTTGGCTTATGCTTTGGCGGCTTTTGTTCGCTTTGGAGTAATAAGGGAATGCCTTACAGATGAAAATTACGGAATATTGCTTGCTGTCTGCATCCTGGTTTATATCACTGTTTTTTATATGTTTAATTCCAGCAGCGGTTTTTTCCGCAGGGGATTTTTCCGGGAGTTTAAGACGGTGGCTTCCCGGACTCTGGTAAGTGCGTTATGCGTAGGAACAATACTCTTTTTATCCCAAAAAGGTATTATATATGCCCGGCTGTTTTTTCTTGAATTTTTTATATTCCATATGCTGCTTGATTATTTGGCAAGGCAGTATTACAAGATCATTATGCTGGCTTTCTTTAAAAAAAGCGATTTAAGCAGCAAAGTTATGGTCATAACCACATATCAGAAAGCCTTTGAGGTAATTCCCAAGCTGAAAAATGAAAATCTGTCGGAGCAGCTAATAACGTCAATCGCAATATTAGACAGAGATATAACCGGCAAAGAAATTCTGGGCATTCCGGTAAGGGCGGGAATACATAATCTTTTGGTTACGATCCGGTATGAAACGGTGGATGAGGTATTCATCAGTATACCTCCTAAAATGTCTCTGGATCTTAATGAAATCATTGAAGAGCTGGAATTAATGGGTATAAAGATCAGACTTAATATTGATGCCTTTGGCTTAAATATTAAGGAAAAGAAAGTGGAGAGCTATTCAGGCTATCATGTGCTGATTTTCAGCAGAAGAGAATTCCAGGCTTATAAGCTTGTTATAAAGCGTATAATGGATATTTTCGGGGCAATTATCGGTCTTTTGCTTACCGGACTTATAACTTTTTTTATTGCTCCGGCAATTCGTGCGGAATCTCCCGGACCTATATTTTTTTCGCAGGTCAGGATAGGAAAGAATGGGAGAAGGTTTCGGATATATAAATTCCGCTCCATGTATCCGGATGCGGAGAAAAGAAAAGAGGCTCTGCTTGCACAAAATGAAATGCAGGGATATATGTTTAAGCTGTCGGAGGATCCCAGGGTCACGAAAGTCGGCAGATTTATAAGAAAGACCAGTCTTGACGAGTTCCCGCAGTTTTATAATGTTTTAAAGGGGGATATGAGTCTTGTGGGGACAAGGCCTCCCACGGAAGACGAATTTTTAAATTATGAAAGCAGGCATAGAAGGCGGCTGACTCTGAAGCCGGGATTAACCGGTCTATGGCAGACCAGCGGCAGAAGTGACATTACCAATTTTGAAGAAGTGGTGCAGATGGATTTGGAATATATTGATAATTGGTCTTTAAGCCTGGATGCTAAGCTGATTATAAGAACAGTTTTTATCGTATTATTAAGCAGAGGAGCCAGGTAAAACGAATGTAAAATGATATTCCCGGACAGATTATCTGCCGAAGAATATAAATAAAAATCAGACGTTATTTATCTGAAAAAGGAGTGAATAGGGCATGACAAGGAGTAAAAACGCAGATATGTTAAAGAGCGTGCTTGCAAAGCTGCTGATTGCAGCGCTGTTGGTTTCATCAGTGATTACGGGCGGCTTCGGAATATCTGTACAGGCTGCGGCGCAGCCGGCAATCTCGAAAACGAAAGCTTCCGTACTGGTAGGGAAAAAAGTCCAACTGGGTATTAAAAATCCAATCAAAAAAGCAACCTATAAATGGAAGTCGGATAACAAGAAAATTGCAACCGTAAACAGTAAAGGTGTTGTTACAGGGGTCAAAAAAGGCAGCGCCACCATTATTTGTACAGTAACGACCGCCAGGGTTACCCAGTATCTGACCAGTAAGGTGACGGTTGTGGAGCCCGCTGAAAAAATTGTGATAAATAATAAAATTATTTCGGCAAATGTAGGACAGGTTTATGATCTGAACCGAAGTCTGACTCCGTCTTCTTCTAACGATCCGACGACCTGGAAGAGCAGTGACCCGGAAGTTATCGTATTGGGAAAATGGGGTAAGTTTACGGCCTTAAAAGAAGGTACAGCCACTATTGTCGCCACAACTTCAAGCGGTGTTTCTGATAAAGTAACGATTAAGGTTATAGACAGGGAGGGTATTGTTACGACACAAAAGGAATTGGAAAGTCTCCTGGGAAGCGGTGCAGGGCTGATTACCCTAAAAACGGAGGAAGCAGTTTCGTTTACCATTCCGGAAGGAAACTACGGCAAACAAAAAATCGTGATAGATGCACCAAACGCAAACGTTACGAATAACGGAATTTTTAAAGAGATGGAAATTAAGGCGATTAAAGCCGTAACCTGTACGGAGAAAGCAATTGGCAACTTAATTACCATATTGGCGCCCACGGCAAATATTATTATTGACAAGGGGGCAAATGCATCCATTACCGTTGCTGCTGCGGGCACGGTTTTGGACCTTATCAATAACGGTATCATTAATTCTTTAATTGTAAATGAAAAGTCGGTTATCAGCATCTCGGGAACATCATTAGCAGCCATTCCGGTTACGAATAATGCCGCAGGTGCTTTAATTTCAACAAGTATACCGCTTGCGGTGATATCCAATGCAAAATTTGGTTTGACAGTTTTACCGGGCGCTGAAGCAACTACCCTTAAGGCTGCCAGCGAGGAGGTTATTCCAACTGTTACGGGCGACGTAACGATTACCGTTACAGTGGGAACGGGTGAGAATACCTTTACAAAAATAATCATTGGAGATACAGGTTCCGGCTCCGGCGGCAGCTCATCCGGAAGCAGCTCCGGCGGAGGTTCATCCGGGAGCTCTTCAACTACGAAAACAATTACAAAAAGCGCAGACGGTTCTTATACTCTGCCGGTTGCCTATACGAAATTAACAAAAGTTGTTGTGAAGTATAGTGGTATTTCCTATACGGTGGACAGTACGCTTCTTTCCGTTTTGCGGGGCTTCTTAAATAATGAGTCGGCCGCAATCAGTACGTGGAAGAATACGACGGATACGACCATGACCTATTCAGGCCAGAAAGTAAACGTAAGCGGTACAAAAGGCAGCACTTTAAAGACAGTAACTTTCTCAGGAGGACTTTTGGACGGTAAGGCTTATCAGGTAGAAGTTGACGAAACTTCCCATGCGGTAACGGTAACGGGCGGTTCAGGAACCTCCTATAGGATTTCTAAGAGCGCCGATAATAAGACGCTGTATATTACCAATGCTCCGGATAGCTTATCCTTTGTCGTCACTTACTAAAGCGCAGCCATGAATTATATTTCTCCGGATTTTTATGTGCCGTTTGCGGCTGCCGAAGGCAGCCATATCGCGAAGGCCGGAAGAAAATATAAAATAGAGTACTCTCGGAAACTCTTTGTATGCAGATTTGTGCCGCAAAGATGCGTACAGGGGAGTTTCCGAGAGTGCTCAAATAGAGAAAGGATGCCACATACGGATTCTTCCATCCCTTTTTATTCTTGACATAGAATGCATGCTTTGTTACATTCTATTGTATTGTGGCAAATGCAACAGGTATAAAAATGAAAAAGATTATAGTTTTAGGCATTCTTATTTTTATAGCCGCAAATGTGCAGATAGTACAGGCGGGAGAACTGAATCAATATGAAGCGGAGATTGTAAGCAAAGCCAGGGGCCAATTTGAGAAAGACGGTGTGAAATATCAGGTTGATCCTGTACTTGTGCAGGAACTGATAAACTATCTAAGCTTAGACGAAACAGACTTAACAGCGGCCCAGAAAAATGAGGTCATTGCGCAAATGTATGCCAATATAGAGCAGGGGATAGAGGAAGGCTATTTAATACCTGTAACGGTGCAGGACAAGGAGGAGGTTGCAAAAGAAAATCATGTGGAAGCAGCAGACGGGGATTCAGCAGTTTCTGAAGAGAATGAGAAGGATAAGACAGCAGAAGAGGATAATAAGGTTAAAACGGAAAAGAAAGGCGTGGCAGGAAACGATTTTTTTAAGAAGATAAAAAAGCCGGTAACAAATCTGGAAACGGATAAAAATAATGGGAGGGTAACCGTTACGGACGAAGAGGGCGGCATTCTGCTGACCGTGGATACCGTGGTGAAAAATACCGGTTTTAATATAAACGGGACAATCGTGATGCTGACAGGAATGGGGATTGTTTTTGGAATTTGCAGTATTACAGCATATCGGTGCGGCTTTTTGAACCATAGGAAGGAGCATTGGGATTGAGCGGCAGGAGGACCAGAATATTTCTTTCTTATATGGGAATACCGCTGTTATTTACCGTTTTGGGATATCTGGCATTGTACCTTTTAGGTGTTCCGGCAGTAAACCTGGCAAAGGCTCATATTAGTATGATTATTACGAAGGGGGCTCCGGGCTATTCCGCTGAATTTGATCCTGCGCTGTCAGAAACGGTCCCGCTGCAGGAGAATATCTTTGATAAAGATGAAATCCGGATACCGGCACAGGGTGAGCATTATGGAAATCTAACCTGTGTAAGGATCGGGCTGGAAGCCCCTCTTTATTATGGGGACGGTGAAAAAGTTCTGATAAAAGGGGCCGGACAATATATGGCAAGCGGACTTCCCGGCGAAGGAAGACCTATTTTAATCGGCGGACACGACGGAACTTATTTTGCACCTTTAGAAAATATAGCAATTGGTGATGTCATAAGCCTTGAAACGAATTACGGCAAATTTGAATATAAAGTAACCGGGACTTTGACGGCGGATGCCTTGGACAATACGGCCTATGATTTATCTGAAACAAAGGAACGGCTTATTTTATACACTTGTTACCCCTTTGGTAAATTAATAGGAGAAAGGAATGAACGTTATTTTGTATATTGTGACAGAATCCAGGATACAGAAGCTGCGGGAAAATAGGGAGTTATACAGATGAAGGTTAATCGTCCCGAAATAAAAACCTTTCTGTGCTGTGTATTTTCTTTTCAGCTTTCACTGCTTTTTTTAGCCCTGTTTCTATTGGCCGGCTTATATTTCGGTGCATTTAATAATCGGGTTATATTGAATAAGGTTAGTGAAAGCGGCTATTACAACGAAATTCAGAAAGAATTAAACAGCAGGGCTTCCATTATATTTGCGGAATCGGAACTTCCTGCCTATCTGCTGACAGAGGTAATTACATTGGAAAGGGTATACACAGACGGCAGGTATTATATGGAGGAGGTGCTGGCAGGAAAGGATCCTGGAACAAATACGGATAAGCTTAAGGATACCCTGAAACAGAATATAGACGGATACCTGGAGGAGAATTTCATATCCCCGGCAGAGGAACTGGATGCAGGGCTGGACGGGTTGATATCCAGGGTGGAACAGGAATATAAGCGGGAAATTGAATTCAGGTTCATCTATTATATGGGGGAATACAAGACGTATTACAGAGGATTTGTAAAAAAAGCAGTTCCGGTTATATTAGCTCTGACTGGAATTATAAGCTTTATGTTGATTAAAATGCACCGGTACAGACACAGGGGAATCCGTTATATAACCTATGCTATGATAACTTCAAGCTGTATTGCCGGAAGTTTGGCCTGTTATCTGCTGCTTGTAAAGGCGTATGACAGGATTACGGTTTCACCCGAATATTACAGCAGGTTTTTAACAGGCTATTTCAAATGGATTATTCAGGTTTTCCTGTATTTAAGCGGATTAGGAATCTTGATTTCCGTTTTATTAATTATCCTGACGGGATATGTTAAAAAACGGATAGCGGATTAATAGATAACATACGAGTACAGCATTGCATAAATTTCGCTTAATATCAGCGCCTGATATTTCCGTCAGTACAAGGCGGAGGAAGGAAGCGTAGCGGTGTCCTACGCTGACTGACGACAACGCGGTAATGACGGAAATAGCGGAAGCTGAATTAAGCGATAATTGTGCAATACTGTACTAGCAGATAATGACTAAGAGTATGTCGCCGGATTGAATGAATGAAGGGCAGATGCATACGGATTAGCAGACAATGAACTAGAGCGTGTTTAAAAAATCATCGCACCGTTCTGAACGCTCCACTTTGCGGTATACTGCGTCGCGATATTGGGAGCGTAGTTTACCCCTACTACGCTCCTAAAATCGCTCCTTGCCTCCCACAAAGTGGAGCTTCCAGCCCGGCACAAGCATTTTTCAAACACACTCTAAGAGAAGGCAGGTTATCTTTATGTATGAAGATGGCTTTACGGATATACATTGCCATATTCTGCCGGGAGTCGATGACGGTTCCGGCAGTATGGGACAGACTTTACAGATGATTACGCTTGCAAAGCAGCAGGGAATTAAAACGATTATAGCAACTCCCCACTATGCCTGCGGTGCGAAGAATAAGTTGGCGGCGCGGCTGCTTAAGATCTTGGAGGAAGTACAAAAGGAAACCTTAAAGCTTGGCGGGGAATTCCGGATTTACCCGGGTAACGAGCTGTATTACAGCGAAGGAATCATGGAGGCTTTAAAAACGGGCGAGGCTTTTACCCTGGCAGGCAGCAGATATGTCCTGGTGGAATTTTCACTGGTGGAAACCTATCAGACACTTTACCGGGGGATGGGTCAGCTTGTCATGGCAGGATATATCCCCATCCTGGCCCACGTGGAGAGATACCTCTGTTTAAGAGGAAAGGAGAGCCGTATAGTGGATATGATAAAGCTTGGAACCTGTATGCAGATGAACAGTGGCAGCCTTCTTGGAGGGATGTTTAACAGGGAGGCCGTATACCATAGAAGGCTGGTAAAGGAAGGGCTGGTCCATTTTATTGCCAGTGACTGCCACAATACCGGCAGCAGGCCCCCACGGATGAAGGACGCGTATAAAGCCCTGGTAAAAAATAATGACTGCAGGCTTGTAGATCGGATATTCCTGGAGAATCCCAGAAAAATATTAGAAAACAAGTATATATGAAGGAGTACCGCATGGAATATAATACCAATGAGGAAATCGACTTAAAGGAACTGTTTTATCTCATAAGGTCTAAAATATGGATTATTCTTTTAACGGGAATTCTTACCGCTTCCGGAACGGGATTGGTAAGTAGCTTCTGCATGACTCCTATCTATACCTCTACCGCAAAATTGTACATTTTAGGTAAATCCGCATCCCTGACGGACCTGAACTTATCCGATCTCCAGTTGGGAAGCCAGCTTACCCAGGATTATATGGTACTGGTTAAGAGCCGTCCGGTGGTAACCCAGGTAATTGAAAATCTGGGACTGGACATGACCTATGAGAAAATGGTTTCCATCCTCACAACCAATAATCCCAGCAATACCCGTATCCTGGAAATCAGGGCGGATTATCCGGATCCCTATCTGGCAAAAAAAATAGTGGATGAATTTGCGGCGGTATCCTCCAGCCGGATTGCCAAAATCATGGATACCTCGGAACCTGCTATCGTAGAAGAGGGTTTTATGCAACCGTATCCTTCCGGTCCCGATATCAAAAAAAATATTCTGATCGGCGGATTCCTCGGAATTATTTTAGCGGGAGGTCTCATTATTGTCCTTCATTTACTGAATGATACCATTAAGGATTCCGAGGATGTGGAGCGGTATCTAGATTTGAATACCCTTGGATTAATCCCCATTGAATCCGGTTTGGCAAAGGCGGCGGAGCATGGCAAAAGAAAACAAGGGCTGTGGCAAAGGCGGCATAAGGGTAACAGAAACCACAAAGAAACCCAGGCGGTAGAGGTGGACCAAATTACGTTCGCGAAACGGGAAACATTAGATTACAGGGTCAATGAAGTATACAAGACCTTAAGAACCAACATCCAATTCTGCGGAGATGAGGTTAAAGTCCTGACTTTTACAAGCTGTACGCCAAATGAAGGAAAATCAAGTGTTGCTTTTAACCTGGCCGTATCTTTTGCGGAAACAGGAAAAAAGGTAATCCTGATTGATGCCGATTTAAGAAAATCCGTCCTGGCAGGCAGATATAAAGTCGGTGCGATTGAAGGCGGCCTTACCCATTATCTGTCAGGTCAGAAGGAATTAAACGATATTCTACTTAATTCGGGTATTGAGAATATGGATATCATATTTGCCGGAACCGTTGTGCCAAATCCGGCCGAGCTATTGGAACACCAACGCTTTGGCAGTATGGTAAAAAAATTACGGGAGCACTATGATTATGTACTGATAGACACTCCCCCTCTGGGTTCTGTTATAGACAGTGCCATAGTGGCCAAGGTATCGGACGGAACAGTTCTGGTAATTGAAAGCAATTCCGTAAATTACCGGTTTGCCAGAGACGTAAAGATACAGATAGAAAAATCCGGCTGCCGTATTCTTGGGGTTATCTTAAATAAAGTGCCCATGGAGAAGAGAGGCTATTATGGGAAGTATTATGGAAAATATTATGGGACTTATGGGGAAGAGAAGTGATAAGGATGGATTTGAATTTGGAGCATATCGTTAATAATGAAATTAAAAAATGGAGAGGCTACACACAAATTTAATCCACGTACGCCTCATAAATTTGTGTATATCTGACAAAAAATCATCTCACAAATCTGCATACAAAGAGTTTCCGAGAGTACTCACATTAAAAAAAGGAGAACTGTATTTTGAAACATGTGTTTATTATTGGTTCTAAAGGAATTCCCGCAAAATATGGTGGATTTGAAACATTTGTAGAAAAGCTTACATATTATCAGGCAGAAAAAAGTATTAAGTATCATATAGCATGTTTGTCAGATGATAATAGGCAATTTGAATATAACGGTACAAGATGTTTTAATGTTAATGTTCCAAATATTGGAACGGCTAAAGCGTTATATTATGATTTGGCAGCCTTAAAAAGGTGTATTTTGTATGTCAAACAAAATAATATCGAAAATTTTATTATATATATTCTTGCTTGTAGAATTGGGCCGTTTATTAGGCATTATGTCAAGCAAATAAAACGATTGGGAGGATTTATTTATGTGAATCCGGATGGACACGAATGGTTGAGGACAAAGTGGAGTCCGGCGGTGCGTAAGTATTGGAAATATTCGGAAAGCCTTATGATAAAACATGCGCATTTACTTATTTGTGACAGCAAAACTATTGAGAAGTACATACAGGAAGAGTATAGCGGTTATAATCCAAAGACTACGTTTATTGCTTATGGTGCTGAAACAAGAAAGAGTACATTAGCTTTAGATGATAAAAAATTACTGAAATGGTTTACCGAAAATGAAATTTCTATTGAACGGGGTTTCTATATAGCTGTTTCAAGATTTGTTCCGGAAAATAATTTTGAGACAATAATTCGTGAATTTATGATAAGCAACACCAAAAAAGATTTTGTAGTCATAACTGGCAGTAATCCGGTTCTATATAATGCCATTAATGGAAGATTGCATTTTGATCAGGACCCTCGTATTAAATTTGTGGGTACTGTATATGATCAGGAGCTACTGATGAAAATCAGAGAAGAGGCTTATGGGTATGTTCATGGACATTCTGTTGGGGGCACGAATCCAAGTTTACTTGAAGCGCTTGGTTCTACTGATTTGAATTTGATCTTGCGTGTAGGGTTTAATAAGGAAGTTGCGGAGGAGGGTGCACTTTATTGGTCAAAAGAGGAAGGAAATCTGGCAAGGTTGATTGACGAAGCGGATAAAATGTCTGTAAATGAAATAAATGCTCTGAGTGAAAAAGCGAAGAAACGTATTAAAGATTGGTATAGTTGGAATTACATAGTGGGTAAATATGAGAAAGTATTTTTAGGAATGAAATAATATATTCTTTATGTCAGGGAGCTAGTATGAAAACAGAACTGAGAGTACTACAAATGGAAGAATTCAAAATTATGAAATTAGTAAAACATATATGTGATAAGGAAAATTTATCTTTTTATATGATTGGCGGCACACTTTTGGGAGCAGTCAGACACAAAGGTTTTATCCCTTGGGATGATGATGTGGATTTGGCGATGCCTAGAGAAGACTATGAAAAGTTTCTAAAAGTTTCCGGTGATTACTTTCCAAACAATATCTTTTTACAAAATTTTCGTACCGACCCTGATTATCGCTATTTTATTACTCGGATTCTTAATAAAAATATTTTAGTCGATGAAAGGAGATTTAAGAATACGGATACTTCCCAAGCATATGCAGCGGTAGATATATTCCCAATCGATGGGTCGCCTGATTCTAAAATTTTAAGAAAAATTTATTATGGGAGAGTTCTATTACGGCGTTATTTAATTTCCTTGTGCTACAGAGATACAATAGATTCCGAACGTAAACGTTCAAAATTGGAAAGGGCGGCATTAGTGATTCTGACAAAGATACCTTTTGAAAAAATATTTGCCCCCAATGGAATTAAAGAAAATCTTGATAAATTATTAATAAAAAATAAAATGGAGGATTCAATCTGCTCTGGTACGATTATGGGAGCATATCGGCTAAGAGAGATGGTTCCGACTAATATGTTTGGAACACCCCGATATTATGATTTCGAAGGCGAAAAGTTTCCGGGGCCTGAATTAGCAGATGAGTATTTAACACATATGTATGGAGATTATATGAAATTGCCCCCGATAGCCAACCAAAAAACACATTATGATAATATAAAAATAATTCAAAACCCACCGCTTACGCTTCCCTAAGAAGCGGGGGCCTTAAAAATATAGAATTATGTTAACTTTGCTTGGACAAATGGAGGAAACATTGTGGATTCGTTCTTGAAAATGTTTAAAAAAGTCGGCGGCTTTTCGTTAATTAAAGATTATGCAAAATCCCATGTGTTGGGTACTGCGGCTGCACAATTTTTAGTGCTGGGTACTTCCAGAAAAGCATTGGAAATTTTACGATTATCCGTAGAAATAAAAATCCAAAATCGTTTAAATAAAAAATATAGAAAAAAACTGAAACAATATCCTGAACTGAAGGTAAAGAATATGGAACATAAAGATAATAAGACGGTTTGGATTTGTTGGCTGCAGGGTATGGAAAATGCCCCCTTAGTGGTTCAGCATTGCTATAATTCAGTCTGTGAGCATCTGACGGATTGGAGTATAGTTGTCATTACTTCAGATAATTTCGGTAAATATACGGATTTCCCGGGCTATATCATTGAAAAATGGTGTAACGGTGTTATTACGGATACTCATTTTTCCGATTTGTTAAGGATTGAACTGCTGACTTGTTATGGCGGCCTTTGGTTAGATGCAACTGTGTTTTGTACAGGAGTGGTTCCGGATTATATCTGTGAATCAGATCTGTTTTTCTATCAATGTTTGAAACCAGGCCTGGATGGTCATTGTATTCGTATGTCGAGTTGGTTAATATATGCAAGAAGTAATAACATTATTTTGAGTGCTGTGAAAATGATGCTGCGGGACTACTGGAAGAGCCAAAATAGGCTGGAAGACTATTTTTTGATGCACCATCTTGTGTCTATAGCCATGGAGTATTTTCCAAATGAGGCAAATGAAATTCCAAAGGTTCCAAATGATTTGCCGCATATTTTGCTGCTTGAATTATTTCAACCTTATGACAGTAAAAAATTTCAGCATATTAAACAGTTTACTGTTTTTCATAAATTAAGTTACAAATTTGAAAAATCAGATATAGAAAAAAGTGATACCTTCTACGAATATATTATGAAAAACTTAGAAAGGGTTTGATGAAAGTATGGTACCGTAATTATATTCAATTATTTTGAATGGATTTGATTTATCTGTACCTGGAGAGAGTGTATGACTAAAAAAACAATGAATATACAGACATTGCTGATTTTCATATTAGTTGAACTTTTAATTTTTCAAAATTGGCTGCAAATAGTTGTGCCGTTTTTAAAAATGCTTGATGAAATAGTCGCCGTAATTGGACTGGCATTCTATTTCTTTAAAATTTTAATGTCCGGTAAAATGTTAAAAAGTGACATTAAGATTTTAATTCCGTTAATCATTAGTTTACTGCTTGGTTTAACCGGCAACCTTTCGTATGGTATACAAAGCAGCAGAATTGCAATCATGATTGACGTAGTTAGCACTTTTAAGTTTATTTTTGTGTTTTTAGGGTACAGAGCTATGATGGATTCATCGGTAATAAAGGTAAAGAAACTGATTCGGTGGATATCTGCAATTATGAAGGTATATGTATTAATTTTAAGCGGTTTTGCGGCAGTCAATTTATTTAAGAGTATAGGCATGGATGCAGGCATGCGCTATGGAATTAGGATGTTCGCTTTTGTATATGGGACACCGGGACATCTAATTAACCAAATGACGTATGCTTTGTTGATTTTTACGGCTGAAAGAGAGCAGAAAAAGCATGGCAATATAACCTGGCTGCTGTTATGTTTTTGGATTATGCTTCTTACTGTAAAAACCCGTGCTCTTGTTCTGGCTGCAATTTACATAGGATTGTACTATGTGTTTTTATTGAGGGAAAAGAAAAGGCTGGGAATGGAAATTTTAGGAATAGTTTCAATTGGAATTTTAATTGGATATTCCCAATTTAAATATTATTTTTTGGGTACGGCAACCCCAAGACAGACTTTTGTGACAGGGGCCATAAAACTTGTAAAAGAATATTTCCCTCTGGGAACAGGTTTTGCAACATATGGCTCTTCAGCAGCAGCGGACTATTATTCACCCTTGTATTATGCGTTAGGTTTTGATTTAAGATATGGGATGGGGCCTACGAGTAATATGTTTTTGGATGATAATTTCTGGCCTATGATTTTTGCTCAATTGGGATTATTCGGGGCATTTGTATTTATTGTACTTCTGATTTATTACGTAGCAAATATCTTAATAAATTCTAAAAAATGTAGCAGCGGTTATAATAAGTTGATAAGTTATTTTTTTATATTTGATATTATTTTAGGAAGTGTGCAGTCATCCTATTTGGCTCATTATTCCATGGTGACTTTGAGTTTGCTGTATATGTTACTTTTCTACAAAGACAATAGGAGTGTCGGGAATGGTTATAGAAATGATGGGATTACCGGGAAGCGGTAAAAGCTATTTAAGTAATTTTTTAGTGACAGCATTTCGAAAAGATGGTATATCGGCGATTAACATTGTCGAGGCGCAAAGAAAGACTGTTGTATATAAGATTTACTGGAAGTTTTTAAATTTAATAGCAAGACATAATAAAGAATATATCAGAAGAAAAAAGCGATTAGAGAATATTTTTGCAGTTTATTACAATAAAAAAAGCAATTATAACGAAGTGAACATTGGCATTTATATAGAACGTTTTGCTTTTTTTGAATACCTTTATAAGAAGTGGGGTTCTTCATCAAAAGTGTATCTATTTGATGAAGGAATATTACAGACACTGGCAACAATTATGGTAAATTTCCATGTTGCTCTCTCTATAATCGAAACTGAAATTATAGATTTGCTGCAAAACTGTCCGGCTGTTATTTATAATCAGATTTCGTTGCCAGACTGTATCGAGTCTATTAAAAAGAGAAATCGGCATGTTTGCTTTATTGATGAATTACAAGGGGAGCAATTAAGCAATTTCCTGACGGGTTATAGCAGGGCTTGTGAAAAAATAGATGAAAAGTTCCATTGTCTCAAGGTTTCCAGGGAAGATGATATACGGGATAATATATCGCTGATCCGGCAGTTTATTACAATGTAAAAGGAGAAGAATATGGTTTGCTTTGTTATATTGCATTACATTGCGTTTGATGAAACTGCTGCTTGTGTTCATTCTATATTGAGAAATATTGAAGGAGAAAAGCAAGTTATTATTATTGACAATGCCTCTCCTAATAACACCGGCAATGCATTAAACGAATATTACAGAGGTAATAAAAGGATAACCGTTTTAATGGCAGAAAGAAATTTAGGATTTGCCCAAGGGAATAATATTGGCTATAAGTATGCCGTGAAGTATTTTGATCCGGATTTCATTGTTGTAATGAACAATGACATGGTAATTAAGCAGCATGACTTTATAGCGGAAATATATAAAAGCTACGATGAATATGGATATTACATTATGGGACCTGATGTGTTCTCTACTAAAAAGGAAATCCATCAGAACCCTGAACAAAGACAAATTCCCTCACAAAACGAATTGCGTAGCAAATACAGAAAGCTTTGGCTTAAAGACAAATTTAAATTTTTATTTGTTATAAAATGGGTAATATATACGATTCTTTTTAAATTTAAACCTGAAAAGCATGAAAAGATTGACGATAATTATGTTGACCATGTTGTGATAAATCCGTTGCTGCATGGTTCCTGTTATATATTTTCAAAATTGTTTACTGAAAAAAATCCCGAAACTTGCTTTTACGGTAAAACCTTTATGTATATGGAAGCAGAAATATTACATTACCTGGCTAAGAAAAACGGTTTCAAAATGATCTATTATCCATTTATAAAAGTATTTCATCATGAGGATGTATCAACAGATCAGGAATACAAAAGAAAATACAAAAAAGCCATATTTACAGTAAGGTGTTTATTACAGTCATGTAAAGTTTTTCTGGAACTTATGGAACAGGATGTATAAATACTAGAGCGTGTTTGAAAAATGCTTGTGCCGGGCTGGATGCTCCACTTTGTGAGAGGCAGAATACCCCAAAGTGGGGCGGTCAGGACGGTGCAATGATTTTTCAAACACGCTCTAAGAGTACTCACTAAAAGAAGGGAGAGAAATGGATTGAAAAAAATCCCTGGTAACGTCAGTGTAAAAGCAAATTATTTATACAATATGTTTTATGAGGTGCTTTTACTGCTGGTTCCGTTGATTACAACTCCATATGTTTCAAGAGTTTTAGAAGCGGACGGCATTGGAATTTACAGTTATACTTTATCAATCGTTACTTATTTTGGGCTGGCGGGTAAACTTGGTATGCCAACCTATGGTCAATTACAGGTTTCAGTCATGCGTGAAGATAAAACAGAAACAAGTTACTTGTTTTGGGAAATAATGATTGTCAAATTCATATCAACAGGTATTTGCACGATTGCCTATCTTTTTGTGATTGTTTCCAGCAACACATATCAGGTATATTTTGCACTTCTTTTGATCTACATGCTATCATGTGCTTTGGATTTCACATGGTTTTTGCAAGGCCTGGAGCAGTTTAAAAAGATTGTTTTCCGTAATTTAATTGTAAAAATTTTAAGTGTTGCTCTTATTTTTTTATGTGTTAAAGAAAAGAATGATTTATGGAAATATTTCATAATCATTCAGGGATCGGTTTTGATTGGCAATATTTTAATCATTCCGCAGATAAGGCAATACCTTGTTAAAGTGGAATTTTCAAAGTTTCGCATTTTTCGGCATATACGTCCGGGCTTTATGTATTTTATCCCTACTATTGCTACTACAATTTATCTGTCTCTTGACAAAAGTATGATAGGATGGATTACTCATTCTGCGTTTGAAAATGGATTTTACGAGCAGGCACATAAAATCGAACAGGTTGTAGTAACGGTGGTTACGTCTCTTAGTACTGTAACAATGCCGCGAATGGCTTATTTGTTTAAATCAGGGAATGAAGCAGATGCAAAAAATAAAATAGTTAATTCAATGAAATTCATATTATGCGTTTCTATTCCCATGGCTTTTGGGATGATTGGCGTTTCTAAAATATTGATTCCCTGGTTTTTAGGAGACGGTTATGAAAAATGCGTCATGCTGCTTCGAATATTCAGCGTTTTGATTATAGTTGTAGGGCTGAATAATGCCGTGGGAAAACAAGTTTTGATGGCGATTGGTAAGCAGAAAGAATATAACTATTCAGTTATCCTTGGGGCCATAATTAATGCAATACTCAATAGCATCCTTATACCGCTTTGGGCATCAGTGGGGGCGGCTGTAGCATCGGTAGTAGCGGAAACGGTTGTATTGCTAATTTTTATAAGAGCTGGTAAAGAATATATTTCCGTAAAGCAGATTATTATGAACGCAAAGAATTATATGGCGGCAGGCCTGATTATGTGCACAACTTTACTGCTTTTAAATAAAAAGACAATGATACCGGCATCTTTTAAAGGGGTGGCGGGTGAAATCATTCTTGGTATTTTTGAATATTTTATTATCGTTTTAATTTGTCGGGATCGATTTGTTATGCAGCAGATTCGTTTGCTTATCAGGTCGGCAAGAAAGAAATAACAGTTTAGCTCCAGAGCGTGTTTGAAATATCATATTGATGAAAAAACTCTTTTCATGAAAAAACACTTTTCATATGAACAAGGGTGTGCTATAATATCTTCTGATATGGAATAATTGAAGGAGGCAACCTCATGAAACGTATTAAAACATTAAATACAAGAAATTTGAAAGATACCGTGAAATACGGCGGATGCGGCGAATGCCAGACTTCCTGCCAGTCAGCTTGTAAAACATCCTGTACGGTAGGAAATCAAAGCTGCGAAAATAAATAATTTCAGAAGTTACATAATCGGATACATTAAAAACAATAATTTAAAACAGGATTTAAAACAGAGGATTTTTTAAGTCCTTTTATTGTTCAGACATGTATTTTATAAGCAGCGTCTTCAGGCCGCTGCTTATTGTTTGCATTTTGACTGATTGCGCAGGTTTATATAGAGCGCCCTCGGAAACCTCTTTGTATGCAGATTTGTGCCGCAAAGATGCGTACAGGGGAGTTTCCGAGAGTGCTCAAATATAGAAGGGAGAAACACATTGGTACACCAGTACAAAAATAACGGCTATGATATGGTATTAGATGTTAACAGCGGGATGGTACATGTTGTTGACGATATCGTTTACGATATCATAGCAATATACAATAATATAGATAAAAACAAAGCATGCAGTTTATCTGAAATTGACAAAGAAGCTGTTATGAGAGAAATTCTGACAAAATATCATAATTCAGAGTACATACGGTTGTTTGGGAATGATACCGGTAATGAGGAAGCTGTTAAAACCGCAGTTTTGGAAGCTTTTGAGGATATAGAGGAATTGATAGAGGAGGAGGCCCTTTTTACCGAGGATATTTATGAAAAATATATATGCAATTTTAAATCCCGCCAGACGGTTGTAAAAGCACTCTGCTTAAATGTTACCCATGCCTGCAACCTGGCCTGTCGTTATTGTTTTGCGGCAGAAGGTGAATACCGGGGCAGGAGGGGATTAATGAGCTATGAAGTGGGAAAACAGGCCTTGGATTTCCTTATTCAGAATTCCGGAAACCGGAAAAATCTTGAGGTCGACTTTTTCGGCGGAGAACCATTGATGAACTTTGAGGTGATTAGAAAGCTGGTTGTCTATGGAAGAGAGCAGGAAAAACGCTACAATAAAAAGTTCCGTTTTACCTTAACCACCAATGGGATTCTTCTTAATGACGAGATTATGGAATTTGTCAATCAGGAGATGAGTAATGTTGTACTTAGTATTGACGGACGTAAAGCGGTAAATGATTTAATGAGGCCTTTCCGCAACGGAAAAGGCAGTTATGATGTCATTCTTCCGAAGTATTTAGAGCTGGCAGACAGCCGTAATCAGACCAACTATTATGTCAGGGGCACCTTTACTCATAATAATCTGGATTTTTCTGAAGATGTAAGGCATCTGGTAGAGATGGGCTTTAAACAGATTTCCATGGAGCCGGTTGTTTCACTGCCGGAGGAGCCCTATGCCATTCAGGAAGAAGACATTCTCAAAATCTATGAAGAATATGATAAACTGGCACGTTATATGATAGAGAGAAAAAGGGAGGGAAAGGGTTTTCATTTCTTCCATTTTATGATTGATTTATCCGGAGGGCCCTGTGTTATAAAACGCATGTCAGGATGCGGTTTCGGTACGGAATATCTTGCGGTAACACCCTGGGGTGATCTGTATCCCTGCCATCAATTTGTAGGAGAAGACAAGTTCTTAATGGGCAATGTTTTTGAAGGAGTTAAGAAAACGGAGCTAAGAGATGAATTTAAATGCTGCAATGTATATGCCAAGGATAAATGCAGGGAATGCTTTGCAAAATTTTACTGCAGCGGCGGATGTGCCGCTAATTCCTTTAAGTTTCACGGAAATTTGGACGACGCATATGATATCGGATGTAAGCTGGAGAAAAAACGGGTAGAATGCGCACTTATGTTAAAAGCGGCGGAAGCCGATGAAAAATAAGGAATAGCACGCAGCTGCAGTACTTTACCAATGAAAGCAAGGTTTTGGCATGCAATGAAAGATGCCGGATTAAAAATATTCCCACCGGGATCTAAGCGGTATCCAAAACCTTGTTATGGTACACTTAAGGGAGTTAATATGGAAAAATGGGTAATAAAAAATAAAAAAGCAGATTTTGCCGCAATAATGGAGCAATATAAAATCAGTGAAGTAATAGCAAGACTGCTGGTTAACCGGAATCAGGAGAAAGAAGAGGAGATTAAGGCTTATCTTCATCCGGATTTAAATCTGCTACATAATCCTTTATCCATGAAGGATATGGTGAAAGCCTGCGACATACTGGAAAATAAAATAAAAGAGGGTAAAAAAATCCGGATTGTAGGTGATTATGATGTTGACGGGGTCGCTTCCACCTATATCCTGTTTACGGCATTATTAAATTGCGGGGCGGCGGTGGACTACGAGATTCCGGACAGAATAAAAGACGGCTACGGTATTAATATGAGCATTATCGATTGTGCTTACCAGGACGGTATTGATACTATATTAACCTGTGACAACGGTATTTCGGCGTCGGAGCAGGTGAAAAAGGCAAAAGAACTAGGTATGACGGTTATCATTACGGATCATCACGATGTGCCGTTTTTAGAAGAAGGGGATAAGAAGGAATATTTAATACCCAAGGGGGATGCCGTAGTAAACCCGAAACAGCCGGACTGTGATTATCCCTGGAAATCTCTTTGCGGAGCCGCAGTTGCTTATAAATTGGTCCAGGTTTTATATGGCAAATTCGGAATTGACAGGAAGGAAACCGAGCCGTTACTGGAGGTTACGGCAATAGCAACCGTCTGTGATGTAATGGATCTGGTAAATGAAAATCGGATTATAGTAAAGAACGGCCTAAAATTACTAAAGAAAACTAAAAATTTAGGCTTGAAGGCTTTAATAGAGAAAAATAATATAAATCTTGCTACCCTTTCTGCTTATCATCTTGGATTTATTATCGGTCCCTGCTTAAATGCATCGGGAAGGCTGGATTCGGCAAAAAAAGGCTTACGTTTATTATTATCCAAATCAAAAGAGGAAGCAGAACAATTAGCCGAAGAACTGAAGCAGCTAAATGACATCCGTAAGGAAATGACCACCAAGGGAGTTGAACAGGCAGTTAAGCTGGTGGAAGACAGTGACAGGAAAGAAGATAAGGTCTTAGTTGTTTACTTAAAAGACTGCCATGAAAGCATAGCCGGCATTATTGCCGGACGGTTAAAGGAAAAATATAATAAGCCCGCCGTTGTACTTACGGATTCCGAAGCGGCGGTAAAGGGTTCCTGCCGTTCCATTGAACAATATAATATATATAAAGAATTGACAAAGTGCAAGCACCTCCTCCTAAAATACGGAGGTCATCCTATGGCTGCCGGATTATCCTTAGAGCAGGCTATGGTGGATCAGTTGAGGAGTGCTTTAAACCAAAACACCGTGTTAAATGAGGAGGATCTAATACCCAAAGTTAGCATTGATATACACCTTCCTCTGGGTTATTTAAACGAGGAACTGATTGCCGAATTAGAACTCCTTGAACCCTTTGGTAAAGGGAATACAAAACCCCTATTTGCTGAAAAAAACCTGCGTATAAGAAGGGCATCCATCCTGGGTAAAAATGCCAATGTGCTGAAGTTTCAGGTTGTAAATGAATATGGAAGGGTAATGGACGCCTTATATTTTGGCGAAGTGGACGATTTTCTGAATAACCTGACGGAAAGTTATGGACAGGGCGAAGTGGACAAAATGCTCCAGAACAGGGACAACGCCGTAAAATTAACGGTCACCTACTACCCCGGCATTAATGAATATGGCGGCAGCCGTACAGTGCAAATCATTATCCAGAATTACCGGATAATAAATTAACTGGAATAAAAGTAATTCTATACTTGTATTTGTAATTTTACGTTACTATTCACAGCTGATATACTCGACGTGTTTTTTGTGAGTGCAGCGAAGCGAAAGTCACAGAAAACCGGAGTATAGCAGCGCCAAAACGCTTGTTCTGCGTTTTGTGTGCATCGCGAAGCGTGTTACGGTTCACAGATCTGCTGATTTTTGCAGAGCTGTGAATAGTAACAATTTTACATACCCGGTGCAAACAAGGAAGTGAAATAAATTGATATTTGACTTGGAAAATGTTATAATAACCGATGGTGTTATCCGTGCAAAGGGAGCATGGGAATTTTGATCGAATTTATAAAACAAGAAGGAAACTTATGGACGCATTGCGAACTATTAAGCTTACGCGCGGAATGGAGGGTCAATATGAAAAAATTAGAGGATTATGTCAGAAGTATACCTGATTATCCTGAGAAGGGTATTCTATTCAGGGATATAACAAGTGTATTGCAGGATAAGGATAGTTTAAGGATGTCCATCGACCAGATGCAGTCACTTTTAGACGGAGTGGATATAGATGTTATTGTGGGGCCTGAATCAAGGGGCTTTATATTCGGGGTTCCCATTGCTTACAATTTGAACAAAGCTTTTGTTCCTGTCCGTAAAAAAGGAAAGCTTCCCTGTGAAACCATCGAAACAGAATATGCCCTGGAGTACGGTACGGCTGCTATTGAAATGCATAAGGACGGGATTAAACCGGGTCAGAAGGTTGCCATAGTGGATGACTTAATTGCCACGGGAGGAACCATTGAAGCCATAACCAAGCTGGTCGAGAGCTTAGGCGGTGAAGTTGTTAAAATTATTTTCTTAATTGAATTAAAAGGACTTCATGGACGTGATAAATTGAAAGGCTATGACGTGGATGCAGTAATTAGATACGAAGGAAAATAAAGTTTTTGTTATTATAAATATATTTGCAAAGGCACTTTCAGAACGCTGTATTGGAACCTTGTAATTACAAATTATATATTTATTTTAAATTTGCCGTAGATTGGATGGTTGAGGAACGTCTGAACTATGGCAAAATTTTATTAAATAGTGTGAAAAATAAGAAGCGTATAATTATCCCGTACATTTTGGAAAAAGATGACAAAACCTGGCAGGATATGTCATTATTCAATAAATGAATTGATTTTTTTTTAGAGATTGATTATAATAAAAAGATAAACTTACAAACTGGTGGTGATTTCATGGAAGACTTGGCGTATAAGATGAAGGAAAGTGATAATAGAGACAAAAAATATAAGGGAATGTTAGTTCCTGCTGATTTTACAAGTCCTGAAGCCTTATATCAGGAATTGGTTAAAATTGTGGAAAGCTATCATCCGTCAGCTGATATTTCTATGATTGAAAAAGCCTACCATGTTGCCGGACTGGCTCACAAGAATCAGGTCAGGAAATCCGGTGAACCCTATATTATTCATCCCCTGTGTGTGGCTATTATATTGGCTGAACTGGAATTGGATAAAGAAACCATAGTTGCCGGACTGCTCCATGACGTAGTGGAAGATACGGTTTATACGGTGGAAGAAATATCAAAAGAGTTTAATGAGGAAATCGCTTTACTGGTGGATGGAGTTACAAAATTAACACAGTTAAGATACTCTAAGGATAAAGTTGAAATCCAGGCTGAGAATTTAAGAAAAATGTTTTTAGCCATGGCAAAGGACATCCGTGTAATTTTAATAAAATTGGCGGACCGGCTGCACAATATGCGGACTCTCCAATACCAGACGCCCATTAAACAAAAAGAAAAAGCGCGGGAAACCATGGATATCTATGCGCCCATTGCACAGAGACTTGGTATTTCTAAAATTAAAATAGAATTGGATGATTTATCCTTAAAATATCTGGAGCCGGAAGTGTATAACGATTTAACCGAGAAGATTAACACCAAAAGGGGTGAAAGAGAAGAAATCATCAATAAAATTGTGGATGAGATAAGGCATCATATTCAGGCGGCGGGCATCGAGGCAAAGATAGACGGACGTGTAAAACATTTCTTCAGCATATATAAAAAAATGGTCAACCAAAATAAGACACTGGATCAGATTTATGATTTATTTGCCGTACGTATTATTGTGGAATCGGTTAAGGACTGTTATGCCGCCCTGGGTATAATACATGAGATGTATAAACCCATACCCGGCAGATTTAAAGATTATATTGCCATGCCAAAGCCTAATATGTATCAATCCCTTCATACCACATTAATCGGACCGGGAGGACAGCCTTTTGAAATCCAGATCAGAACCTATGAGATGCACCGAACGGCAGAATATGGTATTGCCGCCCACTGGAAGTATAAGGAAGGCCTGGACGGGAAGAATACCCAGGATACGGAAGAAGCAAAACTTACCTGGTTGCGCCAGATTTTAGAGTGGCAGAGGGACATGTCTGACAATAAGGAATTTTTAAGTCTGCTTAAGAGCGATCTGGACTTATTCTCTGAAAGTGTATATTGTTTTACACCGACCGGCGATGTCAAGAATCTGCCCAACGGCTCCACCCCCATTGACTTTGCATACAGCATTCACAGTGCGGTAGGCAATAAGATGGTGGGAGCCAGAGTGAACGGTAAATTAGTAAATATAGACTATGTCATCCAAAACGGCGACCGGATTGAAATTATTACATCCCAAAATTCCAAAGGACCCAGCAGGGACTGGCTGTCCTTGGTAAAGAGCACCCAGGCCAAAAATAAAATAAATCAATGGTTTAAAACCGAATTGAAGGAAGATAACATAATCCGCGGTAAGGAAATGATTTCCTCCTATTGTAAGAGCAGGAACATTAATCTTAGTGATTTATTAAAATCTGAGTTTATGAACAAGGTTATGGCAAAATACGGATTACGTGACTGGGATTCCATCTATGCGGCGGTCGGCCACGGCGGCCTGAAAGAAGGCCAGGTAATCAATAAACTGAAAGATGAATATGACAAAAAGCATAAAAAGGAAATAACCGATGAAAAGGTTTTGGATACCCTCTCCGAAACAAGGGAGAATAAGCCGGCGGCCGTAGCTAAGTCAAAAAGCGGTATCGTAGTGGAAGGAATCCATGACGTTGCCGTCCGTTTCTCCAAGTGCTGCAGTCCGGTCCCCGGAGATGAAATTATTGGATTCGTTACCCGGGGCCGGGGCGTGTCCATCCACCGGACCGATTGCATTAATCTTATGAATCTTTCGGAAGAAGACCGCGCCAGGTTAATAGAAGCCGAATGGAGTGTATCTCCGGATAAAACCCAGGGCGGCGAGTTATATACGGCTGAAATTAAAATTTATGCCAATAACAGAAGCGGTGTATTAGTGGACGTATCCAAAGTCTTGACGGAAAATAAAATTGATGTGACATCCATGACGGTTAGAACCAGCAAACAGGGTACGGCAACCATTAGCGTCGGCTTTGAGATAAACGGAGTGGAACAGTTAAAATATATTGTGGCAAAACTTCGGAACGTAGAAAGCGTGTTGGATATAGAACGTACTATGGGTTAATCAACTATTAAGAAGCCGCGGGCGGAAAGCAGCCTTTACACTTTTATTTATTAAGCCCCGTATGAAGGGCGGATGGGAGGCAGATATGAAAATTCAGTTCTATGTATTAGGTGTGGTCAGTACCAATTGTTATATTATATCCAATGAAAATACAAAAGAAGCAATCGTAATTGATCCTGGGGATCATGCGCCTGTTATTATAAAGGAACTAAAAAAGGGAGGGTTGATTCCCGGAACAATATTATTGACCCATGGACATTTTGACCATATTATGGCGGCGGGGGATTTGGCGGAAAATTATCATATACCCATATTTGCCGGCGAGGCGGAAAAAGAACTGCTGGAGGATGCGGGATTGAACGGCTCCCGTATGATGGGCAGGGATTTTGTCCTAACCCCCAGCCGGCTGCTTAAGGATAATGAACTGCTTGTTTTAGCCGGCATGAGGATAAAGGTAATCCAGACACCCGGACATACGGCGGGAGGTGTCTGCTATTATTTTGAGGACGAAAAGGTGTTAATAAGCGGCGACACCTTATTTCTGGAATCAGTGGGCAGAACGGACCTGCCCACCGGCGATTCTGAAGCGCTGATAGAATCCATCCGCCGGGAATTAATGATACTGCCCGATGAGGTGGCGGTTTATCCCGGTCACGGAGGCCGGACGGACATTGGTCATGAAAGAGCCTATAACCCTTATTTAAGGGAGGATTATTTTGGGGATTGATTATTTGAATAAATCAGACGGGAGCTGTCATGATTGAGATTTTTTTATCAGAAGATGTGTATGAATATGACCTATATCCTTTAGGAAAAGCCTTTTATCCGCAGGAGCCGGTCAAGATCGTCAAGCTCTTGGAACAAGAGGGCCGGGAGAGCTCATTTTTGCAAAACGACATCCGGATATATATCGAGTTTGAAAAACCGGTAATAAAGATAAAGGCAATGAAAGATAAAGTCGAGCTGTATTCGGCCGGAGATATGGCTGCGGCATTTACTGATATGAGGGGCGGCGAAGACATTTTGGGTTCTCCCGGAGGAACCCCTTCCATAAAGGAGCAAATAAAAGCCAGGCAAGAGCGGAATCATTTAAAAAGAGCTCTTTATCAATGTTTCTCCCACATAACCGGAAAGAAATTACCCTGGGGTACCTTAACCGGTGTCAGACCTGCCAAAATAGCCTTTCAAAAACTGGAACGGAATATACCGGAGGATGAAATCAAGGCTTATATGAGAGAGCAATATTTGTGTTCTGTTGAAAAGACCGGGATAAGTCTTCAGGTTGCAAAGCGGGAAATTACATTATTACAGGAGATAGATTACAGAAATGGCTACAGCGTCTATATCGGAATTCCGTTTTGTCCGAGTACCTGTCTGTATTGTTCCTTTACCTCCTACTCCCTTGAAAAATTCGGGGAGTCCGTTGAAGCTTATTTAGGTGCTTTATATAAGGAAATTTCTTACGCCGGTACCTGCGGTTTAAATAAAAAATTAACCGCCGTTTATCTGGGAGGCGGGACCCCCACAACTTTAACTCCCAATCAATTGGACGGGCTGCTGTCCCATATTGAAAATACCTTTGATTTTGCCTGCGTTCTGGAATATACGGTGGAAGCCGGGAGACCGGACAGTATTACCGCAGAAAAATTAAGGATATTAAAGTCCCATGGTGTTACAAGAATCTCAATTAATCCCCAGACCATGAATCAGAAGACCTTAGACTTAATCGGCAGGAAACATACGACAGATCAGATAATTGAGGCTTTTTATACGGCCAGGGAAACGGGACATGAGAATATTAATATGGATATGATTATCGGCCTGCCGGGTGAGAAAAAAGATGACGTGGCCCATACCTTAGCCGAAATTGATAAATTAAAGCCGGACAGCCTTACGGTCCATACCCTGGCCGTTAAGCGGGCCGCCAGATTAAAGATACAGGGGGAAGTCTATCGGAATATGATACCCACGGATACTGTAGATATGCTGAAATTAACTTCCGAATATGCCAAAACAGCCGGTTATCTGCCGTATTATCTCTACCGGCAGAAGAATATGGCAGATAATCTGGAGAATATCGGGTATGCCAAGTTTGGTAAAGAAGGGCTTTATAATATTTTAATCATGGAAGAAAAGCAGACCATACTTGCTTTGGGTGCCGGGGCATTATCCAAATTTGTATTTCATGATGAAAACCGTATTGAACGGGTTGAAAATGTAAAAAGCTTAAAAGATTATGTGGAACGCATTGATGAAATGATTGGGAGAAAACGTATTTTTATGGAGGAAAATTCCCCTTGCTTATAGAAAGGAATTTCTATGTGGTTACAAGCACTTAAATATAAGACGGATGTGGAGGTAATAGGATGATTACACAAAGACCCAAAGGCACACAGGACTGGTTTGGGAGCAATATGTACAAAAGAACCCGGATAGAAGAATTGGCGAGAAAGCTATGCAGGACTTATAATATTAAGGAAATCATAACTCCTGTATTTGAACATACCGTATTATTCCAGAGAGGCGTAGGCGAGACTACGGACGTGGTCCAGAAGGAGATGTATACTTTTCTTGATAAAGGCGACAGAAGCATAACCTTAAAGCCGGAAGGCACTGCAGGCGCAGTCCGTGCATATCTGGAAAATAATCTGTATGCACAGAGCCAGCCTACCAAATTATTTTATGTAACACCTGCTTTTCGTTATGAGCAGCCCCAAAGCGGAAGATTACGCCAGCATCACCAGTTCGGCGTGGAATTTATCGGCTCAAAAAGTCCGCTGGCAGAGGTGGAATTAATTACCTTAATTACCGCCTTTATTGATAAAATCGGTCTTAGGAATGCGAAACTTCATATCAACAGCATCGGCTGCAATAACTGCAGAAAGTCCTACAATAAAGCCCTGCTGGAATACTTAAAGCTCCACGAAGACGGCTTATGCCCTACCTGCAAGGAGAGGATGGAAAAGAATCCCTTACGGGTGCTGGACTGTAAGGTTCCCGCCTGTAAGGAGATAGTAAAGGACGCGCCAAGAACCATTGAGTACCTGGATGAAGAATGTAAAAGTCATTTTGAGGAATTGCAGGATTTACTACAGGAATTAAATATACCCTTTGAGGTTGACACCGGCATTGTAAGAGGGCTGGATTATTATACAAAGACCGTATTTGAATTCGTCAATGAAGAAGGGTTTACCTTATGCGGAGGCGGCCGTTATGATAATCTGGTCCATGAAATAGATGAAAAGCAGGACCTCCCGGCGGTTGGTTTCGGTATGGGTATTGAACGTATTATTTATTTTCTGGACAGGGAAAATGTTAAACCGGAACCGGAACCGGACGTGGAATTATATGTGGGTATCCTGGGCGGGGAGGCGAAAGCCGCCGCATACAAAATTGTAAATCAGCTTAGAAACGGCGGTGTTATTGTGGAAACGGATTATATGGACCGCAGCGTAAAGGCGCAGATGAAATATGCAAATAAAATCGGAGCCGGAAACACAATCATAATCGGTGCGGATGAACTGGACGGCAATACCGCGCTCATTAAAAATATGGAAAACGGGGAACAAAAAGAAATATCTCTGGACAAAATTACGGATTATTTTATGAAATAAAATCGATATAAAGGGTATAAAACGAACTCGGAAAATTTAATATTAATATAGTTTGGAGGATTTAAATATGGTAAAGCATATGGTTATGTGGAAGCATGGAGATAATTTTACGGAGGAAGAAAAAAAGGAGCATGCAAAAATTATTAAGGAAAGTCTGGAAGCTTTAAAGGATAAGATTCCCGGAGTCATTTCCGCCAGGGTAATTACGGATCCCCTGCCCTCCGGATCAGGTCATGCGGACCTGATTCTGGACAGCTCCTTTGAAAGCGAGGAGACCTTAAAGAATTACCAGGTACATCCGGAACATGTGAAAGCGGCAACCTTTGTAAGATCTGTTGTAAAGGACCGTAAATGTATTGACTATTATGAATAATCAGTGATATGATAGCATAAGAGTTTTGGCATTAGGAGGTCAATATGGCAGAATCAATGAAGGGCTTGCACAGAAGCCACAGATGTACGGAAATAACCGGTTCAAATATCGGGGAAACAGTAACCGTTATGGGCTGGGTGCAGAAAAGCAGGAATAAAGGCGGAATTATCTTTGTAGATTTAAGGGATCGTTCCGGACTTTTACAAATTATATTTGAAGAAAGCGATATAGGAACAGAAGGCTTTTTAAAAGCGGAGAAGTTAAAAAGTGAATTTGTTATTGCCGTAGCGGGAAAGATTGAGGCCCGCTCCGCGGCCAATGAAAATCTGGCGACGGGCAGTATTGAATTAAGGGCTACACAACTTCGAATCCTTTCCGAAGCGGAGACGCCGCCCTTCCCAATAGAGGAGAACTGCAAAACCAAGGAGGAATTGAGATTAAAATACAGGTATCTGGACTTAAGAAGGCCGGATTTACAGAAAAACCTGATTTTGAGGAGCAAAGTGGCAACCCTGACCCGTCAGTTTTTAACCCAGGAGGGCTTTTTGGAGATCGAAACTCCCATGCTTACTAAGAGTACGCCGGAAGGCGCCAGGGATTATCTGGTTCCCAGCCGTATCCATCCGGGCAGCTTTTATGCACTTCCCCAGTCGCCCCAGTTATTTAAACAGCTTTTAATGTGTTCCGGATACGATCGTTATTTTCAGCTTGCAAGATGTTTCCGGGACGAAGATCTGCGTGCGGACAGGCAGCCGGAATTCACCCAGATCGATATGGAGTTATCCTTTGTGGATGTGGATGATGTAATTGAGGTAAATGAAAGACTGCTTAAGAAGCTGTTTAAGGAAACCATTGGTGTGGAGGTGCCCCTTCCCATACGGAGAATGACTTATGCCGAGGCGATGGACCGTTTTGGCTCGGATAAACCGGATATCCGTTTTGGCATGGAATTAAAGAATGTATCGGAAACAGTTAAAAACTGCGGTTTTTCCGTATTTACAAACGCCCTGGAAAAGGGCGGTTCCGTCCGCGGCATCAACGCAGAGGGACAGGCTGAGATGCCAAGGAAGAAAATAGATGCCCTTGTGGAATTTGCCAGAGGATTTGGAGCAAAGGGTTTGGCTTATCTGGCAGTGAACAGTGACGGTACCTATAAATCCTCTTTCTCAAAATTTATGACGGAGGAGGAGCTTAAAGCTTTGGTGGGTGCCATGTCGGGAAAACCGGGCGATTTATTATTGTTTGCGGCGGATGAAGATGATATCGTATTTGACGTATTAGGAAACTTACGTTTAGAAATAGCAAGGAATCTGGATTTATTAAAGAAAGAGGAATATAAGTTCCTTTGGGTCACGGAATTCCCCTTATTGGAGTATTCCAAGGAAGAAGGAAGATATACCGCGAAGCATCACCCGTTTACCATGCCCATGGAAGAAGACATGGATTTATTGGATACGGATCCGGGTAAAGTAAGGGCCAAAGCTTATGATATCGTATTAAACGGAACAGAAATCGGCGGCGGCAGTGTGAGAATCTTCCAGAACCAGGTTCAGGAGAGGATGTTTGAAGTATTGGGCTTTTCCAGGGAAGATGCCTATGACCGTTTCGGATTTTTATTAAATGCCTTTAAGTATGGTGTCCCGCCTCATGCAGGTCTTGCCTATGGTCTGGACCGTCTCGTTATGCTTATGGCAAAGGAGGACAGTATTCGTGATGTGATTGCTTTTCCTAAAGTAAAAGACGCGTCCTGTTTGATGACAAAAGCACCGGATGAGGTGGAACAAAAACAGCTGGATGAGCTTGGAATCGGAGTAATAGCAGCAGACCGGCAGTAAGAATCGGTTAGAATAATTAATAAAGCTGGGGTGTGTATGAATCGAATGCCAAACAATTATGAATCCAAATCCAGGAACAAGGTTAAAATAGTAAAATTTATTTATAAAAAAGCAGAGACTTCCAAGAAGGAAATATCCAGGGAGCTGGGACTTAGTATGCCCACGGTACTGCAGAATGTGAAGGAATTGCTTGACGGAGGCATTATTATAGAGACAGGCGAGTATCAGTCTACCGGAGGAAGGAGGGCGAAAGCCCTGTCGCTGGCCAAAGGACAAAAGTATGCGGCAGGCATTGACATTACGAAAAACCATATCAGTATGGTTTTGGTTGACACCAGCGGAACTGTTTCGGTATTTAAAAGACGAAAGAAAATTTATGAAGATTCCATGGAATATTATAAAGAATTAGGCCAAGAACTGGAAACCTTTCTTACTGAAAACCAGGTGGAAAAGAGTAAAGTCTTAGGTGTGGGTTTATCCATACCAGGTATCGTTGACACATCAAATTCCATTCTGCTGCAGACGGACGTTTTTGGACTGCGCAATTTAAGCCTGAAAAAGTTCAGCCAGTTTCTGAAATATGAAGTCACTTTCAGCAATGACGCCAACAGCGCCGCCTATGCGGAGCTTAGGGAGACGGCAAAGAACAGTGTATATTTATCCTTAAGCAATACGGTGGGCGGTGCTATTTATGTAAATAATGAAATATATATGGGCGATAATTATAAAAGCGCGGAGTTTGGCCATATGATCATAGAACCGGGCGGACGGACCTGCTATTGCGGTAAAAAGGGATGTATGGATGCCTATTGCTCCGCCCTGACTCTTTCTAAATATGGGGAGGATAATCTAGAGCTGTTTTTCCTGAAACTAAAGAAGGGGAATAAGGAATGTATCAAAGCCTGGCAGGAATATTTAGATTATCTTGCCATAGCGATTTCAAATCTTAGGATGGCATTTGACTGCGATATTATTTTGGGAGGCTATCTGGGAGGCTATCTTGAGGATTATTTAGTAGAATTAGGGCTTAATGTTATGAAATATAACAATTTTGATATAGATACCACCTTCTTCAGGAGCGGAAAGTATAAAAAGGAAGCGGCTGCTGTCGGAGCGGGAATACGATTTATAGAAAAGTATTTTGATTCCATTGAATAAAAAATGTCTTTTGATTGTCAGATTACCGGCGGATTGATGATGACACAGCAGCTATTGTCAAAGTTACAATTATTATAATGCGTCTGATTTATGAAATAGTCGGAACTTTATTAAGGTTACTCTTTAATATAATTTGTATATTCAGTACAAAGGAAGGAAAATATTCTTGTACTTTCATTCCATTGTATTGAATCCCGGGCTGTGTTATAATGATTACCAAGTTAATGGCAAGACAAAGAAGTCGGATGAGAGTTTATTGTGTCTTGCTTTTTTTGTATTATGGAAAAATGCCGGGCAGTGGATTGTTACCGGTTTTCGGTATAAAAAACAGTAAAAAGTGAATAAAGAGTGTTTGTAATGCAGTGTGGCATATTTGTTTTCAAATATGCCACACTGTTTTATATATGAATCAGAAATCAAAAGGAGGCCAAAAAATGAGTAAGTATGAAGTGATTTTGGATACTCTTCCTGCAAAGGGCGATCGCATTGAGATTTTATTCCGACAGGCGGGCGACGGTTTTATCCAGGTAGAGTATGGCTATGAGCAAAGGGTTGAGTTGCTGGACTCTTTCCGCATTCTGGCGGTGGACGCAAAAGTGAAACAGACGAAGAACAACGGCTTAATTGAAACCCTTCCCAGCCTGAGAGCCAATATGATTCATTTTGATCCGACCGTAATTTCCCCTATGGCTTTGATTGATAAAATTAAGGAAGCCGAAGAATCCATTGCCGGTGTGGACGATATGGTCATTGATTCCCGCATTATTACCCTGCCCATTGCCTTTGAGGACAGCCAGACAAAAAAGGCGGTTGAAATGTATCTGAAGCAGGTGCGTAAGGATGCGCCGAACTGTACGGACGGCTACAACCTTGAATATATGGCTTTGTGCAACGGGTGTTCCGTGGACGACATCAAACAAATGCTGCTTGATACTTACTGGTATAACAGCGGCTGCGGGTTCTGGCCGGGCGGCGGCTTTTTCTGGCCGATGGATCCAAGGTGCAAAATGCTCGTACCGAAATACAATCCGCCCCGCATTTGGACACCGGAAGGCGCGGTCGGCATCGGGGGCGCCTGCCTGTTTACCTATACGACGGCAACCGGGGGCGGGTACCAGCTTTTCGGCCGTACCATACCGACCTTCCAGTTTTCCATGAAACATCCCCAGTTTAAGGACGGCCCGTTCCTGTACCGTCCGTCGGGCGACAGAATCAAATTTGTTGAGGTGTCGGAAAAGGAAATACTGGATATTTACGATCATGTCCATGACAGAACGGATTATGTATACGATATTGTGGACAGCCGGATTGTGGTAAAAGAGTACCTTGATTTTCTTGCGAAACCGGAGGTCGTCAAGGGAGCTGCGGAATTTGCGGCGCGTCAGGAGCAGGGCTCCGGAACCGCCCCGAAATTATAACCATTAAGGAGGCGAAAGCTATGATTAAAGTATTAAACGGCGGAATTGAAGTATTAGTGGAAGACTGGCCGGGAAGACTGGGTTATATGGGTCTTGGCATGGCGGCGGCGGGGGCAATGGATAACCTTGCGCTGCAGCTTGGAAATTTAATTGTCGGGAATGGCGCCGGAGAAGCCGGACTGGAAATTGCGGGCGGCTACTGTGATTTTGAAATTACGGAGGACGGAGTCATCGCGGTCACGGGATCGGATATGTCGCCGACGCTGGGCGGCGAAGGGCTTCCGTTATGGCAGGCGGTTTCGGTCAAAACCGGGGACACGCTCCATTTTTCCCATTTTGGGGATGCGGGCTTCCGCTCCTATCTCTGCATAGCGGGGGGCATTGATGTGCCGGAATATCTGGGCAGCAAATCCACCTGTTTGTTTGGCAGCTACGGCGGCTTTGAAGGGCGGAAGCTGGCAAAGGATGACGTGGTGAAAACCGTGAGGAAGAACCTGGCCGGGATTGCCGGAAGGAAACTGAATCCCAAATATCTGCCGGAATATGGGAACGAGTGGGAATTGAGGGCGATCCCCGGTCCGAATTCGGTGCCCGATTATGTAACGGAAGAAGGGATGGATTACCTGTTCGGCACGCCGATGAAAATTTCCCACAATGCGAACCGGGCGGCTTACCGCCTGCAGGAGGTGCCCGCCTCTTTCTGGGCGCGTGAAGACGGAGGAAAAGGCGGAAGCCATCCTTCCAACATTGTGGACCACGGCTATAATATGCGCGGTGCCGTCAATGTCACCGGCAACACACCGTCGCTTCTGATCGCGGACGGGCCGACGCTGGGCGGCTTTGTGTGCGTTGCCAATGTTATCAATGCGGATCTCTGGAAGATCGGGCAGGGAATTCCTGCGCGGGATAAAGTGAAATTGAAGCTGGTTACTGTTGAGGATGCGATTCAGGCACGGAAGGAAAGAGCGGAAATGCTTAAAGCGGAGGACTTAATCCTCTGCTGAATTGAAAAAAATATTTTTTAACGGAGGTTTTCGGAATGGAATATACATTAAAGGCGCATATGCCCGGCCTGGTTGCAAGGGTTGTGGTGGAAATCGGCGAAAAAGTGGAAGAAGGTCAGGAACTGGCCGTTATCAACTGTATGAAAACGGAAATGAGCTGTAAAACGGATAAAGCGGGGGTGGTGAAAGAAATTCTTGTTGCCGAATGGGACGAAATGGATGTCGGCACCCCGATGATTGTGCTGGAAACCGCCTGACGGTTTCCTGAAAACGGGGCGTGGGCAGGTACGCAGAAAGGAGTCAGCCATGAAGATGGATATTAATGTTGATATGGGCGAAAGCTTCGGCCGTTATACCCTTGGGGATGACGAAGCCTTAATGCCCTATGTTACATCGGCAAATATTGCGACCGGTTTTCATGCGGGTGACCCGCTTGTGCTGGAACGCACAATCAAATGGGCCAAACAGTACGGCGTGGCGGTCGGGGCGCATCTCGGCCTGCCGGACAGGCAGGGGTTCGGACGCCGGCAGATGGATATTTCGCCGGAGGAGCTCCGCTCGGACACCTTGTACCAGCTGGGCGCAATGGAGGCTTTTTTGAAATTGCACGGAATGAAAATGCAGCATGTCAAGCCGCACGGGATTTTATACCGTATGGTGGGGGAACAGGAAAAGTATATCGATACCTTTTTGGACACGATTGAGGAATACAACAAGGAGCTGTATATCATGCTGCATGCGGGCTGTGAAGCTTTGAGCCGCGCAAAAAAACGGGGACTGAAAACGGCTCCCGAGGTATTGGTCGACCTTGGCTATGATGAAAAAGGAAACTGGATTCTGGAACGGGTTAAGAAAGCGCGTTCCCCGCAGCAGGTGGCACAGCGGGCGGTGGCCGTAGCAAAGGAGGGCAAAATCGACACGATTGACGGTAAAACGGTATCGGTTGAAGGCTGTACCGTTTGTATCCACGGGGATTCACCGAATGCGGCGGCGGTTGCCGCCGCGGTAAGGTCCGCGCTGGAAAGCGGCGGTGTCACGGTGACAAATCTGTGGGAATATTTCAATGAAGAAAAAGAAGGAGGCATCCTATGAAGAAAATTGGAGCACTGGATATTTCGGTGGCTGTTCTGGCGGCGATTTCCTGCCTGGCGATGTATCTGAACATCCCCGTCTGGGCGTTGTTCATTGGCTGGGCCTGGTATTTCACACTGGGGGCAACGACGGACCTGATCAAAAAAGCGGTCTTGCCGATGATCGCAGGTTCCGTACTGGCGATCCTTGCATTTGTTCTGATTAATGTTTTTGCCGGCCTGATGCCCTCCATGGCGGCTACCATGCTGTCCGTACTGATTACGGTTTTTCTGCTTATGGTGACATTAAAGGTTCCCGCGCTCAATATTTCCCTTGTTTCCTTTAATGCATATTCCTGTATGTTTGTAGGCTACGGGGCCAAAAGCTATCTGGAAATTCAGGGAATGCCGGATTTGTTGAATGCGGCCATATGGGTTACCGGCGCGAACTTCCTCGGCCTGATTTTTGGCTGGATGAGCATAAAATGCATGTCGCTGCGGAAAAAGGCATAGCCTGAACGCCGTTTCCGGTCTGGATCTCCGTCCGTCGGCGGCATTGTGCATGGCACCATATGGAAGAAAAAGGCCGGGGCTTCCAGATTCTTAAACGGAAGAAGGGCTTGTGATACGGTAATAGATTAAGAAAGGAACAGGATAAAAGAGTCGGTGTTGCTTTGCCCTGTTCCTTTTTCTTTATTCCGAAAATCTAAGGAGAAGAAGGAAAGGCTATGTTGAAAAAAATACTCATTGCAAACCGCGGCGAAATTGTAAACCGCATTATCCGGACCTGCGAAAAGCTGGGCATTGAAACGGTTGCCGTTTATTCGGATGCGGATAAAGACGCGGATTATGTGAAAAAAGCGACCGAAAGCTATCCGATTGGGCCGTCCGCTCCGGTCAAAAGCTATTTGAATATTGATGCGCTGGTGGATGCGATTAAAAAATCGGGAGCGGATGCAGTGCATCCGGGGTACGGCTTTTTGTCGGAATCGGCGGCGTTCGCGGAAGCGGTGGCCCAGGCTGGCGCCAAATGGATCGGG
>JAATFT010000072.1 GCA_015655075.1 Clostridiales bacterium | reverse complement strand
TTCAGGAGGAACCTTATGAATCAAAAATCACTTGAGCTCTGGAAGCAGAGAATCGCCGACAGAAAAGTAGCGGTTTGAATGTCACCGATTGGTGTGAGAAAAATAATTTAAGATTTTATACTTAAGACAAACCAAGGTGAACAAGATCAAAGAAGCCGTTGGTATTTATATGTATCATGGTTATTATGGTAGCGAGCCTGCCAATGACTGCTTTTGCGGTCACAAGAAGTTACAGCTGGACATTTAACTCTACGTCTGGTTACCTTAGCACAGAATCCGGTTATAAAAACGATAGCGAACAGCAATATGTGCTAACAATTTCTACATCAAGCAATGTTTCAAGTTCTAACATATTTGGAACAAGGATAAGGAAAGCTTCTGATGATTCAACAGTTTCCCCGTATGTAATTCATACAACCAAGTTTACGGGTGAATACTTCAACTATTCATCAACTGTAGACACCAGCACTCTATATAAAATGCGGGGAAAGAAAGACGACACTAGTTCTTCTGCTACAGCACTTTATGCCACTGGGAGGGTCACATATTAATTCAATACCGTAGACGTTTATGGTAGGTAAGTAAAAGCACCTTTATGATGGTTTGTTTGACAAGATATATGAACTATCAAATCAGCATTCGATCATAAAGGTGCTGAATATATATTACTGGAGCTAGGAGCAAAAAATGAAGATAGAATCTCGTATTTTTATGTCCTTGTTGGTCACTATGTTTGTTGTGTTGTTCATTTCGGGTTGTTACCAAAAAGAGAATACACAAACGGGAACAAATGACATAGACACAAAAGAAACAAACAAAAATAATGAATTATCAACAGATATATCTGAATCAGTTGACCGTCAGTCTTTCCAAACAGTCGATATAGATGAAGAGATTTTTGCGAATTTCTATATAAAAGCTACTATGGAAGTGCCGCAGTATTCGTTAAACAACTACAAAACTACTCTTAAGAACTTCGAAATAGACTCTCTAAGTTCGTTAGTTGAAGACTTATTTGGGATTCCTGCAAATGAAATTCCAGTAACAATGACAGACGAAGGCACCCTTTATGAATCGCAAACGCTATCACTAAAAGACAAAATATTATCCTTTTCAAGAGGTGTTTTACGTTACAATGCAGACAGTACTATAGTCGATATATCCGATTTCTTTTATGCGGTTGAAGCAGAGTCTATAGATATTTCGACATCATATGAGCTGCCATTTATGTCACAGGATGAAGCTAAAGAGAAAGCTCTTGAAATAATAAAAACTCTGGGTATATCCTCTGAAGTCAATAATATTCAAATAAAATCATTGAATTGTTCGGATTTATCTTTTGTACAGGACGCACTAATTGCAAAAGACTATTATGGCACGAGCTATAGCAAGAAGACGTTTGGTACGAGCGATGAAACTTATGAAGTTAGAATTTATTTTTCTAAAGACAGTTTTGAAATTTTTAATAACGAGGATCCGGCAATAATGGTGACTGGAGGCATTGACTCGCCAGAACCAGCTTACCCTCAGCAAGCCGTTATATATATTTCTGATAGCGGAATACGTTCCGTAGGACTTTATCAGATGTTGGACACAGAAGTATCGGTAGAAGAAACCAAGAGTGTCATTGGCGAAAGTGGGATTAAGGAAGCACTAACTGTAAAGTATGGAGATGTTATTTTAACACAAAGCTATACTGTTGAGAGCATACGCCTTATGTATATGCCTATAAGAGATATAGTTAATTATGGCAACATAGAACTGCTTCCGGCATGGTGTGTAGAAATTGTTGTCGAGGATTCGACACTCGATAATGGTTTTTATGAACAGACTTTATATATCAATGCCTTTACAGGGGAGGAAATCAGTTGATAATGATAAAACTTGGCCACAAATATTACTCAAATGAACTCACCAGAGCATTAGGTGTATCTTTTTTTGTTAGCATTTTGGGAGTCGCATTTTCAATACTTTTTGATTCTTGGAATGATTTCCTGAGTGCTATGAATGGAAATGTTAACAATGCTTATACAGTCTCATATTTCTTTATGAATTCAGCTTATGGTGGTGTATGTCGCTCTTATTTTCTCCCGATTTTTGCAGCAATACCATATGCGGCAAGTTTTAGCGATGAGCTAAATTCGGGTGCTTTTAGTTCAATAATTATTCGTAAAGGCAAAATGAGATATGCTGTTTGTAAGTTCCTTGTAAATGCTCTGGTGGGCGGTATTGTCGTTTCTTCTGCAATAGTAATTCTGATAATTTTACTCTCATCTATTTTGCCAATGGGAACAGAACTTGTTGCTGATAACTCAGTAGATAAAAGCTATATGTTTCATCTCTGGTATGCATTTAATCAGCCATTTACATATGCTCTTATTGAAATTGCCAATGGTTTTTTAATAGGAATGCTTTGGGCATCTTGCGCTATTGTAGTATCAACGGCAACACAAAATAAACTGGTGATTATTGTATCCCCATATTTGACTAGCTTTATATCAACACAAACATTGAGGTTAACTGGATTACGAGCTGATTGGCGCTTAGATTATTGGTTGACAGGAAGATACTTAATTAAATCAAGTATCTATACCTTGTTTCTATCAACGGTTGCAATCTTTTTGATTTGTTTTGTAATGGGAAAGCTATTTGTTCGTAAGGTCTATAAAATTATGAGACAGGAATAATGCGTATGAAAACATTTTTAAAATCAATCAGAGTAACATCAAATCAGTTTAATCACTTGATTACAACAAAAAGAATCCCCGTGATTTTTATTCTGGTTGCACTATTTATTATAGAGAATATGCAGCCAATCAATGCTTTTTCGCTTGCGGTCGATATACCGACTACACCGTTCGCCTTCGCTCATATAGTAAATGATTACAGATGTCGGCTTATCATTTTGGCTGGCGGTGTGTTCTTATTTTCTGATGCGCCATTTGAAAAATGCAACTATATGTATTTTATTTCGAGAACCGGTAAACTATCTTGGGTACTTGGACAATTATTATACATACTTACTCTTTCGCTAGTTTATGTTTTATTTGTCCTTATAATTAGCATCGTTCCTTTTATTGGCAATATTGACAACGCTTCTGTTTGGGGGAAAATATGGGGAACATTAGCAAAAACGGATGCGGGTAGTCAGTTTAATGTTCAATTGATTGTTACCGAATACCTTATTAAAACGTATTCTCCTATCTCTGCCACTATGATATCTCTGGTTCTTGAGTGGGCCTGCGTAACTTGGCTTGGATTCTTAACACTGTTATTTAACAAGCTAACAAAGAGTGCAGCAGGTACTATGCTTTCTGGTTTCTTTGTTCTATTGGATATTTGCATAGCAAATGACTGGATGCCTTGGGCAAATCGCTTTTCACCTGCCACATTGGCACATTTGAATGCATATGCGGGTTATAACTTGGCTTATAATATAACTATTAAATACGGTGTATATTTCTTTATATTTGGCCTATTCGTCTTATGTATATTGAACATTACTATACAGTGTAAGTCCATGATGAGAATTATTAGAAAATTCAGGGAGGATGTATGATATGATAACATCAATAATTACTGTAAATAATTTAAATAAGACATTTAAAGACCAAATTGCGTTAAAAGATGTTAATGTTGATTTTGAAAGAGGGAAAATTCACGGTATTATCGGACGAAATGGTTCCGGAAAAACTGTGTTGATGAAATGTATTTGCGGTCTGATGTCGCCAACATCAGGTGAAATCAATGTCTGTGGAAAAAGAGTTGGGAAAGATGTTGATTTCCCTCCTGAAATAGGATTTATAATAGAAACACCCGGATTCCTGCCAAATTACTCAGCGCTTAAAAACCTAATATACTTAGCCTCTATACGAAAGAAAATAGCGAAAGATGATGTTATTAAAACTATTAATACTGTAGGTCTAGATCCATATCTGAAAAAACATGTGGGAAAGTATTCAATGGGAATGCGCCAAAGACTAGGTATAGCACAGGCTATTATGGAAAATCCCGATATACTGATACTTGATGAACCTATGAATGGCCTTGATAATCGGGGGGTTAAAGACATCAAAGATTTACTTAGAAATCTCCGTGCTGAAGGAAAAACAATACTGCTTGCTAGCCATCATATGGAAGACATTACTGAACTTTGCGATACAGTCTGCAAGATGAATGCGGGAATGCTGGAGCGTGCTGATGGGAATGGTACTGAAAGTTTTCAAAATGATTGACCGCAGGCTTTTATAGTATCACTCAATCAAAATTCATGTTAGAAACCCTACTGATGGAAGCCTAAGTATGGCAATTGGTGTTGTGGATATTTACGACAAACTTAATATGGGTTCATATCTTTATGGCGCATTAGTTAGTGTCACTCCGGGATCATATCCTAACTTTAGCTTTGAAGAATTATAATAAATCATATGAGTCTACAAAAAGACCAGACCTCCCATTAAGGGATGAACTGGTCTTTTTGTAGACTATGGCAGGGTTCATGGTGAACCATGAAGGCGAACTTCTTACTTTAAGAAAGATTTAACAGCAGAAAAAGAACAACTATTATTTGCTTTCTTACCTCTCTGTAATGATCATCAAACTCTTTATAATCCGTAAGTGTGTCATCAAAATATTAATCAATTGACCTTCCCTGGAAGTCGGTCTTTATGGAACAGGGTTCGATAAGTTTGATGTGGATACTTTGTGAGTCAAGCTCGTAAGACAATGCCTCTGTAGAATCCGTACAGCAGATTTTGTTGAGTGATAAAGCGAGAGAGTAGGGAGTGTTATTCTGTCACCCATAAGAATGGTTGATGAACAAGCCACTTTGGTTTGCTCTAAAATTTGGCAGCACCACTTTGTCACGTCCATCAATCCAAATACATTGACTTCAGACTGTCTGCGGTAAGAGCAGTAATATGTTTTATTTAGAGCGTGAGAATTCCGTTGAGTTACAAAGTTTTTTACTTTGAGATTCTAATATTAAAATATTAGAAAAAATTGAAATTTACTCTTGTAAAATCCGTTCTAATGTATTAGAATAAAATTATAATATTTTAATACATTAGAACGCATCCTTGCAGTAGGTAAGAAAGGTATGATTAATCATGAAACTTTTTGACAGCGAGTTAAAAATTATGGATATACTTTGGAGGGAGGGCGATATTAGCGCAAAGCGAATTGCTGAAATTGCAAAAGAAAAGATAGGATGGAGCAAAACAACTACCTATACCAATATCAAAAGATGTATTGACAAAGGCGCGGTGGAGAGATATCAGGAACAATTTATTTGCCATCCTATTGTAACAAAAGAGGAAACCCAGGAATATGAAACGAACGAACTGATTAATAAAATGTATGGTGGTGCTGCCGACCAGCTGGTTGCTTCAATACTCGGCAGAAAAAATCTGTCCCGTGAAGAGATTGAGCGCCTCAAACAACTTGTAAAGAACCTGGAGTAAGGAGGTTAGTATGACATTGATTGAAATGAGTTTATCATCTATAGTGATTATTATAATGATAATTATAATACGTACACTATTGTTGCATAAACTTCCCAAGAGACTATTTGTTTTTTTATGGGGTATTGTACTTTGCCGCCTGCTTCTACCCTTCTCATTTCATATCCGTATACCGCCATTTTTATATAATATTTTTAGAAATGGCGTATCAACGGACCAAGTTATTGGAACACCAACTGCTAATATCCCGGAATTATCGAAGAAATCCATTGAAGCGGCTCAACAAGCCATAGCAACATCTACAGTTAATTGGATATTCCTGATTTGGTGTTTGGGTATTGCTGTGTCGGCTCTGGCCTTTCTAGTTCCGCATATACGATTTGTACTGGAAAATAAATCAGCGGTACCCGTGAAACATGATAAAATCCTTGATTGGATTGGAGAGTACCATTTTAAGAGGCGGATACAGGTAAAGCAGGCACAAGATATTATCACGCCTGTCACATATGGGTTTATCAAACCCATCATACTCCTACCAAAATCTTTAAAGGAATTCGATGAAGAACAATTAAAACTTATGATTGTTCATGAACTGACCCATATCAAGCATTTTGATGTTCTATGGAAATGGCTCTTGCTTCTAGCCGTTAGTATCCATTGGTTTAATCCTTTCGTATGGATCACATATGTTCTTGCTAACCGGGATATTGAATTATCCTGCGACGAAACTGTAATCCGATCCTTGAGTAAAGAGATTTCCAAATCTTCTTACGCTATGGCGCTGATAGGGTTAGAAGAACATAAACTCAAATTTGCGCCGATTGGAAATAGTTTTAGTGAGCATGCGATTGAGGAAAGAATTATTGCTATTATGAAAACGAAAAAATTTACTTTTATCAGTCTGGCATTAACAGTTATGATTACTGCCGGAACTATTATACTATTTGCCGCAACTTCTGCAAAAGCAGTTACTCCAGCAGAAATTGAGGTATTGAAAGAAACAGAATTAAACAATCCGGATTATTCTGTTAACGAACAAGGGGAAACCTATAGCGATGCGCCTTATGGAACTGGAACAATACAAGAGCCGGATCTGGTGGAGGCAGTTGGCACCAATGGTGTCCAGGGGTATGTAAAATCAACCGATTTGGAACCGACTTTTTCGTCACCAGAAGAAGCGATTGCTTATCAAGAAGCAAACAAAGACGGTAGGTCTATTCCCTTGTATGAATCGGATGGTAAAACAGTAATTGGAGAATTTATGGTAAAAGGAAGTTCAAGTCAGGAGTAATGAAGTTTTAATTTTGAAATTGCTGCTGTAGGCACGAATGGAGTAGATGGTTATGTTAAAGCAAAAGAATTAACTCCTGAAGTATCAACAATTGAAGAAAGCACTGGCCCTGATGGGAGAAAACGGAAGTGTACGCATGATTCTGCTATATGATGTAGAAGGAACAACCGTACTTGGAGAATACGAGATAATAACTAAGTATGAACTAGTATATTACGTGAAATAAGCTTGTAATATACAATACCACTGTTATTCAATAAATGGTAAAGTAAATTCTGAATTTTTTTGAAAGAGGTGGGTCCAATGGTTTAGACACTTTGAAATACTTACCTATAAGGTGTAATATAATTTTAGGTTACATAATGTAATTCAAATTTGAGGGAGTTTATATTTTGTAACAAGATACTTACAAACAATTATTTTAATAAGGAGGTTTTCCTATATTAAACAAGAAAGTTAAAGTTCTACTGGTATCCTTTACATCGATTTTTATCCTGTCTGCTATAATCATATCTGGTAATGCTTATGCTTCTTCCGATAAGTCACCAGATAAAGAAGTCAGTGCAGACAGCAACGGAGATAGGAAGAGTACTGCTGGGTCATTGCAGGCACCTGCGGATGTATCTGCGGATGAAGTAACCGAGACCAAATTAGATGGCAGTCCTATTTTGTTTCAACCCACCGAATATTACAATGATAACAATGGTTCAATCGTGGAGAAATCACTAGGCAGTTTAATTGAAATTACCCCGTTCTCAACCGTTACATGGCCTGCTCAAACTATAATTTACAATACTAGAATGCATTTTGCGAGATCAGGCAGTCCCTTTATTATTAGAGCGGGCGTTACAGCAAGGTTCGATTTCTATATAACCAGTGGCAATTCACACTATGAAGTTGGTTTTATTGATAAAGATCTCAATGTCCTAGAGGTTTTTGTTGATGCATATGGAACGGGTGCTTCGGTCCCTTACACTCCGGATACAGATGTCGAAGGATATTTCTATATTTGGAATAAATCGGCGGACGATATAGAAGTTGATGACATAACCTTGACCTATTAATCTAATTATTAATAAATTACCGGGGTTGTCCCGCCGGCGCTCAAAATCGCTGTCAGGCAGCTCTGTTTTTATCTGACCTGATAGTATATATACGGATAAATCAATTGGTACCATTGCCAGTGAGCTGAAGCTGTCCCGAAGTACCGTCAAACGTGCTCTTGCCGACCTGAAAAGAGCGGCCGTATTCGTAAGGAGCAAAGGTGGAGGGAGAACGGCGGCAAGAGCAGCAACATGTTTTATCTGGTACAGAGAGATCCCGACTGAGCCCACAAAAAAACAAATCTTCCAGCCGAACCTGAGTTTGGACAAAAAAACAGCCTGTCTCTTTTGTCTACATAAAAATACATTCCCCAAATTAAGTTGCACCAGATGTAAAAAGCAACCGTATGATTGTTCCCTGATTGAAAATAATAAAATCTCAGGAGGGCTTCTCACGAAAGCTTCCTGAGATTTCTTATTTAACGGGAGCTATGCCCTTGCTTTTAGATGTTAAAATACCATTCACACTACAACCCTATTTCTTCCTTTATTTTTTGCTTGGTATAATTTTCGATCTGCCAATTCCACCACTTTGTTGACCGTGTTTACACCACTTTTTTTATAAATGGTCTTCACACCAAAACTGCAGGTCATTTTTAAAAGCTGCGAGTCTGTGATAAATTGCTTGACTTCTATTGCCCGGCGTATTCGATTTGCGATCTTGGCAGCGGTTGTTTTATTTATTGCAGGAAGGCAGATAAGAAATTCGTCCCCGCCGTATCGGGCTGCCCAGCCATCTTTTTTTCGTACCTGTTTATATAACACTTCGGCAACTTCTTTCAACATATAATCGCCTACAATATGCCCGCACTTGTCATTAATTTCCTTGAAGTAATCTATATCCGCATAAATGACTGATACGGGCTCGTCATTCTGGAAAGCCCATGCTAAATCAATCGGAAGCTGCTCATAAATATATCTGCGGTTATACAGATTTGTCAGTGAATCCGTAATGGCTAATTTCTGCATGTGGTGAATTATGTTTTCCAGATCCGCAGCCAAGGACAGGTTTATCTCATTGTCACTCAAGGCTCGTTGTATCAATTCCAAATAACAAGAACGGTTGCCAATAGATAATGGAATAACAGTAGAGATGACCATTGAATGATCGCTCTCATGGATTGTGAATACTGCATTGTAACTACCTGAAAAAGAAACAGGGGTTTCAGATGGTATGTCAGATGTCTCGCTGTTGTATAATATTTCTGTGCTGCCTGTATCCCTAATCCTCCTACCCGATTAGAAAAATACATGGGGTTACCCATTTTACATAGATGTCGGAGAATTACTTTATGAAAAAGATTACAGTCATACCACCTAAACCATCAGGACCTAAGAAGCTGAAAGTTGCAGCATATTGTCGAGTCAGTACATTGAATCCGACACAGAGGCGTAGCCTTGATTGGCAAATCAGAGCCTATACAAAGATGATTACAGAGCATCCGGATTGGATTTTTGCCGGTGTATTTTATGATGCAGGAAAAAGCGGATTAAGGAGGAGTGGAAGAACCGGACTGGACAAAATGTTAAAGACAGCGGCAAAAGGGAAAATTGATTATATCATAACAAAATCCATCAGCAGAGTATCTAGAGATACAGTAGAAGTTTTAAAAATAGTGAGATATTTGCGTGAAAGGAGTATAAATATGTATTTTGAAAATGAAAATTTAGATTCTATCAGACTAGACAAGGAATTTGAAATTACACTTAGGAGCATGCTTGCACAGGACGAAAGCAGAAATACCAGTGAGAATATTCATGGCTTTCAACGCAAATTTGAAAAAGGTGATATCTTTACGAAGTATAAGAATTTTATGGGATACACCTGTATTGATGGTGAAATTGCCATTGTTCCAGAACAGGCTGAGGTCATTAGAAAATATTTGACTTGTATTTACAAGGCTTATCATTCGGGCAGATAAAAGCTTATCTGGAAACAATGGGAATTAAGACTGTTACAGGTAACGAGCATTGGGATACGACAACTATACAGAAAATGCTCAAGAATGACTGAGTTATAATAGGTATAAATTAGTAGAGCCCAGTAAACAAGCGGGTTTCCACCGATTTATGCCTATTTTTTTACTCGTACACCATTAGCAATTTATTGGAAAGGATGTGAACTGCCAAAGTAGGTGTCCTATCATTTTGGTGATAGGGCACCTGCTTTTTTTCGTTATAGCTATGATCATAAATCATCAATAAGTTTATATGGAGGTTTCTTATGCCAGAATATCAATTAGAAATCAAGCAAATTGTGGATTACCCACGATGCCGGATATACCGGCAGTTTATCCGCACTCTGATGGAAGACAAAAGCATTTGCTTAGGCGGCTGCTCCTGTCTTTTTTACTTTACGGTGCTTTGTTCCTATGCCAACTTTCGCACCTCGTATAAAAAAATCGACGGGGTCAGTTACACGGTGTATCCAGGAGAATGGATTTGCCGGGTATCCGAACTTTCAGGCTGGCTCCGAACGCGATACCAATATCAGGTTCTGGAGATTTTGGAAGTCCTTCAGAAGCAGCATCTCATCATGTACTCCGTGGTTGGTCGGGGACATGTAATCAAATTTCAAATCAAGGACTGGAAAAAGCATAATACCGTTCTTGATTACAACTGCCCATGTCAAAAGGATGTGGGTTTTTTCTTTTTTCCGATTTACAAAGTGGCCGAGTTAATCAGCGTTGGGAAGTGCTCTGAAATGGACATCTTATTGGATTTATGGAT
>JAATFT010000030.1 GCA_015655075.1 Clostridiales bacterium | reverse complement strand
TTATGAGATTCAACAGATTAGAATTGTTGATAAGGATGATAAAACGGTCATAGTACCTACCGATCATGGCGTATTGACAGTAACTACCTGTTATCCCTTTAATTTTATCGGGAGTGCACCGGACCGCTATATTCTCAGCGCGGACTTGGTGCTGGGCGGTTGATTCAATTGCAGTAGTTGCTATAAACCTTTTTTCAAACTCATCCTATGAAATCACCTTAAATATTTTAAATTATATAAATCTGCCTTGTAAATAATATACATTTTTGCTTGACAAGTCAAGAAACTTTAAGCAATACATGAACTATAAACGAATATAAAGCTTATAGTTCACTTCCTGTAGCAGAAATTGGCAAAGCTTTTTAAAATATAAGATTACTGATTTTTTAAAATCAGTAATCTTCTTCCAATTTAACACAGAGATAGTAAAAGGGATAAGAATAGAACGAAAATTTTGATACCAATTATACTATAATTTCATCAATACAATACCATAATTAAAAGAAAGGGTATAAGAAATATGAATAAAGTTTCTGGAAAATTTCAATATAATTCTCATATAACCCTGACATTTGTTTTAATTTCCCTGGCTGTGCTGCTGTTGGGGTATATAACAAATGGGGCAACTACAAATCTGCTCTTTTGCACTTATAAATCGTCATGGTCGGATCCTCTTACGTATGTCAGACTGTTTGGGCATGTACTGGGACATGCAGACTGGAGCCATTTTTCCAGCGATATGGTTCTGTTTCTGGTTCTGGGACCTATACTCGAGGAAAAATATGGTTTAAAACTCTTTCTGGTCATGATTGTTATTACCGCTTTAGTATCCGGAATATTTTATATAATTTTGTATCCGGATAATGTGCTGCTTGGTGCCAGTGGAATAGTATTTATGATGATTGTCTTGTCATCAGCAGCAGGCATGAAGGAGGGCAGGATTCCAATAACGATGATATTGGTTGTAATTATTTATCTGGGTGGTGAAATAGTAAGCGGTATTGGATCAGAGGATGGAATAGCACATGCAGCACATATTTTAGGTGGAATCTGCGGAGCAGGTTTTGGTCTTTTAGGTAATAGGAAAATGAAAGGAAATTACGAAAATTTAAAACAATGAAGAGGATCGAGTCCATTAAAGCTATTGGGAAATTTAGCCTGTGCTTGGAATGTGGGTTAACTTTACAAAACATTGATTCTAAATTAACCCACATACTTTAGCAAGAATAAATTATAACCTTTTCTTCTTCTGATTGGACCGTAATTAAAATTGCCTGTTGGGTTTGGAAATATCCGTCAAGGTTTCTTCCGCGCTATCTGAGAGTGCAGGTTCCAGTGAGATATCGCCTAAGGCTACGATTCCCACTAAGCTGTTATTTTCCACGATAGGAAGTCTGCGGATTTGTTTTTCACTCATAATTCTGGCCGCGTCGTTTACATCCATTTCAGGGCTTCCCACAGCCGGATCGGATGTCATGATATCTTTGACTATCTGCCTCTTTATATCCTGACCTGCCGCTACGGATCTCAATGCTATATCCCTGTCCGTAACGATACCGACAATTCTATCCTGACTGCAAACCGGTATGGAACCAACATCATATTGTTCCATCAGCTGTGCGGCTTTTTCAATAGGATCATCCGAATTTACGCTTGCAATTTCTTTTGACATAATATCTTTTACTTTCATGTTATTCACCTCCAATCTTATATTACCCACTGAAAATGTTTTTTATCATCCTATCGTTAAAATTTAATAACGCTAATAAATGAAACGGCCGGATAAGTTAAAAAATCAGATACATGAAATTATCAGAAGGATAGAAATCAGGTAAATGGAACCATTACAAGCCGGTTATCGTCTAATTTTTGATATAATATTCCGGTATCTCATATAATCGGTGTTATTTATATTATTGATGAAAGAGGAGGTTTGATATGAAAAAATTAAGTTGTTTTATTATAGGTTTATTTATAATCTGCGGGCTGGGCGCCGGATGTGTAAAAACAGGATTCTCCTTTGGCACGATGGAGCTTGCTTTTGATTCTATTAAGGTCGATGACAAAGCCACCGCAAATTCGGCCGTACTTGATGAAGAGAAAACGAAAGAGTTATATAATGACATAAAAAACATTGAATTTACCAGGGACAAATCCTCGGAAGTAACAGACGGCTGGAGTTATTCCATAACATTTCTAGATAAGGATAAGGAGACGGATAAATTCTTTGTAATCAGTGAAAATACCATACAATATAATAAAAATTTATATAAATCCGTATCCTCTACTATTGATATGGATTATTTGAAAAAGCTTTTTGAGGCGGATTTTCAGGCGACGGTCCTCCAAACGGACCCTGAACTGCTTGTAAGTCCGGATAAAAACAGCAGTGAATATAAATCCTCGGATAGAATCTCGGTGGGTACAAGGCAGGCTCTTATCTATGATAAGGACGGGAAGGAAATTACCCTTAAGGATATTAAGGAAGGGGATATTGTGGAAATATCTTATAACGGTCTTGTGATGGAATCCTATCCCGCGCAGATATCCGCTTATCGTATTAAAGTAATGGAAACACTGCTGGTTGATGGCTATTTGTCGTTAATTGATGATATATATAAGGAAGATCCGGGCTTAAACAGTGATATTGAAATCATTGCTATTGATACGGAAGAAATAACGAATCTTTCCGACCTGGAAAAAGAGAAGCTTCTTATGAGTATAAAAGACAGGTACGGAGTGGAAGTAAAGGAGGGCACCTTTGACGAGCTGGCAGAAGAAGGGCTTATAGATAAGGAAAATCTGTATTTTGAAAATGGAATTCTAATAAAAATTAAAAATCCGGTCTATGATGAAAAAGATAAAAAAATAACCTGCGGTATTGAAAAATGGAGAGGCGGAACAGGCGCAATCGGTTCTGACCAAGTAACTGCGAAATACAACGGAAAGGAATGGAGCATTACGAAAAACGGAATGTGGATAAGCTAAAGCTTTATCCTGCAGTATTCGTTACAATTCAGCCTTATGGCTTATCAGATGTCAACCCTGACCGGAATTGTAAGGGCAGGGGGAGCAACACACTTTGTATTGATTAATGATATTATATTTGTATGGGGAATTGGCGCATAAATGCCGGAAAGTTTTTTATATTGTATTTTTCAATGGGTTCCGGTCCTCTCATAACCGTTCTGACAATCTTAAGTCCGCCTTTTTCGTCCGTACGTATTCTCCAATCCACCATTAATATTTTGCCGTCTATAATCTCAATACCGGTAATACCCTTGGTATGAATACTGCAGCCGGTATTAAAGTAGGGAAGTTCCCCGCTTTTGGGAAACCTGGGCCTATGGGTATGGCCGCAGATCAGCATTCTTTTGTGCTTTCGTATCCATTTTTTATATGTTTTTTCAATCTTATGCCTTTTATATAGGTTTCTTGCCGGGCTTGCCGGATTATGAAAGCCGACGACATGGAGGTAACGCCAAAAATATCTCAGCATAAACATGGAAATTATCCAGAGCTGGTCATTCATAAGATCTCCCTGATGTCCGTGGACGATGAATAATTCCTGGTTTGTCGTTTTATTTTTTAATACGATGGCCTCATAGGGAACAATTCCCGTAAAGAGCTCCTGCTGGCTCTGATTGTATTCATTATAATAGTTAAAGTAATTTTTTCTAACATAATTTTTGCTCTTAAGGTAAATATTATGATTACCGTAAATAATACGCAGCCGTTTGTCGTCGGAAAATTTTTTAAGACCTAAAAAAACATCGCTGTGTGCTAAACGGATTACTTTAAAATCCGGATATTCCCAAAGTTCATCCCCATCCCCGACTTCCACATAAATGTATTTATTGTTGTTATAATATTCAAGGGCACACAGAAAAACGATTTGGTTTCTGGCAAATTCATCGGACACACTGTCATCGCCTCTGTGGCAGTCACTGAAAAAGATATATTTAGAATTTTTGTCAAAGTATTCAACTTTAGCCCTTTTATAGGCTTCGGTTAATCTCTTATCCGTAAACATAAAAATCCCCCCGCAATTCGGAGAAAATAACAGAGACTGTTGAAAATCCGAAATACTACGTACCGGTAATAACAGGCAGGTATTATATCTAAATTAAGAACAGCCTCTTGACTCATCCCGTCAAATAATCATTCCGTCAAAAAGGTGATATTAAAAATTCTTAAATCCCGTTATCTTCGTTTGGCGCTTTAGGAAAAACCTTATTTGCAACATATTTATGGAAAAACCATTCACCTACTCCAATTGCCAATGCGGTAATAAATGCATCACTAAAGGAAATTTGATTGGTAGTCCATAAAAAGTTAAATAAATAGATAACAACCAATGCCAGTACGAAATCAGAAAGGGTGGCTACAATATTATTAGCCGCGGATAATATTAACAGGTCACCTATAATATAGGCTATAATTGTAACAGCAGCGGAAATATACAATATATCACCGAATCTTAAATTCGTAAGCATGCCAAGAGCAATCCAGGTAATTACGGTAATCATGGCATACTTTATTAATAATGCATAAATATGTTTCATTTTTTCCATCTCCTTAAAATTAATTTTTCTATACTAGTGTTCCTTGTGTTGAGAAGTTTATGCATTTTATAAATAAAAACCGGTATTAAAATCTTTAAGCTTACCCGCTAATAATGTAAACAAAAAGTTTTAGACCGGCTTTTTCTTATTACCGCTTACGCTTTGCTAAGAAGCGGACTTACTTGTAAGGTTAAAATATTATTTTATTATACATCTTTGAAATTCGGCATATAATATTTAATAAATTATATTGCGGGGTATGATTTGATTAATATTTTGTATACAAATGAAGTGACATTTGAGCACCGGTTTTGGCTTCAGATAATGGGAGATCATGCAAGGTTTATATTTTATTCCCTTGCACCCAAGGAAGCGGAAGCGATAAAAAAAGCAAAGCAATATATGGATATTTATGATGAGTTACTTAATAAAGCAAGACAGGAATTGCCTCAGACGGAACTGGCTCAATTAAATCAGCAGTCGTACGAGGTTACATATGAATTCAGAAAGTTTAAGCTGGAACTTATGTCACTCACATTAACAGGGGGAATTAAGGTACATCTGTCGACCTCCTTTTTTAATCATATGATTAATGAACTGGAGGAGTATTTACTTGTACTTGCTGCAATTTCAGAGGGAGAAAATCCTATATTTCACCCCATTCATTATCATCTTAGGTGGCTGTTGGATGCAGTCGGGCACGCCGCCAGCATAGCCGCCGGTCTAGATGAAGTGGAAAAGGATATGATAGCGGAAAATACCTGTTATGAAAAAGAATTTACTGATTTATATATGAAATCCGTACAGGTAGGAGGCTATTTACGCACAGGATTAAATTGTTTTCCGGCCCTGGAAAGATTAAATGATCAGGCGGAAAAAATCATGCTGCACTTTAAGGAAATGCTGGAGGCAGTTCTGGTAATGCTTCTGGATAACCGGCTTCTGGGAACCTTAATGCCGCTTATGGCAGATCACATGGCGCGGGAAGAATGCTATTATCTTTTAAAGCTATCCCAAACGACAAAAGCGGATAAGCCGGATTGTGATCCGGATAAACCACGGATTGAATAAGTAGGGCGGCGCTATGAAGAAGAAATATGAAAAACCGATTCTAAGTAAGGCGTTCGGTAAAATGGACGCCTTACTCTCTAGAATGTATTATTTTATTAGGGAATTATTGGGAGTGCAGCCAAAACATTTTTGAAAAGCACGGTAAAAGGTACGGGTGCTGTCAAAGCCGGAAGCTAATGCAATATTGGTAATGGTGGTATTATTTTCCCGGAGCAATTCCAGGGCGTGCCGGCATCTGAGGCCGTTAATATATTCCACTAATTTACAGTCAAAAAATTCGTTGAATATATGGGAAAAGCGGCTTTTGCTGTAACCGAAATGTTTTGATATATCTTCTAATTTTAACGGCTGGAGATAATTTTCCTGAAGATAGATGAGGATTTCCTGGGCCAGGGAAATCATTTTTGTATTGGGAATATCCACCAGCCCTACATGGTGAATTAACAGCCCTAAAAATACATAGGTATAACCCTTTACAGCATTTTCCAGAGCCTGGGAATTTACATTTTTGGATAATTTACATAATGCGTCCAGACAATATTTTAATTCTCCTTCCAAAGGAGTCTTTTCCACCAGAAGGGCCGCAAAAGTTTTTTTGGAAAAGGTCGCTTTATAGGAGGGAATGGAGCCTAAAGGGATAATTAATATATAAGCGCTGGAATAGGTGTCCGTTGTATAGCTGTGAATAAAGTAACTGGGTATGATTAAAAAATTATTTTGCTTTACCAGATAAACCTGTCCGTTAAGGGTCACTTTAAGTTCACCTGCGGTTACATAAATAATTTCCATACTGCTGTGGAAATGGGGCCAGTAACGGTTATTATCCACTTTCCAGCACGTGATCTGATTTATATTATCACGGACATATTCATAGGAAAAATTATTTTTCATAGATTCCTCCACATATACGGCGTTTTTTGACACTATAATACCACTAAATGGCATGACATATTTCATTAAAATTATTATAATCAAAATAGTATGAAAATACAATTGAAAAAGTTTGGATGTAAAGGGTTGAAAGAAATTCTTTCAGCCTCAAAAATTTGTGCCTGCGTAACCCAAGCGCATGCACACCTGGCACAAATTTAAATGCCCAATACTTCCCTAGGGAACTATTAGTTTGTAAAGTGAACTATTAAAATGTACAGGAATGGAGGATAAGAATGAATAAATTAAAGGTAGGAATTATTGGCTGCGGCGGTATTGCCAACGGCAAACATATGCCTGCAATTAAAAGTGCGGGTTATGCTGACATAGTAGCATTTTGTGACATAATCGAAGAAAGGGCGGTAAAAGCTTCCAAGGAATTTGGCACGAAAGGTGCTAAAGTCTTTGAGGATTACAAGAAATTATTAAAAGAGGATTTAGATGCGGTATATGTGTGCACACCAAACCGTTCCCATGCGGTTATTACTGTGGATGCACTTCATGCCGGCAGGCATGTTTTGTGCGAAAAACCTATGGCCTTAAATTATAAGGAAGCCTGCACTATGGTGGACGCTGCCAAGGAAACAGGTAAAATCCTTACCATCGGGTATCAGAACCGTTACCACAGCCACAGCCAGTATTTAAAGAAGGAATGCGAAGACGGCGTATTAGGGGAGATTTATTATGCAAAGGCAAAGGCAATCCGCCGCCGTGCGGTACCTACATGGGGCGTATTTTTAAATGAATACGAACAGGGGGGAGGGCCGTTAATTGATATCGGAACCCATGCTCTGGATTTAACTTTGTGGACCATGGATAATTATAAACCCAAATATGCGGTTGGAACAACTTATCACAAATTGAATAAGGATACGGATCAGGGAAATGCATTTGGTCCCTGGAAACCGGAGGAATTCAGGGTGGAGGACAGTGCTTTTGGATTTGTTGTTATGGAGAACGGCGCGACCATTACCCTGGAGGCCAGCTGGGCGTTAAATACTTTGGACGTAATGGAAGCAAAAACCGTTTTATGCGGAACCAAGGCCGGTGCGGATATGCAGGACGGTCTTCGCATCAACGGAGTAAAGCATGACAGGCAATATGTCACAAAGCCTGACCTTACAGCCGGCGGCGTTGCTTTTTATGAAGGCAAGGATTCTTCTCCCCAGGTAATAGAACAGACCGTATTTGCCAATGCCGTCTTAGGTAAAGGAAAATTAACCGTTTTACCGGAACAGGCGGCCGTAGTGACCAGAATACTGGAGGCTATTTATGAGTCTGCGGAAACAGGAAAACCAGTTTACTTTAATTGATACGGAGGATGGGATTATGAAGATAGGTTTACAGTTATATACAATCAGGGATACTTTTCAAAATGCCGATGAATTTAAGGCAGGGATTAAAAAGGTGAAAGAATTAGGCTATGAGGGGGTGGAGTTTGCAGGTTATGCAGGTCTGGCCGCGGAGGAATTAAAGCTTTTTCTGGATGAATCAGGTTTGACGGCCATTTCCAGCCATCACAGCTTAAAGGACCTGGAATTTAATCTGAAGGATACGATTCTTTATAATAAAACATTAGGCTGCAAGTATATTGTCTGCGCTTATGCGCCAGCCGGTAACAGAGAAGAAGTGGAGCATGTTGTCAAAGTAATGGGCACGGCGAAAAAAACGGTTGCGGATTATGGAATGGAATTATTGTACCATAATCATTTCCATGAATTTAAAAAATTAGAAGATGGAACTTTACCCTTATCTTTAATTGGAGAAAGCTGTAATCTGGAATTGGACACTTATTGGGCATTTTACGCAGGAGTGGAGCCATGCTTTTTTATGAGGGAATATGGAAAAAAAATTTCTCTCGTCCATTTAAAAGACGGTGATTTTGAAGGAAATCCCTGCGCAATCGGCGAAGGTTTTAACAATATAAAAGGAATTAGGGCCATGTCCGAAAGAATTGGTATGGAATGGCTGATTGTGGAAAATGATAAGCCGACTCCGGATGGAATCGCGGACGTAGGAAGAAGCATCCGTTATTTAAATGGCTGATTTCAGGGTAGATTTACCTTGTAAATATAAACAAAGGCTGTTACAAAATCAGGTATTATATTATTTACGCCGGAATATAAATTATATTCCCCACGCAGATTTAATTTACCTATGAATTTTGCAGCGGCCTTTTTCATTAGCCGGGTATTGACAAATAGAAAAAGATTCGTTAATATTAATTGTTAGATGTCTAACATATGAGGTGTAAAATGGATAACGGCAGGAATAAGAATCACTATGGAATTTTGATTCAGAGACTGGCAAAAAATATTAAATATCTGGCGGATGAGAATTTATCCAAACATAATATTACTTTAGAACAGGTTAAAATTATGCAGTTCCTGAATAATAGCGGGGAATCCGGCGCTTATCAGAAGGATATTGAACAAAATTTTGCAATAAAACGTTCTTCTGTAACCAACATATTGCAGAACATGGAAAAACGCGGGCTGGTAACACGTGTGGGTGATGCTTCGGATGCCAGGATTAAAAGGGCGTTGTTAACTCAGGAGGGGAGAGATTTATCAAAAACGCTGAAGGATTTTATCTATAATTTAGAAACGATAATTTTAAAGGACATGACGGAAGAAGAAATGGACTTATTTAAAAAACTTCTTGAAAAAAGTATGAGTAATGTTGAAAAATTAATTCACTAACTTGACTCCCAAAATGCGGTTTTTCAGCATTTTTTTACGTTTATTTAACCTTACAGGTAAGTCCTCCGCTTCTTAGCGAAGAGTAAGCGGCGGGTTTGGGACTTATTTGTAAGGTTATGAGCAAGGAGCACAGCGGACCCGGAATATCCGCTTTAACTAATTCCATAAAATACAAAATATCAGGAAAGAGGTATAAAGAAGGAGACATGATTAAAAAGCTGACTGCCTGTATTGGCGAATATAAAAAATATACCATTCTTACACTTGTTGCTATGCTTGGAGAGGCTTTATTGGAAATTCTAATTCCCTTTGTCATGGCTAAAATAATTGATATCGGTATATTGGGGAACGGCGGTATAACCTACATAGTAAAAATGGGATTTTTAATGATTTCCATGGCTTTGATTTCCCTTTGCTGCGGCGCTCTGGGAGGTAAATTTGCGGCAAAGGCAAGCATGGGTTTTGCAAAAAATTTGCGCAAGAAACTGTTTGATAAGGTTCAGGATTTTTCTTTTGCCAATGTGGATAAATTTTCAACCCCTTCCCTGATAACAAGGCTGACAACGGATGTTACCAATACACAAAACGCATTTATGATGCTAATACGCGGGGTGGTTCGGTCACCGGTTATGTTAATTGGCGCCACCGTCATGGCGGTTATTATTAATGTGAGGCTGTCTGTGGTTTTTTTAGTGGCCGTTCCGATTCTGGGGATTGCACTGTACCTGATTATGACGAAAGTCCACCCAAGGTTTGTCGCCATGCTTAAGCTCTATGACAGAATGAATTCCGATGTCCAGGAAAATCTGGTTGGAATCCGGGTGGTGAAAGCCTTTGTCCGTGAAGAATATGAAAAATCCAAGTTCAGTATTTCTGCTGATTCCGTCAGAAAAGCACAAGTTAAAGCTGAAAAATTAGTTATCTTAAACAATCCTATTATGCAGCTTAGCATGTATGGGTGTATACTGGCTGTTTTGTGGTTTGGCGGAAATTTGGTAATGGAGGGAAGCCTTGAGATCGGCCAGATTTCAAGTTTTATCAATTATATTACCCAGATATTGATGTCCCTTATGATGATTTCCATGATTCTTATTATACTTGTTATTTCCAGAGCTTCCATTGTACGTATCCTGGAAGTATTGGACGAAGAGACGGATATTAAGGATAATGAAACGGGAGGCGGCCTTCCGGTGGAAGACGGTTCCATAGAATTTAACAACGTATCCTTCAGTTACGGAAAAGACAGAAATAATCTGACGTTAAGCAGTATAAATTTTCGGATTCATTCGGGTGAAACCATTGGAATTATCGGAGGGACCGGCTCTGCAAAAACAACGCTGGTCAGCCTGATACCCAGACTTTATGATGTACTGGAGGGAGAAATTATAGTAGGCGGCCGCAATGTGGCGGATTATACTCTTGAAACCCTTCGGAATGCGGTAGCCATGGTTCTTCAGAAGAACGTACTGTTTTCAGGAACCATAAGGGAGAATCTTAAGTGGGGAAATGAGGCGGCCACTGAGGAGGAAATCATAGAAGCCTGTAAATCTGCCCAGGCCCATGATTTTGTTATATCTTTTCCGGAAGGGTATGATACCGACTTAGGGCAGGGCGGCGTTAATCTTTCAGGAGGACAAAAGCAGAGGTTATGTATTGCCAGGGCGCTGTTGAAAAAACCTAAAATTATTATCTTAGATGATTCCACGAGTGCGGTGGATACGGCAACCGACAGTAAAATCAGGCAGGCTTTTAGGGAAAAGCTTACCGGCACCACAACCATTACAATAGCGCAAAGGATTTCCTCCGTCATGGAAGCCGACCGGATTCTGGTACTGGAGGACGGTAAGTTAGACGCTTTTGCAAGTCATGAGGAACTTATGAAAACCAGCCGAATTTACAGGGAAGTATACGAATCGCAACAGAAAGGAGCTGAGTAATATGCCGGGACCGATGAGAAATTTACGACCAGGGAGTAAACCGAAAAATGCGGGAAGAACCTTAAAACGTATCTATGATTATATGAAAGAATACAGAATCCGGCTGATACTGATTTTAATTTTGATTACATTAAGTGCCGGAGCTCAGATAGTGGGAACCTCCTTTTTAAAAATTGTGATTGATAAGTATATAGAGCCGTTATCTAGAAATTATGATACTATTTTATTACATGGATTTATAAAAACTTTGTTGTTAATGGGCGGAACCTTCCTTTTAGGGGCATTATCCACCTATGCCTTCTGCCGGATTATGCTGAGTGTATCAACAAAAACCTTATATAAAATAAGAGTTGATTTATTTCATAAAATGGAATCGCTTCCTATCAAATATTTTGATACCCATACCCATGGGGAATTAATGAGCCGTTATACCAATGATACGGATGCCATACGGGAAATGCTAAGCAACAGCGTGGCTAACTTTATTTCCTCCGGAATCACGGTGGCCGGTGTTTTTATTATGATGCTGGTATTTAGCTGGCAGCTTACGATTCTGGTTGTATTAATGCTATTTGTCATGTTAAAGGTAATAAAAAAGATCGGCGGCAAAAGCGGGTTATACTTTAAGGCTCAGCAGAAAGAACTTGGCAGGGTTAACGGGTTTATAGAAGAAATGTTTGAAGGACAGAGAGTAGTAAAGGTGTTCTGCCATGAGGAGGCTTCCAAGCTGCAGTTTGATAAGCTGAATAGCGAGTTGTGTGAAGCGGCTACCAACGCTAATACTTTTGCCAATATTTTAATGCCCATTATGGGAAATCTGTCCCATGTACTTTATGCTTTAACTGCGGTTTTCGGCGGAGTGCTTGCGGTCTTAGGGAGCATATCACTGGGAACCGTGGTTGCATTTTTACAGTTCACAAGAAGCTTTTCCCAGCCCATTACCCAGATATCCCAGCAGCTTAACTCCGTATTAACGGCACTTGCCGGAGCGGAGAGGATCTTTGAAATGGTTGACGAGGCGCCGGAGGCGGATGACGGGTATGTTACTTTGGTAAATGCCAGCATGGATGAACGGGGAAATATAACGGAAGCTAAGGAACATACGGGAATCTGGGCCTGGAAGCATCCCCATGCAGGCGACGGTACCATAACGTATACCCAGGTGGGAGGGGCGGTTACCTTTGACAATGTGGTTTTTGGGTATGAAGAAAATAAAATTGTTTTAAGGGGAATCAGTCTTTACGCATATCCCGGACAGAAAATTGCTTTTGTCGGGTCAACGGGAGCGGGTAAAACCACCATAACGAATCTGATTAACCGGTTTTATGATGTGCCGGACGGGAAAATACGTTATGACGGTATTAACATCAATAAAATCAGAAAAGCTGACTTAAGGCGTTCCCTTGCCATGGTTTTGCAGGATTCCCACCTTTTTACGGGTACGGTTATGGATAATATACGCTACGGCAAATTAGACGCAAGCGATGAAGAAGTGATAGAAGCCTCAAAGCTTGCCAATGCCCATTCCTTTATTAAGCATTTGCCCCAGGGTTACCATACCATGTTAACCTCCGACGGTGCTAATCTTTCTCAGGGCCAGAGGCAGTTAATTACCATTGCGAGAGCAGCCGTTGCCGATCCTCCGGTGCTGATTCTGGATGAGGCAACCTCTTCCATAGATACCAGAACGGAAGCTTTAATTGAAAAAGGTATGGACGGGTTAATGGAGGGCAGAACCGTTTTTGTCATTGCCCACAGGCTTTCCACCGTCCGCAATTCCCATGCCATCATAGTGCTGGAAAACGGAAGGATCATTGAACGGGGAAATCATAATGAATTAATCGCGCAGAAGGGAAGATATTATCAGCTGTACACGGGTATGTTTGAGCTGTCGTAATTTACCGGCTAAGAAATATAACAGGAATACCTCCGATATGGCTGTATGTGGAATGAACTTTTATATTAATCTGAACAGAAAACAAAGTACAATTCTGGTTGCCGTTCAGCCATAGATACCGCGAGGAGCTTTCGGTGAGTGGAGCAGAGAGGAAGTCACAGAAAACCCGAGTTTTACACGCGCGAAATTATGCAGAAGGCATAATTTCTGTGCATAAAAGGTTGCTGTGAAGCCGTAAGGCTGAATAGTAACAAATTTTGGGGCGTCCTGGAAAATAAGTTTGACAATATACCAAAGAAGCGATAAAATATCTTATAATATCACTAAATAATAATAAAAAAATAATAATAAAGGTGGTGAAGGAATATGGGAGATAAAAATCCAAAAAAAGCCCCTAAGAAAAAGCGGAACGCTGAAAAATCTGCACCGCAGTCTTTGGCATCTTCTTCCACGGGCTCTTCCAAGAAATCGAAATAGCAAACTTTAAAAATTCCCTTCGGGACAGGATGCGCAGACGCTTGCAAGGAATCAAGCCGTAAAATGACCAAGCGTCAGCGCAGAGTTTGCTTTGAAGGTTGGTATTATTGCTTTTGAAGCTGATGCTTTTGAGGTTTAAGAGTTATCTCGGATACCAGCATTCCCTCCCTCTGATTTATAATCATATCCACGGCTTTTGCCACCTCTTCCGGCAGTAAGTAGGTATCTTGCGAGCTTCCTTCCTTAAAGTCTGCGTTCCTGTAAAATTTTGATTTAGTCATATCAGGATGAATGGTAACCACCTTCACGCCATATTTTCGTACCTCGTCAAAAAGGCTGCCTGAAAAACTGGTAAGGCCGGCTTTCGTTGCGCCGTATGCGCAGCCGTGAGTATTGGATTTATTTGCCGTTACGGAGGAAATGTTAATAATATACCCGGTATGCATTTTTATATCCCTTAACAAAAGCTGGGTTAATATAAGGGGAGCCTCCAGATTAACAGTCACCATCTCGTGAATTTTTTGAGGATTAAGCTCTTCATGAGGTCCAAAGTAACCGACACCGGCGTTGTTAACTAACAGGTGGATTTCGTCGCGGCTTCTGATTTCCTTAATTTTTGTGACTAATTGGGAAGTTTTCGTTATATCGCAGGAAACTTTGACAAATTTCTCTGGAGTTAAGAGGGTTTCAGAGAAATCCCTTCCAATGCCGTATACTTTATAATTATTCTTGATGAGTATTTTACTGATTTCCAGACCGATTCCGGAGGAAGCTCCGGTTACAATTGCTGCTTTCATTTAACTTGTTTCCTTCCATACATAGATGTTTTTTTCAGGGATAAATTCTTTTACCAGGTTATAGGTGTAAGAAATCATCTCCTGGGATAATTTTCTGCCGTAATGGCAGACCCCGCGGTCGTTTTCATAAGGATACTGGATAATGGCCGAATCGGGACGCTGTTTTCTCATCTGTTTTAAATAATCGCGGGAAACCCGGAACACGCCGAGACTGACGTCATTTATTTTATCGGCGGGCAACCGTTGAAAGGCGGTTCTTATCATATCCGCGTAAAGTGACTGCCAATCCTTCCTACAGATCAGGGGATCAAAACAAAGACGGACCCGCAGCCCTTTATCCAAAGCCTTTTCTATACAGCTTATCCGTTCCTCAAAAGAAGGCGTATGATGTTCATAAGCTCTTTGGATGACGTCAGGTGAAAGGGTCCAGGCGAATATAAAATTATCAAGGGGAGTAAGCTGGTTTAGTATGCCTAAATTGGCACTTTTGGTACGTAATTCTACGGTTAAATCAGGACGGGACTCTGCAAAGGCCTGCCACTTCTTTACATATTCCAGGATATTTTCAAAAGCCAGTAAATCCGTATCATAGGATATGCACAGATAAACCGGAAATTTTTTCAGGAGTTTCTCTGTTTCAAGGAAAATATCCTCCAGATTGACAAAAATAACAATATTGGCGGAGGGATACATTCCCTGGAGATAACAGTATTCACAGTCATAAAAACAGTTCATGACCGAGGAAGTATAATAAAAATGCCGGTTTCCAAAGCTCTGGCAGACAGGGGCGCCTTCATAAACATAAGTATTCCTTTTTACAGCAAGGATTAGGCTGGGAGATTTCTTCTGAAGCAGATAATTTTGATGCCCCCTGCAGAATACATCTTTATAATGATTTATTTCAATGCATACCGCCCTGGGAAACCGGGAGAGGATTTTCCCGGTATTTGGATGTGCCATGGCGTCTTTTTCAACGTATATATGAGAGAAAAAGGAGTTATAGGAATAGCTGCTTAAGTTGTTCAAAATATTTCTTCCCTTCTGATTTTGTTTTGCACGGCAGTGTTTTATCAGCCATAAAATCTCTTATTCTGTCCGTAAAGCTCCCTTCTTTTAACTTGGAATACTTTAATAACTGCCGGAGTTTAAGTTCCATGGAGGAAGATAGTTGTAAAGCCTCTGTCAGTTTTACCGTGTATTTTTCTTCTTCCATTGTAAATACGGGGCGTATTTTCGAAAGCTCGTCCTGTACCTGGCTTATCCATTCCATAACAAGGTCTATATTTTTCTGTATTAATCCGGTTATTTTATCCGGAGTAATATCCGTATTCATTAAATAATCAGATACTACCTTTAAGAAAAACATCTGATGGGGCTGATAAAAATAGGAAGCGGCCTGATATAAGCCCGATGCTTCCATGTCGATAAGATAAGGCATGGGGGATATTGGCCGGCCGCCGGTTAAAGGCGGTAATGATATTTGATGCCCGTCCGTATTTATTACCTTCGGACTTGTTAAAACCCACCGCTCTTTGAACGGATGTGCAAAAAGGATATCGGGATAAAAGCAGCGCATGGTTTCCAGGTCCATAATCTTATTACATAAAAAAATTGACCCGGCAGGATCGTCTTCCCGGCTGGAACCGCAGACCCCCAGATTCAGGAAAATGTCCCTTAAGGTGGGTGTAATCAGGGAGCATAGGGAAGCGGTACCTATTGCAGCCTGTACGGTCCCTGTTTTTGTAATCAGCAGGACGATATCCTCATTCTTAAAAACCTGGAATTTGGCAAAGGCAGTATCCTTTTTTAAATGAAAGTATTGTATTAACGGCAGTGCTTCACAATAAAGCGCCGTAGTGATCAGAATCATAAATTTACCTTCTTTATTACATTATATGAGTTTAATTATGTAAAATAAACTTTAAGATGTCAATACATGAATTCATGTGAATAGTTATTTCCGCAAAAAATTATTGATGCGAATAATTTATCATGCTAAAAATTATTGATGCTAAAATTATTGATGTAAATAAATTATTCTTGCGAATAATCATAAAACCAGGTTGTCATAAACAGCTTATCCGGGTATAATAAATTAGGATAAAAAATTTATGCAGGGAGGCTGGAATGTCAGGAGAAAACGGATTTTACATGCCCGGGGAATGGGAAAGACATGAGAGAACTTTGATCGAATGGCCGGTTAGGGAATCTTTAGTATGGCCGGATCATTATAAAGAGGTATGTGAAGGGTATGCCGCCGTGGCAAAAGCCGTGTCTGAATTTGAAACGGTTACGGTAATCGTCAATCCCAAAGACAGAGCGGAAGCTAAGAGAATATGCGGCTCCTTTGCGGAAATACTTGAAATTCCCCATAATGACGCCTGGTGCAGGGATAACGGACCAACCTTCCTGAAAAACAGCAGAGGAGAATTAAGAGGAATTAACTGGAAATTTAATGCATGGGGAGAAAAATACAAGCCCTATGCTCTGGATAATGAAGCAGCTTTAAAGATATTAAATCATTATAAAGTGCCCGTTACGGATGTGCCCCTTGTTCTGGAGGGGGGCTCCATCCATGTTGACGGAGAGGGGACCTTGCTAACGACAAAACAATGTCTGCTTCATCCCAACCGGAACCCAGGGCTTTCCAGAGAACAAATTGAAGAAAAAATAAAAGCAAATTTAAGTATCAGAAAGATAATCTGGCTGAATAACGGTCTATTCGGAGATGAAACAGACGGACATGTGGATAACGTTGCCTGTTTTGCCAGGCCGGGTTTGGTATTGATTCAGACCTGCCGGGATGAAAGGGATCCCAATTATAAAACAACCATGGAAAACCTGGATATTTTAAAGACAGTAACAGATGCTAAGGGAAGAAGCCTGGAGGTAATAGAAATTCTCCAGCCGCCCGTCCGTTTTTATAAGGGAATAAGATTAACCTTAAGTTATCTGAATTTTTATTTTGTAAACGGAGGAATTATTCTCCCGGTTTTTGGAAAAGATGCAAAAAAAACGGATCAAATGACGGGGGATATCCTTAAGGAGGTTTTTCCCGGCCGGAAAATCGTAAAGGTAGACGGAATGCCCCTGATTAAAGAGGGAGGCAACGTACATTGTATTACCCAGCAGATGCCGGAAGGGTTCCGTTGATTTTTCCAAAGTATATATCAGCTTAAAGGAGGGATTGCAGTGAGAAAAGTAAAAGTTGCGGCTACGCAGATGAGCTGTTGCGAACATATAGAGGATAACATTGCAAAGGCAGAAGGGCTGATTCGTAAGGCGGCAAAAGAAGGGGCGCGGATCATATTAACCCAGGAATTGTTTGAAACCTTGTATTTCTGCCAGAAAGAAAAACCGGAATATTATGATTATGCCTCTGAGGTTTCTGAAAGCAAAGCAGTTAATTATTTTAAAAAGATAGCAAAAGAACTTGAGGTGGTACTTCCCGTCAGCTTTTATGAGAAGAAAAATAATGCCAGATACAATGCCCTGGCGGTTATTGACGCCGATGGCAAAATTCTGGGAGTATATCGTAAAAGTCATATTCCGGACGGCCCGGGATACGAAGAAAAATACTATTTTAATCCCGGCGACACGGGCTTTAAGGTATGGAACACCAGATACGGTAAAATCGGGGCCGGTATCTGCTGGGATCAATGGTATCCGGAAGCCGCAAGGTGTATGGCGCTTATGGGAGCGGAAATCTTATTTTATCCCACTGCCATAGGTTCCGAACCGGAAAAACCGGAGGTTGATTCCAAGGACCACTGGCAAAGGTGTATGACGGGACATGCGGCCTGCAACCTGATACCGGTTGTTGCCTCAAACCGGGTTGGAAGTGAGAAAATTGGAGATTCTGAAATTACGTTCTATGGCTCATCTTTTATTACCGATGGGGTCGGCGAGAAAATAGCGGAAGCCGGCCGGAGTGAGGAAACCATACTGCTGGCGGAATTTGATTTGGATGCCCTTGCAAGGCAGAGGATTGAATGGGGGATTTTCAGGGACCGCAGGCCGGATTTATATAAGGCAATTCTCACCTATGACGGTGAAGTTCAGACGCCTTAGAGTGTGTTTGGAAAATGTTTGTGCCGGACTGGACGCTCCACTTTGTGAGAGGCAAGGAGCGATTTGGGGAGCGTAGTGGGGGGCTGCGTTTCCAAAATTGCGACGCAGAATACCGCAAAGTGGGGCGGTCAGAACGGTGCAATGATTTTTCAAACACGCTCTGGTAAAATAGCGGGGGGAATGCATAAGCTTTGAGGGAAGGGGCATAAGCTACAGGCAGGGGCTTGAGGATATTAAATTATCATTTGAGATTATGCGTATGAAAATACACAGATAGGAGATAAAATGGAAAAATTATTACTAAACGGTATATGGCAGATGGTTACCGGCGACGGACAAACGTATTCCGGCAGCATACCCGGTTCGGTATATTCCATACTATTGGAAAACCGTGCCATGGAAGATCCATACTACCGGGATAATGAACTGGAAGCGCTTAAACTGATGGAAAAGGATTATGTATTTAAAAGAAGCTTTACTTTGGAGGAAGGAGCGGCCGGTTCCGGCAATTCCTTCTCGTTAAGTGATTGTCCCAAGGTATTGCTCCATTGTGGCGGGCTGGATACTTTATGCACCATTTATATCAATGATGTATTAATCGGAAAAGCCAATAATTTTCACCGCATCTGGGAATATGACGTTACCCGTGCCTTAAAAACGGGAGAAAATACCATTACGGTTAAAATTGATTCCCCTGTCAGGTATTTAAAGGAAGAGGATAAAAAATATCATGTAGGCGGTTCCATTCAAGCCATGAGAGGGTTTCCACACCTTCGCAAACCCCATTGCATGTTCGGATGGGACTGGGGCCCCCGCCTTCCGGATGCTGGCATCTGGAAAGATATCTATTTAATCGGGATTAACAGTTCAAGAATTGAGAATGTTATCATAACCCAGGAACATAAAGACGGTGTGGTTAAGGTGAAAACAAGCGTGGAACAATCCGGCAGTGCCAGGGTTTGTATAGAAATAAAAACTCCCGGAAAAGAAGTAATTCCTGCCGGCAATAAGGAATTTGTAAAAATTCCCGACGCCAGATTGTGGTGGCCCAACGGCCTGGGTGAACAGCCGCTGTATGAGGTTATTGTCAAGCTGGAAGAAAAGGATAAAGTGGTGGACAGCACGGTAAAACGCATCGGGCTTAGGACTATGAACGTAATCCGCATGAAAGATGAATGGGGGGAAAGCTTTGCCCATTGTGTAAACGGCTTAACATTTTTTGCCATGGGTGCGGATTATATTCCGGAGGATAATATATTTTCCCGTATTACGCCGGAACGTACCGGAAGACTTTTAAAGCAGTGCGTGGATGCAAATTTTAATGCAATCCGCGTCTGGGGAGGCGGGACTTATCCTTCCGACGAATTCTTTGATATCTGCGACGAACTGGGACTGGTTGTCTGGATGGACTTTATGTTTGCCTGCGCCAATTATAAGCTGGATTACGATTTTGAAGACAACATTACGGCGGAAATCAGGGATAATGTAAGGCGTATCCGCCATCATGCCTGCCTTGGGTTGTGGTGCGGCAATAATGAGATGGAAATGTTCGCCGAAAAAAAAGAATACGAGGGGACGGATTTAACCAAAGCACATTATATCCGCATGTACGAACATATTATTCCTCATATTTTAAGAAAGGAAGATCCGGTAACCTTTTACTGGCCGGCCTCCCCTTCCTCAGGCGGCTCCTTTGATGCTCCCAATGATCCGGACAGAGGGGATGTTCACTATTGGGAAGTATGGCATGGCAACGCACCGTTTTCCGAATACAGGAAGTATTACTTCCGGTATGCTTCGGAATTCGGTTTTCAATCCTTCCCCTCCATGAAAACAATTGAAAGCTTTACGCTTAAGGAAGACCGCAATATCTTTTCCAGGATTATGGAAATGCATCAAAGAAATGAAGGCGCCAACGGTAAGATTATGAATTATTTATCCAGGACCTTTTTATACCCCAACAATTTTAAAGCCCTGATTTATGCTTCCCAGTTACTACAGGCGGAGGCAATTAAGTACGGGGTGGAACACTGGAGGAGAAACCGGGGACGCTGCATGGGGGCAATTTACTGGCAGCTAAACGATATCTGGCCGGTAGCCTCCTGGTCCTCCATTGATTATTTCGGAAGATGGAAGGCCCTGCACTACTATGCAAGGCGTTTCTTTGCACCGGTTATGATTTCCTGCCACGAGGTTTGTGAAACAACCACCCGTCCGGCGGTTATTACGGAACCGGAGCCTAATATCAGTACGGCCAGGCTGTCGGTGACCAATGAAACGAAGGCGGATGTGGAAGGAATTGTGCACTGGTCCTTAAGAGATGCAAAAAGTAATATCCTTATGTTCGGAGAAACGTTTTTAATAGTGCCGTCCTTTGAAAGCGTATGGCTTGAAGAACAGGATTTCAGTGACACCGCATATCTGGACAATCACTATACTTATGATTATGAGGTGGAGGGCAGAGTCGTTTCCCGGGGTTCTGTTTTATTTACCGCCCCGAAACACTATCGTTTTGCGGATCCTGAATTAACCTACCGTCTGGACGGAAACCGGATTACCATTCATGCAAAAGCCTATGCAAAGTGTGTGGAGATTTCTTCCGGAGATTGTGACCTTATTTTAAGCGATAATTATTTTGATATGGAAAAAGGTACGGCAGTTGTGGATATTATAGAGGGACGGCCAAAAACATTAGAGCTGCGTTCCGTTTACGATATCAGGTAGCTTTTGGGCTTTGCTGCTCGGGTATTTCAGCAGGAGCTTAAACTCAGGCTGAAAAGTTTAGCTCCAAGCCCGCGGCTTACATTTCATTAAGAAGTGAGGGGGACTTATCCATGGAAATAAAGCCCTGGGAAAAGTAAGACGGTGATATTTACTTGCAAATACCAAGTGTGTTATCAACAGGGCTTGGGCGCTTTTGAGGATTAGAGGAGATAGTTTGAAATGAAGATAGTTGTGTTAGACGGGTATACGGAAAACCCCGGGGACTTAAGCTGGGATGGTCTGGAAAAGCTGGGGGATTTAACGGTTTATGAAAGAACGCCGAAAGAATTAACCGTAAAGAGAATCGGCGGCGCAAAAATCATATATACAAATAAAACGGTAATTGACGAAGGGGTATTGGATGCCTGCCCGGGGATAAAATTTATCGGAGTTCTGGCCACCGGGTATAATGTGGTGGATGTTGCCGCGGCAAGAAAGCGGGGAATCCCCGTTGCCAATGTGCCTGCATACAGCACTAATGCAGTCGGTCAATTTACCATCGCCCTGTTATTGGAATTATGCCATCATGTGGGCGCCCATTCCGATAGTGTTATGAGAGGGGATTGGGCTAAGAGTCCGGATTATTGTTACTGGAATTACCCTTTAATTGAATTGGCCGGAAAAACTCTGGGTATTATAGGTTATGGAAAAATCGGACAGGCTACGGCTAAAATTGCCCAGGCACTTGGAATGAGGGTGCTTGCTTATTCCCACAGCCGTGATCCGGAGCTGGAAAGTGATACCTTAAGGTATGCGGACCTGGATGAATTACTGGCCCGTTCCGATGTAATTACCCTGCATTGCCCTTTATTTTCGGAAACAGAAGGGATTATCAATAAGGATACCATTGCAAAGATGAAGGACGGGGTGCTGATTATTAATGATTCCAGGGGGCCTCTCATAGTGGAGGAAGATTTAAGGGACGCTTTAAACAGCGGCAAGGTTGCCGGAGCCGCCGTGGATGTTGTATCTACGGAGCCGATAAAGCCGGACAATCCTTTGCTTTCTGCCAAAAACATTATTATAACACCTCACATTGCCTGGGCGCCAAAGGAATCCAGACAAAGGCTTATGGAAATAGCCGTAAATAATCTCAAAGCATTTCTTGCCGGAAAACCTGTTAATATCGTTGATAAATAACAGGACATTAAGAAAAAAACTAAATATTTGTTAAGATTTCAGATACAGTTAGTTGGAAAATAAAGTGATCGGAGAGGGTAAAGAATGGAAAATATGAGAAAAGAGGCATATACAATCATTGGGGAATCCATTAAAAATGTACTGCCTCAAAAAGCAGTGGAAAAGGCGCTGGCCGATAAAAAATTTACCGGAAATATAATAGTGATATCCATAGGAAAAGCCGCATGGACTATGGCTAAGGCTGCGAAAAACATATTGGGCGCCTCTGTCAGAAAAGGAATAGTGGTTACCAAGTATGATCATTCCCAGGCTGAAATTGAAGGATTTGAAATTATTGAAGCCGGGCATCCGGTACCCGATGAAAATTCCGTACTTGGCACTACCCGCGCGATAGATGCCGTAAAGGATTTAAGTAAGGAGGACCAGGTTATATTTTTGGTTTCAGGAGGCGGTTCGGCTTTATTTGAGAAACCGGCGGAAGGCATTACCCTTAAGGATATTAAAAATGTAACCGGGGATTTGCTGAAAAGCGGCGCCAATATCGTTGAAATGAATACTATCCGTAAGCATTTGTCCGATGTAAAAGGGGGTAAATTTGCCGCCCTTTGTGCACCGGCCCGGGTCTATTCCATTGTTTTATCGGATGTCATTGGCGACCGGCTGGATTCCATAGCTTCCGGCCCGGCTTATCCGGACGGTTCCACTGTGGAGGAAGCGCTTAATATTATAAAAAAATATAATTTGAATTTTAATGCGGCCCTTATGGAGGCTTTAAGGAAAGAAACGCCAAAGGAACTTGACAATGTGGAAACGGTAATAACCGGAAGTGTCGGCGAATTATGCAAGGCAGTTGCCAAAAATGCTAAAAAGTTTGGATATGCCCCCTATGTCTTGTCCTCTACCTTGGAATGCGAAGCAAGGGAAGCAGGAAAATTCATCTCTTCCATGGCAAGTGAAGTCCGCGGCGGAAACCTTTACGGCATTAAGTCCCCCTGTGCACTAATTGTAGGCGGGGAAACGACCGTAAGGATTCAGGGAAACGGCTTAGGGGGAAGAAACCAGGAGCTGGCTTTAACTGCTGCAAAAGGGATAGCCGGTTTGAAGAATACTCTTATCTTTTCCTTAGGTTCCGACGGTACCGACGGCCCCACCGATGCCGCCGGCGGTATGGTGGATGGGGAAACTGTGGATAAGTTAAACAAGCTGGGGATGGATTGTGATGAAATACTGGATGATAACGATTCTTATCATGGTTTAAAGGCGGTGGACGGTTTAATTATGACGGGAGCAACGGGGACAAACGTAAATGACGTTACGGTTGTTCTTTGCAAATAGGTTGCCCTACTATCCGAAGACGCCTGAATAAAATCTTGTATAAAAAAAGGGGCTGTTGCAGAATTCAAAAATTTCACCAAATTTCAGCTGTAAGTTTGGTGGAATTGAGATTATGCTACAGCCCTGATTTCCCGTCAAACTTTTTAATAAAAGGGAATTTTCAATAGTAATTTATAGAGATAACGGAAAATTACAGACATAGAATAGCTGCCGGAGAGGTCAAACATTTACTTTTCGTCGGTATGTTTTTGTTGCATCATGGAAGGATAACGTTTATAATATGAGGAACAAAACATACTATATTCGTATTTTTTGTCGGACAGCGGATATGCTAAGGAATAAGTGGCTGTGCAAAATACGTGTTTTTTAGTTTTACACCCAATCCTCACATCAGAGTTAGTTGAGGTTATTTTGCAGCAGTCCACGGACAGTGAAAGAAGGTTGGTATTATATGGTTGTTTCTATAAAAAAACCGGAATTGCTGACTATTACAGACAGTTCAGAACATAAAACTTACTTTGGTGCGGATCAGGCATGGTATTCACAGGCCTGGAACAGACAAGCCGGATGCGGCCCGGTCTGTGCTTCCAATATTACGGCCTATCTTGCTTTGACAAGGGAGAAATATAAGGAACTTTTTAAACCATTCAGCATGGAACGGAAGGATTTTGCAAGGCATATGGATGAATTATTCCGTTATGTGACACCCGGTGCAATGGGTGTGAATCATGTAGACAGGTTTATCGATGGTATAATCCTTTTTGCCAGGGACAGAGGATTACAAATAGATACCAAAGTTTTTTCCATAGAAAATTGTTTTACAAAAAAACGTTATCCGAAAAAACTTGCGGAATTTGTTCACCAGGGCCTTTCATCCGACTCTCCCCTGGCTTTTTTAAATCTGTCCAGAGGAGAAGAAGTAAACCTTCAGGCCTGGCATTGGGTAACCGTTACCGGAGCTGATGTCCGGGAGAACAGTATTATTGCGACTGCGTCGGATGAGGGAAGACAAATCAAATTTGACTTGCTCCGGTGGTACATGACAACGCATATGCACGGCGGATTGATTTATGTCGCTTAAGCATGCTTTTAAAGTATTTAAGGTTTCTATCTTGTGCCTTATATAGTTTATACCGTTTTCAGTGTAGCAGGGTATGTTATGTCATACTCTGCTCTGCGAGGTTTTACATAATTAAAATCTTAACTTGATGACATTGATTTTGCACCACGCCCTTTTCCGCTCCGTATTCGGTTTATCCTTGAGGCAGGTTCACCAATTGTCCTTATAACTTCCGTATTTAGGCATGGATTTTTTTGTTTCATAAAAAATTTACTTTATGCACAGATACGGTTGATATCCTCACCGCTTAAAGATTCTTTTTCTAGAAGTTCGGCTGTGATTTTCTCCAGTGAATCCAGATTGTTTTTTACTAGCTTTTTGATCTCTTCATATAAACTGTTCATTTGGGACCTGCACTTGCTTAGCAGTTCCTTATCGTAACCATCTTCCATAACATTCGTACTGAATAACCCCATATCCTGATCCATTCCGTATTTATTTAAATAATCTACGATTAAGGAGGAAGCCTTTTGTATATCATTACTTGCCCCGGTGGTTATTTCGTCCTTGCCAAAGATAAGCTCTTCGGCAGCACGGCCGGCGAGCAGCATTTGTATATTTGCCTTAAGCTGTTTTTGGGTCTGAAACATCATATCTTTTGGTATGCTTAGATTAAATCCGCCTGCTCCTCTAACACTTGGAATAATAGTAACTTTGGAAATATAGTGTTCCGGCTGCAGCAGTTTGGTTGCCAAAGCGTGTCCGGCTTCATGATAGGCCGTGATTTTGCGGTCGCGCTCTGAAATAAAGCTTCGGTCTAACATGGGGGCTCCCGCAATTACCGTAAAGAAGGCTTTTTCAATATGCTCGTTACTGATTACCGGCTGTTTTTCATTGGCGGCATTGATAGCGGCTTCGTTTAAGAGATTCTCAAGCATGGCGCCGCTGAAATACACCGTGGATTTTGCAAGGGCGTCCAGATCCACGACATCCGACAAGGGTTTTTCGTCTGCATAAAGGGCAAGAATTTTTTTCCTGGCATTTACATCCGGAAGGCCGATCTCTATCTGCCTGTCAAAACGGCCGGGCCGGAGCAGGGCTTCGTCCAGGGTATCCAGACGGTTGGTGGCACCGATTACAACGATTCCCTTATTTTCGTGAAAACCTGACATTTCGCTCAGCAGCGCATTTAAGGTCTGGTCACGCTCATCGTTGCTGGCGGAGGTGTTTCTGGCCCGCTTTTTACCGATGGCATCTATTTCATCAATGAAGATAACCGCTTTTTCACTTTTTTTCGCTTTATTGAATAGATTCCGGATTCGGCTTGCACCAACTCCCACATACATTTGAACGAAATCGGAGCCGCTCATGGCATAAAAAGGAACATTGGCTTCCGTGGCGATGGCTTTTGCCATCATAGTTTTACCGGTTCCGGGGGGACCGTATAATAAAAGGCCCTTTGGCATTCTGGCACCGACTGCCGCATACTTTTCCGGCTGTTTTATAAACTCGATAATATCCTCTACCATTAGTTTTGCTTCCGCATTGCCGGCAATCTGATTTAAGGTAATTGCCGAATTGTTTCCGTACTTTTTATTTGCGTCAGAAATCATAGGCTTGTTACTTCCGCCTTTCCGGATGTATAAAAATACCCCGCCGGCAATTACCGCCAGCAGAATTATTTGCAGGAACTTAGCCGTGAGGCTGTTCTGTCCGTAATTAACCTCAATATTATTGGTTAATAAAAATTCAATAAAATTTTCCGTTTTTGGATTGGGCACGGTATATAAAGTGTCCGGTTCTTTACTGAGTACAGCCTTAAACGTATTGCCGTTCTCATCAAAAACTACGGATTCCACCTGATTTTCCTTTACCGCTTCCAGAAATAAGGGGTAGGACATATTAAGGTCCGCCTTATCTTTATTCAGATACTGATAACCTGCCAGGCCAATGGATAGTAGGATCAGGGCTGACAGGATAATCAAATATATTTTTCTCATGAAATAACCTCCCAAAGGTTAAGAGTAGTTTACATAAATCCTCTTTCATCATTGTAACTGTTAATATTCCAAATTTCTATAAAATATTACTGGAAAGTATGTTTGAAAATACCAAGTCCGTTATGACCCGTCGGTTACAATGTATTAAAATAGGGTTTTCATAAACTTGACATGCTGTTGTCATGATTACAAATTTTTCTAATCCTAAAGTGATGTGGCAAAATGGGTTAGAAAGATTACTTAATTATTCCAAATCATCCATGTCTTTTGTTGGATAAATAACGGATCGAATGCGTTTAAGTGATTCACTGGAGGCCTTCTCATTATGGAACATGGTAATAACAAAAAGAGAATCAATAATTGCCAAATGGCTGATACGGGAGGTCATGGATTCCGAACGATAGGAAGTTTCTTCAGCAGAAGAAACAAAAACGATATCTGCCATTTTTGCCATAGTTGATAGTGGATAACTGGTAATGACAATAAGTTTTGCGCCATGTTCTTTGATGATTTTGGCTATTTCGATTGTTTCATGTGTTAATCCAGTGTGCGATATGAGAATAGCACAGTCTGTTTGAGTAATCAATGAAGCATGCATTAATTGAATATGGTAATCTGAATTATGCAAGTCATGGTTTCCTTGGTGGTGGGCAAATGAAGTACCACATACCTATGATCGAATGCTTGCACCAAGTTTTTTGTTTGGAATGATGCTGGCACTGAAAAAATTATATAAAGATAAAGCAATGCGGGCAGAAGCCTATCAAAGACATTTAATGTTCTTTAATACACAGGCTTGCTGGGGCGGCGGCATCGCCATATCTATGGAAGAAGCCAGGGCAAAAGCACTGGCAGAAGGCAGAGTTGATGAAGTAATTGATACGACAATGATTAATAACACTAAAGTAGGTCTGATGGGACCTCTTGCAGGTATTGGTGATGCAATTGATTCCGGAACGGTATAGTATATTTTTATCGCAATATTTTTACCGTGGACACAAGCCGGAAATGGTTTAGGTGCACTTCTTCCATTCCTCTTATTTGCCAGTGCAACCTTTTTCTATGGATATCTGTTTACAAAGATGGGATATCATTTGGGCAGAAATGCAGCGAAAGAAATCATGACGGGAACAAAAATGAAATCAGTTATGGATGCTCTTGGTGTTCTTGGTCTTTTCATGATGGGTATCATGGCCGGATCATACGTAAAAGTATCAAGTTCCCTGCAATTTGCGATTAATCAGAAGGAATTTATAGTACAAGATATTTTAGACAGTATTTTACCAGGTATGCTTCCATTGGGAGTGGTATTAGCTTTATATACATATTTTGACCGCAAGGGCTTAAAGATTACAAAGGGTATGCTGATTCTGACAGTATCCCTGATTGTACTCGCGGCAATCAGAATTCTGTAAGATATAGGAGGAAATAAACATGGCAGACAGAGCTTTTAATGGCGAAAGGAGATATTAGTATATTCACCGGCTTGAATTTACCTATGTTGATTGAAATATGTCAGTTATATAAGACAGAAGACAACATGGCAGAGATTTTGGAAAGTGTAAGGGACAGCAGTATCGAAGGGATCAGAATTATTAATAGGAGCTTCCTACTGGGACACTAATATGACAGGAGATGAAACTATGGGAAAAATTAATTTAATGCGAGTAGATGATCGCTTGATTCATGGTCAGGTACAGGCCTGTATAAAATGTGGGGTTAATCCCCAACAGGCAATTGTATTGGAGGATTCCATGGTTGGAATTGATGCCGCAAATAAAGCAAAAATTTGTTCCTGTTTGATTGAAGATGACATAAGGGATATGCCGGTAAGAAGACGGGGTATTCCTATCTCAAAAAAGATAGTTTTGGAATCTTCTAATCCCTGCTATCAATTTAACAGTCTTATAGAAGTGATAGATTTTATGAAACATTTTTGCTCTATGCAGGAGGATTAGTAACCGTAATTGTTAAAAATAAAGTCAATATATTTTTGAAAGGTTTCATCGTTGTTTTTATTGTGTTATTACTTTATGAATACAGTAAGTAATCTTTTTTAAACTTCTCAACATAAAGTATATTACAAATTTAGCACACCAATGCACTGGCAAGTTGATATCTTGTCTAATGGCTTGCCTAAATTTCCATCTGCTTCGTTGTCGTCAATCGACGTAGCCACCGCTATGCCTCATTCCTTCGCCTTGCAGAATGGAAATCCATTCTACGCCATTAGTCCAAGTATCAACTTGTCATCACACCAGAGCGTGTTTGAAAAACAAATATTGCACAAAACATATTTTTTTACTCCGGCTTTCATGTTAAAATGAAAGAAAAGGGGTGTTGAATTAACCGATGAGGGATGGAAGCGGAGGAGAAAATTATGTCTGAACTTTTAAAGGATATATATAATGAAGCTTTTTTATTTGATTTTGGCAAACGGATCCTAGCCGTGCATAAACCATTTTCCGTAGATAATTTTATTACGGATACAATGGATGGAAACTGGGGGGAACTGGAATTAAAGAAACGTATGAGAAAAATCAGTGAAACATTGGGGAAATATCTGCCTGCCGACTATGAAGAAGCCGTAAGGATATTATTTGCCATAGAAGAATCCTGTTACGGTTTTCCCTATCTGATTCTGCCGGATTTTGTGGAAGTATATGGACAGGCAGAGAAACACTGGGAGCTATCCATGGAAGCCCTGGAACGGTTTACCAGGAATTCCTCTTCGGAATTTGCAATAAGGCCTTTTTTAATAAAAGATACTGATAGGGGAATGAAACAAATGGCTGCCTGGTCCAGGCATGGAAGTGAACATGTCAGAAGACTTGCAAGTGAAGGCTGCCGTCCACGTTTACCCTGGGGTATCAGTCTGCCTATGTTTAAAACCGATCCTGGGCCGGTTATTGGAATTTTGGAACAGTTAAAAGAAGACTCTTCCCTTTATGTACGCAAAAGCGTTGCCAATAACCTCAATGACATTGCGAAGGATAATCCTGAAATTGTTTTGGAAACGGCTTACCGGTGGAAGGGCGTTCATCCCCATACGGACTGGATACTCCGGCAGGGTCTGCGAACTTTAATCCGCAGGGCAGAACCTAAAGCCCTGGGTTTATTCGGATATCCGGAAAATGCGGCGGAACTGGTAAAGTATGCACACTTACAGGCGGAGCCCTCCGTTTTAAGGATAGGGGAGACTTGTGATCTGAAATATGAGATTGAATTCTGCGAGGGGACATCGGTACACTTTCGTATTGAATATGGAATTGACTTTGTAAAAGCGAACGGGAGTATGTCTCGGAAATTATTTTTGCTTACAGATAAAACCGTGAAGGGAGGAACGCGAATAAAGGGAACCAGATCTCACAGCTGGGAAGATCTGACCATTAGACGCCATTATCCCGGAAAACACAGGATTGTACTTTTAATTAACGGACAGGAAGCGGCGGGTACAACTCTTATCTTAAATGCATAGCTATTAAATTTAAGCGCGTAACAGACGGATATACGGAAGGAGGACTATCTTATCTTAAATAGCCGTTAAATTTAAGCTATACCGTTTTGGCAGCTGCCAGTTTGAGCGGGCGGAAAGGATATTAGAGCGTGGTTGAAAAATCATTGCACCGTTTTGACCGTCCTACTTTACGGTATGCTGCGTCACAATTTTGGAAACGTAGCCCCCACTACGCTCCCCAAATAGCTCCTTACCTCCCGCAAAGTGGAGCCTCCAGCCCGGCACAAGCATTTTTCAAACACGCTCCAGGAAAAAGGCATATCCGTTCTATAACCGGAATAATCATATAATAAAAGATGTCAACCGAGGCTTAAAATGCCGGAACATGAATTTTTTACTTTCCGAGAATATATGAGAAAGGATCGGGAGCTTTTATCTGCATCGGCAGAAGATTATATGGAAATGATATTCAGGCTTTCGGGAGAAAACGGCTTTACCAGGGTTAATGACCTTGCTGCCGCTTTAAATGTACAACCGCCGTCCGTTACAAAAATGATCCAGAAACTGGCTGATATGAATTTAATAAAATATGAAAAATATGGGGTTATCATGCTTGAACCAAACGGCACTGAATTAGGGAAGGCATTACTTAACAGGCATAATTTAATTGAGCGGTTTCTGACTGTTTTAGGAATAAAAGACGGCCTGCTGGAAGGTACGGAAAAGATGGAGCACACAATCAGTAATGAAATATTAATAGGTATTCATGATTTAATTGATTTTCTGAATGACAATCCGGAAATTATGAAAAAATTTCTTGCTTACCGGTCTGCGAAAAATAAGAGTTAGAGAAAAGGAAAGTTCGTGTTGCTGTTTTTAAAATTAGCGGCTTTGACAGCTTCTGAAGAAAAATATTATAATATAGACGGCTTGGGCTAAGCGGGGAAGAAACCGCAGGTAAGTAAAAGTGGCTTCTTCCCCATACTTAGCCTGAATTTATTTAAATAGCCATAGCTGTTAAACGGACGTAATTTCCCAACCCCATTTACAGATGATAAGGTGAAATATTGTCTTCAAATAGCCATTGCAGTGCCCTTTTAAAACGCAGATGGAGGTGATCCGCGTGGTCGCCGTCGTCCCAGATAAGGGATGTGTTTTGAGGAGATAATTGCTTTTTTAATATAAGGTGCGCCTGTTTCAGACATTTAACTGAATGATGCAGGGGCGGAGGATCGCCGGCACCTTCCATGCATCCTGAAAGCAGCAGTATGCGGATATCGGGGTTTTGCGGTACATTGTTTTGCATGAAAAGAATAAAACCCGGATACCAGAAAGAACCGGATACGCTGACCGCATATCCGAAGCAGACCTGTCTGTAGACTGCATATATTGAAATCGCCCGCCAGAATATCAAAAAACAGAGTGAAGCGGTTAAACCGGATTATGTCGAGATCCTTCCCGGAGTTATGCCAAAGGTAATTAAGAGGATTCGGGATCTGATCGATGTTCCAATCATAGTTGGAGGACTGATTGCAGATAAGGAAGATGTTCTGGCAGCGTTATCTGCGGGAGCAATATCAATATCTACCACGAATCAGGCAGTATGGTTTATGTGGTTTATGTAAATAATTCTTGAAGATTATCAAAAATGTGATAAAATAAAGTTCAATTACCGAACGCTTTTTCAATATGAAAATGATACACATATTAGCTTCAAAGATTTTTGGGGATTATGGTTATATAGCAAAAAAGATAATGACATTTCTTATGAAATGTCATTATCTTTTTTTGATAATCGCGAGCATTTCTTTTTTTATATCTGCTTATGTATCATATTGCACAAAAATAATGAATTTCTATGTGCATAATATATATTGATAAAAGTTGAAAAATGTTATAATATGATAATAATTCGAAACGAAATACAACATAAGTGAACATTTATGCATAATAAGTCCAATTAAGTTAATAAATGTAAGAAAACAAAGACGTATTTCGAAGAGAAGGTATCAGTGCTAAAAACAAACTATAATGTATTAGGAGGAACGTAGTATGAAAAGAAGAAATGAAATGAGGAAGCTCGTTACTTTGGGACTTGTAGTAGTTCTTGCAGTATCTGCATTCATGGGGTGCAAAAAGAAAGATGTAGTAAATGAGAATACAAGTACAGAAGAATCGACAGATGAAGCAGTTGCAAATGACGATGTAACGCCTGCAGCAACTGAGAGTGAACGTAAATTTGCTTATTGTACCTCTACATTAAACAATCCATTTATGACGACAATTGGTGATGCACTTCAAACACTTTGTGATGAAAACGGGGATGAATTAATCATTTATGATCCACAATATGATCAGGCAAAACAAATTTCACAAGTAGAAGATGCAATTACACAAGGCGTTGATGGTATTTTTTTACTGCCAGTTGATTCTGATGGTGTAAAATCAGTTCTTGAAACTGCAGCTTCAAAAAATATTCCGGTTATTGCTATTGATAACCCTGTTACAGATACCGATTTAGTGGCAGCAAATGTTGCATCAGACAACTTCAATGCAGGTCATATTATTGGAGAAGCAATCATTGCGGATTTCCCGGACGGAGCAAAAATTGCAATTATTGACTCTCCTACCATGGTGGCTTGTGTAGACCGTTATGAGGGCTTTGTGGCAGCACTGGAAGAAGCTGGGATGACAGACAAATTTGAGATTGTAGCAAAACAGGATGCTCAAGCCTCGCTTGAAAAAGCGATGCCAATCGCTGAAAATATAATTCAAGCAAACCCAGATGTCCAAGCTTTCTATGGTATTAATGATCCGACAGCGCTTGGTGTTATCGCAGCATTAAAAGCAGCTGACAAATTAGGTGATATTAAAATCTACGGTGTTGACGGTTCACCTGATGGTAAGGCAGCATTAAAGGACGAAACTCTTGCTGTTACAGCAGCGCAATCACCGGTAGGTTTAGCTAAAACAAGTTATGAAAATATACTTAAAGTACTAAATGGTGAAACCATCGAAAAATCAATTGCAGTTGATACATTCAAAATTGATGCAAGTAATGTAGATGAGTACGGCGTTGACGGATGGCAATAATATGATTAGGTAAGATTACTACTGACTAAAAGATAGGATGGAGGTACCGGTTTTTCAGAATCCCTCCATCCTATGTAAAATAAGCGGAGGAAGCTGTGGACAATAAAATCGTATTAGAGATGAAAGGAATAGAAAAACAATTTGCAGGTGTATATGCGCTTAAGGATGTTCAATTCTCTCTCAGAGAAGGTGAAGTTCATGCACTTTTAGGTGAAAATGGTGCAGGCAAATCTACTTTGATTAAAGTGCTTGGCGGAATTTATAGAGCGGATTCCGGTCAGATCAGAATAAATGGAAATGAAATAAAAATTGATGGTGTTAAAGATGCGCAGGAGAAAGGAATTAGCATAATTCATCAAGAAATTGTTTTGGTACCGCATATTAGTGTAGCAGAAAATATTTTTCTTGGAAGAGAACCTGTTAATAAAATTGGTTTGAAAGACTGTAAAAAAATGAATGAGGAAGCAAAAAAGATGGTGGTTTCATTAGGTCTGGATATAGATGTCACCAGGGAAGTCTTTTATTTAACAATTGCGCAGCAGCAGATGGTTGAAATTATTAAAGCGGTATCGTTCAATTCTAAAATAATTATTATGGATGAACCAACATCATCATTAGCTGAAAGAGAAGTTGAACATCTATTTGAAATAATAAGGAAATTGAAAAAACAAGGTGTAAGTATTGTATATATTTCTCATAAACTAAATGAGTTAGTTGCAATTACCGATCGCATTACTGTAATGCGTGACGGAAAATATATTGATACAAAAGTAACGTCAGAAACAACAGTGAACGAATTAATTGGGCTGATGGTCGGACGTGAATTAACTGAATATTATACTAGGACAAAACATTCCATTGGAGATATTGCTTTTGAAGTTAGAAATTTGAATAAAAAAGGAACATTTAAGAATGTTTCATTTCATATAAGAAAAGGCGAAATCATAGGATTTGCGGGGCTTGTGGGAGCCGGCAGAAGCGAGATTATGAAAGCTGTTTTCGGAGTTGATAAATTAGGATCCGGTGAAATATATCTTGATGGAAAACTACTTCATTTAAAAAATGTCAAAGATGCAATTGACCATGGTATTGCACTAATACCAGAGGACCGGAAAAAGGAAGGTCTGATTTTAAAAAATTCGGTTGCCTTTAATATTACGCTAACAATACAGGATAAATATAAAAAGGGAATTATAGAAAATAAGCATGTCAGAAATGAAATTATAAATAAATATATCAATGCATTTTCAATTAAGACTCCTGCGATTGAGCAGCTGACACATAATCTGTCAGGGGGTAATCAGCAAAAAGTAGTATTGGCGAAGTGGCTGGCAACAGATCCAAAGGTTTTAATCTTGGATGAACCTACAAGAGGTGTAGACGTAGGAGCAAAAGCGGAGATATATTCCATTATTGACGATTTGGCAGAAAAAGGTATGGCGGTTATTGTGATATCTTCGGAATTGCCTGAAATTATTAATATGTGTGATAGGATTTATGTTGTTGCTCAAGGAAAAATTTCAGGAGAATTAAGCAGGGATGAATTTTTACAAGAACGGATTATGTATTATGCAACTGGAGGGGAATAATTAATGCAAACAAAAAATCAAACAACGAAAAAGGAAACCAATATAGCGATTAAATTTTTTACTGAAAATCTGGGCATATTAGGAGCTTTTGTTATCATAGGTACAATAGTTTCGATTATGTCACCGGTATTTTTGACAACAGATAATGTATTAAGCGTCGGAAGGCAGATTTCAACGAATGCAGTCATTGCATTGGGAATGGCATTTGTTATTATCCTGGGAGGAATCGATCTTTCAGTAGGAGCTGTTGTAGCATTTTCCGGAACATTATGTGTTGGTTTGATTAATAATGGAGTTCCAATTCCGGCGGCAATTGTTATTGGTATGTTATTTGGTACGGCTGTCGGGTTTGTGAATGGATTGGTAATTGCAAAAACAGGTATGGCGCCTTTTATTGTAACGATGTCAACAATGAATGTCGTACGTGGTGCGGCTTACATTTATAGTAAGGGGTTGCCGATCAGGTGTAAGGAGGATGCATTTGCTATCATTGGGACAGGATACTTAGGTTCGATTCCTTTACCGGTTATATATTTGGCAGTGTTTATCCTCATGGCATCGATCATACTTTCAAAAACCAAATTTGGTACTTACATTTATGCACTGGGTGGAAACCGTGAGGCAGCAAAATTTTCAGGAATTTCAACTCATAAGATTGAAATTTCCGTTTATACAATTTCGGGATTTTTATCCGGCTTTGCAGGTGTTGTTTTAGCTGCGCGTATGTATTCAGGACAACCATCAGTTTCCTCAGGAGCTGAGATGGATGCGATTGCATCGTGTGTACTTGGTGGTGTAAGTATGACAGGCGGTACAGGTAAAATCGGCGGCGTTGTTATTGGTACCATGATTATTGGAGTTATTAGTAATGGTTTAAATCTTTTAAATATCAATTCATTTTGGCAGTTAATTGTAAAAGGTATTATTGTATTGATTGCGGTATATGTAGATATTATTAAAAAACGCAGATTATTAAAAGGCTAATAGTATTGCTAAAAAAAAAGAGGTGGAAACGTATGGCTTTTGCAGGATTAGATATTGGAACAAGCGGCTGCAAAATGGTCGTGTATGATATAGAGGGAAATATTTTATGTGAAGCACGAAAAACCTATAAAGAGTTTGGAGAAGACGGATATAGGGAAATCGATCCTGATATTGTATTGCATAATGTAAAACAAACTATTCTGGAGGCTGCTTCTCATTCGCCCGAAATTATTGAGGCATTATCAATAGCGGCCTTAGGTGAATCCATCGTTTGCCTGGATGCCGACGGAAAGAGTTTATGTAATTCGACAGTTACCGGTGACAAACGAGGAATGATAGAAACAAAGAAGTTGATAGAACAGGTTAGCAAAGAGGAAATAATGAATATTACCGGTTTGCCGGCAAGTGAAATGTATTCTCTGCCCAAGTTTATCTGGATGAATGAGAATTCGGATGTATTTCAAAAAGCCGAATATATATTTTTCTATGAAGATTTTATAGGATATATCTTAACTGGAAAAAGAAAGGTTAGTTATTCATCAGCTTCAAGAAGTATGGCATTTGATATTAAGAAAAAAGAGTGGTCTGCGAAGCTGTTAAACTTAGCAGGGATATCAGTTGATAAAATGTCGGAGCCTACTCCTTCAGGAACGATCATAGGGAAGATAAGAAAAGAAATTGCAGAAGAGTTAAACTTAACAAAGGATACCACCGTAGTTGTGGGCGGTCATGACCAAAACTGTGCGGCTTTAGGCGGAGGAATTATCAATCCGGGACAAGGCGAGGATGGACATGGAACCTGTGAGTTTATCTTCATAATGTTGCCGGAGATAATTAAAAATCAATATATGATAGAACATGATTTGACATGTGTTCCCTATGTATTTCCTAATACTTATTTAACCAGCCTGGAAATAACAACCTGTGGAATTTTAATGAATTGGAGCCGGGATACAATTTTTAATGGAATACAAATGAAATGTGAAAGAGAGGGAAAGAACTTCTTTGAATATATGGATGAGATTTCGTCAAATATTACTACGGATTTACTTGTACTCCCTCAATTTGGTTCATCTGGAACACCGGATGTTAACTATGATACAAAGGGATTAATTTGGGGTCTTACGATTCACACAAAGCCGGAAGAAATTTATCTGGCGATTAAAGAAAGTATGGCATTTCAAATGAAGATGACGTATGAGTTATTAGCTCCATATCAATTAAAGCCGGAGCAAATGAATGTGACAGGTGGCGGAGCCTCTTCTGAATTAACGTTACAGATACGGGCAGATGTTTTCCATATCAAAATGAATACATTAATGAGCAAAGAATCAGGCACTTTGGGGTGTATGATTTTGGCGGCAACAGCATTAGGAAAGTATCCGAGTTTTGAAGAAGGCGTTAACCGAGCAGTTAAAGTAAATAAAACTTATATCCCCAATCAAGAAAAACAGGAATATTACACTAAAAAATTCGAACAGTATAAAAGGTTATACTTTCTTATGCATGATTTTGAATAAACAATAGGAGGAATTTATTATGATAGCAGATCCAAAGGAAATATTAGTGGATGCAGAAAAAAATAATTATGCGATTGCCGGCATAAATGCAACAACACTGGAAGGAATACAAGCGGTATTAGAAGCTGCAGAAGAAATGGGAACTCCAATTATGTTGAGCCATGCGCAGGTGCATGAGCCATATGCACCAATCAATGTGTTTGGTCCATTAATGGTTCATTTTGCCGAAAAAGCAAAAGTTCCTGTAATCATTCATTTAGATCATGGTACAAATTACAATTATGTAATGAAAGCGGTAAGAAATGGTTTTACATCAATTATGTATGACTGTGCACACCTTCCCTATGAAGAAAACGTTTCTGAAGTAAAACGATTTACGGAAATGGCACATCAATTGGGAATTATTGTTGAAGCAGAAGTGGGACAAATGCCTAGCAACATTGAAGGTATTGGCGGCTGCACGGAGTTTGGTGTTGGGATAGAAAATATGGAACAATATTATACGGACCCAAAAATGGCAGAAGAATTTTGCATTAGAGCGTTAGTAGATATGCTTGCTATTTCGTTTGGTACCGTACATGGTTTTTTTGTTGAAAGACCAATTCTTGATATTGAGAGAGTAAAACAGATTCATTCATTAATACCGACAGCACTTGTAATGCATGGAACCACTGGTGTGGATGAAGAACAGATTAAGGCTGCTATTAACGCCGGAATCAGAAAATTCAATTATTTTACCGGAATAGGAACTTCAGCAAATGAAAGCATTGAAGCTCAAATTAAAAATGCAACTGCACCAGTGTATTATCATGAAATCGCAGCGAATGCAAAGGAAATAATGAAGCAAAGAGCAAAACATATTATCGAAGTATATCAGAATAAATAATGGAGAAAAATTATGAAGAAAATCATGAATCAACCAGAAAATATAATTGATGAAATGCTAAAAGGTATTGCGAAGGCAAATAAAGATGTTATTTACTGTGAAGGTAAGGGTGTTATTGCAAGAAGGGAAAAAAGCGATAAAGTAGGTATTATTTCAGGCGGAGGAAGCGGGCATGAACCTGCTCATGCGGGATATGTCGGAAAAGGTATGTTAGATGCGGCCGTTTGCGGTAATGTATTTTCATCCCCTGATCCAGAACGTATATTGGAAGGTATCAGGCAGGCAGATAGTGGTAAGGGTGTCTTGATGATAATTAAAAATTATTCAGGAGATTATATGAACTTTACTATGGCACTGGATATTGCTGAATTAGAAGATAGAAAGGCGAACTATGTTATTGTAAAAGATGATGTAGCTGTAGAGGATAGTACTTTTTCAACAGGAAGAAGAGGCATTGCCGGTACCGTGTTTGTACATAAAATAGCCGGAGCAAAGGCACAAGCAGGCGCTTCTTTGACAGAAGTAAAAGAAACAGCAGAAAAAGCAGTTCAATATATAAGAAGTATGGGAGTGGCTTTAAGCTCCTGCATTATACCGGCGGTAGGGAAACCGGGATTTGTTTTAAATGAAAATGAAATGGAAATTGGCATGGGTATTCATGGAGAGCCGGGTGTTGGAAAAAGTGAATTAAAAACATCAACAGAAATTGCAGAAATTTTAGTTTCCAGAATTTTGGAGGATTTTGAAAAATCAACATCAATGGAAGAAGCAGAAGTGGCATTAATGATTAATGGACTCGGAGCAACTCCTTTAATGGAATTATATGTTTTAAACAATGATGTGCAGGAATATTTGGAAAACAAGAAAATTAAAGTATATAAGACGTTTGTTGGAAACTACATGACTGCTTTAGAAATGTCTGGATGCTCCGTGACATTATTAAAACTGGATGATGAATTGAAAGAATGTCTGGATGCACCATGTAATGCACCAAATTTTAAAGTATAAGAAGGAAGGTATTGGTATGAATTTAACAAGCAAAGATTATGTAGAATATATCAAAATGATTTCTAAGCGATATGAAGGATGTGGAGATTATATTACTTCATTAGATGCAGCAACCGGCGATGGGGATCATTGGACAAATATTAATAGTGGATTTCTAAAATTAGTTGAAATCGCTGATGAACTGGAAGCGTTATCGATTAGTGATATGATGAAAAAAATCGGCATGACCTTAATGAGTGCAGTAGGCGGATCTTCCGGAGTTTTATATGGAAGTGCCTATTTAGCTGCTGCCAAAGCTGCAAAAGAGTCTGAAACAATTACAATTGATGTTCTAAAGGACATTTATCAAGCCATGCTAGATGCAATTATGCAAAGAGGAAATGTACAGCCCAATCAAAAAACAATGATTGATGCAATATATCCTGCTGTTCAAGCACTAAAAATAAGCATTGCAGATGGTTTTGATGAAAAAGAAATTTTGGTGAAAATGAAAGATGCAGCATTAGAAGGTGCACAAGCAACAAAACAAATGGAAGCGTTTCGGGGAAGAGCATGTTATCAGGCAGATAAAGGTGTTGGACATTTAGACCCGGGAGCAGTTACTATGTCTTATCAAATTGAAACATTTGTACAATATATTCTGACTAAATAAATCACTTATTGGCTTCCAATGTTTGATAAAAGAAATAAAAGAAATAAATTGTCAAAGATTTATATAAATAATTGAAGATTTTTGGAAAATGTTATATAATAAATTAAATATTTTATGCAGTAAAAGGTAGGGGTGTATTTGTGTTAAAAGAGAAAAGAATCATGCAGATACTGGAATTTTTAAAAAGAGATGGCGAAGTAGAAATAAGTATGTTATGCAGACTGTTTAATGTAACTGATATGACAATCAGGCGTGACTTAGAAGATTTGTCAAAAGACCATAACATTATACGAACTCACGGTGGAGCAATGCTTGTTATGGAAGATCTAAACGTTGAAGCTCCTTATGAAAAAAGAATTATTTCAAAAGGTGATTTAAAGGAGAAAATCTCCAAAAAAGCATTGAGCTTAATTAATAGCCGGGAAAAGCTATTTATTGATTCAGGAACCACGACATATTATGTAGCAAAGAACATATCAAACGATAATCGAAATGTAGTAGTGACGAATGGATTAAATATTGCATCAGAAATTATAAATAGAAGATATATCTCAGTGCTGCTCATTGGAGGGGATTTACGAAGAAATACATTATCGACAAGAGGAGCATTAGCAGAAGAGCAATTGCAGAGGTTTAAAGTAGATACAGCATTTTTAGGGGCAAACTCTATCGGCACTGATGGAAATATATATGTTGCAAGTACTTCTGAAACAGGATTTAAAAAGTGTGTAATGCAATCTGCATCACAGACCTATATTCTGTTAGATTCGTCAAAGTTTAATTGCTATAATTTAATTTCATATACTCATGGTAGAGATGTAGCGGGAATTATTACTGATGATCAGGTACCGGAAGAAACAGTAAAAAAATTACGTGATATCGGTATAAATATAATTATTGCGGAATAACTATGTATTTAGAGCATGCCTGTGTGTAAAACCTTCACCACAATAATCAATAAGAAGCTGACGTTATGTTAGACCCCTTGTCTTAGGGGCTTTTCAGAAAACCATAAAGACAAGGGGTTTTGCATTCATAACAAGTGAATTGGCTTGCTAATGACAACAGAATGTTCGCGAAACGTGATATCTATTGTTTGTGATAAGAGAATTGACTTGCCGCAACGATTGCAGTGTTAGAATTGATCAGCTCTGAAGAATGACAGCTTGCATATTGGCAGAATAACCAGGGTGGTTCCACCTATGTTAAGGGTGTTGAATAAAATGCTATCTACCTCTGATTTCGGATTAATCAATCAGTTTTTACAGATATTAGGATTTGAAAAGGTAAATTTTCTTGGAAATGCCGATGTTGCCATGAGGTGTATCATTTTCGTAAGCGTATGGCAATGGTCTGGCTGGATAATGACAATATATTTGGCAAATTTAATGTCAATTCCTGTAGAGTTAAAAGAAGCTGCAGCAATTGATGGGGCTGGAAAGATAAAAAACTTCTGTGGCATAACGTTTCCGATGCTGTTCCCATCAATAAGCTACTGCGTTATTGTTGGCATGATCAGCGGACTAAAGGTATATGATATTGTTTACGCGTTAACGAATGGAGGGCCGGCAGGCGGCACAAATACAATCGTATCTTTGATGATGGGTAAAGGCTTTAAGGCTTTTATGGCTACGCCTGTGCGGTAGGCTCGGTTTTCCTAGTCATAGTATTAATTATCAAAGCAATTCAAATGAAATATTTTGAAAAGTGGGGTGATAATATATCATGATTACGAGTAAGAAAATGGGAAAAAACCTTGTTTCTATCCTAAAGTAACTTCTTTTTACGGTACTAACCTTTATTATAATGCTGCCGATCTACTACTTAGTGATTACCACCTTTAAGACGCCGAAGCAAGCGCCAGGATTGTTACTGTTTGCTTCTATGGCGGCGTATACTATCTGCTGGAGAAGAAATAGACTGAATAATATTGCAAGCGACTTTTTTATTTATTTTCGTAAAGGGTAAGCAAGTAGTGAAATTAGACAGGGAATCAGCTTTGTTTCTCTTTTTACGGTAAAAATAAAAATCATTTCCCGGATTGACAGATATAATAGGATGTTGTAAGATATATAACATAATTTAATAGAAGCCTCACTTTTACGGGTGAGGTAGAGGTGCGGTATTTAACAGTCTTTAGCGGAGCTTGAGAAGCAAAGATGCTATGGAGAAGGAAATATCGCCGAAGCGGATAATACTCTCAGGATTATTTGCTGGGCCTGCAGTGAACAGTTGCAGGACTGTCCCAATAAACTTCCCGGTTTATTGAGTTGTGCTATCTCGTTTGGGAAAAAGGGGATTTTTGGACAAGTCATTTATTTGACCTGAGTTTGCCTCAGGTTTTTTTTTCGTATAAGGCGTTCGCTCTAAAGGAGTGGCGTTGCCTGCGGATAGAACGGATCAAAGGAAAGCTGAATTAAATTTATTAAGAGAAGGAGAGAATAAGTTATGAAGAAAAAATGGATTGTATTTTTAGCAATGTCATTATGGGCAATGATGTTATTGGCGGGATGTGGAACCAAGACGGATTTAGAAGAAACGGGGACGGCAGACACTATGGAGCAGAACCCAGGGACGAAAGACACAGGGTCTGAGAATACTGATACGGCGGATACCGGTACAGCAGATGCAGGAACGGAAGAGGATACCTTTAAGGTAGGTATGGAAGCAGGTTATGCTCCATTTAACTGGACTCAGATGGATGATTCCAACGGCGGTGTTGCAATTGATGGCAACGCGGAATTTGCAGGCGGCTATGATGTTGAAATTGCCAAGAGGATTGCAGACGGTTTAGGAAAAAAACTGGTTATTGTGAAAACGGAATGGGACGGACTGGTTCCTGCATTGACTTCCGGCAAGACAGATGCCATTATTGCAGGTATGTCTCCCACTGCCGATAGAAAAAAGACCATTGATTTTACAGATAATTACTATAAATCGGATTTAGTAATGGTAGTGAAAAAAGGCGGCGAATATGAAAATGCCACCTCCATACAGGATTTTAAAGGCGCTAAAATTACAGCTCAGTTAAATACCTTCCATTATACCGTTATTGATCAAATTGAAGGTGTGAAAAAGGAGACTGCCATGGACAATTTCCCGGCCATGAGAGTAGCGCTGGAATCCGGAATTATCGACGGTTACGTGTCGGAACGTCCTGAGGGCGTAAGTGCTTCCTCTGCCAATGATAATTTTGCAATGGCAGAATTTACGGACGGATTTAAGACATCGGATGACGATACTGCTATAGCGGTAGGGCTTGCGAAGGGCAGTGAACTGACTGTAAAAATCAATGAAATTTTAGCAGGCATTTCTGAGGAAGAACGTACAAGTATTATGGATGCTGCTATATTAAACCAGCCGGCAGCCAGGTAATGTCAGCGCGCCGGGAAGCCGGGTGTATAAGGAATGCAGCCGGTTTCTTTTATGAATAATATTTATAAATAATATGGCAGAATTAAGGAGGGCATTTATATGAAACTGGGTTGGCTTAAGGAGATTATTGTAAATAATTGGCCTATGTTTATTCGCGGGGCCGGCGTTACCCTTTATATATCTATTATCGGAACGATTCTGGGTTCTTTTATCGGCTTATTGGTGGGAATTGTCCGTACCATTCCTATGCCGGAACGAGGTATTAAAAGAATTATACTCAAAATTGTTAATGGGATTCTTTCCGCCTATATTGAATTCTTCCGGGGAACACCTATGATTGTACAGGCCATGGTAATTTATTACGGCTCCGCACAGGCATTCCATTTGGACATGAACAGAGCGGTTGCGGCAATCTTTATTGTATCGATTAATACAGGCGCCTATATGTCTGAAATCGTCCGCGGAGGTATTGTTTCCATAGACAAAGGCCAGTTTGAGGCGGCGGCCGCAATTGGCATGAACCATATTAAAACCATGTTGCATGTTGTTTTGCCCCAGGTTATCCGGAACATCTTACCTGCAACCGGCAATGAATTTGTAATCAATATAAAAGATACTTCCGTGCTGAATGTTATTTCGGTTTCCGAATTATATTTCCAGACTAAGACCGTGGCGGGTAATAATTTCAGATACTTTGAGTCCTTCTTTGTTGCCTGCGTACTGTACTTTATCATGACCTTTACGGTAACAAGAATTTTGCGTGCCTTTGAAAGAAAATTAGACGGTCCGGATAATTATACTATGATGGGAAATCAGATGCAGGTTTAAAGCTTAAGCTTTGATTATAAGGATATGCAGGGAAAGAGGTTAGATAAAAAGATGGAAAAAGTAATTGATATTCAACATCTGAGTAAATCCTTTGGAGCTCATGAAGTGTTAAAAGATATTGATTTCTCAGTAGACAAAGGGGAAGTGATTTGCATCATCGGCTCTTCCGGATCCGGCAAATCAACGCTCCTTCGCTGTATAAATCTGCTGGAAAAACCCTCCGGCGGCAAGGTTACATATAAAGGGAAAAATATTTTGGACAATAAGCACGATATCTATGCTTACCGGACAAAGCTCGGCATGGTATTCCAACAATTTAATTTATTCAACAACCACAATGTCTTAAGTAACTGTATGGTCGGTCAGTTAACCGTATTGAAGCGTTCCAAGGAAGAAGCAAAGGCCGTTGCAATGAAATATTTAAAGGTGGTCGGCATGGAACAGTACGTTAATGCAAAACCCAGGCAGCTATCCGGCGGACAGAAACAGCGCGTGGCAATCGCCAGGGCATTATCCATGGAACCGGACGTTATGCTGTTTGATGAACCCACTTCGGCCCTGGACCCTGAAATGGTGGGAGAGGTGCTTAAGGTTATGAAGGAGCTTGCAAAGTCGGGCCTTACCATGTTGGTGGTAACCCATGAAATGGGGTTTGCAAAGGAAGTTTCCAACCGTGTGGTTTTTATGGATAAAGGGGTTATAGCAGAAGAGGGAAATCCGGAACAAATTTTTAATAATCCCACCGAAAGCCGTACCCGGGAATTTTTAAGCCGTGTATTAAATGCCAAATAGCCGGTGTCCAAGTACCCGAATACAGCTTCCGGTTATACCTTGACTATATTAAAAAGGGAATTAACCACCAGCCAGCTTTGAGGGAAGAAATTCATAATCTGCCATACGGCGGCGCCCCGGAGATTATACTCAGGTATTAAGCGGTATTTGGCATTCATGCTTCTGGCATCGTCAAACCAGACCACATGTGCGGTACTCTGGTTATCGGTATAATAGTAAAAAGGAGACTGCGACTCTTCATCAAACTGGATGGTGACCCCATTCTCCACAGCCCGCTCAATTGCCTGTACATTGCTGATGGATTCCGCCTGTGTCTGATTCCTTATAAATGGCAGCGGCCAGTCATAAGCGTAATTCGGCATACCCATCAATATTATGTCAGGGTCGATTACCGAAACACCGTATTCCAATACCCTTCTTACGCTGGCTATAGGTGATGTTGCCATGGGCGGTCCGAAGGTATATCCCCATTCGTAAGTCATAAGCAGCACCAGATCCGCAATAGCGCCGATGGCGGGATAGTCGTGTGCCTGATATAAAAGACCTGCTTGTTCCCCGGAGGTTTTCGGCGCCAAAGCCACCGTTACGATATAACCTTCCGGTTCCAGGGCATTTTTCATATTGGTGATAAAGGTAATAAATAATTCGCGGTCTTCCGGTAAAACATATTCAAAATCAATATCCACACCTCTGTAATTTTTTTCCTGCAGAGTGGTTAAAACATTCTGGATTAACTGGTTTTGTCCCTGTGTATTGATAAATATTGCATGGGCAAGCGCATTGCTGAAAGCTCCACTGGCATCCATCGGGGCAAGAACCATCAGAGGGGCCACGTTAAAATCTTCTGCAATTTGTATCATTTCTTCGTCGTCAGCAGGAATCAGTTCCCCGTCAGGAGTGAAACCATAATTAAATATGGATAAATAAGTAAGAAAAGGTAAGGTCTTCCTTAATACTGTACGGTCAATAAAGGTATAGGCATAACCATTTATTATAATGTCCCCCAGGTTTTCCTCTTTTTGAAAGCGGATTACGACTAATTGACCGGGAACTAAACCTTCGGCCTCACTGATCCATGGATTATTCTGAAGTATTTGGGTAGGTGTAACCCCATACTGTTCTGCAATTCCATATAAGGTATCCCCCTGGACTACCGTATGTGTTACTTCTGTATATAAAATCGCGATACTCTGTCCCACCACTAAATTTTCAGGATTTGGCAGTTCATTATCCGTTATTATTCTGTCCTGCGTCACCCCATATTGGTCTGCAATGGAAGCCAGGGTTTCCCCCGGCTGAACAACATGAATTTCCATAAAACCTCGCATCCTCCGGCTAGGGCGTGTATGAAAACTGCTTGCGCTGGGCGTTCCACTTTGTGGAAGACAAGGAGCGATTTTGGGAACGTAGTGGTTCTACGTTTCCAAAACCTCGACGCAGTATACCGCAAAGTGGAGCGGTCAGAACGGTACAATGAGTTTTCAGACACGCCTTAGTATTCTGTTAACCTTAAAACTTGCGTAGATGCTTGCAGGATTGCCCCTCTACGGCTTTGTAATCCTTGGGCGTATTCACACACGCCTCAATCCTGTGTCTTATATAAGAACAATCCTTCTGTGCCCCTATACAAAATTAAGGATTAACAGAATACTGGAATAAACATTTATAATTAGTATATGTAGGTAAACAAGAGTTGTGATAATAACAAATTTATTGTCTCTTAATATAGCTATGAATTAAATCGTAAACGGTAAAATGGGTTCTTTCCATTCTTAGTTGAAATGATGAATATATTCCCTGATGCAAGAGTAAAAATCGTAACTTCAAATTCAATTTGTTTTTTAAATCAACCGACATTGGAAAGAACCATTTTACCTCTTACTTATCAATAATTTGTTCCATGAATTGATGCAGACCGGATAAAAGGCTTTTTGCATCTGTGGCTTCGATGTTGGCGGAACATATTAAATCCCGGGGTATGCGGTATGCTTTGGTTTTTAAATCCCGGCCGGCGGTGGTAAGTTTTATTAACACATTCCGCTCGTCTAAGGTACTTCGGATTCTTTCTATATATCCCTGGGATTCTAATTTTTTTAACAGGGGCGTAAGTGTGCCGGAATCCAGATACAGCCTATTGCCCAGGTCTTTTACGGTAACTTCGTCCCTTTCCCAAAGTGCTAACAGGGTAATGTATCCGGTATAAGTCAGACCCAGGGGCTCCAGGATAGGCTTATATTTCCGGATGATTTCCTTGGAACAGACATACAGGGCAAAACAGAGCTGGTTATCCAGCTTTAACATCTCGTCTTCGTTGATAATATCATCTTCTATGATATGGGTAAAATTAGCCTTTTTGAATTTACCATCGTTATCTATGCTCATTATCTAACATCCCTTCTGGTTTTCTAAAATCCATTCAATTAATTCTATTAAATAAATTCAATATTTACATAACGCCCATTGGCAAGCTAAATTGATTTTATACAATTAAATTGTAATAAATAATAAAAAAAAAGTCAAGAAGAGTATTGACAAAAGAAAATTAATCGTATACAATTAAATTGAGAACAATATATTTCGAACAAGCAGCGAAGCGGACCCGGAATACCGGCTTTGACCGGAAGGAGGAAAAATATGAACATTTATGATTTTACTGTAAAAGACATAAAGGATGATGAGGTATCTTTAGAAAAATATATGGGCAAGGTAGTTTTAATCATTAACTCGGCGACTAAGTGCGGATTTACCCCCCAATATGATGAGCTCCAGGATCTATATGAAAAACACAGGAATGACGACTTTATAATACTGGATTTTCCCTGCAATCAGTTTGGAAATCAGGCTCCCGGCAGTAATGAGGAAATATTAAGTTTCTGTGATGCAAAATTTGGAATAACTTTTCCTATGTTTTCAAAAATTGAGGTAAACGGTGAAAATGCACATCCGTTATTTCAATTTCTGGTAAGTCAAAAGGGCTTTGCCGGATTTGATGAAGGACATGGACTTACCCCTGTACTAAAAGAAATGTTATCAAAAGCCGATCCGGAATATGCTAAAGATCCAAGTATTAAATGGAACTTTACCAAATTCCTGATTGACCGCAGCGGCAATGTAGCTGAGAGATTTGAACCAACAGAGCCTGTTTATGTAATCGAAGATAAAATAAAAGAACTGATTTAAAAATAATGATTTTAAAAACCTGGTCAGCAGTAAAATGGACCAGGTTTTTTCTGTTTTTGAAGGCGCGTTTTTCTGATTTTTCTTTAAGGTATATTTTTATTCCCAATGGAGATGATATTTTTATCTGAAAGGTTGGAAGAAAATATAATTAGAGAAAGGATTGCCATAAATGATTCTTCCAACCCTTTTTATTTTTGATAATAGAATGCATGTTTTGTCATCCTTCTATTATATATGGCAAATGTTGGACGTAAAGATGAAAGCAATTGTTTATGAGGGTATGAAAAATGTTAAAGTAAAAGAGGTAAGAGATCCCTGTATCGAGAAAACGGATGACATAATTGTGAAAGTGACCTCGACCGCCATATGCGGATCCGATTTGCATCTCGTTCATGGCATGGTGCCCAATATGCCCCAGGGATTTATTCTTGGGCATGAAACAATGGGTATTGTGGAAGAAACGGGGAAAGATGTCTATAAGGTGAAAAAAGGGAACAGGGTTATAATTCCCTTTCCGGTATCCTGTGGTCATTGCTGGTATTGCGAACATGATTTGTGGAGCCAGTGTGACAATTCCAATCTCAACGGCGAGGCCGGGGGGATATTCGGTTACAGCAACACCTATGGAGGATACGACGGAGGCCAGGCCCAATATCTTAGGGTACCCTATGCCAATGTGGGGCCTACTGTGATATCAGAGGAATTAACGGACGAGCAGGCGTTATTTTTAACCGATATTCTGCCCACCTCATATTGGGGCGTTGAAAATGGAGATGTAAAAAATGGTGATACCGTTGTTGTGCTGGGATGCGGGCCGGTTGGCCTGCTTAGCGTTAAATGGGCGGCATTTGCCGGGGCAAATCGGATTATTGCCGTAGATCATATTGACTACCGGCTGGAACATGCCAGAAAATATGGGGCCGAGGTTGTTAACTTTGAGCAGTATGATAATGCGGGAGAATATATAAAAGAAATAACCCATGGCGGCGCCGATGTTGTAATTGACTGTGTCGGTATGGATGGTAAAATGACAACCGTTGAATGGATGGAAACCGTTTTAAAACTTCAGGGCGGTTCCAAATCTGCCATAGAGATAGCCACCCAGGCAGTTAGAAAAGGCGGAACGGTTGCTTTGGTCGGCGTTTACGGCGGCAGATATAATAATTTCCCCCTGGGTGATTTCTTTTCAAGAAACATCACCTTAAAAATGGGACAGTGTCCCGCCCATTCTTATATAGAAAGGATATACAAGTTGATTAAGGAAAGGAAATTTGATGCAACGGATATTATCACTCATAAGTTGTCCCTGGATAAAGGGGAATATGCTTATGAGATATTTGATAAAAAGCAGGATAACTGCATAAAGGTTATATTGAAGCCCTAGAGCGTGTTTGAAAAATCATTGCACCGCTCTGACCGCCCCACTTTGGGGTATTCTGCGTCGCGATTTTGGGAGCGTAGCACCACTACGCACCCAAAATCACTCCTTGCCTCCCACAAAGTGGAGCCTCCAGCCCGGCACAAGCATTTTTCAAATACACTCTAGTTAATTTTGTGCAAAAACACTCCTTATTGAGAAAAATTATTGACAAATCAGTGTATTGATAAATTATTTTCAGAATGCTAGAATCTTACCTATAGAAATTGCACGCGATAGAAATTGCAAAAAATAGAAATTCCAAGCAATTATTATTTCCTGCACTCTATTAGACAGAGACGTCATTACGTAAAAAGTAATGGCGTCTTTTTTCGCAAAGACAAAATGCGCAGACGTACCCCAGGAAGTCTGTCATTGAAGTGGCGCGACAGCGCCAGAGTCTGGCCGGACTCTTAATTATAGCTGATTATTGATTTTTGGTATCAACCAAATTAGGGAGGAATTGATTATGAGACAGGTTGCGATTTATGGAAAGGGCGGAATTGGAAAATCTACTACAACACAGAATTTAACAGCAGGTTTAGGTGAAATGGGTAAACATATTATGATTGTCGGCTGTGATCCCAAGGCGGATTCCACAAGATTGATTCTTGGGGGGCTGGCACAAAAAACGGTACTGGATACTCTTCGTGAAGAAGGAGAGGATATTGATCTTGACTATATCATGAAAAATGGTTTTTCCAACATAAGATGTGTGGAATCCGGCGGACCGGAACCGGGTGTCGGCTGTGCAGGCCGTGGTATTATCACATCTATTAACCTGTTGGAACAGCTTGGTGCCTATACGGAGGATCTGGATTATGTGTTTTACGATGTATTGGGGGACGTTGTCTGCGGCGGTTTTGCCATGCCTATACGGGAAGGCAAGGCACAGGAAATTTATATCGTTGCTTCCGGTGAGATGATGGCTTTATATGCGGCAAACAATATCTCAAAAGGGATTCATAAATATGCCTTAACCGGCGGTGTAAGACTTGGCGGTATCATCTGTAATTCCAGAAAGGTGGATGGGGAAGCGGAATTAGTTTCAGCTTTTGCCAGGGAACTTGGTTCCCAGATGATTCACTTCGTACCCAGGGATAACATGGTCCAGAGGGCGGAAATCAATAAGAAAACGGTAATCGACTTTGAGCCTGATGCAAATCAGGCAAATGAATATCGTGCATTGGCGAATAAGATTGACGAAAATGATATGTTTGTAATACCTAAGCCAATGAAGCAGGAAAGGCTGGAAGAATTATTAATGGAACACGGATTAATGGATATCTAGAAAACATGTGGCTATTCAGTCGAGGCGATTCTTACGAACTGACGCCCGGGAAACATGTAATAAATACATGGTTTTGACGATGAACGTCCTGAAATTCTGTTAAATTTCCCGAATAAGCTGAATAGTTCAAAAACAGGAGACAGCAGGAGGTAGATTTATGTTATTGGTGAGAGCAATTATCAGGCCGGAAAAAGTCGGCATTGTATTATCGGAATTATTGTCGGCGGGATATCCCGCAGTAACCAAAATGGATGTTTACGGACGGGGCAAGCAAAAAGGTGTTAAAGTCGGTGAAGTTTTTTATGATGAAATTCCTAAGGAAATGTTGTTAATGGTTGTAGAAGATACTGATAAGGATGATGTGGTGAAGATTATCATGAAATATGCCAGAACCGGAGAGACGGGACATTTTGGCGACGGCAGAATATTTGTAAGTCCTGTAGAAGAGGCTTATACGATCAGCACAAAGAAAAAGGGTCTGTAATAGGGCTTAGGATAATAAGACGGATTTTCCAATTATATATATACGAATTGTTCCATCAGTGGCCGAATATCCGGGAAAGAGGTTAATATGAAGGAAATAATTGCAATCGTAAGACAGAATAAAGTCAATGTAACGAAGGAAGCCCTGGCAGAGGCGGGAATTCCCGCCTTTACCTGCAGAAAGGTGTTGGGCAGAGGGAAAAAATTAATTGACATGACCTTATTGCGCTCCATTGTGGATGCCGGTGAAGTTCCTGCAACTCCTGAAGGGGAATATTTATCGGAAATGAACCGGCTGATTTCAAAAAGGCTTTTTACCATAATTGTGGAAGATAATGAAGTGGAAAAAGCGATAACAACGATTATAGATGTGAATTCAACCGGTAATCCCGGGGACGGAAAAATATTTGTCCTTCCGGTTTATGAAAATTACCAGGTACGCAACGGAGAAATGACAACGGAGGCATATTAGAGCACTCTTAGGAACTCCCCTGTACGTATCTTAGCGGCTGATTTTTCGCCGGCCATACACAAATTTAATCAACATACGCTCCATGTACGCCTCATAAATTTGTGCATATCTGACAAAAAATCACTCACAAATCTGCATACAAAGAGTTTACAAAAGTACTCTATTAACGAAAGGAGATTAACATGAGTGTAGTGGAAAAGGTACTTGACCAGTATAGCTCAAAAGTATATAAAAACCGTAAAGAGCATATAGTTACCGTTGATAAGAATGATAAAAATGAGATTGCGACCAATGTCCGTACCATACCCGGCATCATAACGCAAAGAGGCTGCTGCTTCGCGGGCTGCAAAGGTGTTGTACTTGGCCCGATAAAGGATGCTTTTATCATAGTGCACGGACCAATCGGCTGTTCTTATTATACCTGGGGCACCAGAAGACATAAAGCGAAAAAAGAAGAAAATGTTGATAATTATCTGCAATATTGTTTTTCAACAGATATGCAGGAGGCGGATATCGTATTCGGGGGAGAAAAAAAATTAAAGAAGGCTGTTCAGGAAGCCATGGACTTATTTCATCCTTCCACTATTATGATTTGTTCCACTTGTCCGGTAGGTCTTATCGGTGATGATATCCATGCCGTTGCAAGATGGGCGGAGCAGGAGTACGGCATTAAATGTATTGCCTTCAGCTGTGAAGGGTATAAAGGCGTCAGCCAGTCGGCAGGCCATCATATTGCCAACAACCAGTTAGTCAGATATGTAATCGGCGAAGGCGACAGGGAGAGTAAGACAAAATTTGCCATTAATATATTAGGGGAATATAATATCGGCGGTGACGGCTGGGAAGTAGAACGGTTGTTAAAGCGAATCGGTTATGAAGTGATAGCCACCTTTACCGGCGACAGCAGCATGGAGGATCTAAAGAATGCCCACCAGGCTAATCTAAGCTTAGTTCAGTGCCACAGATCCATAAATTATATAGCCGAATTAATAGAAACAAAATATGGAATTCCCTGGATGAAGATAAACTTTATCGGTGTGGAGGGCACCATAAAATCTTTAAGAAATATAGCGAAATACTTTAACGATCCTGAACTCACAGAAAGAACGGAGGCAGTGATTGCGGATGAGCTGGATTTAATTGAAGAAGATATGGCCTATTATAAAACTAAATTAAAGGGTAAGACGGCCGCCATTTATGTAGGCGGTTCCAGGGCACATCACTATCAATTCCTGCTAAATGATTTGGGAGTTCATACCATACTGGCCGGTCATGAATTCGGACATAGGGAGGAATATGAAGGAAGAGAAGTAATACCGTTTGTCAAACCGGATGCGGACAGTAAAAACATTGAATCCATCACCGTTTCACCGGATCCGGAAAAGTTCCATGTATATTTATCGGAGGAGGATTTAAACCGTTTAAGGGAGGAAAAATTCCTCAATTATTACGGCGGCATGGTAAAGGATATGCATGACGGAACTTATATGGTGGATGATTTAAATCATTTTGAAACGGAGGAATTTTTAAAATTATTAAAGCCCGATATTTTCTTTTCCGGTATTAAGGATAAATTTGTTGCACAAAAGGGCGGAACTTTGTCCAGACAGCTCCATTCCTATGACTACAGCGGACCGTATTCGTGTTTCCGGGGGGCTGTTAATTTTGCAAGAGATGTGACCATGGGTATTTATACTCCGGCCTGGAGTTATGTAAAGGCGCCCTGGAAATCGGCTCCGATTTTGGAAGGAACCATGGGAGGTGACAAAGCATGTTAGATTATACAAAGAAGGAATCTTATGAGAGAAGTGCTTTAAGAATTAATCCTGCCAAAACCTGTCAGCCGGTGGGAGCCATGTATGCGGCATTGGGTGTCCATGAATGTATGCCTCACAGCCACGGCTCACAGGGCTGCTGTGCTTTCCACAGAATGTTTTTAACAAGACATTTTAAAGATCCGGCAATGGCATCCTCCAGTTCCTTTACGGAAGGCGCCTCCGTATTCGGCGGCGGCAGTAATTTAAAGACGGCGGCAAAAAATATATTTGATATTTATAACCCTAAGATAATTGCGGTGCATACAACCTGTCTTTCCGAGACTATCGGCGACGACTTAAACGCACTGATCCAGGGAATCGATATACCGGAAGGCAAATATATGGTTCACACCAATACGCCAAGCTATAAAGGCTCCCATATTACCGGCTTTTCCAATATGGCGGCAAGCTTTATTAATTATTTGTCCGTATCCTCCGGCAGGAAAAACGGGAAATTAGCCATTATACCCGGTTTTGTAAATCCGGGTGATATGAGGGAAATGAAACGTCTTGCAGAAATAATGGGAATTACTTATACCATGCTTCCGGATACCAGCGGTGTTATGGACAGTCCTATGACAGGAAAATTTGAAATGTTTCCCAAGGGCGGAACCACGGTGGAAGAAATCATTGGGCTTGGCGATTCTAAGCTTACTCTGGCAATCGGCAAATTTGCCAGTGAAGCAGGCGCACAGGCATTGGAAAAGAAATGCCATGTGACCTTTAAAACCCTTGCCATGCCTATTGGCATCGGCAATACGGATAAATATATCATGGAGCTTGAGAGCTTTATCAAGAAAGAAGTACCTTATGAGATTGAGGAAGAAAGGGGCCAGCTGGTGGATATCCTTATTGATATCCATCCTTATACGTATAATAAGAAAGCAGCAATATTCGGCGATCCGGATACGGTGCTTGGACTGGCGGAATTTGTATTGGAAATGGGCATGATTCCCAAATATCTGGTGACCGGCACACCGGGAGATGCATTTGAAACCGCCGCCGAAAGCTTATTTGTCAAATTTGGGATGGAAGGCTGTAAGGCAAAAGCCGCCGGAGACCTATATGAGCTGCATCAATGGATTAAAGCGGAGGGAGTGGACTTGTTAATCGGCGGTACCCACGGCAAATACATTGCCAGGGCGGAGGATATTCCCTTTGTAAGAGCGGGATTTCCCATTATTGACCGCTATATTCATTCTTATATGCCGTTAGTAGGTTATAAAGGCGGTATGAGGCTGGCAGAATTAATCACCAATGCCCTTATGGACAGAATTGACAGGGACAGTAAGGAAGAAGATTTTGAAATGGTAATGTAATAATAATCTGTTAAGAGCAGACGGTAATTTAAATATAATTCCCGCAGGAAGACAAATGAGTCATTTTGCGGGAATTATGTGATTTTATGCGCATATTTTAACTATTTTACCCGGCCGCTTTTTACCATCGCGGCAAGCGCCGCTAAGACTCTGTTAATCCGGAAAGCAAGCGCCAAGCGGCCAGAACGGTGCAATGATTTTTCAAACACACTCTAGGAACAGGATTATCATATAAAAATATCACGAAAGGAAAGGTTATTATATGGAAAATGCAAGGGTATTAGAGGAAAGAAAAGAATTTATATGGGATGGACAGGACGGACGCGGCGGCAATGGAATAAAATGTGATGCCAACAGTGTATCCGGTTCTGTCAGCCAAAGGGCTTGTGTCTATTGCGGAGCCAGAGTTGTGCTAAATCCCATAACGGATGCGTTTCATATTGTACACGGCCCCATCGGATGTGCCAGCTATACCTGGGATATCAGGGGAAGTTTATCCAGCGGGGATGATTTATACCGGAACAGTTTCTCCACAGATTTAAGAGAACAGGATATCATTTTCGGCGGTGAGAAGAAATTAAAGGCCGCAATTGAAGAGGTTGCCGAAAAGTACCACCCCAGATTGATCTTTGTCTACGCCACCTGTATTGTGGGAGTAATCGGCGATGATGTGGACGCTGTCTGTAAGGCAATGTCCCAAGAATATAATATGCGGGTGATACCGGTTAAGTCGCCCGGATTTTCCGGCAATAAATCGGTAGGGTATAAAATGGCCTGTAATGCCATTATGGAATTAATAGCAAAGCACAAAAATCTTAAGAAAAAAGGGATCAATATCCTTGGAGATTATAATCTGGCGGGAGAAATGTGGATCATCAAGGATTATTTAAATAGAATAGGAATTCCTGTGGTATCCACCTTTACCGGCGATTCCAGCTATGATTCCCTGATCAGAGCCTCCGCAGCCCAATTAAATATTGTCCAGTGCGCAGGTTCCAGCACCTATCTGGCAGACCGGATGGAGGAAGAGATGGGAATACCTTATATTAAAGTGAGTTTTTTCGGAATCGAGGACACCGCCAGTTCTTTAATCCGTATTGCGGAGGCTTTAAAAGATGAGGAAGCAAAGCAAAAAGCAATGGAGTTTACCGCAGCGGAAAGGTTAAAACTGCAGGATTTTTTAACAAAATACCGTAAGAACCTTAGGGGTAAAAAAGCCGCCATTTACGTGGGCGGGGGCTTTAAGGCAATCTCTCTTATCAGGCAGTTTCATTCCCTTAATATGGAAACCGTTGTGGTTGGAACACAGACAGGTAAAAAGGATGAATATGAAATTATTGAAAGCCTTGTAAATAAAGAGACCGTAATCCTGGATGATACCAATCCTGCCGAGCTGGAAAAGTTCATGAAAGAAAAAGAGGCCGATATTTTAGTGGGAGGGGTTAAGGAAAGGCCCCTGGCCTACAAACTTGGAATAGCATTTTGTGATCACAACCATGAAAGAAAACATCCTTTGTGCGGTTTTGACGGAGTTATTAATTTTACCAGGGAAATCAACAGCAGTATAAACAATCCGGTGTGGAAGTATGTGAAAGAAGAATTGTGACAATTCAGTCAAAACGGTTCACTGCTTCAAAGTTTGGAGCAAAAATCCGGGTAATTCCGGATTATGCGGAAAAGAGGTTGGTATGAGAGGAACATTGGTTAATTTAAACGTGAATCCTTGCAAGATGTGTATGCCCATGGGTGCTGTGACGGCATTTTACGGAATAAAAAAATGTATGTCCATTCTCCACGGCTCCCAGGGCTGCAGCACTTATATCAGAAGGCATATGGCCACCCACTATAATGAACCGGTGGATATTGCGTCTTCTTCCCTGACGGAAGAAGGAACCGTATACGGGGGAGAACAAAATCTGATAAAGGGCCTTAAGAATTTAATCACGGTTTATGAACCGGAGGTCATTGCCGTTGCAACAACCTGCCTTGCGGAGACAATAGGCGAAGATATTATTCGTATTATAGATAAATTTTATAACGATAATCCGGAATACAAGAATATAGAGATCATACCGGTACCGTCGGCAGGTTATGCCGGAACGCAATTTGAAGGATATATGAAGGCATTGTATCAGATTGTAGCAAATGTTGATATGAATCCGGAGAAAAATGAAAAGGTTAATATTGTAACCAGCATTCTTTCTCCCGCAGATACAAGGTATTTAAAAGATTTGTTGGAAAGTTATTCCATCGATTATATATTACTGCCGGACTTATCGGAAAATCTGGACGGAATTTATAAATCCCAATACGAAAAGCTGCCTTCCCAGGGTACGGATATAGAAGATATTAAACGAATGGCGGGAGCGCGTTTTACCATAGAATTATCCGGCTTTACCGAGGATAATCCCTCCGCGGCGGAGTATCTTCATGAAACCTACGGAGTGCCGTATAAAAAGTGTAATTTGCCGGTCAGCTTACGGGATAACGATTCTCTGTTACGTCTTTTAGAGAAAATATCCGGAAGAAAAACCGCGGAAAAGCTGAAAAAGCAGCGAGGACGCTTTCTCGATGCCATGGTGGATGCCCATAAATATAACGGGGAAGCAAGGGCCGCAGTCTTTGGTGAACCGGATTTTGTATACAGTACGGTTCGGTTATGTGTTGAAAACGGAATTATGCCCATGATAGCCGCCACAGGTTCCAGGTGCAGGAATTTGAAGGAAATGCTGGAAAAAGAAATAGAAGAAGTTGCAAATAGCTATTTTGCCAACGATTATAAAATACTGGACGATGTGGATTTCCAGACCATCGAAGAATATGCCGGGGAATTAGGGGTAAATGTGTTAATCGGCAATTCGGACGGCAGAAGAGTAGCGGAAAAACTGGGGATTGATTTAGTCCGCCGCTGCTTTCCGGTCCATGACCGGGTGGGAGGCCAGAGGCTTCGTATTTTAGGATATGAGGGCGCCCTAAGCTTTCTGGATGATATATCCAACGTCATCCTGGCCAAAAAAGAGACCACTTTTCGGGAAAAGATGTATGACAGGTATTATAAAGAAGACGGGATAAAATACCCGGAGAGGCAGATAAATCATAAAAATCATAATATAATAGAGCTTAATATACCTAAGAAGGAGTTTGCCGCTCCGGAAAAGACAAGGGAGGAAAGAACGGCGACCCATCCCTGCTTCAACTGCGGTGCCCATGAGTATGCCAGAATGCATCTGCCCATAGCTCCGAAATGCAATATCAGCTGCAATTACTGTGTCAGAAAATTCGACTGCCCCAACGAAAGCAGGCCGGGGGTCACAACTGAAATTTTAAAGCCCGAAGAAGCTTTCCGTAAATATATGAAGGTAAAGAAAAAAATTCCTAACCTGTCCGTTGTGGGAATTGCAGGTCCGGGAGATGCTCTGGCTAATTTTGAGGAAACGAAAAAAACCCTGGAATTAATCCGGGAGCAGGACAAAGACGTGACCTTTTGTTTATCCACCAATGGACTTATGCTTCCTCAATACGCCGATGATCTCATAAATTTAGGGGTATCCCATGTCACGGTGACCATGAATGCTGCGGATCCCAAAATCGGCGGAAAAATTTATAAGTATGTCAATTATATGGGGACGTATTATTATGGCGAGGCGGCTGCTGCAATACTATTGTCCAATCAGCTGGCCGGTATTAAAATGCTTACTTCAAAGGGAATCATATGTAAGGTTAACATTGTTATGTTAAAAGGAATTAATGAGGAGCATATACCAAAGGTCGCTAAAAAAGTAAAGGAAATGGGCGGAACCATTACCAATATAATGCAGTTGATTCCGGTGGAGGGCAGTGTATTTGCGGATTTGCCCCTGATAAACAACAAGGAAATTATGGAAATGAGGAAAAAATGCGGGAAAATTATGCCGCAGATGTATCATTGCAAGCAGTGCCGTGCGGATGCTGTCGGAACCTTGGAAATCGACAGATCCATTGAATTTAACGCCTGCCATAAAACAGAGAATGCAAAAACCATATCGGAGGCTGACAATAAGATGGAAGTCGATAACAGAACCGGAATGGATAGCAGGATAGAGAAGGATAGTAAAACCGGATCGGCTGGTAGAATAGGGACAGATGTCAGAACCGGGGTGGATAGTAAAACCGGAAAAGATAACAAAACCGGGACGGATAATGAAGCCGGAATGGCCGTAAGGGCAGAAGCGGATAAAGAAAGGATAATCCAGGTTGCCGTGGCAACAAAAAGCGGAATGTTAGTGGACCAGCATTTTGGGCATGCTTCAGAATTCTATGTATATGAATATAACCATGGAAATGTAGTGTTCAAAGAAAGAAGAAGCATAGAAAAATATTGCAGCGGCATTGAGGAGTGCGATGTGAAGGAAGATAAAATTGAATCCATAATCAGAACCATTGCGGATTGTGATGCGGTCATTGCTATGCGGATCGGAGAATCACCCAAAATGAAATTAAACCGGAAAGGAATCCGGGTTTTTGCTACTTATGACAGAATAGAGGATTCCGTGAAGAAGGTTGCATCTGATCTGTCCGGATTATAATGTGAAAAGTAAAAAAGCATATTTTTCAAGAAGAAATTGTGCATATCTGATAAAAAATCATCTCACAAATCTGCATACAAAGAGTTTCCGAGAGTACTCTAAAGAAGAAAGGAGATTATCATGGTTAGTCCGAAGTATCATATTTTCGTCTGTACCAGCTGCCGTATTAACGGAGTTCAGAAAGGGTTTTGTTTTTCCAAGGATTCCGTTGATATCGTACAAAAATTTATGGAGGAGATTAATGACAGGGATTTATCCAGTGACGTAACGATTACCAATACCGGCTGTTTTGGCATCTGTGACAAAGGGCCTATTGCAGTGGTTTATCCGGAAGGGGTCTGGTATGGCAATCTGACGGAAGAGGATGTGGAAATGATTATGGAACAGCATATTGAAGGCGGGGAACCTGTAAAGGAATTAATGATATAACACTTTGTGATAATGGGGAGAGATGGCAGCATGATTCGAATTATTGATAATACTTTAACCGGATTTGATGGACTACTGCCATCAAAAGATGACTTATACTTGTTTTGCAAATTATTGGTAATCATAGGTGTGGATATGATTGAATTATCAGTAGCGGCATATGAAAAAATGAAAGAATTACCCGAAGAAGGCAATTATGTATTACGCATTGAATTTGTGGATGAGATGATAAAATATCCCGGTTTCAGCCGATATACCTGCCATCATGAAGCAAATCAGGAAAAAATAATTTGCGAAGTACAAATGAATGACGTAAGGGAAATAGTTAAATTAAGGGCACTGAGCAACTGTAAGGAGCTTCGTATTACCGGTTTGGATGACTTAATGTGCGCTTCCTATGATAAAACAATGAAAGAAATAAAAAGAGCATTGCCAAACAGTAAAATCAATTTCTGCCCTGAAAATACTTACAAATGTGCGAGCGCTCTGGCAGTTCAGTGGCTTTTAAATTATGGAAATGACGTAACCACCAGTTTCGCCGGCTGGAAAAACAATGGGGCCACAGAAGAGGTAATTATGGCGCTGCGCCTGGCAGTGAGGCATAAACCAAACCGGGATTTGACTGTATTGCCCGTATTAAAGGAGCTTTTTGAAAAGATAACGGGTACCAGGATAAGCAATAAAAAACCCGTTATCGGAAAAAATATTTTCAAAGTAGAAGCTGGAATCCATGCCGACGGAATAAACAAGAATCCTGCCACCTACGAGGCTTATGAGCCTGGCTGCGTCGGCGGCAGGTCGGAAATCGTGATTGGAAAACATTCCGGGATAAAAGCTGTTAAACTGAAAATGGAGGAATTGGATCTGGTAATTCCAGAGGATAGGATAGTTGAGAAAATCCTGAATTTAGTTAAGGAAGTCTGCATGGAAAAAGGAACCAGTTTAAAAGATGAAGAGTTTGAAAGGCTTACTGTCGAGGTGATTTCCCATGAAAGAAATTAAATATATTGTGGACACGACTTTAAGGGACGGGGAGCAAAGTCCGGGAATTGCCCTCCGTACAAAGGATAAAGTGAAAATCGCAAAATTATTGGATGAAATCGGGGTATATGAAGTCGAAGCGGGGGTCCCGTGCATCAGTCCCGCGGAGGCGGACGGAATCAGCGAAATAATTGAAAATACACAAAATGCGAAAATATCCGTATGGAGCAGAATGAATATTAATGACGTAAAATATTCCATTGGCTGCAAACCCCATATCCTTCATATAGGAACTCCCGTATCTTATATCCAGATCTACAGCAAATTAAAGAAAAATAAAGCGTGGGTCCAAAAAAATATTTTAGAATGCGTCGATATTGCTAAAAGCAGCGGGGTTGATGTAACAGTGGGATTGGAGGACGCTTCCAGATCGGACATTGGATTTATATTAAGCTTAATTAAAGAGCTGAAAAAAGCCGGCGTCAATATAATACGTCTGGCAGATACCGTAGGCATTTTAACCCCGAACCGCACAAAAGAAATTGTGGAAACCATAAAGGTGCATTCCGATGTTGAGATAGAGATGCATGTCCATAATGATTTAGGCATGGCGGTAGCCAATTCCATCGTCGGGGCGAAAGCCGGCGCGGCTTATGTAGACTGTACCTTATTCGGTATCGGTGAAAGAACCGGCAACTGCAATTTTTATGACTTTGTACATGCAAGCGAGTCCATTTTTCATTTTGCAATGAATAAAAAACAGATCAAAAATGTGGAAGAAAAAAGTTATCAGCAATTAAAAGGAGCAATGTAATAGTCCATCATATCATCCTTAAAATATATGAAGTATATAAAAAATGGGGCTGTCTTTTTAGTGCGCCCAGCATGGGCGCAATCTTATGGGTTGAACGGAATTTATAGCTATTACCTTTTGGCTATATTATTCAAAAATTCCAGTCCTGTTTTACGTAAATCCGGCTTTGCATTATCTTCCGGTATAATCTTATTGATGATACTTCTGTTTTTATTCTTATTAGCTGGTCTTTTTGAAGAAAAAGGGCAGAACAATTTAATAATTGTCCATTTATTTAATAAATGTCCATTTTATTATGTTAATTGCCCGTGTATTATATATTTTGGTTAGCGCTTACTAACTATATAAAGAAGGAGCTTGCGGAGATGGTAAACGAGTCTTCAAGAGTAAAGGGAAAGTAAATTGCATGGGAGCGACAACAGATTTTTTATGAACGTTAAGACCGGTGCAAACTCTATTATTATAGGAGTATTGAATTTACACACGAATTTAATACTTCTGGAAGGAAATATGAATAAGCAAAAACAATCAGATAAGTACAAGTTGAGATTCAGATGCATTCTTTTTGTATTACTTTTTGGTGTATTAATATCATTTATTTTTACCCTGTGTTTTGGAGCGATGAAGATAAATCCTATTAATACATATCAGATTTTAGTAGAAAAAGCATTTGGATTAAAGTTGTCGGCGAATAATATAATTCCCCTGTCAGAATATAACATTATATGGAAGATAAGACTGCCCAGAGTTATCCTGGCTGCCATAGTTGGAGCAGGACTGGCACTTTGCGGTGCGGTAATGCAGGCAACTGTACAAAATCCCCTGGCCGAGCCGTATATTTTGGGAATATCATCAGGCGCTTCTTTAGGTGCGACTTTTTCTATATTTTTAGGAATGGGAATAAGCATTACTTTTGGGGCATTTACAGGGTCTGTTCTAGCTACAATGGCGGTATTATCCCTGGCGGCCTATGGAAGTAAAATAACTTCTTCGAAGCTGGTATTGTCGGGAACGGTGGTTAACGCTTTATTCGGTGCATTTTCCAATTTTATAATCTCTGTTTCAGGGGATGCGGAATCAAATATGACAATAAAGTTTTGGACTATGGGGTCGTTAACGAAAGCAAACCAGGACAATATATGGCTTCCATTTGTGGTAGTAGCAGTCTGCAGTATCTTTTTTATGACACAGTATCGCACGCTTAATACCATGCTGGCAGGCGATGAAGCCGCTGTTACGTTGGGGATCAACCTTAATTTCTATCGGAAGCTATACATGGTAATGTGTGCACTTTTAACGGGTGTTTTAGTATCCAGCTGCGGAATTATCGGCTTTGTAGGTTTAATTGTACCCCATGTAATACGTGCCTTGGTAGGAGCGGAGCATAGGAGGTTAATTCCGGTAACGTTGCTGACAGGTGCAATATTTATGATGTGGGCAGATGTGTTTGCCAGAAGCTTGGTTAAAAATGCTGAACTGCCCATAGGAATTATTACAGCATTAGTAGGAGCACCATTTTTCGTGTATATTTTAATAAAACAAGGATACAGTTTTGGCGCAAATTAATACCCTGGAATTAATCGCAGTACATAGAAAGGCAGTCGAGTATGGATTTAACAGTAAATGATTTGTGTGTAAGCATAGGGAAAAAACAAATTGTTGATAAAATATCATTAAAAGTTGAGAATAATTCCTTCGTTGCCTTGTTAGGACCAAACGGGAGTGGAAAATCAACATTATTACGCTCCATATACCGGACATTAAAACCGGACAGTGGGATCATACTGTTGGATGGCAGTGAAGCTGCGAAGATTCCACATAAAAAAATTGCTGAGAATATGGCAGTCGTAGGTCAGTTTAACAGTATCAATTTTGAATTTACAGTAAGAGAAATAGTAATGATGGGAAGAACACCTCATCTTAGAATGCTTCAGTCGGAACGTATTATTGATTATGAAATTGTAGACGAGGCGTTACAAAAGGTTGGAATGTATGAATTTGCTGAACGCAGCTTTTCGTCATTGTCAGGTGGTGAAAAGCAAAGAATTATATTAGCAAGGGCAATTGCACAACAGCCAAAGCTTTTAATTTTAGATGAACCTACAAATCATCTGGATGTGCGATACCAGTTACAGATTCTTTCAATAGTAAAAAAGATGGAAATTAATGTATTGGTTGCACTTCACGACTTATCTTTAGCATCTCAATTCAGCGATTATATTTATATGCTTAAGGATGGTCTTGTTCA
>JAATFT010000075.1 GCA_015655075.1 Clostridiales bacterium | reverse complement strand
GAACGGCCTGCAATCCGAACTGATTAAATATAAAAGAACCTTTACAAGAAAACTGATTGTCCTTGCCCCATTGTTTTTTGTGCTGCAAGCATTTCCGCAGAAATTGTTTATGCCTGCCGATTATCTAAGGCCGTGGCAGCTTATCACGAATCTGGTGTTTAATTGGTGGCCGGTCATATTCTTGCCTCTTGGCATGGGATTGATTGCAGCTTTAGTGGATTTACAGGAAAAAAAGGCCGGGAACTATTGCGGTCTGCGCGCCCACAACACGCCGCCGATGGTTATATGGGTGAATAAGGTGGCGGCTATGGCGGTGCATACGTTGCTTGCAACGCTGGTGCTGGCGGTTTCGGCGGTCTTGGCTGGCCTTATCACGGCAAAAGGGGCTGTTCCTTGGACAGAAATCATAACGGCAAGCATTGTTTCGTGGCTTGCATCCCTTGTGCTTATTCCCATTCAGTTATGGGCGGCTACATGGAAAGGGATGTTCTTTAGCATGGCGATTGGCTTTGCGGGTATGCTGGCAGGCATGTTTGCGGCGGCAAAATCCTATTGGATCGCTGTGCCGTGGAGTTGGACGACAAGGCTGATGTGCCCCATTATAGGCGTGCATCCAAATGGCCTTATATTGGAAGCTGCCGACCCGCTTTTGGATGCTTCCGTGATACCCATTGGAATCGGACTGTCTTTGATTGTGTTTATTGCTGTTACGGCGATAACCGCACTTTGGTTTAGTAAGAGGGAGGTAAAATGATGAAGCTATTATCGTCAGAATGGTTAAAAACAAAGCGGACAGCCGTAAGATGGCTCACGTTTTGTATGCCTGTGGTTTACGGGTTGCTCATTATTGGCTATGTCGCTTTAAGAGGAATAGATGAAAATACGCAAATGCTGGTTTTCCAAAGCTTTTTTGAGGGATGGACAGCGTTTATCATTCCATTAGGCGCGGGTATCCTATCGGGCTTTATCGTGCATCAGGAAGAACTTGCCGGAAGTTTTAACGGCTTCCTAAGCAGCAAAGTGTCCCGGCATAGTTTATATTTGGGGAAGCTCTCCATATTGATTCTAACCATGACGGCCAGCACTTTTATTGCAACGGTTGTGCTTTGTGTTGGCCTGAATGTTGTGTTCCCCGGCGTTTTGATTGGCTGGCCGATTTTCATAGCAGCAGCCATACTTGTTGTTATCGGGACGATTCCGCTGTTGGCCTTGCACCTGTGGGCGAGCTTCGCATGGGGAATGGGCGCATCCATCGGAATTAGTATCGGCGGCCTGCTGATGGCCGCTTTAGTGGGGGCAACGAGCCTTGGAAATAAAATATGGCAGTTTATACCGTGGGCAGGGCCGGTAAGGTTGGCAAAGCAGGCCGGAGCCTATTTACAGTTTACGCCTGATATGCAGGTTGCGCCGGAGATTATTTCGTCGGGCTTTGTATTAAATCAGTTGGCAACGGGCCTTGTAGCGGTGGCTGTATGCCTTGTAGCGGCTTTGATTGGCGGAATTGTTTGGTTTAACAAATGGGAGGGTAGGAAATCGTATGAGTAAATCCTTTGCAAGAACGCTTGGAGTGTTTGCGCTTGTTTTTATTACCTTCAAAGTGAATGACGCCATACCCCTGACCGCTAAGATCGTACCCCTGTCAGGAAAATATGACGGGAAAGAACGCATCACCGTCCCCTATGGTGAAGCGGACTGTTATAAGATCATATTGGGAAGCCTGACGTTTTGGTTTTCAAGTGATGATGAAAGAATCTTGTATCAATACAAGGACGGGGATACTATTTATAAGCTCACAGACTTGACCCGTGAAAAGTGAGCAGATACTATATGGGTAGGCTGCAATACCGCTTTGCCTATAAAATCAAAACAGACTGGAGGTTATATATTGAGTAAGATACTGATAATTGATGATGAAAAGGAACTTGTGATGCTGCTTGAGGACGAACTGAAAGCGAAAGGCCATGAAGTGCTGGTAGCATACGACGGGCAGGAAGGCATAGAACTGTCGAAAAAGCAGCCTGACCTTATCATACTGGACATTATGATGCCCGGAGCCGACGGTTTTGAGGTTTGCCGGGTTATTCGGGATGATGTATTGTGTCCAATCATCTTTTTGAGCGCAAAACAATCGGAAACCGATAAAATCAAAGGGCTGACCCTTGGCGGGGATGATTATGTGGTGAAACCCTTTGGGCTGCGGGAACTGATGGCGAGAATTGAAGCCAATTTGCGGAGGGAAAAACGGTCACAGTATATCAACGCCGAAAACAAGAGAGCCAAACTATATTTTGGGAAGCTCAGTCTGGATATAAAGGGACGTACCGTCAAGATAGATGGGGAGAATATCGCCCTGACAAAACGTGAATACGACATCGTTGAACTGCTGGCGTTCCATGCGGGGCAAGTGTTTTCCCGCGAACATATCTACGAGAAAATTTGGGGATATGATTCCGAGGGCGATTCCGCAACGGTGGTTGAGCATATCAAAAAAATCAGGACGAAATTTGCCGCCGTTACCCCATCCGCCCAGTACATTTCCACGGTTTGGGGCATTGGGTATAGATGGAACAGAATTTGAGAAAGGAGGAAAAACGCAAATGAAAAACCGACCGCTTGTAACGGGGTTCCGGCTTACCTTTACTTGGATTGTGATTGCCAGCATCATAGCAACGGTAATTACCTACGCTATTGCTGCCGTTTTATATGTTCAAGCCCAGTATAAGAGCGTCTACCCGGCAAATTATTATGAACAGCAGATACCCGGAATTGACGCATATATCCGTGAAGAAAATACGGCCTTGCTCTCACAGTCCGGGGAAGAAGGACTGAAAAATGCAATCAGCGGGGACGGTATATCCTATCAAGTCCTCGATAGCGAGGGCAACATACTATATGGCACGAATCAAGAAAATCTCTTTGAAACAAAAGAGGAACTTTTTAACCAACTCAATACAACTTTCAGGCATCAGGACAATTATATACATGCCGTTCCCATTATTGATGACAGTGGAAAGATTGCAGGGGCCATTACCCTTTCCTATCAATTAACAATTTCATATGTTGGAGATAGTGGACGGTGGGTGATTACGGTTCTTGTCATTGCCTTGCTTTCTCCATTTCTCTATATTGTCGGCTTTACCATGTTGTTTTCTAAAATTTTCGTAAGGAATATCAACAAGCCATTGCAATTATTGATGGATGCCTCCCGGAAAATCAAAGAAAAAGACCTCGACTTTGAAATCAACTATCATTCGGACAATGAGCTTGGTAAACTTTGCGGCGCTTTTTCCGAAATGAAAGAGGAACTGAAAAAATCCTTATCCGCACAATGGAAGATGGAACAGGAACGGGTTGAAATGGTTGAATCACTGGCACACGATTTGAAAGCGCCCCTGTCCGTTATAAGGGGATATTCGGAAGCATTGATAGATGCCAATTTCGACGGTGATGAAAAACTGTGTAAATACCTTGCGGTCATAAAAGAAAACGCTGAAAAAAGCTCCAATCTTGTTCAGCAGATGCAATACACATCAGAATTGGAAAAATCGGACGTGCAATTACAACTTGTTCCCGTAAACCTATCCGAATTTCTGGAACAAAAAGTGCGTCATTACGAATTGCAGGCCAAACAAAAGGAAATAGACATTGTAATGAAAATGAAGGGCGACATCCAAATTCCGCTTTTGATTGATGCGGATAAATTGGAGCGTATTCTCGATAATATCGTGTCCAACAGCCTGCAATATACCCCAACAGGAGGCAGGATCAGCATTTCTGTAACAGCCGGGAAAGACAACGTGTTTTACGAAATTTACGATTCGGGCAGCGGTTTCAGTCAAAAAGATATGGAAAAGGCTTTTGACAAGTTTTATCGAGGCGATGAAGCCCGGAGAAGCAAAGACGGACATTCCGGCTTGGGCCTTTATATCGTCAAACAACTGGTTGAACAACTTGGCGGCTCCATCAGGATAGATAATGCGGAGTCCGGCGGGGCCTGTGTAATGTTTTGGCATAAGGTGTTTGGGGATAACGGACAGCCTAAATAACTCTAAAATTGAACTTCTTGTCGAACATAGATAAATTTATGAAACGCTTTTATATTGCTTGTTATCGGCAGATCATGGAAATATAAGTTTTACTGCCAAACCTGAAAAGGTATTGGTAGATAATTAAATGCGTGCTTTAAGGAAGGCCTTCCAATGGCAGTTATGCGATTGCAGGGGCCTTATGTACGTAAAATTCTTATACTTAGTTTTGCTTTTCTAAGTTAATTTGTTTTCTTCGCCCCACTTACACAGCATATCGAGAATGGAAATAAGTGATTTTCCCCTGTCGGATAAACTGTACTCAACTTTTGATGGAATTTGAGGATACTCTGTTCGGACAATCAGTCGGTCATTCTCCATTTCTTTCAGCATGGTACTTAACGTCTTGTGTGAGATTGTTCCGATACACCGTTTCAATTCGTTGTATCTCATGATTGGTTTGTATTCAATAAGCCAATACATGATAATCATTTTATATTTTCCACCAATGACCGATAAGGTATATCCAAAACCAGTGTAATTAATATTAGCGCCTGTGGAACAGCATTTTTCTATTGGCATTTTAACTCTCCTTTGGGTCAGTATATAACGTAAATGTGCGTACTTCAATTTGAGTATATTTTAACATACTGACCACAACTATCCTAAATGACTTGATTTGCAAGGTTTTTGTGGAAGCGCTGGATAAATCCGATGGGAAACCCAAGCAGGATATTCACATCAGTTATGATTTGTTGGGTATTCTGCCGGAACTGAATACATCAATATAGCCTTTATGCTACGCCACACTCTCAAAACTGATTTAAAACTGTTTTACGAAAGACTGCCATATGGTATTTTTTTTATTTTTGGGACATACTAAATTAAATAATAAAAAGAAGGAAGGTGATAAAATGCCTGCTGATAAAAACAGAGTACCTAATAGACTGATCCATGAAAAATCTCCTTATCTGCTCCAGCACGCCTATAACCCGGTTGACTGGTTTCCGTGGTGTGAGGAGGCCTTTGCGAAAGCGAAAGCGGAAGATAAGCCGATATTTCTTTCTATTGGGTACTCCTAGCGTGGGTACAAGTTCTGTCTGTCACTGGTGCCATGTTATGGCCCACGAATCCTTTGAGGATGAGGAAGTAGCGGATTATTTAAACTGCCATTTTATTGCAATTAAAGTAGATAAAGAAGAACGTCCGGATATAGACAGTATATATATGTCGGTTTGTCAGAAGATAACTGGCAGCGGCGGCTGGCCGTTAACTATAATTATGCTGCCTGATCAAAACCCTTTTTTTGCCGGTACTTATTTTCCGAAAAGATCAGGAAATCATATGCCGGGACTGTTGGATCTGTTAGAAGCCGTGGAGGAAAAATGGGAAACCGGGCGGGAGGATTTAATACGGACCGGTAAAAGTATCACCAATTCTTTAAAACAAGAATTAAATCGGGAAATCAGAAAGGGAAAGCTTACGAAAGATTTAATAAAAAATGCTGCCCACAGTCTTATTGTTAATTTTGATAAAAAATACGGCGGTTTTGGAAGGGAGCCTAAATTCCCCACACCTCATAAGCTGATGTTCTTATTAAGGGCAGCTTATTATGAAAAAAATGAAGAAGCACTGGAAGTTGTGGAAAAAACCTTGGACAGCATGTACAAAGGCGGGATTTTTGATCATATCGGATATGGGTTTTCCAGATATTCTACCGATTCCATGTGGATGGTACCTCATTTTGAAAAAATGTTATATGATAATGGGCTTCTGATTCTAACCTATCTGGAAGCTTATCAGATAACAAAAAAAATCCATTACAGGCAAATTGCAGAAATGACCATGGAATATGTTTTAAGAGAGCTTAACCTTAAAGAGGGCGGCTTTTATTGTGCCCAGGATGCGGACAGCGAAGGGGTGGAGGGAAAATATTATGTGTTCACCCCGGATGAAATCATAGATTTGTTAGGCAAGGAAGATGGAGCCTATTTTAATGATTATTTTGGTATAACTTCGAAAGGTAATTTTGAAGGGAAAAGCATACCGAACAGAATTTATGCTGAAATAAAAAGCGGGCTATCCGACCGTTCTTCTGATAAAGAGACGGAGGATACCGGTAACCTCTTCCTGAATGAGACGAAAAGCAGCCAGACGGCAGGAAGTAATGTTCTTCATGCTCTAGAAAGCAAAAGAATAACAAAGCTTAGAAAACTTATTTTAGATTACCGTATTCAGAGGGCCTCCCTCCATAAGGATGATAAAATTCTTACTTCCTGGAACGGTATTATGATTGCGGCTTTTGCAAAGGCATATAAAATTCTAAGAGACGACCGTTATTTACAGGCGGCAAGAAAAGCGGACCAATTTATTCAGGAGCATCTTGGCCACAAGGACAGGTTATATGTTTATTACCGTGAGAACAGTGCAAAGGGCGCCGGGCATATTGACGACTATTCTTTCTATTGCTGGGCATTAATAGAGCTTTATGAAGCGACTCTGGATATTCATTATTTGGAACGTGCGCGCAGGTATACGGATGTAATGATACAAAAGTTTATGGATAGGGAAGGGGGAGGCTTCTACCTGTACGCGGAGGATACGGAACCCCTGATCCACCGTCCCAAGGAACTGTATGACGGCGCCATACCCTCTGGAAATTCAGTGGTGTCTTATGTATTATCAAAGCTTGCCGCTTATACGGGAAATACGGAACTAATACGGGCGGCAGACAAACAGATGATTTATATAGCTGCCAATATTGCCGATTATCCCAGCGCTCACTGTTTTTCCCTAATGGCAATGATGCCGGTTCTTTATAAAACAAAAGAGTTGGTATGTGTTCTGCCGGATTCCACTCAGGTAAGGGAGGTACGGGAATTATTATCCCGATATTTTCTGCCCGATGTAACAGTTTTGATTAAAACGAAAGGCAATCAGGAACAGCTGTCAGGTTTTGCCGAGTTTACCGGAGATTATAAAATAAATAAAGAAATTCCGGCATATTACCTGTGTGAGAACCATACCTGCAGGTCTCCGGTTCAGGATATAAAAGAAATTGAAAAATTATTAATAAAATCAAAATAAATAGCTCAAAATAAGAACAGCCGTAGAGTTAAGAGAAGTTCCCTCATCCTGATTGTTGTGAAGAGAAGCTTTTGACGCTGCGACTCTGTTTACATAATAGATAAGGACATAAAAGAGATTTGGCATCTCTTTATACGATGGCTTTACAGATTGCGGCAATTATTTCTCAAAAGACAAATATCGAAATAAAAGAAAGGCGGTATTTTATTAGCCGGCTTTTCAAACGGAATTGATTTTTTGTTTGAGGATAATTCCGTTAACCGTCGTAAATAAGCTGCCTTATAACCCTATGAAGATGGACAAGGAAAAATATGACAGAATGGTACATGATTTTGAGGGAATTCAATTCAGCCATAGTATGGAAGAACAACTTGGCGGGCAATTAAAAGCGGGGTTTACCTTAACCGATTGGACAGGAAAGGAGCAAGTGTGATAAGGGATTATGCACCCCAATATATGGCAACAAGGGCGGTAAAAAACACCGCCTTTTATCAGAAGATAAAAAACATCTTCTGATAAGTTTTATTATCGAGCGTTTCATTTTTTATATTATTTCTATTTATAATCACTGGGATTAACCGTTATATTAAATAGATATGATCCATTTTTATCCGAATATGAAAAAACCATTGTAACATCCTTATCTCTGAAAAGTTCTAAATCAGGTCTTGTTTTAACACCATTTACAAGATCAGGTTTAAGTGTTTCTTTTATAGCAGACAAATCTAAATCATCTTTTAAATAATTTATTAATGTATAATTATATTGAATCTTTTTATCCGGTAACGCCATTGCATTATCCAATCTTGTTTCGGCATCTACATTTATTGGGCAATTCTTATTTAATTCGCTGCAGGCAGTAACAAGCTGCTCATCTAAAGAAGCCGCTGAATCAGAGTTAAATAACGTATTGACACCCCATTTTCCAATAGCAGATCCTATTGAAATGATAATTACTAATAAAATGGTTCTTTTCATGCTTATTTTATTCATTTTTTTCCTCTCCCCTTATTATAATATTATAATTTAAGCCCATTATATTCCATAATACAATATATTTCAATAAAAATTTTGTTGCATAATGTAGAATAATAGTATATTTTAGAATAATTGATTTTAGTGAACTAAACTTTTGACACTGTGGCTGCATTTATATATAATTTTTATAGAAAGAATTACGTTCTGATTGATTATGCCGGTTATAGAGGATGAAAACATAAAGTTAAGGAGTAAAGAGAATGATTATAACAAGAGAATTTTATCAACGGGATGCAGTAACCGTAGCCAGGGATCTTCTGGGACTTACACTGGTTCATGAGACGAAGGAAGGTATAACAAAAGGCATTATTGTGGAAACGGAAGCCTACATGGGGCTTAAAGATCCGGCCGCCCATTCTTATAAAAGCAGCCCTTCCGGCAGAACCAATGTCCAGTACGGGGAAGGCGGTTATGCTTATATTTATCTGATTTACGGTATGTATTACTGTTTGAATATTGTAACCAATGAAGTGAATATACCGGAGGTCGTACTGCTGCGGGCTTTAGAACCAGCGGAAGGTATCGAATTGATGAAAAAACGGCGTGGTACGGATAAAATCCTGAACCTGTGCAGCGGCCCGGGTAAGCTTTGTTCTGCCATGGGAATCACCAAGGACAATTATGGAATGGATTTATGCAGGAATCAGTTGTATCTTGAAAAAGCAGCGAATTACAAGAAAAATAAAATTGTTGCTTCAAAGCGCATAAACATAGATTACGCCGGGGAAGCGAAGGATTATTTATGGAGGTTTACGATGAAAGATAATAAATACATTTCGGCTAAAGTGAAATAAAAAGATTTAGTTGATAAAAACATATAAATACGGGCTGTATTTCAGTCATAAATGGCGTTATGTTTTGATGATTTTTCTTAAAAACTATGGACTAATTTGTATTTTTATGAGAAAATAAGTGGGCGCGTGATGTTAAAATAATAACATACCGCGGATAGCAATATATTTATGTACGTTGAAAGGAGTCTAGACATGATTTATTCACATGAAGTAGAAACAATGTGTCCGGTTGCACAGGGTGTTAACCATGGAGCAGCACCTATCCCGGAAGAAGCAAAATGGGTACAGGCAAAAGAAATAAAGGATATTTCCGGTTTGACACATGGTGTTGGCTGGTGTGCACCGCAGCAAGGTGCCTGTAAATTAACACTGAATGTAAAGGACGGTATTATCCAGGAGGCATTGATTGAAACAATCGGATGTTCCGGTATGACTCACTCTGCAGCTATGGCGGCGGAAATTCTTCCCGGCAGAACCATTTTAGAAGCTTTAAATACTGACTTGGTTTGTGATGCCATTAACACTGCAATGAGAGAACTTTTCTTACAAATTGCATACGGCAGAACGCAAAGTGCTTTTTCCGAAGAGGGTTTACCCGTTGGCGCAGGTCTTGAAGATTTAGGAAAAGGTTTAAGAAGCCAGGTCGGCACCATGTACGGTACATTAAAAAAAGGTCCTCGTTATCTTGAAATGGCAGAAGGCTATGTAACCGGTATTGCACTTGATGAAGAGGATTTAATCATCGGTTATCAGTTCGTTAACTTAGGAAAAATGACTGACTTCATCAAAAAGGGTGAAGACCCTAATATCGCTTATGAGAAATCCAAGGGGCAATACGGCCGTGTTGCCGAGGCAGTTAAGATTATTGACCCAAGAAAAGAATAATTAAGGAGGATACATAAAATGGCTTTATTTGAATCATATGAAAGAAGAATTAATAAAATAAATGCGGTATTAAACAGCTATGGAATTGCTTCCCTTGAAGAAGCTGAAAAGATTACAAAGTCAGCTGGCCTTGATGTATACAATCAGGTAAAAGGGATTCAGCCTATCTGCTTTGAAAATGCCTGTTGGGCATATATTGTAGGCGCTGCCATCGCTATTAAAAAAGATTGCAGAAGAGCTGCGGATGCCGCCGCTGCTATCGGGGAAGGCCTTCAGGCTTTCTGTATCCCCGGTTCCGTTGCCGATCAGAGAAAAGTTGGTTTGGGACATGGTAATTTAGGTAAGATGTTATTGGAAGAAGAAACCAAATGTTTTGCTTTTTTAGCAGGACACGAATCTTTTGCAGCCGCAGAAGGTGCTATCGGTATTGCTTTGTCCGCTAACAAAGTCAGAAAAGAACCGTTAAGAGTAATCTTAAACGGCCTTGGTAAGGATGCCGCCCAGATTATTTCCCGGATCAATGGTTTTACTTTTATTGAAACCGAGATGGATTATTATGAAGGTGAAGTGAAAGAAGTATTCCGTAAATCCTACTCCAAGGGTGACAGGGCTAAGGTTAAATGCTATGGCGCCAACGACGTAACGGAAGGTGTTTCCATTATGCATAGAGAGGGCGTTGACGTATCCATTACCGGCAATTCAACCAATCCCACCAGATTCCAGCATCCGGTCGCAGGTACTTATAAAAAAGAATGTATGGAACAGGGCAAGAAGTATTTCTCCGTAGCCTCCGGCGGCGGTACAGGTAGAACACTTCATCCGGATAATATGGCGGCAGGCCCCGCTTCCTATGGTATGACCGATACTATGGGCAGAATGCACTCCGACGCACAGTTTGCCGGATCTTCTTCCGTTCCTGCCCACGTTGAAATGATGGGACTTATCGGCATGGGCAACAACCCTATGGTCGGCGCTACGGTAGCCGTTGCGGTAAGTGTTCAGGAAGCCTCTGATGCTGGGAAGTTCTAAGAAACAGCATAAAATCAATACAGAAACTCTTGCCAAATTATTTAAAATAATGCAGGCAAGGCACATGTAAAGTACATGTAAGGTACAATACGTAAGGTATAAAAAATATTCAAAATTTGCAGGCATATTCACTGGAAAAGAGTGTGCCTGCTTACTTTATTTTTAACATTTATTTTTGTAAAAATTTCACAGTATCCCTATGAGCGTATACGTGAAAGTGAAATAAAGTAAAATAAAGTAAAATATTATAAAAATAATTGCAAAATTTGTAAAATATGGTAAAATAATGATGAAAACTAATTATTGGTGTAAGAGGAAGCTGAATAAATTCGGCTTATTTTTAAGGAGGTTATAGGAGGAAAAGGATAAGTGTAATGATTTTGCCTGCTGTTTTCCTGGTAAGCACAATTCAGCGGTCAGTTATGGCGGAGGAAACGAATTTTAACTGTGTGGATGCATTTGCTAAATCAATTCTGTTTTATGAAGCAAACTGGTGTGGTCCCGACGCTGGAAACGACAGGATCAAATGGAATGGTCCAGTCTCCCGCCTCTGTAGGCGGGAGTAGACTTACTTGTTTCAGAGGGGTCGGGGACTTCACCTGGAGATTATTAATTAATCATTATTTGCCGTTTCGGTAAATTAGAACTTTGCTTGCAAACAACAAAGTAGAGAAAAATGTTTTAGGGGAGGTAAATAAAAATGAATAGTATACAAAAAGAAAGGAAAAGAAGGTTTATCAAAAGCCGGAGAAGGATATCGATTTTATTGATTGTTATCCTTATCACCGGACAGTTTTTCACATTAAATAAGGCATTAGCCGAAAATGCGTCGGTATCCCCGGCTGTTTCGGCAGCTGACGGCTGGGAGAATTATGATTACTTCAACTTTGCAGAAGCCCTGCAAAAATCAATTTATTTTTATGACGCTGAAAAGTGCGGACCTGGTGTTTCAGGCGGGAGGCTCGAATGGAGAGGCGATTGCCATACAGGTGATTCAAAAATTCCGTTTGCCGACACCTCACTTTCTTCTGATTTTATTAAAAAGTATAATAACCTACTTGATCCCGATGGGGACGGAGCAGTAGATGTACACGGCGGTTTCCACGACGCCGGGGATCATGTCCGGTTCGGTCTTCCCCAGAGCTATGCGGCGGGCACCCTGGGATGGGGCTTCTATGAATTCAGGGACGCTTTCAAAGAATCGGGGCAAGAAAAGCATATGATTGAAATTTTAAGGCATTTTACCGATACATTTTTACGTTGTTCCTTTCTTGATGAACAGGGAAATCTGATTGCTTTTTGCTACATGGTGGGGGAAGGGGATTTAGACCATTCGTACTGGGGGCCACCGGAACTGTATCCGGAATCTATTCCGAGACCTGCGGATTTTGCTACTGCTGAAACTCCGGGAAGTGATGTCTGCGCCAGTGTTGCTGCCGCTCTCGCCCTGTCTTATTTGAACTTTAAGGATTCTGACCCGCAATATGCACAGAGGTGTCTGGCCGTTGCGAAGGCACAGTATGATTTTGCTAAGAAATACAGAGGACTGGCAACTGGCGACGGCTACTATACTTCAGATTACGATGAAGATGAATTGTCCTGGGCGGCAGTATGGCTTTATGCTTGCACGGGCAATATGGACTATATAAGGGAGATAGACTCGGTTTCCAGCGACGGCATGTATACGGGGTATATAAAAAGGATAATACCGGACAATTATAACACCAATACATGGAATAATTCATGGGTTCATTGCTGGGATGCCGTATGGGGAGGCGTATTTTTGGAACTGAACGCTTTATTCCCGGAGGATGAGAGATTTGATTTTATCGCACGCTGGAACGTGGAGTATTTATCGGGCGGTGCAGCAAAACATAAAGACCCTGACGATAATAATTATATTAAAGCATCACCTGCCGGATATACAATGATAAACGGCTGGGGGTCTGCCCGTTACAATGCGGCGGCTCAATTATCAGCGCTTGTGTACATGAAATACCATCCCGAGAGGACTGATTTCGGTGATTGGGCCAAGAGCCAGATGGAATACCTTATGGGAAGAAACCCTATGGGGTATTCGTATATAGTTGGTTATGGTTATGAGCAGGGGCTGCCTTTTGCAAAGCATCCCCACCATAGAGCAGCTCATGGCTCAAAAACCTTAAGCATGAATGACCCGGTGGAACACAGGCATATTTTATGGGGAGCGCTGGTAGGGGGGCCTGATGCAAGTGATTATCATAAAGATGAAACCACTGAGTACGCTTACAACGAAGTTGCCGTTGACTATAATGCTGCCTTTGTGGGTGCCTGTGCAGCATTGTATAAATACTATGGCGAGGGGCAGCAGTCAATACCAAATTTCCCGCATGAAGAAGCAAAGACTGACGATTACTACTGTGAGGCGCGTGTGGAACGGGAAACAGAGTCAAGCTCACAGATTGTATTGAGATTGCATAATGAATCCAGCCAACCTCCTCATTATGAAACCGGTATGAAGGTAAGGTATTTCTTTAATATAAGTGAATTGCTGCAATGGGACCAGAGTATAAATGATGTGGAATTAAGCATTGCATATGACGAACAGGTTTCGTTGCAGGATTTGCCTGTTACGTATAAAGGGCCTGTTAAATGGGATGATGCCGGAACATACTATTATGAGTTTGATTGGAGCGGAAGAAAAATATACGGGGACAGGGAACTGCAATTCATTTTGACAGCAAAACAGGATCCGAGTTACATGACTCATTGGGATCCCACTAATGACTGGAGCAGAAAGAACGTTACGGACACTTATGCAGTAACTAATAATGTACCTGTATATATGGATGAGGTTTTGGCATTCGGGGAAGAAGCACCTAAGTTGGATTCGCCAATTCCTCCGATTGATGACCCAGGTACGGCTCCGGCTTCAATTCAGGTGTTATACAGGTGCGGAACAATGGATTCGGCTGAAAATACAATAAGGTCAGCAATAAATATAAAGAATACCGGAACTGTCCCCGTAAACTTATCGGACATAAAGGTTCGCTATTGGTTTACAAATGATGGCAGCGGGCAGAATGTTTTTATATGTGAGTATGCAGCTTTTGGAACGGAAAAGGTAACAGGGAATTTATTCAGTATGGACAATCCCGTAACCGGCGCTGATACCTATTGTGAAATTGCATTTACAAATGATGCCGGTAAACTTGCCCCGGGCGGAAGTACCGCAGCGATACCTTTTAGGATAGAAAGCATATCAGCTTATGACCAGACAAATGACTATTCGTTTGATTCTACAATGTCAAGCGAGTTTGGGGATAACAACAAAATTACTGCTTATGTAAAGGATGATCACAAATATGGCATTGAACCTTATAACCAGTTCATCCCAGATGAAACAGACGGCAGTGGAAATGTCAGAGCAGACGATAATGGGGATAAAACTGTCAATGCAATTGACCCTGCACTAAAATATACCATCTTGACACAATAACTTCTTTTCCAAAGACCCATAACAAAGGAGTGGCCAGCAGGCTATTCTGCTTTACCCTGCTGGCCTTGATAAAAATATATGTGTTTCGTAGGTTCATTATAGTTTTTCTTTATGCAGAATGTATGTAGAAATCAAACTGTTGCAAAATAGCCTAGAGCGTGTTTGAAAAATCATTGTACCGTTCTGACCGCCCCACTTTGAGGTATGCTGCATCGCAATTTTGGGAGCGTAGCACCACTACGCGCCCAAAATCGCTCCTTGCTTCCCACAAAGTGGAACGCCCAGCCCGCACAAGCATTTTTCAAACACGCTCTAGTACAACGTCCTGTAAATAACTATCCAAATTATCTGGCCTGATTTTCCTTAGACAGCAATGGTCAAGCCTCGGCGTAGCCCCACTACGCCTGCGTTTGTCCATCACTGTCTAAGAAAAATCATTCTCAGAAATTTGCACGGTTATTTAGCGGACGTTGTACTAGTTTACTCTATGAAAAGGGCTGGGTGTATATTCACTTATGGATGCATACAGTGATGCAACGAAGGAAAGAGTCCTTGAATACGTAATAATATCAATAAAGACCTTAAAAAAACCGGAATAGAAAAACCTTATATCGCTGTTACGGCATTAGATCCCCATGGCGGAGAATGGTTTGTTTGGAACGGAAGAAAAGATATATGCGGATTACTCTATATATCTTCTGGGTTCGCCGTCTTCGTCAATTAAATATGTCTCAACATATAATTCCTTTGATTCCATCTCGTCATAAATTACTCTGCCGCCTGTCAATATGGTGTTTATAACGTCTACGCCCAGGGCGCCCATTTCATAAGGCTGCTGCGCGACCGTACCTTGCATCAGGCCCTCTTTTATTGCGGCAATGGCTGTAGGATCGCCGTCAAATCCTATGGTCATAATCTGCCCCCTTTTGCCTGCCTCATCAACTGCCTGTGCCGCACCTAAAGCCATTATGTCATTTTCCGCAAATATAACAGCTAAATCATCTGCATAGGAAGCTAAAATTTCTTTCGTAGCCTCATAACTTTGGATCTGGTCCGAATTTGCCGTTATCTCGGCAACTACGGTATAACCGTCCTGTGTCATGATATCTTTAAAGGCCTCCCCGCGGCGCCTGGCATAGACGGAAGTTTCTTCCAGTTTTATAATGGCGACATTGGTACTAGTTATGGAATGTTCCCTGATTAATTCTAAAGCATATTCACCTGCCAACGATCCGCCGGCAAAGGAATCGCTAATAATAAGCGCATCCACATCAGCGCCGCCGGTGCCGATATCTACCACAACAACCGGGATTCCGGCGTCTTTTGTTAAATTGACGATTACAGGCATTGCTGTGGGGTTATAAGGGGATATGACCAATGCATCAATACCCTGTTCTATTAAACTGGTAACTCCTGTTATCATTTCAGCGGTACTGCTTCTTTGGTCATGGGTAATTACATTAATATCTAACTTTGCTGCCCTGGCAAGAACGCCTTCCTGCATAGCATGAAAAAATTCATGGGAACTATTGTAGACCGACCAGCCAATTGTATAATTTCTCTCCGTCGCAGGCGGCTCTGTCACTGTTGCCGCAGTTCCCGGACCGGCAGTTTGATTACTTTCAGAAAAAATGTTTTTGTTATAGACAATAAAACAGAACATCATGAAAAATATGATTAAGCCTGATATTGTTTTCAGAACCTTGTTCATTTTGACACCCATGCCTTTCAAATTTTGAGCCTTACAAAAAAGTGATAAGGCCCGAATTATTTCCCAATAATTAACCGTGTCGGAGGTTGATATTTTGATATAGATAAAAATATGCATAAGTCCTATTTTGTATGCCACGATTCTACAGATATTATAAAAAAGAAACAAATGAGCAAGTAGCACGACAGGACCTGGAATATCCGTTTGACTACATTTATCAGGACGGAAAAGTAAGGTTAATTTAAAGAGAATAAGAAATATACTCTCAAATTTTTCTATTACCCATACATATTTTTATTACTTTTTATAGAAACTATTTCTGAGGTGATTTATACGGACAAATTGAAAAAAGAAAAACAGCAACGAAAAAAGGAAAATAAAAAATTCAATAGTATTACCAATAAGGTCAAGGCGAAAAACCAGAATCAGACCCATAATGTTGTGGAAGAAGGCATTGGGCCGATTAATCAGAAGAGATAGTATCTGCCAGAGAATCGGAAAAAATAACTTTTGATTTATAATAACTTTTAATTTATGAAGGCTTATGAAGGGCGAATATATACAATTCAAGCATAAAATGCCTCCATAAAAGTCCGGTGTACTGACCGTTAATCGGTCGGCACACCGGGTATTGCGGGAGTGTTGCTATTTATTTTCAGCTGCGTATTTGGCTGCATTTTCTCCGGCGATACGTCCTGAATTCCATGCGAAACCACAGGCGAGACCTTCGTAAGGCGGATATCCGCTGCCTTCATAGTAGCCTCCGGCATTGGTCCCGGCAGTATAAAGGCCTGTAATCGGTTTATAATTATTATCAATTACTTCCAGCTTTTCGTTTACCTTAACTCCGCCTATGGAGCCCAGATTTACCGCACGGCAGTCAAAGGCATAAAAATCACCGGTTTCAACAGTATATTTTAAAGAATCGGTACTTTTATCGTAATCGGTATCTTTTTTATTCTTAACCATTTTATTATAACGTGTTACCGTAGCTTTCAGCTCATCTGCATTCATACCGGCAGCCTCTGCCAGTCCCGAAAGAGTGCTGCCTTTAAATGCGGTGCCGCTCTTTACCGCTTCTTCCGCAAGGGCAACAAAGTCGGCTGCTTCCATATTTGCACCCGGCCCTGCTTCGGAAACAAGCATGGAAGTTCCCTTTGTATAAGCTTCCAGGGTTGTTTTATCTACAATGAAATAATATCTGCCTCCGACGGAATAGGCTGCGTTTGCCCAGTAGGCTGTGTCATATACCACATCTTCATTTACAAAACGTGTACCGGAAGCATCAACCCACAAGAGTGGGGACATCAGCAGTTGGGTAAGGCTGGAGGAAGAAAATCCGGCCATCTTCTCTTTATTAGTCTCAGTAAGTACTTCAGATTCCGCTAACTGGCAGCCATGTAAAAAAGCAGTGGCATCCCAGTTTATGGCTCCGGCCTGTTCCAAGGCATCAAGCCCTTCACCCAGATTTGGCATACCCAGAGAATTGAGATAAATTCCGTTCATAACTTCTGAAACTTTTTCGGTATTCGCTCCAAAACCGCCGGTACAGATAATAGTAGCTTTTGCGTGTACCGTAAGGGTACCGCCGTCTTCTTTCGTAGCTGTGATACCGGTTACCGTACCGTCATCTTCTTTGATAATGCCTGTCAGACTGGTATTCAGCCTTAATTCGGCACTCATACCCTCCAGATTTTCATATATTTTTTTGAAGCCTTCGGCAGTATCTTTAAATTTATGGTAGCCCTTATACTGGTATGGGTCCGTATGGGAAAACTGGGTGGTATCCTTCTGCAGATAAATCTCCATGCCGTATTTTTGAAGCCACTTTACAGTATCCGCAGATTTTTCTACAATAGCACGTGTTAACGGACCGTTGGACAGATAGCGGTTAAATTCTAAAAGCCGGTTAACCGCGGTATCCGCGGATAATTCCAGCCCGTCTTCCTTTTGTAAATCCGTACCTACGGCAAACATACCGGAAGCCAGACTGCTGTTTCCCCCGACGGCTGCAGTTTTTTCAATGATCATTACTTTAGTGCCCGCTTCTGCCGCAGCTAATGCAGCTCCGGTTCCGGAACCGCCGGCACCTGCCACAACTACATCTACGGTAACTTCTTCATCCGTCCCGTTTTTTACCACCTCTTTGTTTTCCCATGCCGTAACGTCTACACCCGCCTGGGATAGGGCATCTTTAACAGCTGCCAGCACGGCCTTGCTTGTATAGGTGGCACCTGAAACGGCATCCACGGCAAGACTCTGGGATTCTACGATGGAGCCGGCTAATTTAGGAGCGGCGGTGCCGCCTATTTCAGGAGTCTCATTGCTGGCATCCACATCGATGGATGTAACTGTACCGTCTTCCGAAACGGTAACATTGACCGTAATATCACTCTCCATTCCTTTTGCAGATGCCGTGTAGGTGCCGGCCTTAACGGTATTTACTGCATTACCGTCCGTATTGGACGCAACGGCGTCTTCATCGGAAGTCGTATCTGGTTCCGTATTGGTTTTGACCGTATCCACTGACTGGGTGTCCGATTTGTCAGAACATCCTGCAAGTACGGATATGGATAAAATCATTATAAGTAAAAAGCAGAGTAATTTTTTACCTGATAATTTGTGAAACATAATTTCCCTCCCTTTAAATCGTTATTTATTTAACAAAGATAATTTTAACATAATTAACAAATGTTTAACATAGATCAATTATAGCTAAAAAAGTGGTTTATTTTAAGGCGACGGTGTCTGTAAATTTTAAGTGCAAGTGAATTTTTTATGAGTTGCCGTGTTTGAACTATGGAAAAACATTGTAATTAGTCGGATTTATGCATATAATGTTGAAAATGTTTAAAATAATATTCCCGGAGGAATAAGTATGACTTATGATGTTGATGCTGAGATAAGACTAAATTTAAATACTGGAATGAAAAATTTATTTTATCTAGATGAAAACACCGGCTGCTATATACAAACACCGGCTGTTTTTGAGAATTCTGCCGAACTGTTTGCATTGGTTTTGCTCCCCGCGGATGGGATGCCGGTTCGTTGTTCCAGCAGTTACATGAGCATTTTATTTTGTGATGAGGACGCCTTTGTACAAATAGGGGCACAGAAAACCTTCTGTTTTGCAGGTAATATTTTTCTGTTCCGGAGTAAATGTGATTTTATTGTGGAGCCAAAGGCAGGTGCCGTGCTCTATCTGGCGCTGTACAAAAAAGAAATCTTTGATACCCTTTTCATATCCCAGATGGGGGATTGTCCGATTATTTATGATTTTCTAAATTTGAATAACTGCAGAAATGAATACTTGTTTTTTGACTGCAGCAATAGGATGCCGATTTATTATTTTGCCAAGGCGCTGCAGGCAGAACTGTGCGGAAAAGATAAGTTGGCGGATAAAACAGTACGGTGTTCCACCGTACTGTTTCTGACTAATTTGCACCGGATACATCGTGGGAATCTGGTTATCCGTGAATCCAGTATGATGGAAGAATATACAATCGGACATATATTAAAATATATGTCCGAAAATTATCCCACTGCTACCTTATCCAGCGTAGCCGTCCATTTTAATTATCATCCGGCTTATTTTTCCACTCTGTTCCATCAGTTGGCCCATTGCAGTTTTACTACCAAGCTGCAGGAGATACGTTTGGAACAGGCCAGAAGAATGCTGGCGTCTACCAGATTTGACATACAGAAAATCTGTGAAGGTATTGGTTTTAAGGAAAAAAGCTACTTCTACCGCAGCTTTAAAAAAGCTTATGGGGTCACACCGGGAAAATACCGGAGGAATATCCTGGATAATAAAAAAACCGGAATTTAATCAGCCTTAGTATTTGATTTATGTCATATTATCCGCACCATTTCATAAATTAGTACGACTTCTCCAGAGCGTCAATGGCCCGGCGCAAGCAGTTTTCAGACACGCCCTAATCAGAAAAATGAATAAACTCAAACAGTTGCGTTATATTTAGCTTTTCATTCGGTTGCTGTGTCTATCTTCTGATAAATTATATTATTTATGCATATAAAATATAAATTAATAACATATGATTATTATATATAAATTAACAATCAATTCCACAAAGCAAAGGAAAAGGGAGGGAGGATAGTAACAAAAGAACAGATCTAAAAATATTATGATTGGTGATGTTTCCCAAAACCTGGAATTCTCAAAATCAACAATATCCGGTGCAATATCAGGAAAGGGCGGAATAAGCAAAACAACTCTGTCAAAAGTTCAGAATTATACAAGGGAGCATAATTATAAACCGAATTCCATGGCAGACATATGAACTGTATTATCTGCCTGGATGACTTAATATGTCCTTAGCGCTAATCCTGTTGAATTAGGAGCTGCGGCGGCAAAAGGTTAATTGCTTTTATATCCGGACCGGATGCAATTGCTAAGACCCGGTTTCATTATGAGATTATGCTCAAAAGTTCCACCAAGTAACTTTTTATTTTCTTTTGCTTTGACGAAGGTATCTAAAAAACTTATATTGTTTAGGAGGTAAAATTATGAAGAAAGTTTTATCTATCTTACTGGTTTTAGTTATGGCAGCCTCTTTGGCAGCATGTGTTACAGGAAAAAACGGTAATTCCGGCAATACAGTTGATAATAATTCTGCTGATAATGGGGGCACGGCGAATGCACCTGCAAATACTTCTGAAGGTGGTAATACACTTACAGTATGGTGTTGGGACCCTGCATTTAATATTTACGCTATGCAGGAGGCAGAAAAGGTTTATCAAAAAACTAACCCTGATTTTAAATTAAATATCATTGAAACTCCCTGGGAGGATGTCCAGACCAAAATCACTACTGCTGCATCCTCTGGCGATTTGTCTACTTTACCGGATATATTCCTGATGCAGGATAATGCTTTCCAAAAAAACTATATCAATTTTCCGGAAGTATTTACGGACTTAACCGACTCTGGCATTGACTATGATTCTTTTGCACAGGCAAAGGCTGCTTATTCCGTAATAGACGGAAAAAATTATGGCGTTCCCTTTGACAACGGTACCGGTATTGACTGCTTAAGAACGGATATTCTTAAGCAAGCCGGCTATACGATAGATGATTTTAAGGACATTACATGGGATAGGTATATAGAAATCGGCAAAGATGTATTGGCAAAGACAAAAATGCCGTTATTATCTTCCCAGGCAGGTTCGCCGGATTTAATTATGGAAATGCTGCAATCCTGCGGACAAAGCTTATTTAAGGAGGACGGCTCACCTAATATTGTGGAAAACCAGGCGTTAACGGAAGCAATTAATGTGTATACCACCATGGTTAAGGAAGGTATTTTAGTGGAAGTCAATGACTGGGATCAATATGTCGGAACCTTTACCAACGGAACCGTTGCAGGGACCATCAATGGCTGCTGGATTCTGGCTTCCATTCAGACCGCGGCCGACCAGTCCGGAAAGTGGGCTTTAACTAATGTGCCGTCTTTAAAAGATATTTCCAATGCGACAAATTATACCAATAACGGAGGTTCCAGCTGGGGAATTTCCACTAATTGCAAGAATGTTGATTTAGCCGTTGACTTCTTATCCAAGACTTTTGCCGGAAGTGTTGAGTTTTATGAAACCATTCTTCCTTCCTCCGGCGCTCTTGCCACCTATCTGCCTGCAGGTAAAAGTGAAGTTTATGCACAGCCCTCCGAATTTTTCGGAGGACAGAAAGTATATGCGGATATAACGGAATTTGCCGGGAAAGTTCCAAGTAATATCACAGGTGTTTATTACTATGAAGCAAGAGATGCGGTGGGAACCGCCATGACCAACGTGGTAAGCGGTGCCGACCTGGAATCCGAACTGAAGAATGCAGAAGATACCGTCAAGTTCCAAATGGGACAATAACCTGTACAGATACCATGCCGGAAGAGGAGGCTATGCATTATGAAGAGCAAGAAAAAAAGCATGGGTTTATCAAAAAGAAGGAATCTGATAGGCTGGATTTTTTTGCTGCCCGCAGTTTTATTGATCTGCGGGATGAGTTTTTATCCGATGATAAGGGCGCTGGTCTTATCCTTTAGGACCGGTGTCGGTGCAAACATGAAGTTTACCGGTTTTTATAATTATATCAGGATGTTACAGGATAAGGTATTTATCCAGGCATTATTCAATAACTTTTTTTACCTGATTATTCAAGTTCCCATTATGCTGTTATTGGCACTGGTTTTGGCATCCATGCTGAACGATAAAGATGTAAAGTTTAAAGGGTTATTCAGAACGGCTATTTTTCTGCCCTGTGCAACATCATTGGTATCTTATGCTATTATTTTCCGTGCTTTATTTGCTTTGGACGGATTTATCAACACGATGCTGATAAAAATAGGAATTCTCGATGTACCTATAAATTGGCTGGGCAATGCCCAAACAGCCAAGACAGTTATCATTCTCGCGTTGATCTGGAGATGGACGGGTTATAACATGGTATTTTATCTGGCCGGGCTCCAAAATATAGAATATTCCATTTATGAAGCGGCTGAAATAGACGGTGCCAGTCCGTTTCATCAATTCGGAAGGATTACAATTCCCCTGTTAAAGCCCATGATTTTGTTAACTGCAATCATGTCAACCAACGGTACCCTGCAGTTGTTTGATGAATCGGTAAATCTAACCAACGGCGGACCGGCTAATGCTACGATAACCATGTCTCATTATATATATAAAATGTCCTTTGAATATTCACCCAATTTCGGATATTCCACCGCCATGTCTTTTGTGGTTCTTATATTAGTAGCAGTTTTGGCTTTTATTCAAATGAAAACAGGTGATAAGCGATGAGAAAATTAAAAAGATTTTTAAATTATTTTGTTTTGACGGCTGTGTCACTGCTTTCGGTATTTCCATTGTATTGGATGGCTGTTTCAGCCACGAATAAAAGTGTTGACGTAATTGCCGGCAGGCTGATACCCGGAACCTATCTGTTGGAAAACTGGAAAGGTCTTTTACAGGCTCAGAATGTGGGAAGTGCCTTAATCAATTCCTTCAGGAATTCCATTATGCTTACCTTGGCCGGTCTGCTTATATGTTCCATTGCCGGTTATGGATTTGAGATATATCATGACAAAGGGAAAGATACGGTAATGTCTATTTTGCTGCTTGCTATGATGGTCCCCTTTGTGGCCACACTGATTCCCCTGTTTCAGATGTTTTCCAAAATAGGTTTATTAAATAGTACCCTGGGTTTTATTCTGCCTACCATTTCCACGCCGTTTCTGATTATGCTGTTCCGCCAGAGTGCGAGATCCTTTCCCCACGATATAATTGAAGCGGCCAGAATTGACGGCCTGAGTGAATTTGGAATATTTCTCCGGATATTTATTCCTACTATGCGATCAACCTATGCGGCGGCTATGACAATTGTATTTATGAACGCCTGGAACAACTATTTATGGCCCAAGGTAATCATGCTGTCCAATGAAAAAATAACCATGCCTATGATGGTGGCAAATCTGCTTACCGGATATGTAATTGACTATGGCATGGTAATGCTGGGAGTACTTGTATGCACCGTTCCTACCGTCGTCATTTTTTCCCTTTTGCAGAAGAGTTTTGCGGAAGGTATTACAGGCGCAGTGAAATAATTGCATTTTCAGTAAAAAGAGGTATATAATATAACTTATCGGAAGATGCGAAAGAAAAGTAAATAAACATAGGGAGAATGTAATGAAAATACAGGACTACTTAAAGCACCATAAATTAATTATTGACGGTGCTATGGGAACTTATTATTCCAGGCTGGAAAATAATGAAAATGCAGTATCGGAATACGCGAGCCTGACTGCTCCGGATAAAATATTGGACATCCACCGAAGTTATATAAAAGCCGGCGCAGGACTTATCCGAACCAACACCTTTGCCGCCAATCAACAGGTGTTAAATGTAACGCCAAAGGAACAGGCTGCTTTGATTACCGCCTCCTACGGGCTTGCAAAACGTGCGGTAAAAGATTCAAAAAGGGAAGTATATATAGCCTGTGATATCGGGCCGATTCCGGAGCTGGGCGGAAGGATGGAAGAGGATATTTTGGAGGAATATCATTTCATCTGTGACACCTTTCTGAAGGAGAAGCCGGATATTATTTTATTTGAAACCTTTTCCGACTTAAACTATATCAGGGAACTGGTGCCATATATCAAAGCAAAGGCACCGGAAGTTTTTATTATAACAAATTTCTGCTTAAACAAGAATGGGTATACCGGCAGAGGAATCAGCGGGAGAGCTCTGCTGGAAGAAATAGCAGGTACGCAGGGAATTGACGCGGGAGGCTTCAACTGTGGTATCGGTTCCGGCCATATGTACCAGATCTTAAAAAAACTTAATTTTCCGGCGGATAAATTTATTGCAGCCGTGCCTAATGCAGGTTATCCGGAACAGTTTCAGAACCGGATGATATTTATGGATAATGAGGCCTATTTTGAAGAAAATATGCAGCGGATTGTAGAGCTTGGTGTGGATATCATCGGTGGCTGCTGCGGTACCACGCCAAGTTATATTAAAAAAATCACGGAGAAAATTAAATTACTGGATAACAAGAGGGGAATCCGGATAAACCTATCCTTAAAAACGAAAGAACATAAGGAGCTTCGGGCAAATGAATTTTTCCGGTTATTTGATTCGGGCAAAAAGGTTATTGCGGTAGAACTGGATCCTCCTTTTGATGCGAAGGAGGATCAAACCATAGCCTGCGCCCATAAATTAAAAGCTTCGGGAGCGGATATTATAACCATGGCCGATTCCCCAATGGGAAGAAGCCGGGCGGATTCCATTCTCATGAGTATTAAGCTTATGAGGGAGACCGGTATGTCCGTAATGCCTCATGTATGCTGCCGGGATAAGAATATGATAGCCATGCGGTCGGGCCTTTTGGGGGCCTATGCCAACGGAATCCGCAACATACTGATTGTAACGGGGGATCCCATACCCAGTGAAAACCGGCAGTCCACAACAGGTGTATTTGACTATAATTCCGTTCAATTAATGAATTATGTAAAAGAGATGAACCGGGAGCATTTTGCCGAGGAACCCATATACTATGGCGGCGCCTTAAATTACGGCAGGGGGCCGGTGGAAAAAGTAATTGAGAGAATGGAAAAGAAAATAAAGGCAGGCGCCAGATATTTTTTAACCCAGCCGGTTTTTACCGATGAAGATCTGGAGCGGATAAAATATATTAAAAGTAAGGTAAATACTAAGATATTGTGCGGTATTATGCCCTTGGTAAGTTACCGCAATGCAAATTTTATTAAAAATGAGATTTCAGGTATCAATGTACCCGATTGGGTAATTAAGCGGTATACACCGGAAATGACTAAAGAGGAAGCGGAATGGACCGGCGCCGCCATTGCCAGCGAAATTATAGAAAAAGTAAACTCTTTTGCCGACGGTTATTATTTTATGCTTCCCTTTAACCGGGTCAGCTTAATGGATAAGATTAAAATTATGTAGAATAATACAATATACCGCAGGAAGCGAGGTTAGGTTATGACAAATAAAGAATTTATGGATTTGATTAGCAGTAAAATAGTTCTTTTAGACGGGGCGACGGGAAGCAACATGCAAAAAAGCGGTATGCCGGCGGGTGTATGTCCTGAAAAGTGGATTCTGGAACACGGCAATGTCCTGGTCGACCTGCAAAAAGGTTATATAGCGGCGGGATCGGATATTTTATATGCACCTACTTTTACAAGCAGCCGTATTAAGCTTGGGGAGTATGGATTGGCAGAGGATATGGAATCCATCAACCGGGAACTGGTGAAGCTGTCAAAACAGGCCGTTAAGGAATCAGGCATTGCCGGTATCGGACGCAGGGTATACATTGCCGGAGATCTGACCATGACAGGAGAGCAGTTGTATCCAATTGGTACTTTAGGATTTGAGGAATTGGTGGAAGTATATAAAGAGCAGATTTCCTGTATATTAATGGAGGGCGTGGATTTATTTGTCATAGAGACCATGATGAGCCTGAAGGAATGCAGGGCGGCTTTGCTGGCAGTTAAGGAAACCTGTGATCTGCCGGTAATGGTTACCATGACTTTTAATGATAATATGCGCACGCTTTATGGAACGGATCCTGCCACCGCGATGGTGGTGCTCCAGAATATGGGTGCCAACGCCGTGGGTGTAAATTGTTCCACCGGTCCGGAAAAAATGTGCCGGGTAGTCGCCGCTATGAAGGAATATGCCAATATTCCCGTCATTGCGAAACCCAACGCGGGCCTTCCGGTTCTGATTCAAAATGAAACCGTATTTTCCATGGGGCCGGAGGAGTTTGCTATGCAGACGAAGAAATTAGTGGAAGCAGGGGCCAGCCTGGTAGGAGGCTGCTGCGGTACGACGATAGAGCACATAAGCCTGTTAAACCAGGCGATCCGTACCATGCCCCCCCATATTATCAACAGAGAAAAGAGAAGAGTCTTGGCGACGGAACGAAGTACTCTGGATATAAACCTTAACGGCCGTTTTATGATTATCGGCGAGCGAATCAATCCTACCGGAAAGAGAGCCCTGCAGGCAGAGCTAAAGGCGGGAATAATGGATACGGTTTTAGCCATGGCAGAGGAACAGACGGCCAATGGGGCGGATATCCTGGACATTAACATGGGTATGAGCGGGATAGATGAAAAAGAGATGATGATTAAGACAGTTAACGAGGTCACAGGCGTTGTCGATGTTCCCTTAAGTATTGATTCCAGCCATGTTAATGTAATAGAAGCCGCCCTCCGTGTCTATCCCGGACGGGCATTGATTAATTCCATTTCCCTGGAGAAAGAAAAGTTTGAAAAGCTGATTCCACTTGCAAAGAAATACGGTGCTATGTTCATTCTCCTTCCCTTATGGGATAAAGGGCTGCCAAAGGATATTGGGGAAAAAAAAGAAATTATCCATACTATTTTAGCGGAAGCTAAGAGGCAGGGGTTAACAAAAGCGGACATTATTGTTGACGGACTTGTAAATACAGTAGGAGCCAATAAGGATGCGGCCTTACAGACCTTAGAAACCGTCCGCTACTGTCTTGAGGATTTAGGACTTGCCACCGTAGTGGGCTTGTCCAATATATCCTTTGGACTTCCTGAAAGGCAGTTTATCAACAGCACCTTTTTAGCCATTGCCATACAAGCGGGACTGAATATGGCCATCGCCAATCCTTCCCAGGATTTATTGGTAAATACTGCCTTTGCGGCAGATCTGCTGAAAGGAAAAGAAGAGGCGGATGTCAGGTATATTAACCGGGTCACTAAAAATCCGGCGGTCGTTGTGAGGAAAAATGAGCCTAACCCAAAAAGCAGCGGAACCGAAGCTGAAAAGGAAGTGAAAACAGAACGGACTAAAACAGAGCAGACGGATACCGGCAATACGAATCATGCAGTTTATGTAGGCGTTATAAAGGGAAATAAAAAAAATATTGTTCAATTGGTAAGCCGGTCTCTGAAAGAGGGAAACGAACCGGCCTTTATACTGGACAACCTTCTGATTCCGGCTATTAATGAAGTGGGTGAACTTTTTAATAAACAGGTTTATTTTCTGCCCCAGCTAATTTCTTCAGCAGAGACCATGAAGCATGCGATTGATTACCTGGAGCCCATGCTTAAAAAAGGTGGAAATGAGAAAAAGCTTGGTACGGTGGTGATTGCAACCGTAGCCGGGGACGTGCATGACATAGGCAAAAATCTGGTTGTGCTTATGCTTAAAAACTATGGGTTTTATGTTATTGACCTGGGCAAGGATGTTCCTTCCGAGAAAATAATCCAAACAGCCCGTGAATCCCATGCGGACATTATTGCTTTATCCGCCCTTATGACCACCACAATGATGGAGATGAAAGAGGTTATACGGTTAAAAAAGGAAGCCGGCTTAAAAGCTAAAGTAATAATCGGCGGGGCCGTAATTACCCAAAGCTATGCGGATGAAATCGGAGCCGACGGGTATGCCAAAGACGCAGGGAAAACAGTTGTAATAATAAAAAAGTTATTGGGAATTAATTAGGATACCAATTATTTCTGTATATTATTGGGAATTAATTAGGATAACCAATTATTTCTGTATATTTTTCCGTATAATAGTGAAACTAATAAATGGAAATTCATGAGAATCAGTTGAATTGGCGGTTTTCATTAAAGTGTCTGTCTAAATCCTTTAGGCAGGCTTTTTTCTTCCCTGACAAAGGAATTAATCATAAATATTTTATAAATAATTATTACGATATACTTAAAAATTTTTTTTAAGTCTTGACTTTGAAAAAAATATACTTATAATGATTGTTAACCTACTCAACTATTATACAAGTTAATTAAAATAAGCCGGAAGGGAGTTGTTGCAAATTAGGAATCCTTTTTTACTAAGGAAGTATCATCAAAGTAAGTCCCGGTGGTGTAAAAGGAGGTTACGATGGAAAAAACAATTACTCATGAATTCCTGCTGGTTATAAATAAGCTGCGTAAGCTGACTTATAGGCATCGTCAAAAGGATATGGTGCATCAGGGTGAATTTATGATGTTAAGCGCAATATATAACCGTATGGAGGAAAAACATGAGAATCGTATTGATGAACCCGGCGTTAAAGTAAGTGAATTGAGCGGTTTAATCCATTCTACCAATCCGGCTACGTCAAAAATGTTAAACGCCTTGGAGGAAAAAGGTTATATTGAAAGAATATCAGATAATAAGGACCGGAGAGTGGTTTATATCCGATTGTCTTTTGCAGGTGAAAAAAAAATAAAAGAAGCATTTCACAAAATGCGTCATTTTGCCGACTGTACCATAAAGCGGTTGGGTGAAGAAGATGCGAAAGAATTAATCCGTATTTTAAATAAATTTTATGACGCGGTGAATGAGGAACTGAAAGAAATGACCGAACAAAGGGACAATCCTGAAAATCAGGATAAATATTATGACGAATGAAAGAAGAAACTAAGAGGAGTTAATGATGCTTAAAATTGCAAAATTACTGAAAACATCAATAGGACCATTAATTATAGTTATTGCATTATTAGCACTGCAGGCATTTTGCGATCTATCCCTGCCTTCCTATACCTCAGACATAGTGGATGTGGGCATTCAGCAGGGGGGTATTACAAATGCCGTACCTGTGGCAATCCGTGAAAGTCAGATGAATAATTTGCTGTTTATAATGTCTGAAGGCAGCAGGAAAACCGTAGAAAATTCATATAAGTTAATTCTTACGGATAAGGTATCCGATAAAAATTATAAGACTTATTTAAAAAAGTATCCGGTCCTGGCAGATGAAAATATATATGTATTGAACACAGGTGAAGAAACGCAAAGTAAGCTAAATGACATTATGGGAAGGGCACTTTTTTTGGTGAGCGCCCTAAACGGCGATACGGAGCAGATCAAGACGCTAAAAGACCAGTTAACGGCACAGTTCCCTGCAGAAACGGCTGATTTAAGCTTACTGGAAATCCTGGCTAAAATGCCGGAGGAACAGGCAGAACAAATTATATCCTCAATAGAAGATAAATTATCCGCCATGTCGGAAACCATTAGGAATCAGGGGGCCATTTCGGCGGTAAAAACAGAATATGAAGCGATTGGAATGGATACCGGAAAGCTTCAGACTGACTATATTTTCCTGGCGGGTATTAAAATGTTAGGATTAGCTTTGCTGGCCATGCTTTCCACAATTTTAGTGGGATTCTTAGCTTCCAGGATTGCGGCGGGCCTGGGAAGGGATTTAAGAAGTAAAGTGTTTAAAAAGGTCGTAAGCTTTTCCAATTCCGAATTTGATAAATTTTCAACCGCCTCCCTGATTACTAGGAGTACAAACGATATCCAGCAAATTCAGATGACATTGGTTATGATGGTGAGAATCGTATTCTATTCCCCTATTTTAGCCGTCGGAGGTATTATCAAGGTTTTAAATACCAACGTAACCATGACCTGGATCATTGCATTTGCGGTAATCCTGATATTGACTTTAGTAGGAACCTTATTTGGGGTTGCCATGCCAAAGTTTAAATTAATGCAGAAGCTGGTGGACAGACTGAATCTGGTTACCCGTGAAATTTTAACCGGCCTGTCCGTTATTCGTGCTTTTCATAAGGAAAAATATGAGGAGGAAAGATTTGACACGGCAAACAGGGATTTAACGAAAACCAGTTTATTTGTAAACCGGGTTATGATCTTTATGATGCCCGTTATGATGTTTATTATGAACGGCGTAACTATATTAATCATCTGGAACGGAGGACACGGTATTGACCGGGGCGATATGCAGGTTGGTGATTTGATGGCGTTCATCCAGTATACCATGCAGATTATCATGTCCTTCCTGATGCTTTCCATGGTTTCCATCATGCTGCCCCGAGCTTCTGTTTCCGCCGGACGTATTATGGAAGTAATTGATATGGATTTAACTATACATGATCCCCATAAACCGGAGCAGTTTGTGGAAAGTAAAAAGGGTTATCTGGAATTTGAGAAGGTATCCTTCCGTTATCCGAAAGCGGAGGACGATGTTTTATCCGGTATTACCTTTACGGCCAGACCGGGGGAAACCACGGCCATTATCGGAAGCACCGGAAGCGGCAAATCCACACTGGTGCAGCTGATACCAAGATTCTTTGACGTAACGGAGGGAAGCATCAAAGTGGACGGTGTTGATATCAGACAGGTCAGTCAGCATGACTTAAGGAATAAGCTGGGATATGTACCTCAAAAGGGAGTACTTTTCTCCGGAACCATAGATTCCAATCTAAGATATGGCAAGCAGGATGCAACTGAGGAAGAAATTCTACGCGCGGTAAAAATCGCACAGGCGGCTGATTTTATCGAGGAAAAACCGGAGAAATTTGAAACGGCCATTTCCCAGGGCGGCGGCAATGTCTCCGGCGGTCAGAAACAAAGGTTATCCATCGCCAGGGCAATTGCAAAGGATCCGGAAATTTATATATTTGACGACAGCTTTTCCGCACTGGATTATAAAACAGATGTAGCTTTAAGAAGAGCTTTAAAAAATGAAATCAATGACAGTACGGTTATTATAGTGGCCCAAAGAATCAGCACCATACTTCACGCGGATCAGATTTTAGTTATGGATGAAGGGAAAATAGTAGGAAAAGGAACGCATAAGGAACTGCTGAAGGAATGTGAAATTTATAAACAGATCGCTTTATCGCAGCTGTCAAAGGAGGAATTGGCATATGAGTAACAATAATAATAATGTGCGTCCTGCCGGTAGAAAAGGTCCCATGGGAGGAGGGCCGATGGGGGCAATGGGCGGTGAAAAAGCAAAGGATTTTAAAGGATCGGTGAAAAAATTGGCAGGATATATGAGTCAGTTTAAAATCAGCCTGATATTTGTTATGCTGTTTGCCGTTGGCAGTACGGTATTTGCAATTGTAGGTCCCAAGATACTTGGCAATGTAACCACAGACCTGTTCCAGGGCCTGGTTAAAAAAATTAACGGTACGGGCGGTATCGATTTTGACAGCATCGGAAGAACTTTGTTAATGCTGTTGGGAATATATGTTATCAGCATGGTATTTTCTTTCATACAGGGTTTTATCATGACCGGCATTTCCCAAAAAGTAACTTTTCAGTTCAGAAAAGAGATTTCTGAAAAAATTAACAGGATGCCCATGAATTATTTTGAAACCAAGACCCACGGCGAAGTATTGTCCAGAGTAACCAACGATGTGGATACTCTAAACCAGAGCTTAAACCAGAGCATTACACCGATTATTACATCAGTAACCATGCTTATCGGTGTTTTGTACATGATGTTGACAATCAGCGCAACGATGACCCTGGTAGCTGTTCTTACTCTGCCTTTATCCATGGGATTAATCAGCTTTATTGTTAAAAAATCACAAAAATATTTTATGGAACAGCAGGAATATCTGGGGCATGTAAACGGTCAGGTGGAAGAAGTATACGGCGGACATAATATTGTAAAGGTATTTAACGGAGAGAAGAAGGTAACAGAGGAATTTGACAGGGCCAACGGTACCCTTTACAATTCCGCCTGGAAATCCCAGTTCCTTTCCGGAATGATGTTCCCGGTTATGTCTTTTGTAGGAAACATAGGATATGTGGCGGTAGCGATATTAGGCGGATATCTGGTGGTTAAAAGCCGGATCGAAGTCGGTGATATTCAGTCCTTTATCCAATATGTCAGAAACTTTAACCAGCCGATTTCGCAGATAGCCCAGGTTTCCAGCCAATTGCAGCAGACAGCCGCGGCGGCGGAGAGGGTATTTGAATTCCTGGAGGAGGAAGAGGAAGGCCAGACGGCGGCTAATCCGGTGCAGACGCAGGATTTAAGCGGTAAAGTAGAATTCAGCCATGTTAAATTCGGTTATACCCCGGATAAAATTATTATCCATGATTTCTCCGCCAAGGTAAAACCCGGCCAGAAAATAGCGATTGTCGGGCCCACCGGCGCTGGAAAAACCACGATGGTTAAGCTGTTAATGCGTTTTTACGATGTGAACGAAGGGGAAATATTAATTGACGGCCACAATATTAGGGACTTTAACCGGGGTGAATTAAGACGGATGTTCGGTATGGTTTTACAGGATACCTGGTTGTTTAACGGTACCATAATGGAAAATATCCGCTACGGAAGAACCGACGCTACGGATGAGGAAGTCATTGCGGCGGCGAAGGCGGCACATGCACATCATTTTATATCCACCCTTCCGGACGGCTACCATATGATATTAAATGAAGAAGCAAGCAACGTATCCCAGGGCCAGAAACAGTTACTGACCATTGCCAGAGCTATTTTGGCTGATCCGAAGATTTTAATCCTGGATGAAGCGACCAGTTCCGTTGATACCAGGACAGAAGTCAGAATACAAAAGGCTATGGATAACTTAATGAAGGGAAGAACCAGCTTTGTGATTGCCCACAGGCTTTCCACCATTCGGGACGCCGATTTCATTCTGGTCATGAAGGACGGTGATATCGTAGAGCAGGGCAAGCATGAAGAACTCCTTGCACAGGACGGCTTTTATGCAAATCTTTATAATTCCCAGTTTGAACAGACGGCTTAATATTGCCTGACAGGATTTGGACGGAGACCGGTGAATTTTTTTGTTCTCCTAAGGCTGGATTTTGCAGCAGCTCCGTTCATGCATTAAAGAGGTGTACCGGTATAGATAAAGATAGCATCCCTTAAGAACTTAGCGGTGTCTGGCTGTTTCTTATCATAGTAAGCGGTAAACCTTTCATCCTCCGCATACATCCGGGCAATTCCGGCATGGGCTTCCTTGGAATAACCGTCCCAGTAAAAACATAACCATTGGCGGTGCAAATCTGCAACCTCCTGGGCCAGTTCCCCTGCCGGGTCGCCGGTTTGAAAAGCGGCCTGTAATTTTTCCGTGATATCTTCTGCCAGTTTCGTTACTTCCTCATATTGCTCCCTGGTCATATTTGTAATTTTTTCATTGGATTTATCCACAGCTTCACTCCCATATTTTTCGCGGATTTCCTTACCGTATTTCTTCTCATTTTCAGAAATCAGGTTTTGCTTAAAGCCTTCAAATTTCTCCTGGTCTGACATAATTGTTCTCCCTTCCTCTGCTGCTAAGGTTTTTTCAACGTTAGCTATTAACTGGTTAAGTTGTTCTCTTTTTTCAAGAAGTTTTTTATGGTGTTCTTTCAATGCTTTTGTTCCGTCAAAAGCTGGGTCGGTCACAATATCTCTGATATTTTCCAAGCTGACGCCAAGCTCTTTGTAGAAAAGTATCTGCTGCAGCCGGTCAACCTCAAAGGCACCATAAAGCCGGTAACCGGAAGAACTGATCCTTGCAGGTTTTAAAAGCCCGATTTCATCATAATACCGGAGAGTCCTGGTACTGACGCCTGCCAGTCTGCCTAGTTTTTGCACTGTGTATTCCATAACTTCTCCCTTCTGTTTAAAACGCGCGCCGCAATCAGCAGGTAACTTTTACTTCTTGCAAGTATAAGAATAAACGATTACGCAGCGTTAATGTCAATAGTTTTTCCTTGGTTTTTTCGTAAATTTTTTATTTGCTGAAGCAGGATAAACTAATTATACAATATAAAACATTGTCATGAAGGATTCCCTGTGTTATGATACAAAATGTATACATAAATTTTGCGTATCATCCATGCGCCTTATGAACAAGGCATAAGCAGGTTTAACCCTGCAGACTACCGAGGAGAAGAGCATGTTCACAAATAAACAACTCTATAAATTAATTGTACCCCTCATTATCGAGCAGATTCTGGCCGTTACCGTCGGCATGGTAAATATTATAATGGTAGCCAGAGCCGGAGAAGTGGCGGTTTCAGGCGTATCCCTGGTCGATACTCTGAATGTATTACTGATAGCGATATTTTCTTCCCTGGCAACAGGGGGCGCGGTGGTGACGGCCCAATATATCGGGCATAAGGAAAACGATAATGCCTGTAAGTCCGCCAGACAGTTGTTGCTTATTTCAACCGTAATAGCACTTCTCATTATGGTAATATCCTTAATAGGCAATAAATTTATATTGAAGCTGATATATGGCAATATAGAAGCCGGTGTTATGGAGAATGCGAGAATCTATTTTTATGTAACTTCTTTTTCCTTTCCGTTTTTAGCAATTTATAATTCCTGTGCGGCCCTTTTCCGGGTTATGGGAAATTCCAGGATTTCAATGATTGCCTCTTTTATTATGAATGTTATTAACATAATATGCAGTGCCATCCTTGTCCTGGGGTTACATATGGGCGTGATGGGTGTTTCCATACCTGCTGTATTGGCAAGAATTTCAGCTGCCTTGATTATGCTTATGTTAATCCGCAATAAGGATAATCCTATCCATATCGATAATATATTCCACTTAGATTTTGACCTTCCCATGATTAAGCGTATCTTACAGATCGGAATCCCGAACGGGCTGGAAAATAGTATATTTCAAATTGGAAAAATTTTGGTTCAGGGTTTGACAGCCAGTTTTGGAACGGTTGCGCTCACTGCAAATGCGGTGGCAAACAATATAGCGGGTTTTGAAACGATTCCCGGCTCCGCCGTGGGCCTTGCCATGATTCCTGTGGTCGGGCAATGTGTGGGCGCCGGTGATTACCGGCAGGCTAAGAAATATACGATTAAGTTGATGAAGTTTACTTATATTATTATATTTATCCTTAATATTGGGGTTATAATACTTAGAAATCCAATTATAAGCGTATATAATTTGTCGGCTGACACCACACTCCTTGCACTCCGGTTAATTGTTTATCACAGTATATGCTGCTGTACCATATGGCCGTCTGCTTTTACTTTACCCAATGCCATAAGGGCTGCTAACGATGTTAAGTTTACCATGATTATTTCCATCACTTCCATGTGGATATGGAGAATTGGTTTAAGCTATGTATTGGCTGAATTTCTAAGACTTGGAGTATTGGGAGTATGGATTGCCATGACCATCGACTGGCTGTTCCGTGCAATATGTTTTATAATCAGATTTATAAACGGTAAGTGGAAGCTGCATTCCTTTATTCATTGAGAAACTTTGGCATTTATTTACTTAAATCCAGAAATAAATCGATGGAATCGGAAACGGTCTGCAGGCTTTGACGCCAAAAATCCGGGGCCGTCAGATCAATATCAGCCATGAAAGCCACGTCTTCCACGGAACAGATGGTGGTGGCGTTTAACAGTGCACGGTATTTGGGAACAAAAGACGCGCCTTCCTCCTGATATTTAGCATATAATCCCCTTGCAAACAGACCCCCGAAGGCATAGGGAAAGTTATAGAAATTCAGGGAATCACGGTAATAATGGCCCTTGCATATCCACATAAACGGATGCAGGAAGGAGTGATCCAGTCCGTCTCCGTAAGCTTCCTTCTGGGCGTCCGTCATCATATGTTCTAATTCCGGTGAGAATAAAAAGGAATTTTTGCGTTTTTCAAATACGGCGCTTTCAAATAAAAACCGGGAATAAATATCACAGATGATCTGGGTAACATCCTGGAGCTGGCTTTCCAACAGGGCTAATTTTTCCTGGCCTTGCGCTTCTGCAATAGCGGCGTTCATAATAACCGTTTCGTTAAAAGTAGAGGCTGTTTCCGCAACCGGCATGGAGTAATCCCAATTTAACGGCAGGTGCTCCTGAATATTTAAGCCGTGGTAGGCATGGCCCAGCTCGTGGGCCAGAGTTACAACGTCGCTTAAGGTGCCGTTAAAGTTGGTTAATATACGGCTCTGCTTTACATAGGGAAGGTTTTCGCAGAAGGCGCCGCCTTCTTTACCGGTATGGGGATAAAAGTCAATCCATTCCTGGTCAAATGCTTCTTCGACCATATCCGCAAGATCGTCTGCAAAGCCGCGGAAATGCTTTACCAAATAATTTCTGGCCTCCTGTGTGGTAAAGGTACGGCCGGCTTTTCCAAGGGGAGCAAATAATTCATACCAGGGAAGTCCGTTTTTATGTCCCAGTAATTCGGCTTTTCTTCTAAGATAGGCATGGAATTTCGGCAGATATTCTTTCATTGCCGTAAGCATGGCCTCCAGGGTTTCCCTCTTCATTTTTGACTGGCGCAGGGTCATTGCCAAAGCGGATTCGTAACCTCTTAGTTCTACTATGGTATTTACCTGGGATTTTAAATTGTTCAGGGAAAATGCCACCGCGTCCTTGATTTTATGATAAGATGCCAATTCAGCTTCATAGGCGCTTTTTCTGACGGAGGCATCGCTGCTGTATGCAAGGTTGCGGATGTCGGGCAGAGTGGTTTTTCCGCCCTTATAATCGACATCGAGGGTTGAAGTTAAGTATTGCTGCATCATGGACCAGGCGGAGCCGGCGGACAGGTTCATTTTCGCAATGACTTCCTCCACTTCATCGCTTAACGCATATTCCGTTTCCTTTTTGTTTTCCTGCAGGAAGAACTTATAACCCCGGAGTTTTTTGTCCCTTTCCATAATCTGCTCCAGATTTTCTGCTTTAGCAAGATATTTTTTAATTATAGCAATTTCCCTTGATAATTTGCTGTCAAGTTCTTCTGTTTTACCCAGCAGGGCTGTCGTTTCACTGTCCGTAGTATTGGTGGACTGACGGAGAATAAGATAAGAATTTAATTTGCCTGCAAGAACAAAATATTCCTCCAGGTAAGAGATAAGAACCGGTACTGCCGTTTCTGGCGTACATTTATTTAACTTGGATACATATCCTTTGATTGTTTGAATCAATGCATTCATTTTCTCAAAATCATTTATAAAGGCTTCATCCTGATAGCCTTTATAAAGTATATCTAATGACCATTCTGAATTCATAGTAACCTCTTTCTTAGGAGTATTTTCGGAAGTCGTTTTTGGATACCCCTTATTTTTTATATATGCCTCCGTAATTATTTTATTATAGCATAATTTTCAAGAATTTAAAGGCTGTTTTGGCCTTTGATTAATTTATGCAAATAAATTACCCGGAACCATATAATGGATTTTATCGTCTAATTAGTGTAATATTATATTAAGTCAATTGAGTTTAAGGTATTTTTGCAGGATGTTTTATTAAAGTTTAACGTATTAGGAAAAGGTAACTATTTAGTCTGCTCGAGAAATTCGACGGAATTTTGAATCGGCTGTTGCCAAAACATGCGTTTCTTGCTTGTTTTGTGTGCATATGCGTATGAATGCGCGGTTCGTAAAAAACCGCTGTGATTGAACAGCCACAGGATAAATCAGTATGGGAGGATTATGATGGAAAGAAAAATAGTGTTTTTTGTATTGTGTATCATTTTAGGGTCAGGGATATTTTTCGGGTGTTCGCTAATAACAGGTACGGGAGGTATTACAGTGATTAATGGAGAAAAGTATTTAAAAGATACACAGCCGGTTCTTGAGTTAGAGGAGTTGGATAAGGGACTTGTGGAGGGGATTAATAAGTTTGGTTATAATGTTTTTAATCAGTTGAATGGGATGGAGAATGCGGTTATTTCACCCTACAGTATCATGCTGGCTTTATCTATGCTATATAACGGAGCAGATGGGGATACAAGGACTGAGATGGCGGAATTGTTTGGATATGAGTCCTTAAAGGATTATACCGAGGAATACAGTCAGTCCGGCAATGCTTATGTGAATGCCAATAATAAGCTGCTTATGGACTCCCTTCAGAAAGCAGATGAAAAGGTTACAGTTAATATTGGCAATTCAGTCTGGCTGTCAGATAATCATGAATTCAGTGACAGTGCAGAATCGGCGCTGCTTGCTCCGGTCCGTTTTTATTATGAAGGAGATATCTTTCAGGTGAATTTTGATAATAAGAATACTTTAGAGGAGGTAAACCGGTGGGTATCCCGTAAAACCGATGGCATGATTGAAAAGTTTATGGATTCCTTTGAAGATGGGCTGAGATTAATGCTGGTAAATGCCGTTTATTTTAATGGAGAATGGGCAATCCCTTTTGAGGAATACCGCACAGAGAAAAATCGTTTTCTTGGGTCGGATAAAACCAGTAATGTGGATATGATGAATATTTATGAAGAAGAATACCGTTATTATTGTAATTATGGCATAAGGGGTCTTGAAATTCCCTATGGAAACGGACAGATCGTTATGGACGTATGGATTCCGGAAAATCCCGACGTATCTAATATAAGCGACTTATATGGCAGCTTAACCGCAGAAGAGGTAAACGGCTTTCTGAATGAACTTGATCATACCGATAAAATTAAAGATGTTAATTTAACTCTGCCTAAATTTCAGATGGAATATAATTTTAAAGAATTAAATCAATCTTTGCAGGAGCTGGGAATGAAGTCTGCTTTCAGTGAAAAGGCTGATTTTGGTTTAATTGGGAATGATTTGTACGTAAGCCTTATAAGTCATAAGGCTAAGATTGAAGTAGAAGAGTGGGGAACGAAGGCTTCTGCCGCAACATCTGCTCAAGTAGGAATTACGGCTGTCTTATCGGAGCCCGTTAACTTTCAGGTAAATGTTCCGTTTCTGTTTTTTATAAGGGATACCGGGACGGGAGTTATTCTGTTTATGGGAAAAGTAAATAATCTTTAAAAACAGTGAATTTGTTTTAACTGTAATAGGAGCATTCATTTTTACATAAAATTATACTACAGTTTGTATGCGAGGGTGCTCATGATTAAAAGGGTCAAATTCAAATATGCAATTATATGTGAACTCATTTTGGTAATGGTTTTAGTTTCTTATCTGATTTTTGAAAATTATAAGGAAGGATCCATAGATGCATTTTTCCCTAATTCCCAGACCGATTATATAAAATGGGTGGATTTTGATGTTTGTTCTTCCGCTATGGGAAAAGCCTATGAATGTGATGTTGAATCCCAGACACAGGAAGTCAAGCTGAATTGGATTGAACTTCTTGCTTATTTAGGAACCAGATATGGAGGAGATTTTTCCAGATATAAGGAGAAAGACTTAAACGAATTGGTGAAAAAGCTTCAGAGTAAGGAAGAGAATATGGGAACACTAACCAAAGAAATGAAATATTACGATTATTATTATGAAGCTTACAGCGCCGTTCTTGGCGGATTTGTAGGAGAATTTGAGATACAGGTTTCAAGCGAAGAAAACCCGGAGGAAAAGGTATGGGTTAAAAAGTACGGGCTTAAAGCTTTTCTGCCCATTGCTAAGTTTTTCCCGTACAGCGATTATGATGATTTTGGAGTATCCAGAAGCTACGGGTATAAAAGAAGGCATTTAGGCCATGATATGATGGGACAGGTGGGGACTCCCGTCATTGCGGTGGAATCAGGGTATGTGGAAGCACTGGGCTGGAACCAGTACGGAGGATGGCGCATCGGTATCAGAAGCTTTGACGGCAGACGATATTATTATTATGCCCATTTGAGAAAGAATTTCCCTTATAATAAATCCCTGACGGTGGGCAGTATAGTACAGGCCGGTGATGTCATCGGATATCTGGGGAGAACCGGTTACAGTGCCAATGAAAATGTCAATAATATTGATACGCCTCATTTACACTTTGGTATGCAGCTTATTTTTGACGAATCCCAAAAAGAAGGTGTCAATGAAATCTGGGTTGACTGCTATGATATAATTAAATTTTTATACCGTAACCGTTCCGAAACGGTAAAAAATATGGAAACAAAAGAATGGAACCGGGTTTATGAAATGAAGGATCCGGCTGCAGAGCTTTATCTGCAAAACAAAGATAAAAACAAGAATTCAAATATCAGGCATAATACGGATGAAACGATAGAAAATAACGGGGAAACAGGCGATGGAAACAACGATGGTGACAAGGAATGAAAATAAAATGGAATCAAGGGAAATATAATGAATACCATGGATATAATAAATACCACGGATATAATTACTTCCATGGTATGTAACGGCCGAACAATACATATTTCTTAAGAATTTTTTAAAAAGTTGTCACAAAAGCCTTCCTTATTTTGTTTTAATATAAGTAAGCAAATAATTTTATTGTGGTTAACGAAAATGTTGCCGCAGGATAAAGGAGTGAGTTCAGTTATGAGAAAAACTACCACAGGCATTGTAATCTGTGCTATTTTAGCGATTGTTTTGGTTGCTTGTACATCGCCCAATAAGCAAGAAAATGAAAATTCGTTAAAAGCTCAAGATACAATGCAAAAAACTAATATTGATAACACCGGTATCGATCTTTATGAAGGAATAGAAGATGCAGAATCTTATATCACCTACGGGGATTCTACGAAAGAAAGCATTGGTAAAGATTATATAGGGTTGTTTATAAATGGCTCTATCATAAAAAATGCAAATTTAATTCGTGATAATGATACAATTTTACTGCCCATCAGTATTGTAACCGACAATTTAGGTGCTCAATTTGATTGGAATTCTGAAACAGGAAAAGCTACTATTGTTGATGGAGAAAATACGATTGAATTATTTATTGACAGTAAAAGTGCTAAAGTAAACGGAAAAGAGTTTAATTTGGATATTGCTCCTAAGCTGTTTAATGATAATGCTTGCGTGTCAATTAATTTTGTTGCTGAAGCTTTAAATGCTGAAGTCGAATATTTTGACGGAACGGATACAACGAAACCACATATTGTTGAAAGAATGCCTCATGTTATGATCAGCAGATATCCAGACAACGTCAAAAAACTTTCTGAAGAAGAAGCACTTCAAAAAACTAAAGAGCAATTAATAATCGCTTTTGAAAAGAAATTTGGGGAATTTATCCCACTTGAGGAAAATGAAAAAGCAAGCAGGGAAGATGACAAAGCGATACTTAGAGACGTTATTACCAATTTAACTATAAAATCGGAAAATGACAGATATTATGTAATTCCAGTCATGTACGATTTTTGGGTTGATAAATATACGGGAGATGTGTATACATTTTATAATGGTCTTGCTATGCAGATCAATATTTTTGATCCTTATGATGAAGGGGCACTGTCTTTTCCGGGTTAATGTGCATGGGCTTTGATCTATTAGTCTATGGCTTTGCAGCCTACTTTGGTGATATCGATGGAAATGTAAAAATAAAGAAGAGTAGCCTGGGCGAGGCTACCCTTCTTTATTTATTTTGTCCTACTTCAATATTGAAGATTCCGGCTTATAAAATTTTGCTGATTCTGAATCATAAACTACATTTCTAGCGGCTTTTTTTGAAAGCTTTTTGTTTGAATGTTGTGAATATTTTATTGTAGAACCATCTCCATAAGTAACTAACGCCACATGGCTGGTATTAGTCCAATACATGATACTACCGGCATTGACTTTACTTGTACTTACTTTATAAAAGTAGTCTTTGTCAGTCATATATGGCACAACTCCACCATTATCATAGTAGCCTGTTCTCATCCAATTTATTCCGCATGTTGCTGTTGTTCCGTCAGTACTTGGATACCACTTTCCAGTTTTATCAACTGGGATTCCACCTGCATTAAGAGCCTTAGATACAAAATTGGCACAATCACTTCCTTGTCCATTTGCAGCGGAAAATTCTGGTTCATCAGTAGCATGGTCCAAAGCATAATCTCTTGCATCTAATCTGTCATAAAAACCGCTAGCTTGAAGTGAAGGCTTTGCTATATCAGCTCTTATTTCTGATACATATTCTATGCCACTTTTTTCAGCCAAAAGTGGAGTGTCTGATTTTTTTTCATCTGCTATTGGTTCTAAAATCACTTCTTCAGCATCTGTTCTGTAAAACAATTCATACTCAACATTATTATCCAATTTGTTTCCTAATTCGATAGCGTATATGAATACAGACGCATCCGATTTATTGTAGTATAATGTTTCTATTTCAGCAACGTACTCATCAATTTTGTCTTGCACAAGTTGTTTTTCTGCTTTTTGTTCTATCTCGGTCAAAGCTTCTAACATTCCCTTTACAAAGGGGCTGTCTGAAGGATTTCTAGTTAAAGTCATATCAGTATAGATATTAATATCAACGAGAGTTCTGGCATCTTCTATCCTTTCATTTTCAAACTCTGCCTGAAAATTCTCGAATGAATAAATATCGCTATACTTATGAACTATTTGTTCTTTTATATCACCAAAAATAACCTGTGCATGTTCATCTGTTAAACTTTTACTATTATTTATTATGTTCTTGGCAAGTTCAGCTTTAGATTGAGATGAACCGTCATATGTTTCTTGCGCTGATACATTAATACTTAATGTCATCAACATAGCTATAACCACAGCTAATGATAATATTCTACTTCTCATAATTTTAACCTCCCGGTATAATTAATATTTTTATCACCATGGTAAAATCCCTATCTGCTGGATATACGCATAATGTTTAATAGACTTTGTTGTATTGATACAAGCCTTTAAATATATCCATCAGTAATTCTTTTAAACCTTGCTACGAATCTGTCCGGTGATCTAATATGTGCCATGAATGTTCACCTCTTTCCTTACTTTTGCATAGAAAAATCCTTTGTATACTATAATAAGTGGAAACTTATGCAGGCTCTAATAAGTTACGTTTTCACTATATACAGTACCTGATTCTGTGTCGCCTGTTCCATCTACAGAAAAGCAAGTCTCTACCCTGTACGTTCCTTTAGAAACTGTATATTTTTCCGATATTATTGCTTTCGATGAGGTCGAAGATTTTGACCAGCTTTCTATATCCTTCCATGAACCGTTTGTATAACGCTGGAGAGTGCATTCGAGATCAATACTCGTACCGGATTTAGTTCTTTTCACATAGCCTTTAATTGTAGCCTTACCATTGCTGGAAATCGCCAGTGTACTTGTTGCCTCGCTAACGTTAACATATTGCAACGAAATTGAAGAGCTTTGTTCTAAAAGAATTTCTGGTTCGACGGCAAATACTGTTACAGGGACTGACAGCATAAGTAGAAAACAAATTGCAAAAGATGTAAGTTTTTTGATCATTGTAATTTCCTCCTTTAAGTTTAATTTGTTATACCAACCATATGGCATTAATTTTATTATCTTGAAGCGATAAAAAACATCGAAAACACCTCCCTTGTCTAATATTTGTTTTTCTATACATTAAGACAAATTAGATAGGGCATTTGTGACAAAAATTATAAGTTTTTTTTCAAAATTTACTGACACAGGGAGAATAATTTGTGAAATATTTACATTTCTGGTAAGTATAATTTGTGAAATATTTACATTTCAGATAAGGATAAAAGGCATGATATTCTGAAACAGATATGAAAAAGCCCCGAAAATTATGTTTCGGGGCTTTTCTAAGAAAGTTTTGGATGATACTTAGTTTTCTTTAGGCTGTACACTCTCGGCTATCTTAAAAACCGTATCCCTGTCCAATGTTGACGAAACCGTGTAAAAGTATTCGTCATCACACCACATGAGACTCTGCTCGCCTTGATTGGAATAGTATTGTGCAGGAAACCCTTGAAACTCCAGTTCTTCCAGCTCTACTCCTTCCGTATTGATAATCTTGGAAACATCCCTGATACGTATCTGCTCGTAGGATATGTTGTCGATTCCTTTCTCATAAAAAAGTAAAACAGTACCCTCTAGGTCCTCGATCACAAGGTTAAAACCTTCCGGAATGTAAGTGGGCATTGTTTGACGAAAAGCCGTATCATCTGCGGTATTTCCTGAACCGCTAAAGGAAATATGGGTGTATTGCTTATATATTTCCTGAATAAGTTCGTGGATTTTTGCCCGTACAGGCGTTATGGTCATAGCAGCAATGGATAGCAATACCAAAATAGCGGCAATGCCGACCACAAGCTTTCTTCGCCATACAGGAAGTGTTTTCGTATCCATTTTTTTACTTTGCTGTATCAGTACCCGCATCTTTTCAATAAATTCCGGGGAGAATTCATGATCAATCTGTGAATCGGGTGGCAGTGAGTCCATATCATACCGAGCGGCCCGGATTACTGCATCCTTCAGTACCTTTTCTGTCAAACGTATCGTCATTGAAAGCGTCCTCCTTTTCTAGTATTTCAAGAACCATCTTTTTGGCCCGTTCCAGTCTTTTTCGCACATTAGCTTCACTGATATCCAGCATATTGGCAATCTCTTTGTTGGAAAATCCCTGAACATATTTTAAAGTCAGGGGTCCTCTGTACAGCTTAGGCAGTTTCAGAACGGCATTTATCACTCCGTCGGTATTCTCGGCATGTGCAGCAAATTCATTCCCTTCATCACATATGTTTTCATCCAATGGAAACATATGGTGATTTTTCTGGTGGTTATACACATTGATGCAATAGTTCCTAGTAATAGTAACAAGTAAGCTGCGTGTTTTGTGACAATCCGCCTCATTTATTCTTTCTAAGTTTTCCAAAACCTTTAGAAAAGTGTTATGTACTGCATCCTCGGCGAGATAATCGTCTTTCAGAATTTTGTTGGCAACGTAAAAAAGGAGCTTACGGTATGTTTTATACAAATGTTCAAACTTATCCTTATCCTCTTGTGTATCGATCATTGCTAAATAGATTGGCAGCATCTAGATCACCCCTTTCTGGTTTGCCTTATGTGCTCCGCATATTTATTTTTTTCATTCTGCCATCTTGGGGTTTATCTGCATTCTTAGGTATTGACCATACCTTGCTGAAACGGATCACACCCTCAATTCGGTTTTCTTCGCATAGCTTTTGTATTCGTCGCTCCGTGATGCCCCATTTTTGTGCAGCTTCCTTGACAGATATATAATCCATCATATTTCCTCCATATCAATTTAAAAAACAGAAATTAATTACGCTATAATTATATACGTTATAAGGAATAATTTCAACTGATACAGCTTCATAAATCAACATTCATAAGTCACGCCTCTAGAAATTAGTTAAAATAATTCTGGTTTGAATGCAAATCTTTACAGGTACTTTTGTCTTTTTTATCTGCATGTAAATCACTTGCAATCATTATCCTCTCCCTTTTCTGGAATTAAACAAAAAACTTAAAAATTAAAAATACATCAGAAAACTGAATATTGAATGAAGTTTGCCAGAGTAAATTCAAGTAAGAGATTTGCCAGAGTAACTTCTGGTAACAGCTAGAATTTAGTTTGGCAAATAAAATATTTCTTAAGGATACAAAATGTTACATAATTTTATGTAACGTTTTGTATTTTTTTAACGTCTAATCTAATGTAAGGCAAATGCCATGCGTATAAAAAGGATTGAGCACTCTCGGAAACTCCCCCTGTACCGCATCTTTGCGGCTGATTTTTCGCCGGCTACACACAAATTTAATCCACGTACGCTCCACATACGCTTCATAAATTTGTGCATAGCTGACAAAAAATCTCACAAATCTGCATACAAAGAGTTTCCGAGAGTACTCAGAATTAAGAAAGGAGGAATAGCTGCAGATGGAAAAGGAAGGAACTGCGGATAACCAATTTAGGTCTCTCCAGAGTGGACATATCCAGAGTGACCATATCCACTCCGGATATAAAACAGAACAGAACGTACTGTCAGTGGATGAAATTTGCTTAAACACCTGGAAGGAAGTTTACCGATTCATTTATTATAGGGTAGGAAATCGGGAAGAAGCCGAGGACATAACACAGGAGACCTATGCAAAAGCGCTTGAATTTTTGCAGAGAGAACAGGTAGTGATAGATAATTACAGTAATTTTTTTAAAACAGTTGCCATTAATATTTTACGGGATCAATGGCGCCAAAAAAAACGAAGGGGTACCCAGATGGATATGGATGACATTAACAATATAGAAGTGGCGGAAGCGGAGGATTTTACTGAAAACAGTGCAAAGAGGGAAATAATTGAAGCTGCGATGAGCAGTCTTAACGCGGAGCAGCGCAGGGTAATTGAATTGCGCATTTTTAAAGGATATACGGCTGCTGAAACAGCCAAAATCATCAGGAAAAAGGAAGCTACCGTGCGGGTAATACAGTACAGAGCTCTTAAGGCCCTGGCTGTTGTTTTGAAAGAATGGTATTAGGAGGATGGATGATGAATAACAAAGAGAAAAAACTGTCGAAATATATTGATCAATTAAATAAAGAAAAAAAGCCCAGGGAGCATAGAAAATTTACCGGAGATCCGGAATATGAAGAACTTATGGGGACAGTCCGGCTACTAAGAAATAGGAAGGAACCTGATTATCCCGAAGATGATTTTTATAAACGTTTGACAGCATCCGTTAAGCAGAGCACCTTAGGAATGGCGAAAGCCAGGCGTAAGAGAATCTGGATACCGGCCATAGCAGTGGCTGCCGCAGCAATGGTTGTGGTTGCCGTTTTAAGTTATGTGCTGCCTCGGGCAGATCCCAATGTGGTTTATGCCATGGAGCAGGCTTTTAAAGAAATAAAAGCTTATCATGGTATTCTTATAACAACCCAGACCAATGATTTAGGAGAGAAAACAATCCAGGCGACAAGAGAAGTCTGGGCCGACAAGGAAGGAAAATACTACATTAAGGAACAAAGCGAATCCGGAAACGGAAACATAACGGTAAATAACGGGCAGAAGAAATGGCAGATACAGCCTGAATCAAAACAGGTATTTACCTATTCCGTATTTCCGGATCCGTACCGGTTTAAATTTGAAATCGGCAATGAGATAGAGAATGTAAAAAACGCATTGGAAGTAAAAGTTGTGGGAGAAGAAGAGATAGCGGGAAGAATGGCATCGGTTTTGGAAGTGACGCCTCAGGGCGGAGATCCTTATCGTTTGTGGATTGATAAAGAAACGGATATGCCGCTGCAAAAACAGACTCCTAAGCTGAATGCCTTACAATATACGGTAACTTATATAAGCATTGAATTTACGGAAACCATACCGGAAGAGTTGGTTTCTTATAAAGTACCGGAAGGGTATAAGGTTATTAATACGGATGCGGAGCAATTTGTGGGGGATCTGGAAGAAGCCGTTCATACGGCAGGATTTACTCCCAAATTATTGGAGCATATTCCTGATGGATATCAATTGAAAGCGTATTCCGTGGATCTTAAGACAAGTAGTATCAAAATGTATTATACCTCAGGGGACAAGCAAAAAACCGCCGTCATCGCGCAGCAGAAGGCGGCGGATACTTTCAAACCGGATTCAGCAGCCATATTGGGCACGGTTGATGATAATGCGGCTGAAATTTTAGTCGGGCCGGATGCGGGGGCAGGAAATATTGGAGGCGGTGCCTATTCGGAGGAAAACGCGATAAGCTCCCTCCGCTGGCAGGAAGATAATATGGAATATACCATATATGGAAATCTGACCCTTGACGAATTGAAGGATTTTGCGGAAAAATTTATATCAGGTGACGTTGTTATCCCGCAGACAGGGGAAAATGACACGGATAAACCTCAAATTGAAGTTTCTGTTGATTTGGAAGTGGAAGAAAATGAGCAAAAAAGTGCGGATGGCGGTCATTCACCATGGAGACTGGATCCGATTTATGTAACGCAGGTATTTGTAAGCCTGTTAATCTCACCGGAAGGAATTGTGGGAGATTACCCCATAGACAGTAATGATATTACCATTGTTAAAAATACCGGAGAAACGGCGATTGCGGAAATATCCGGTGATGTAACACCTGCAAGCCGCGTATACTTAAAACGGCTGATTAGGCAGGATTCCACCGGTATATGGACGGTAGTCGGATATGATCCTGTTAAGGGAAAAAAATAAATATCAACTAAATTTACATTTAAGCTGCGCGGATATAAACGGCATTCTCTTTCCGGCCGTCGGTATCCGTGCATTTTTTATCGAACAGGAAATTGCGCCTTATTCAATAAAAAATCCCACCGAGGATGCGCATGACGCTTGTAAGGTATTATGCCGCAAAGAGGCCAAGTGTCAGCGCAGAGTTTGCTTTGCAAACTCTTTCTTGCATAAATTGTCTTACGAATACAACCTTTTGCAGGTAATAAGGTTTATGGTTTTGAAACCGTCCCATGAAATTTCAGGTATTTATTTCGGGGTATTTGAAAATTAAATTTTCATCTCGGGGATTAAACTTCTCATCGCCAGAATAGTTTTATCGATTAATTCCGCCAGTTCCCAGCCCAGCATAGCGGCGCCTTTATTTATTACCTCCCTGGAACAGCCGGCGGCAAAATTGGTGTTCTTATATTTTTTCATTACGGATTTTACCTCCAGATCCGATACGCTCCCTGACGGACGCATAATTGCCACGGCTCCGATTAAACCGGTTAATTCATCTACGGCATAGAGTACCTTCTCCATAAATAACTCCGGTTTAATATCAACGGCAATGCCGTACCCGTGACTGGCGGCAGCCCGGATAATACCTTCCTCTATATTCAGTTCCTTCATTAATTCCTGCTCTTTTATACAATGTTCCTCCGGGTAAAGTTCAAAATCCAGGTCATGGAGCATACCGACCACCCTCCAATAATCCACCCGGTCCGGATCATATTCTTTGGAAAAATAACCCATGACGCCGGATACTATTTTTCCGTGTTTTAAGTGAAATTCGTCCTTATTATATCTTTTTAATATTTCGTATGCTTCTTCAACGGTTGGAATATAACTCATAGCAGTCTCCTATCTGCGTGCCCTGCACGCGTACGTACCTTATATTACTGATTGTACTTTTATAATTTATAAAGCAACAGTATTTTTTCCATATCATATATCCTAATGAAAATAATGTCAACTGGAAATGCCTTAACTCTCGCCTGCTCCATATCCCTTTTAAATATTTCCTTATGGCAAAGATGTCATGGGGAGAATAAACACTTGATTTTTAACTGACAGCAAGTAATTTTATTCCAAAACCAATGCAATCATATGTTCGATTTTTCTCGACATATCCCATGTTTTATGATACAATACTCTTATGGTAACAGAAACAAAGCCAAACTAATTGGCTTGGGATAATCACAGGTGCTTGCCCTTCTATTTTACATAGGAGGAGGTGAACTTCTTTGACTATATTACATAGAAAGGAAGTGAGCCTTATGATAACAGTTTCAGATGCTTTATCTCTTATGATAAGTTTCGGTATGTTTATCATGGCGTTACTCACATTTATTGTTGTATTAATAAAAATACACAATAAAAAATGATTATCCTGCAACTGTCCAAGGTTTAGGATAATCATTTTTATCAAAACTACGGGCAAGCATAAGTTTTTAACTTATGTTTCCTGTTACCTTTATTATAGCAGTCTCTTACCTTTTTGTAAAGAGCTTCATCTTAGTAAATTTGCTATGTGTCTTAAACTGAATAATTATATGTGCCTTTCTGAAAAGGCATTGACATCCTCCATGGTATTTACTATAATAGGAGACAATAATGAACGAGGGAGTAGTCAGGAGATTACTCCCGATTTTTATATAAAGCACGCTTCGTATGATATAAAATAAAAGAGGTAATAACCTTGGACCTTTGTGATATGCTTCTGCGGCAACAAAGTAGAAGTTCCCGTTTATGAGCGACTCATGCAGGATATAGGACAGCCTAGAGCGTGATTGCACCGTTCTGACCGCCCCACTTTGCGGTATTCTG
>JAATFT010000032.1 GCA_015655075.1 Clostridiales bacterium | reverse complement strand
TCCCCTCCATACCGGTCGGCCAGCAAATTATAAAAAAACAAGATACGGAAAAGGAAATATTCCCTTCCATATCTTGTTTTTTTTAATATAAATCACCCCAATCTCGGATATTTCCTACTGTCTTTATCTCACCTTCCCCCATGCCGCATCAAAGCTGAGCGCTACCTTATTTTCTTCTTCATCTACACAATATATTGGTAATTTTTTGGTATTTGCAGAATCTGTCACTGATATTGCTTTCGGTATGTATCTAATGCCAAACACCATTAGAACAAGAAAGGATAATACAACAATTCCTGTTTTGATAAAGAATTCCCATTTATCTTGCTGTTCATTATCCATAGTTTCACCACAAAAATATGTTTTCAATATTAATATATTGAATAAACCGTATATCTATTACACATATCTTTCTTATTAGCTTATCTAAATCTCCTCCTCTTTTAATAAGTCGGAAATATAAAATATTAGATAAAAAAATCTAGGGATTCTTTTATAAAGCATGATAAGCTTAAGTCAAAGCGGATATTCCGGGCCCGCTGTGTTTACTTGCTCATAACCATACCAGCTTTGCCGGTATTTACCTGCTATACCGGTATTTTAGTCATACACCATGGTTCATCTTGCTATTGCGGTAATTAGCTCTTTTATTCATTAAGGCAGGGGCTGTCACACTAATGCTATTCTTTACCATATTTAGCACTTTGTTAAGTCAATCATGCACTGTATAATATATATGATAGTTAATGCTTAGTGCGACAGCCTCTCTTATTAACCCCCGCATGCCCTATTTACTACTTAGTTATGTTACCAGTGCTAGAGCGTGTTTGAAAAATCATCGAACCGTTGAACGCTCCACCTTGCGGTATACTGCGTCCCGATTTTGGGAGCATAGCACCACTACGCACCCAAAATCGCTCCTTGCCTCCCACAAAGTGGAGCCTCCAGCCCGGCACAAGCATTTTTCAAACATCTCTAGACCTTCTTATCGCTTCTTCACACATTTTTAAACACCGGCAGTAACACGTTAAATAGGCAAAAGTCCTCTTAAGTTAATTTATGTTATATTAATTATCCCACGATAAAAAAGCCTACGGCAGCAATTGCATACATGGATATTAATTTTAACCCTTCCATCCAGTTCGATCTGCCCGCTTTTACAACCTGGTTTGCAATCAGGACACTTGCAAAGAATAAGAATAATTCAATCGGCTTAAATATAATACTCATAGGTGTAAAGAAAAGACTGATAATCACTGATGCGGGAATAACAAATAATGAAATCTGCAAACTGGAGCCGACGGCTATCTCAATTGAAATATCCATTTTATTTTTTAAGGCCATAATGACAGACGTACTATGCTCGGCCGCATTACCTACGATAGGAATTAAAATGATGCCGACAAACATCTCGGAAATTCCAGCAGACTGTGTCATGGGTTCAATGTTGTCAACCAGCAATTCCGAAATAACTGCAATGAGCACGGTAGAGACACCGAGAATTATGATACTAACGGGTAAACTCCATTTTGAATCTATATCTTCAGCATGCTCCACACCATAAAGATCCTTCTGGGATTTAAAGGAGTAGATTAATCCTATTACATAAATGCTAAGTAAAATAACACTTGTTATAACACTGAAGCTTTCATATTCTGAGGAAATAAGGTTTTCGGGCACGTTGATGGTAAAAACCGCCGGTATGGTCAGGCCAATTACGGCAAACAATAACATAGTGGCGGTAAAAGTGCCAAGCTGTGCATCGTATTTAAGCTCCTTATGTTTTAAACCGCCGAAAAATATACTGCAGCCTAAAACCAAAAGAATGTTTCCTAAAACAGAGCCGGCAAGAGACGCTTTAACTACATCAAATAATCCGGCTTTTATAGCAAAAAAGGAAATAATAAGTTCCGTTGCATTACCAAAGGTGGCATTTAAAAATCCGCCTAATTTAGGGCCCGTATAGGCTGCGATTTCTTCAGTGGCACTGCCAAGATAACCAGCCAACGGTATTATAGAAATACAAGTTAAAACGAACAGTATACTTGCACTCCAGTTTAAAAACACACCTAAAAAAGAGAGCGGCACACAAATTAATAATATTTTAAGATACTTCATACAATTGACCTCGCCTTCAATATTGTGTAATGAATTATTAATAAAAATTGCCAACTTCGATTATTATACCTCTGGGCTAATCCGAAAGCAACTATATTTATACATAATAATTCATTTTTATTTATACATAATAATTCATCTTTCTAAAATCCTATAATAAATTTTCTGATTTAATAAATATTAATTCATTTTGTATGGTAACCATTTTAAATGTGCAGATCTTATATCTTAAACGAATTATTAATTTGTCTCTATTATTTATAATAAATTCTTTCATATAAACCTTTCATTTTCAATATCTCTTCCATAATACCAAAAGAGTATTAATGTTAAATTTTATATATAATTTATGCTAAATATAGCCGATGTGTTGCAGAATATAAAAAAATGATTAAGGTATCTGGAGATAAATGAACGCTTGCCGCTTTGTAAGGTTCCTATATGAGGTAGATTTTGATCCGGAATCTATTTACATAGCATGAATCGTGGAGATGGAACGGATCTAAGTTAAAAAATGAAGTAAGATTTAGTATCACAAAAGACTTATTTTTTAAATGGTTCTTCCCATTCTTAGATGAAATGATGAATACATTCCCTGACGTAAGAGTAAAAATCGTAACTTCGAATGCAATTTGTATTTTAAATCAACCAACATTGGAAAGAACCTTTTTAATACTTACGATTCCCGCGGGAAAACACGGAGCATGAGGGGAGGCTGTTTAAGACAGAAGTAAGCCGGTTGAGAAATTTATTGATTCTTTCCGGAGAGTCAAAAGTTCTTTACACATTAACAGCTTTTGACTCTCCGCTTATATTTTTATCTCTTATTATTATTTATTATCCTTTATTATTCATATAAACAAGAGGTGATTTCTTCACTGTCTATATTTTCTGCGTTATACCATTGGCTAACTCCTGGCATAGTCCACCTCTTTTTCAATGGTAACCAGTTCCTCCTCACTGCTGATACTCTGCCTTAATAACTTTGCTAAGGAGGCGGTCATAATAACGACCTCCCGGTTTCCCGACCCTTCCGCCATCCAAACGATGGAATCCAGCGTATTATAGAGAAAATGGGGATTAATCTGAGACTGCAAAGCCCTTAATTCCAATTTATATTTTTCCTTCTGGCTTCTGCTCTTATCTTCCATTAAGTTCTGGATTTCATTGGTCATGGCGTTAAAAGACTTATAAAGCAATGCAATCTCACTGTCCCCCCTTTCCGTTAACTGTATTTCTTTAAAATTGCCCTTTTCCACTTCCTTCATGGAACTGCGCAGCTGCGTAACGGGCTTTGTCAGCTTGTCCGAAAACAGAACGGCAATAACCAAAGCACCCAGCAATAAAAGAATCGCGCTCTCAAAATAGATTCTCTGGGTTTCTTCCTTTCCTGAAAATAGTTCGCTGATATTGGCTACCCCCACCACGGTCCATCCTGTTTTTTCCGATGTGGACATGGTATACAGCTTTTCTACGCTGTCTGCTTCCGTAATAAAATGGTCCTCCTTGCAGGTAAGAATTTCAGATATTCTTTCCCTCCTCAAGCCGGTATAGATAAGCTGCTGTCTGGGATGATAAATGATTTCTCCGTTTTCATCAATTAAAAACAGATACCCTTTGTTGCCGATATTAATATTCTGGCACAGACTGGTAATGGAACTGTAGTTTAAATCCACCAGCAAGGCTCCCAGGATTTCACCGGTCTCTTTTGTCCGGATTGCCTTGCTTAAGGTTACCACCCATTTATAATCATCATAAACCAGGTTTTGCACATGGGAGGAAGAAAGCACCCGTTTGCCGTCTGCCGCAACGGCCTTTTTATACCAGTCCATTGACATAACGTCCACGTTGGGATTAATCTTGTGAGTACCTCGATTTAATATGCTCCTGCCGTTTTCTCCATATATTGCAATATTGTAGATATCCCCCCGCATATTTAAGATAGTCTCAAATTGGGAAAGTATCCTCTCATAAAACAGGGACTGCCTTTCCTTGGTTAAATCATTGCCGGATAAATACTCTCTTACATCCATATTGCTTACTACTATGGTAGATATATTTTCCATATAACTGATATACTCGTCAATATCCGAATTCACCTGACCGATTAATTGCTTTGTGTATTCCGTGGAATTCCCGATTACCGCTTTTCTGGTTACCTGTATGGAAATACCTAAGAATACAAATACCGCACTTAAAATCAGGGCGAAAAAAAGGAATATCATATTCATACGGATACTTTTAAAAGGAAGTCGAAAAATTTTCATTGTATTACCCGTTACATACCACAACATTCCTGCGGTATTGCCATAAAATCCAGCTGAAAGAGTCTGTGCGCGGCATTCCTTTCTATTTATATTTTCTTCAGCCGTTGCTTTTGGATTATTTAACCAGACTTATGCACTATTCCTCCGAGCCTTTTATTCTCTTTTCCCTGGCATACTCCCTGGGCGTCATTCCGGTATATTTCTTAAAAGTAACGGCAAAGTAATGGGGATCGCCATACCCTGCTTTTTCCGCAATTTCGTACACTTTCATGGTTGTATTGGTCAATAACTCCATGGATTTATTCATACGTTTTTTGGTCAGCGCTTCAATAAAGGTTTCCCCGGTATACCGTTTAAAAATAATACTGAAATAACTCATGCTGATAGATAAATCAGAGCAGATGGACTGTAAGCTTAAATCCGCTTTTGAATAATTTTCCTCAATATATTCCTTTGCCAGAATTGCCTGCTTTTTACCAAAGCTCTCCCTTTGTTCCAGTAAAAGATTGCTTATATAAAAGCAATAACTCCGTACATTTTTTTCAACCTCGTCCAAAGTCTTCCGGCTGTATAAAAGCTGCAGCAATTCACTCTGTTTTTCTGAAAAGCCCTCCTCCGTCAGGTCCGCACTTTCCAGCAGATTGCTGATTGCAGCAATTATGTTTTGCACGTAGATATAGCTCCTGCCCGGCGATATATTAAATTTTCGTAAAGACGTTACGATACCGTTTAAAATCCGGGATATATCTCCTTCACTGTTGATTTTCACCGCAAGAACCAGTTTTTTAATATCCTCGCTGATATCCAGGTTTTTAACCAGGTCCATCCCGCCGAAATCACGTATGTCAAGAATCCGGTTGCCTCCGTATAAAAACCGGTATTCCAGAGCAGAATGTGCGCTTTCATAGGATTTATTAATTTGCTTAAGGATGTTACTTTATTTCCGATTCCAAAGGTTATACCCAAACCAAAGAAATTTTCCACCATGGTTCTACACTTTTCATAAATATGGGTTAACCGTTTTATCTGCCCTTCTTCCGTATTATCCCCTGAGAGTATGACCGTATTATTGTTAATATCCTGGAATACAATTAAATTTTCCTCCTTTTCGGCCATCTCCTCCAATATATTAAACAGAATAAAGGGGGGCAAATCTTTTTTCGCTTCCGGTGTAAGCTTTAAAAACTCTTCCGCATTCTCAACAATTACTATGGCGGTTTTAAAATAACTGCCTTGTATATTTACGTCAAGTTCTCTTAATTTACCTCGTATTTCACTTTCTGACTGCTCTTTATTAATTCCTTCTATGATTTGGTTTAAATATCTGGTACGGATAATCGGCAGGTTTTTATGGTATGCCCCGGCCAGTTTTTTCAGACTTTCTTTTTTATTTTTCTCTCTGGATAAGGTTTCTTTTACACGAAGCAGTATCTCGCTTAATTCCGCCACCGTAACCGGCTTTAACACATATTCCATAACCTGGTATTTGACAGCCATTTTAGCATACTCAAATTCATTATAACCGCTTAATATAATAACACGGGTATCGGGACGGTTTTCATAAATATATTTGGATAATTCCAGGCCGTCCGCAAAAGGCATACAAATATCCGTTATTAATAGATCTATGGGATTTTCTTTCAGAAATTCAATTGCAGTCATATTATAACCTCATTTATATACATAATCAACAAAAACAAAATACCATTTTAATCAAAAATGTAACTGTTGCAAAATTTACAACTTTATCAGGCAAAAAGATTAGGCTGTATTCGTAAGGTGATTTCTCCCATATATAATCTATATAAGAGAACTTTAATTTTTAAATAAATATTCACAAAATGTTCACGAATCAGCCATGTAATAAACATATATGTCTATTATAATAAAAGTATAGTATTAAGTAATAATTAAATTGTTAATAAGAAAACTTTTTCATAAATAAAGCCTGGTAGTTTTCCTCCCCCCCTGCCAGGCTTCTCCTTTGTTTATAAGAGTGCTCTGTAAATCTATTTTTTACAAATTTTTTATTCGATAAAAAATCCTGATGTATAGAGAAAACCAGGCTCTATATACATCAGGAAAAGTTCAACATCTTTTATCCTAAAATTGTTCACGTTCGTTAATGAGAAGAATCCTATCCAAAACTGTTTTATATACCAATACAATTTGAGCGTCAATAAAACAATATTTATTTACAATGAATTGATAAGTTTTTGCAATAAAACAAAAGCTCATTAATACGATACTAAGAAAGGTTATAAAGGGGTCAATGTCCTTTGTCAATAAATAAAAAACTGCTCCGATAAAAAACAGAAAAGAAGAGAAATACGTTTTGCAGACACGCATAGCTAAGAACATATTATCATTTAAACGCTCCTCCATCTTTCTTATAGTGATTCTATCCTTATTTTTCAAATGTTCATAAATATCATTGTATATTTCTCTACCGTCAAACACCTTATTTTGTAAACTCTTCTGACAAACAAAGAAATACTTATTGTAATTTTTTTCACCCAGCTCTTTACTGATTAATTTTTTAAAAATACTAGCCATGCTGATACCATCCTCTCATCTATTTTATAACTCCATACAAACATTTTTTTGCTTTGGATATTAGATGTTTCTCTTATTATTTGTACCTTCTGAAAATGTAACCTCTGTAATTCTTGAGAATTCTGCCTTTTATAAGAAATTTATTAAATTAAAATATTCACAAATTGTTCATAGATCATCCATACAATAAACATATATGTCTATTATAATAAAAACATGGTAAATAAGTTACACTTTAAATTGTTAATAAGATAATTTTTTTCATAAAATAAAGCCTGGTAGTACCCTCCCCCCTCTACCGGGCTTCTCCTCTGTTTAATACCATTAAAATTGTATAATCCAATAAATTCTAATAGTAAAATCTTTATAAAATTTCTCTATATCTGATAAAATCCCATCAATTTTAAATACTGAAATATTATTACAAAATCCGTTATGGAATGTGCTAAGACTACAATGGTTTTTCTTTCATTACAATAAATTTAAAATTACACTTTTCTTAGACATTAAATTTTGTTATAATGTTTCTTAAAGTAAATAATTATGTTCATTTTTAGGAACATAATTAAGTCAAAAATTTTGGAGGCAAGGTTATGTCAAAAGTTAATATTATGGATCACCCGTTAATTCAGCATAAAATCGGCATTATGAGACGTAAAACAACTACTACTAAGGTATTCCGCGATTTAGTGTCCGAAGTTGCCATGTTGATATGCTATGAGGCAACAAGAGAGCTTCCTCTTGCAGACATTGAGGTAGAAACTCCTCTTGCTAAAACAATTGCACATGAAATTGCCGGAAAGAAACTCTGTATTGTCCCGATTTTAAGAGCAGGCCTTCATATGGCCGACGGCATATTAAACCTTATTCCCAATGCCAAGGTTGGTCATATCGGCTTGTACCGAAATGAAGAAACACTTGAACCGGTGGAATATTTCTGCAAGCTTCCAGTTGATGCTGATAAAAGAGAAATTTTCGTAGTGGATCCTATGCTGGCAACAGGCGGTTCGGCAAACGCTGCCATTACATTGTTAAAAAATAAAGGAATCAGTAAAATACATTTCCTATGCTTAATCGCGGCACCGGAAGGCGTAAAACGATTGACTGAACTTCATCCTGATGTGGATATCTACATCGGCTCCTTAGACGAAAAATTGAACGAATATGGCTATATCCTTCCCGGACTTGGTGATGCCGGCGATAGAATTTACGGTACTAAATAATTTACCGGAAGGAATAACGCCAATTAATGATAGAAAAAAAGTGCTTATCTCTTCATAAAACGGAGGATAAGCACTACTTCCTTTTTATTTTGTCCCAAACTTAAAAACTGTTACAAAATCATATTCATTGCCCGCTTTTAATACGCAGGAAGGAAATTCCGGTTTATTGCAGGAATCCGGGAAATATTGTGTCTCAAAACAGACACCGGCATGTTTTTGGTATATAAAGCCCTCTTTACCGTCCACAGCATGAAGGAAATTAGCGGTATACAGTTGGATGCCGGGCATATTCGTATAGATTTCCATCTTTCTTTTACTCTTCTCATCTATCAATTCGCCGATTTTTTCTACTTCATTGCCACTGATGTTAAGTACGTAATTATGATCATATCCCCCTGCCTGTTTCAGCGGTCCGTAATTGGCATCGATATCTTGTCCCAGGGGTTTTAACTTTCTAAAATCCATAGGTGTTCCGGTAACATCACGGATCTCACCGGTAGGAATTAACGCATCATCCGTAGGAGTAAATTTATCCGCATTGAGCATAACCAGCTGCTCCAATACGGAACCGGATTTATGCCCCGCCAGGTTAAAATAAGAATGATTCGTCAAATTAACTATGGTATCTTTATCCGAAACGGCAAGGTATTCGATTACGAATTCGTTGTCATCCGTTAACGTATAGGTCACGCTGATATCCAGATTACCCGGAAAGCCTTGTTCCATGTGAGGGCTTAACCTTGAAAATTCAATGGAATCTGAATCTTCATCTTCAAAAGTCTCCGTCTCATAAAAGAACTTATTGTAACCTTTAAAACCGCTGTGCAAATTATTCCGCCCGTCATTTTTCTCAAGTTCGTATTTCTTTCCGTCTAATTCAAAAGAGGCTCCTCCGATACGATTTGCATGACGCCCGATAAAGGACCCAAAACCAGGAGAATTAATCTCATAACCCGTCACATCGTCATAACCTAAGACCACATCATCAAAATTGCCGTTTTTATCCGGTACAATAATATTTACAATATTTGCACCAAAATCTGTAAAACTGATTGTCATACCGTTTTTATTTTTCAAAGTGAAAAGAGTGGCTTCCGCCCCTTCCTTTGTCTTGCCGAACGGCTGTTTCTTTATACTCATAGTTATTCTCCTTCTGTGAACATTTCATTTATACTACTACTAGGATAATCCACTTCTAAAAAAAGTGCAAGACAATTTTTTGAATGATTATAAGACTTATTTTTACAAGGATTGACAAAAAAAGCAGGTAATGATATACTTCAATTATCTACATCCGGAGACTGCTGGTCAATTGCTTCATGACAGACTGTTTGTAGATAATCATACTGAAATTACCGTTTACTTAACCGCGGTGCCGGAAGGGGAATCCGCCCCGGCATGTCTGAAAGGCTGAAAGAAAATAGGAAACGAAGAAAGGATGCCATATACTGCTAAATGGAAAGTAAAAAGAATACAAAAAAAATAGTTATCAGTCTGATTGGTCTCGTCATAATAGCACTTGTCATGATTTTACTATACAATCAGTTTAAGCCAAAATCCGTTGAAGGTTCTAAAAAAATAACCGCTGAAGTTATATTGAATGACGGCACCAGCAAATCCTACGATATACTTACGGATGAGGAGTATTTACGGGGCGCTTTGGAACAAATCGGCCTGATTTTCGGAACTGAATCCGACAATGGCCTTTATGTAACTACAGTGGACGGAAGAACTGCAGATAATACAAATCAGGAATGGTGGTGTTTTACCTTAAACGGCAGAACGATAAACACCAGTGTGGATACAACCCCGATTAAGGATGGGGATCATTTTGAAATTACCTTAACGGTGGGCTGGTAAAATGCGAATAAAAGACCTGGCAGTCATAGGTATGTTAAGCGCCCTGCTGGTTGCCGTACAGTACAGCCTTTCTTTTCTGCCAAATATAGAATTGGTTTCCCTATTAATCATTATTTATACATTATTATTACATAAAAAAACATTATATGTTATTTCCCTATTTATATTGCTGGAAGGGTTTTTATATGGTTTTGGCTTATGGACGATTAATTATCTTTATATCTGGTTTATATTGTATGGCCTGGCCACGGTATTTCGCAGGGAACAATCCGCCTTACAATGGGCCGTTATTTCCGGCGGGTATGGTTTTTCTTTTGGTGCATTATGCGCTATCCCTTATTTTTTTATGGGATTACCGGAAGGAACCATACGTACCGGCCTTCAGACGGCATTTGCTTATTGGATTTCAGGAATTCCTTTTGATATTACCCACGGTATTGCTAATTTTATTATCGCCCTGGTTCTGTTTAAACCAGTGTACATGATATTAAATCTGCTTATTAACCGGGATAATTCCTAAATTATAAATTGACGAGGGGGAACTTCATACCTGCTTTGGGGATTTAATGCACCTATATCCTCTCTTCGGTTTTTATATTCCATAATTCTAATCATATAAGAAAGAGTCCGGCTTGCCAGACTCCGGCGCTGACGCGCTGTCACTTCAGTGACAAACTACTTCTGGCGCGTCATAATCCTCCCGGAGGGTTTTTTATCGAATAGGATGAATTTCCTATTCAGCAAAAAAGGCTACCCTTTCGGATAACCTTTAATCAATTTCGTTCCTCACAATATAGCTTATTTCTGTATAATAATGTTAAAAATAATAATTCTTAAAATTTATATATATAGAAAAAGGTACACTGAAAACTTTGTTGATTATAATTTAGTTACGTTAGTAGCCTGAGGACCCTTAGCTCCCTGAACAACATCAAATGCAACTTCCTGTCCTTCTTCCAAGGACTTGAAACCATCCATATTAAGACCTGAATAGTGTACAAATACATCATTGCCTTGTTCATCAGAGATAAATCCAAAACCTTTTTGATTGTTAAACCATTTTACTGTACCTTTGTTCATGATAATTCCTCCAAATAAATTAAAATTACTGCTACATAATCGTGACAGTTATTGTTACTGCATCTATTGCAACACAATAATCATATCACTAATTACTTGTTCTGTCAAATATTATTTTGTAAATTTTAACGCGAAAATATACATTTTTAAGTTATTTTTTGTTTGTATTTTTCGGCTTTTTTATATATTATTTATATAGATTATTGCTAATATAAGTTTATTTTAAAAAACTGAATCACATTTGCATCAAAGCTACATTTTGTTGCTTTATCGGAAATTTATAATGCAAATTGGTATAATAGTTAAATTGATATAATGTTATTTAGTATTAATTATTACTTACGATAAAAGATGCCATATAAATCATACGAATATAATAATTGAATACTTTAATGCAAATATCAGCTTTCAATCTAAAAAGCATATCAATTCGTAAGGGGGTTTGGCATGTCTGAATTATTATTGAAAGACAAATTACGCGAATTGCGTACCAGAATGCATTTAACCCAGAGTAAAGTCGGCCAATTTCTTAATATGACTAGGCAGGGTTATGCTCACTATGAAGCAGGCTTACGAAATCCGGATTATCAGACACTGCTAAAACTTTCAAAGCTTTATCAAGTAGATATCGGCGAATTAATTAATAACCATACAACACCCATTATCCATGAGACACTTCATGAAAACGTGGATTACACCATTAAGCCGGGTAATCTGAAACCAAACACCGTACCGCCGCGTGTAATACAGCTTACCAGTGATGAAAAAAAATTATTTAATTTATATGGCAAATTAAATACAGCGGATAAAAAAGTATTTTTAAATATGTTGGAGTCAAAGGTGAATGAAAGCAAAAAGCCAAAATGAAAAAGATAATCAAATACTAATATTGCAGTTAAAAAGCTGCTGTTAATTTAAAAAGTAATTAGCTAAAGTAAATAAGAATTTGTGGCGCGGTTATTTACAAGTTACTGCTATACAGGGTTAATAAACTTTCGTTTTGCAGGAGCTTTGCTAATCCTATTATATTTTATCGGCTAGAGTGTGTTTGAAAAATGCTTGTGCCGGGCTGGACGCTCTAATTTGTGGGAGGCAAGGAGCGATTTTGGGCGCGTAGTGGTGCGTACGCTCCCAAAATTGCGACGCAGAATTCCGCAAAGTGGGGCGGTCAGAACGGTGCAATGATTTTCAAACACGCTCTAGTGTGATGACAAGTTGATACTTGGACTAATGGCGTAGAATGGATTTTCATTCTGCGAGACGGAGGAATGAGGCGTAGCGGTGGCTACGTCGATTGACGACAACGAAACAGATGGAAATTCAGGCAAGCCATTAGACAAGATATCAACTTGCCAGTGCACTAGTATTTAAAGCTTTACAAGCTGCAGTTTACTTCAAATTATAAGCTTCCCCTGCTTTTAACAGATCAAAATTATATTTATTCAATGTCTCTAAAGCTTTCTTTGTATGGGAAACCTTCAGTATCATGGAGCCAATTTCACTTGACGATAAAGCATACATATATTCAACACTGATACCTGCTTCTGCCAATACTTTAAACAGTTGATGCAGCATTCCAACCTTATGGGGAAGCTTTACTGCTATAACCTCCGTCAGATTAGCCGAGAAGCCTGCTTCCTTTAGTACTGATCTTGCATTCTCCGGATCTGACACAATCATCCTGAATACTCCGTATTCCGAGGAATCTGCTAAGCTGGCAGAGATAATATTAATATTATTTTTATCCATTATTTCAGTTACTTTTTCCAGTCTTCCTTCCCTGTTTTCGATAAACACGGACAGCTGCTTAATTAACATATTAAATCACCTTCTCCTTTATCAATTTTATCACCGAACCTAAACTAATTTTCTCTTGTCTATTACCCGTTTGGCCTTACCTAACAGTCCTTAAATCAATTTTCTCTTGTCTATTACCCGTTTGGCCTTACCTTCACTTCTCTCGATGGTTTTCGGCTCAACCAGTTTTACCTTAACCGCCAAGCCAAGCGCCGTATGGAGTACATGCGCAATCTTTTTCGTCAAATCCTCCAGGGCTTTAATTTCATCGGAAAAGAAACGCTCTTCTACCTCCACCCATACTTCCAATACATCCAGGTTATTGACACGGTCAACTATCAGGAGGTAGTGGGGGCTGGTTTCTCCAATCTCAAGCAGCGCTGCCTCCACCTGGGATGGAAATACATTCACTCCCCGTATAATTAACATATCATCGGAACGTCCTTTAAATCTTGAAATACGTGCCAAGGTTCTCCCGCATTCACATTTGCCACAGGTAATGCTGGTTAAATCCTTGGTACGGTAACGGAATAAGGGCAGCGCCTCCTTCGTGACGGTAGTAATTACCAGTTCTCCGGTTTCACCTTCCGCAACGGGTTCCAGTGTCTCCGGATTGATGATTTCGGGTATAAAATGATCTTCATACACGTGGAGCCCGTTGTGATATCCGCAGTCCGCAGCTACCCCCGGACCCATTATTTCACTTAAGCCATAGATATCGTAAGCTTTAATCTTCAGTTTTGATTCAATCTCATGACGCATATTTTCCGTCCATGGCTCGGCACCCAATATGGCGGCCTTTAACTTAACCTTATCCAGTTTTCCCGCTTCCTCCAAAGCTTCCGCAATATGCAATAAATAGGAGGGTGTACAGGCAATGGCAGTACATCCGAAATCCTCCATCATGGTAATCTGCTTTTTAGTATTGCCGGAAGACATAGGGATAACCGTTGCCCCCAGATTTTCAGCACCATAATGCAAGCCTAATCCTCCCGTAAATAAACCATATCCGTAGGATATCTGGATTTTATCATTTTTGCCGATACCCGCCATAGCTAAAACCCTGGCGACACATTCCTGCCAGATTTCAATATCCTTTCTGGAATAGCCGACAACCGTAGCTTTACCGGTAGTTCCGGAAGAAGCATGGATTCTTACCACTTCGGATTCAGGAACTGCAAATAACCCAAAAGGATAGTTATCCCGCAGATCATTTTTTGTAGTAAACGGCAGCTTGTTTAAATCTTCAATTCCCTTGATATCTCCAGGTTCAAGACCCATCTGCTGCATTTTTTTCCGATAAAATTCCACGTTATGATAGACTCTGCCCACCATTTTTTTAAGTCTTGCACTTTGAAGATTTCTCATCTCATCGCAGCTCATACATTCTTTTGTTTCATTCCAAATCATGGGTTAATCCTCCTCATCCATCACCTTAATTCCGTTTGCCTTCAAGATCTGGCCGCCTTTTTCCATATTATCCAAATTGATTACCATAAGAGGCGCCTTACCGCTTCTGATGACAAAAGAATAAATATAGTTGATACCTAAACCCGCGGCTGAAATAATGTGCAGTACCCGGTCCAAATCCCCGGGTTTATCCTCCAGCTCAATTGCCAATACTTCGGTTATTCTTACCACAAATCCTTTACCAGTTAAAATCTCCTTCGTAATCTGGGGCTTGTCAACTATCATCCGCATAATGCCAAACTCCGGAGAATCAAAGGCGGATATGGCTCTTAGGTTTATTCCGTTTTTCCTTAACACCGAGGTAATCTTGGCCAAACTTCCAATTTCATTTTCAATAAATACCGAAAGCTGTTTTAACATAAATTCTCCTTCCTATGAAAGGGCAAGCAGATGATACCCTGCTTCAAACGCCTTTTTATTTATATCTATCGTTTTTGGGGGAACTGTATTTTCAATTACCTTAAGCCATTCCTCTTTGGTAAAATTCATATGCTGTGCCGCAATACCTAAAATAATAACGTTAAACACTTTGGTATTCCCCAATTTTTTAGCTTCCGATATGGCATCCACATCAATTACCCTGTATTTTTTCTTCAGGTTTTCCACTATATTTTCCGGATAGACAGCCGCACCTATTACCACCGGCATGGGATCTATTTGTTGATTATTTACGATAAGAACGCCGTCTTCTTTCAAAAAGTGGGCATAGCGCAGGGCCTCCAGTCTTTCAAAAGCTATTAATACGTCCGCCTGTCCTGCTTCCACAATGGGTTCATAAACCTTATCCCCATAACGCACAAATGTTACCACGCTTCCGCCCCTTTGGGCCATTCCATGCACCTCGGATAATTTTACGTCATAACCCGCATCCAGGGTGATTCCCCCCAGGATACGGCTGGTAAGCAGAGTTCCCTGACCGCCGACACCAACAATCATAATATTCTTTGTTTTCATGTCATCACACCTCTACTTTCTCAATGGCGTTAAATTTACATAAGCCAAAACATAAGCCGCAGCCGTTGCACATGGTTTCATTTATCCTGGTAATTCCGCCCTCTTTTTTGGTAATTGCAGGACATCCCGGTTTTAAGCACATGCCGCATTTTTTACAGGCATTCTTATTCACTTTATACTGCATATCTATTTTCTTCTTATTCAATAACACACAGGGTGCTTTGGTTATAATAACGGACATTTCATCCCTTGCTGTTTCCTCTTTAAGAACAGAGGTTAATTTTACAGTATCAAAGGCCGGAACAACTTCCACATGACTGACGCCTATAGTCCTGCAGAGTCCCGGAAGATCAACGGCATAGGTTACTCCGCCCATTAAGGTTTTGCCGGTGGCCGCATGATCTTGATGACCTGTCATTCCGGTGGTGGAGTTATCCATTATCAATACGGTTCCGGTACTTTGGTTGTATACCATATTTATTAACGAATTAATTCCCGTATGAAGAAAAGTGGAATCTCCAATCACCGCAACCCAGTTTTTAATATAGTCCTTACCCTTAGCTTTTTCCATACCATGTAAGGAGCTGATGCTGGCTCCCATACAGACCGTGGTGTCCACAACGCTTAAGGGTGCAACGGCGCCCAGGGTGTAACAGCCGATATCCCCGGCCGCATGTATTTTTAATTTATTTAAGACGGTGAAAACACTTCTGTGAGGACATCCCGGACATAGTATAGGCGGTCTTTGGGGTATTTGGGCCGGTTCATTTAAATTAAGCTTTTCTCCGTTTATGGCGGTGCGAAGCATATTGGCGCTGTATTCCCCCTGCACCGTAAATATTTTCTTGCCGGTTACGGGGATGCCCCAGGACTTTACCTGTTCTTCCACGATGGGGTCTAACTCCTCCACTATGTATAATTTATCCACCCTGGCTGCAAACTCCTCGATCAATTTTCTGGGCAGGGGATTTACCAAACCCAATTTTAATACGGAAGCATCCGGAAATGCTTCCTTTACATATTGATATGGTATTCCGGAGGTGACGACGCCAATGCCCGTATCCTTATATTCCGCCCGGTTAATGGGAAAACCGCATCCGTCAAGGGATAAGGCAATTTCTCTTTGTTCCACCGCCATATGTCTGATTTTTGCATTGCCCGGCATCATAACATTTTTCCCTGTGTTACGTTCATACGGCTTATCTTCCGGCTCTTTCCTTTCCTCTAATTCCACCATGCCCTGGGAATGGGATAATCTGGTGGTACTGCGGACAATTACAGGCGTATCATATTTTTCACTTAATTCATAGGCAAACTTTATAAATTCCTTTGCTTCCTCGCTGTCGGAAGGTTCTAAGACCGGCACCTTGGCGGCTCTGGCCACCGCTCTGGTGTCCTGCTCGTTTTGGGAGCTGTACAAGCCGGGATCATCCGCCACTACAACTACCAAGCCTCCGTTTACACCGATATAGGATACGGTGAATAAAGGGTCCGCCGCCACATTTAAACCGACGTGTTTCATGGAAGCCAGGGCACGGACACCGCTCATGGAGGCACCTATGGCTACCTCCATTGCCACTTTTTCATTGGGCGACCACTCGGCATAGATTTCCTTATATTTTATAATATTCTCACTTATTTCGGTACTTGGTGTCCCCGGATAAGCCGCGGAAACTTTCACTCCCGCCTCATAAGCACCTCTGGCAAATGCTTCATTTCCCAGCATGATAACTTTTTCTTTCACTATTATGTCTCCTTTCCTTCTCCAAGAGTGCTCTCTCCTGGAGTGTGTTTGAAAAATGCTTGTGCCGGGTTGGATGCTCCACTTTGCGGGAAACAGGAAGTGGTTTTGGGAGCGTAGCGGAGCTACATTCCCAAAATTGCGACGCAGAATACCGCAAAGTGGGGCATTCAGAACGGTACAATGATTTTTCAAACACACTCTAGTGTGCTTAAACCTGTCATTCCGCCCGGACACTGCCTGTCAATGCCCGGCAAAGTGCCTCTTTCTAATTACAGGTTTCTTGAATCCGTTACCCTCCTGGCCTTCCCTTCAAATCTTTTAAGACTTCTGGGTGCCACCAGCTTTATATCGGCGTCCAGTCCCAATACAACTTTTAAACTGCCGCGAATTCTTTTATTCAGTTCCTCCAGTTTAGCATAGGAGTCCAACAGGGTATCGTCTACCAGTTCCACCTTTATTTCCATAGTATCAAGGTGATTCTTCCGGTCTATAATAATTTCATAGTGAGGGCCTATTTCCGGCGTTTTTAGTAATACTTCCTCAATCTGAGTGGGAAATACGTTAACTCCCCGTATAATTAACATATCGTCACAACGTCCGGACAAATTCTCCATTCTTACTGTAGTTCTGCCGCATTTACACGGTTCATACATAAGACAGGTTATATCCCCGGTCCGGTATCTTATTAAAGGAAGAGCTTCCTTAGTAATACAGGTTATTACCAATTCACCCTTGGATCCCGGAGGCAATACTTGACCGGTTTCCGGATTTATAATTTCAGGAATAAAATGATCCTCATTAATATGCATACCGCATAATTCCAAACATTCTCCGGATACCCCCGGCCCCATTAATTCACTCATTCCATAGTTCTGGGTTACTTTCATATCCGAACCCCAAAGCTTATACATCTCTTCCCGCATGGGTTCGGTCATACCTTCCCCGCCAAATAATCCTGTCTTAACCTTCAGGTCGGCGGAGGGATTAATTCCCATTGATTTTGCCACTTCCGCTATATGCAGGGCATAAGAAGGCGTTGCAACCAACAGTGTGGTTCCAAAATCCTTCATGTACATAATCTGTTTTTGCGTATTGCCGGAAGAAGTAGGACAGACACCGGCACCCAGGTTTTCCAGACCATAATGAAGGCCCAGGGCACCGGTAAACATACCGTAACCAAAACAGATCTGAGCTGTATCCTCCCTGGACGCACCGCCTAAAACTGCAATCCTGGTAACTAGCTCCGTCCAGGCCTTTAAATCATTTCTGGTATACCCAGCCACTGTGGGTTTACCGGTCGTTCCGGAGGAAGCGTGAATTCGTACCAGTTCGCTCTTAGGAACGGCAAATAAACCAAAGGGATAATTATCCCGCAGATCCTTCTTATTCGTAAAGGGAAGTTCCTTAATATCTTTTAAGGATTGTATTTTCTCCGGCTTTATATTGCGCTCATCCATTTTAGTCCGGTAAGCCGGAACCTTTTCATATACCCGTTTTACCGTTTCTTTTAATTTTGCCAGTTGAAGTTCATCCAGTTCAGCCCTTGGCAAGCTTTCCTCTTTTCCCCAAATCATTATAAGTCAGCCTCCGTATGTAATAATTTTTACACTTTGCCGTGTAACGGTTTAAAGCGTTTATACATCACAGCTTTAGTGCATTAAATTAATTATACATTAGATTGTATCTTATTTCAACACACGAAGCAGACAAATAATTAACAGAATCTGAAGTATTAACAGGACAGGCATACCGTATACAAAGCGGTAATGTTTTGTTTTATGGTGAAAGCACTGCATTCCTAAAATGGAACCGACACTGCCTCCCACCGCTGCAAGGAAAAAAAGGGTTTTCTCCTTTACCCGCCATTCATTCTTTTTTGCCCTATACTTATCAATTCCCATCGCTGCAAATCCTGCCATATTTATCATAATCAAATACAGCATCCCTGTGATATAAAGTATTTTCATTTTTACACCCATTGCAAGCTACAATTGCATACCGCAGGTAAGCCTTGCGGTACTGCCACAAATAAAAAGGGTTGAAAGAATCGCAGCGTGGCATCCTTTCACTTTTTATATTCTCTTTCAACCTTACCAACTGCATAACGCAGCAGGCTGTCCTGCGGTACTTCTAAAATCAGGAATCCTGCTGTCAATTAAGTTAATATTTTTCAGCTTTTCTGATTGCCTACTCTGTTATTTTACCCCGCCATGCAATTAAAGTCCAGGCAATTTATAATAAATATACCATTGGATATTGCCTGCTGAATTTACCCTTTTACCATCTTAAGGCACGGCGGAGCCTAGAGTGTGTTTGAAAAATCATTGCACCGTTCTGACCTCCCCACTTTACGGCATTCTGCGTCGCCATTTTGGAAACGTAGCCCCGCTACGCTCCCAAAATGGTTCCTTGCCTCCCACAAAGTGGAGCGTCCAGTCCGGCACAAGCATTTTTCAAACACGCTCTAGCAGGATGCAATGGGGAAAAGAACGTCTCCCGGAAACCTCGGAACGTTTACATTTGAGAAGGGGCCATGCCAGGCAGCCGTGCTGCTATTTGCATAAGCCCCTTCAGGGAATCAATTTTATTTATCCGAATATTTGGCAAGTTCTTTTTCCACTAAGGCCAATTCTTCTCTTACAAGCTCCAGAATTTTTTCCTGCCTTAATTTTACGTCTTCCGGAGCGTTTATTAATTCTTTCGTCGCTTCGTCTATGAGTTTTTTCTGTTCTGCTATGGTTTTTTTAATATCTTCAATATCCATCACTTAACCTCCTCTCCAGTCGATTTTATATTCTATAAAATGGATGTGACTGTTCAGTCACTGCGGTTCTAACAGACTAACGCGTTTATGCACTACAAAATATGCTGAAAAACTATTATTTCAAGTATGTTTTTCAATGCTTTGTGCTGGCTTTATTTTGTATTACACTATAATATATTCCTATTGATTTAATATTGTTACCCTCAAAAAAAGATATCTCACAGAACAATCCTGTGAGATATCTTTTCTGTATGGATTTGAGTATGGTTCAGCAAGTTTCCCTAGTCACAGCGATATTCCGGGTCCGCTGTGCTAGAGCGTGTTTGAAAAATCATTACACCGTTCTGACCGCCCCGCTTTGCGGTATGCTGCGTCACAATTTTGGGACCGCAGCCCCAACTACGCTCCCAAAATCACTCCTTACTTCCCACAAAGTGGAATACCCAACCCGGCACAAGCATTTTTCAAACACTCTCTAAGAAGCGGGAGACTTGCTTGTAAGGTTAAACCTTGTGTGCTCTTTTATTTAACAAAACCATATGTACATGATCCTCCCATTTACCGTTTATTTTCAGATAGTCCCGTGCCGTTCCCTCATTATAAAATCCCAGCTTATTAACGACTCTTAGGGAGCGTACATTTTTAGGCATTATATTGGCTTCTATCCTGTGGAGTCCGTAATCCTCAAACATAATATCAATGCCCTTTGCGACTGCTTCTGTCATACAGCCTTTATTAATCTCATCCTTATCCAGTTTATAACCAAGAAAACAGGATAGAAAAACTCCTCTGACAATATTGGTAAAGGTAACCATTCCTATAATCCGGCCCGTATCCTCTTTTTTATAAATCCATAGCTTTAAGGAGATATTATTTTCCATGTCCCGAAAATCCTCGTCCAAAAGCTGTTCCTGGCAGCTTTGTGTATAAAATTCCTTTCCCCTTAAGGATTCCCATTCTTTTAAAAAATCTTTATTCCTTACATAGTAATCCAATACCTGTTCTGCATGGGATCTATCCAGAACTTTTAACAATAGTCTTTCTGTCTCATGCATAATAACCATCCTTATTAACAGTCAAAGCGGATATTCATTGCATAGCAAACGATAGGGTGCTTCATCTTCCTCCACATCCGGAAAGCGTCCAACAGCCTTATCTAAGAAGAAATTGTCATATTCATCGTCGTTACACATAGATACTTCTCCCAACAGGACACTCCCACCTGTTGGCGGAATAATAAAATCATGGTACATGTAAGGTGTAATCGTAATGCTCTGTCCCGGCTTTAATTGCACTTTAGTCCCTGCTGGAACAACGCTTTTCCTGCCGTCACTGTTGACAGTTACCGGTGTATCCAACAGGCTTTTATCTTCTCCACCATTATAAACGGTGATAAATACGTCGTTCCCGCCACGATTAATGATATCCTCCATTTTACTAACATGATAGTGCATTGACGCTATCTGTCCTTCATAAAGCATTAACAGCTTCTCAGCGTATGGTTTCTTATATTTATCCATCTTCCGGTTACCATTACGAATCGTAAACAAAGCAAACCCGACCTCATTAAATCTTCCCAGGCCAAAATCAGTAATATCCCAGCCAAGCATATTATCTCGGATTTCGTCATATTCATGCCCCTTACCCTGCCATTCTTCTGGTGTCCATGCAGCAAAAGGAGGCAATTCAAATCGATGTTCTTTAATTAATGCATCCATATCTTTAACGACCTTGTTGATTTCTGATCGTTTCATAACAGATTCCTCCTAAGATATTCTAGAGTACTCTCGGAAACTCTTTGTATGCAGATTTGTGAGAT
>JAATFT010000025.1 GCA_015655075.1 Clostridiales bacterium | reverse complement strand
GGTGGCTACGTCGATTGACGACAACGAAGCAGATGGAAATTCAGGCAAGCCATTAGACAAGATATCAACTTGCCAGTGCTCTAGTATTACCTATTTAGTTACAATGGCATTGGCAATATCCTCATAAGGAGCATGTTTCTCTATTTGATATTTGCCGATATTGATATCGGTGGTATAATGATTCAGTATTAAATACTGGTTAAATGCTTTTGCATCTTCAATGATACCTTCTTTTCTTAACAAATTAGAAACATCCTCCGAAGTCATTCCACCAGCAATTTCAAATGAAACAGACTTATTATCCGGCTCTTTATCAGCTTCCGGCACTGTTGCAGAAGTGTTGTGGGATTCTCCAGCTACTTTTGCAGACTCGGGTATTGGAGTGCCTGTCGGTTTTTTCATGGATTCCGGAGTCGAAGTAACGGTCGGCTCTTTTGCGGATTCCGGCGTAGGAGTAACGGTCGGTTCTTTTGTAGATTCCGGCGTAGGAGTACTGGCAGTCCCTTTTGTAGATTCTGCCGCCGGAGTTGCTGACGGGGCAATTAAATCATCCATATTTATATCACTCTGTTTTACCATACCTAATTTCTCAGCTCTTTTTATAATCTCAGCGTCGGAAAGCCGGGCTTTTGAAGATACCTGGTAGGACACAGATAATATAATGGTAGCAAATAATATACCTGCACCTACACCTCTTAAATAATACTTTAGTTTCATATTAAACTCGTACCTTTCAATTAAATATAGCTTAAATTTTATTTTTCTTTATACAAATCAATAACAAGTTTAACCTCTCCTTGTCCAAGTTCCAGGGTTCTGGCGATATCAATAATGGAAAATCCCTGTGAATACAGTTCCAGTATTTTTTGATTATGGTTGTTCATAAAATCCGGAGCCACATTTAAATTTCCGGTATCAGCTGAAACAGGCTGATCTGATTTACGGCCAACCTCCTCCGATTTTTTTTTCGTTTTAACAGCGGCAGCTTCTTTTTTACCCGTATCCTTTTTAACGTCCTTTGCTAATTGTCTTTTCACTTTATCAAAACTATTAACAGTCTCTTTAATTTCACTTTCTTTCTCGTTTAGCATATTATATAAAAATACTACTTCTTCATGATTCTGACTGATTTTTTCCATTACTTGATTGGAAAAATCATTCACGGCAATAATCTTTTCATTGGATATCTGACTTAACTTATCTTCCGTTTTAGATATGGATTCCTCCGTTACCTCAGAAACGATTGAATTAACTTTTTGCTTGATATCTTCTATTTCCGTTGAGTTTAATTCCTGTTGATCTACCGGAGATGAATAAATATCTCCGCCGTTTTTATCTATCAGGAAGCAACTGAATAAAAGAATTCCTGCTCCTATCATGATTAAAATTATTACTAAAGGTGTCATTCGCTTATCTCCCGCTATATTTTAATATCTATGGAACCAGATCGAAAACCGTCTTTAGGAGCCGCTCCCTTCTCCTTTTTCTTTTTTCTTTGTCCGGTGCCGGAATAAGAAGTACTGCCTTTTTCTTTTGCATCATAAAGATATTCCTTATTTTCACTTTTTATAGTTTTAACGGTTTGTTTACTGTCATGTTTAATATGATTATTAAACTGCTGTCCTATCACCATCTGTTCATTTAAAGGTCTTTGGCTCTCCTGATGCTTATAAAGAGATGCTTCCTGTGACTTCGGGGCCATGGACGCAATTTCAATTGGCGTAATGGGCATTAATATTCCTCCTTTCTTATAATGAGCACTCTCGATAACTCCCCTGTGCGCATCTTTGCGGCTGATCTCACAAATCTGCATACAAAGAGTTTCCGAAAGTACTCATAATCCTACTATTTTAATATCTGCTCTGTCACGTATAAATTTAGAATAATGCACTTCCTTCCGTACATAATAATTTACATTTGAAATAACAATCTTGACTCCCGGATATGCAATATTTTTAACACTTATACTGCCGCCTTCGCAGTTATTCATTTCAATCTTCAGCTGATCATAACGGCTGCCGGATTCTTTTATTTCGTTTCTTAAAGCTAAACATTTTTCCGTTGCAAGCCTTATATAATCCAGCTTATCCCTGGATAATTTCTCTCCGGAATTTATTTTTTTCTTATAAGCTTCCAGAACCGGTAACAATTTTTCCATATCGGCTTTCATTTTTATAATGCTTTTTTCAAGATTACGGTATTCTTCTATAATTGCAGGATCAAAGCCAACTTCTAATAAGGTATTTGTACCCATGGTAGAGCCCGCATTTTTAACGGTTATGGTCGTACCGGAATGGGTTTCCCCTCCGGTAATAAAACCTTTTCTGCCTCCGACAACAATATCTCCTTTTGCAGATACCTTACTATGTAAGATGGCTTCCGTCGTTACATAACCTCCCGCTACTACCTGTGCATTTTCAATAAATTTGGAAATAATATTGCTGCCGGCTTCCATCCTGCCTTTATTCATTCCCTGCATACCCCGTTTCAGAATAATTTGTCCCCCGGCAACCAGTAATGCTCCTTCCACAACCCCATTTACAATAATATCCCCTTTCGCCGTAATGGAATAGCCGGTAATTACATTCCCTTTTACAGCTATATTTCCTTCATAGACAATATCTCCGGTGGAAGCATCCACATTGGCTAAAACCTCATAGGTATCGGATACAAAAACTTTACCGGCCGTCAGTACCGCATGTCCGCTGACATCGGAATACATGATGAGGCCATCCTCGGAAAGATGAATATGCCGACCATGTCTTAATATTCTGTTTACAACCTTTTTAGGGAGAATTGCATTGCCGCAAACATTCATGCCTGCTTTTCCCTGTACGGCCGGACTCAAGGTCGCCAATATATCTCCCTTATTAATGGAACTGATGGTATCCAGCTGATGAAAATCCACCGTACCGTCCTCATTCAATTTAGGTTTTAAGGTATTATCCGTATTAAAGTTATAAGTTATGATTGCATCTTTGCCTTCTACCGCACTGGTTCCTCTGGCCAGTAAATAATCTTCACAATATTTTCGGTTTGTAAAGAAGGAATTGATATTATTTTTTAGAATCCCATATCTTACCCCCGACTGGGTTAAGCTTTTCATAACCTCGTTAACCGTCATATGCTGTCCATGGGTGGAGGGAGGATAGAATCTTCCGACTGCATACATGCGGTCTAAGGAAACAGTTATTCTTACATATTCATTCTCTGGCAAAACAGTAACCGGTGTTAATTTCACCTCAACGGGTCTATCATGCAAAGCGGTAATTGCCTGTCCCACCGCTCTGATATCATAATCATAAATTCTTTTGTCCGTTAAATAATTATTGATTTCATCATAATCAATCTGCTTACCAACCCCTACAGCAGGATACAATCTTAAATATGTTCCATCCTGTTTTAAAACAAGACTAAAAAAACTGTTCCGATTCTCCATAAGCTCCTCCTTAAGTTCCCACCAAAATATCCATATTATTTCCAAGCTTCTGCTTCATTTTTTGGAGTGCCTTCGTATGTAACTGAGAAATTCTTGATTCCGATACCTCTAATATGGAACTTATTTCTTTCAGTGTCAAATCCTCATAATAATATAAAACAATCACCCTTTTTTCCTTTTCCGTCAAAGAATCCAAGGTTTTAATTAAGGTTTCTTTTAGCTCCTGTTTTTCAATAATCCTTTCCGGTGTTTCGTATTGGGTACTCAGGCTGGCTTCCATTTTAACCTCACTGCCCTGTTCCATGTACTCATCTAAAGAAAGGAAATTCGATACTTTAGTCTGATTTTGCCATAAATCAAATTCTTCCAGGGATATTTCAAGCTCTTTTGCAACTTCCTCATCCTTTGCTATTCTGCCCTGCTCAGATTCTATTTTATGAAAGGCCGCATCAATTTTTCTCTGCTTTTGCCTTAAAGTTCTTGGTATCCAGTCCATTTTTCGGATTTCATCCAGTATGGCCCCGCGTATCCGAAAGCTGGCATAGGTTTCAAATTTTACACCTTTGCTATAATCAAATTTATCAACCGCATCGATCAGTCCGAAAATTCCGCAACCGACTAAATCGTCATATTCTACATTATAGCCTAAATACATGCTTAAACGTCCTGCCACAATTTTCACTAAACCAGCATATTCAATTATGATTTTCTCGCGACTTTGAGTTGTCTTATATTTACTGTAATCCTCCCAAAGTTTAGCTCTGCATTCCGCATTCATAATAGTGTTCCTCTTGTTTCCTGTGCTTATTGATTTTTAGTTTCCGCTGTATCCTCGGTAATAGGTTTTTCTGTTTGGATATTTTCTCCTTGTATATTCTCTCCTGCTGTAATCTTTTCTTCTGCTTCGATCTTTTCTTCTGCTTCCATCTTTTCTTTTGTCGGTACGTTTTCTTCTGTGTCAGAAGACTTTTTTTCCGTACCTGTAGCTTTTTTAATAACCACCGTGGCAATTCTGCCAATAATATAAAATAAAATAAGTACGATAAGCAACCGTTCCAGGCCTTTTAAGAATTCTATTCCGTTTACGATATTTAATATGCTCGTTATTGCGCCTGCTACTAACATTACGGCGGGAGCAATATATCTTTCTCTCATATCATCACCCTTTTCCCTGTATAACATAAGATTACAAAATCTTTAAAGGTCTTCCCACTGATTTTATGTACAACTGTCCTGTCCCCGGGTAAAATTCTATAGTCCTGCCATAGTCAAGGCCGGTATCCTCGGCAACAATCCGTATACCTAAAGACTGTAATTTTAATTTGCTTGCTTGTGTATTCCGTTCTCCAATGCGCAGCATGTCGCTGTTGGCATTGAAAGCAAACATTTGTGCACCGCCTGCAATCTTGGCTAACAGACGATTTCTGTTAGCCCCTATTGCAGTTAATCTTAAAATCAAAGCATCGATTCCTGTATCGGCAAATTTGGCCGTGTTTTCATTATTCCTAATCTTAGTACTGTCAGGCAGCATAATATGTACCAACCCTGCGGTTTTACTGCGAGAATCATACAATACTATCCCGACACAGGAACCAAGACCCAATGTAGTAAGCACATCGGGTGCAGTGCAGACATTTAAGTCCGCCATTCCAACTTTTATCATTACACTCATAATCCCACCTATAATCCTAAAGATGTCAATATAACATTATATGATTCCAGAGTAGGGATTAAAATAAAATAACCATTTACATCAGAATCGTCTTTACTGAACTGTGTTTCAATGATCAGAGCTTTATCACCGACTTTTCCAAATTCGATAGCCGGAACACTTAAAATAGCACCTGCCATATCAATGGACATATAGGGAACACTGGCGCCAATTCTTATATTAATCAAGGTTGACAGGGAAGATAAATATGCGCCGGCAATAATATTGCCGATTTCCTTTAGTGCTGAATATTCCATTTCGGTAAAAGCTTCCTCCTCCATGGATTTCCCCATTAAAAGGTTTACCAAATGATGAGCGGACTTTAACTCCATCATGAACATCATCATTCCATTAATTTCCCCATCCAATGTGATTAATATGCCTACGACAATATTCTCCGCACCACCTACTACATCAGGGAGATCTTTAAGCTCCAGTAAAGCCACCTTGGGAACGCACATATCTACCTTGCCGTTTATCATGGTTGAAAGGGCTGTAGTGGCATTTCCCGCTCCGATGTTTCCAATCTCTTTCAATACATCAAACTGCATATTGTCAATTTGATCCAAGTTAATGTTTGACACTGGTAACACTCCTTAAACAGTTTCTTTTTCAATGATTATACTGGAAATGTTTAATAGAGAAATCAATTCGCCATTATATTTGCCAATTCCGTTTAAATAACCATTTTTATCTTCTACTGTATTGGTAACTTTCTCAATCATTGTATCGTCTAAAGTGACTACTTCCTTAACCTCATCCACAATAATTCCTACGGCAGACTGAGGTTCCAATTTAATAATAATGATTCTTGTGGCATTGGTTAGAACATCGTCCTCCAGTTCAAACTTCATACGCATGCTCATAACCGGTATAATTTCACCTCTAAGATTTATAACACCCTTAAAATAAGGCTGGGCCTTGGGTACTCTGGTGATTCTTTGCATTCTGACTATACTATCCACATATTTAATATCAATCCCATACTGTTCAATCCCTATTTTAACCACTACGTACTGTTTTGAACCGGTTAAATTTGCTTCCATAGTTTCCACCCCCTAGACTAAAGTATTCACATCAAGAATCAGAGCAACTTCACCGTCACCAAGTATGGTTGCGCCACCAATAATCTTATTATTATTAATGTACTTGCCAATAGACTTAATAACAATTTCCTGTTGTCCAATTAAATTATCGACTACAATTCCGGCTAACCTGTCGCCTTTCGATACGATAACTACAGTAAGACTTTCCTCTTCCTTCTGCGTTTCCGGAACTTCCAGCAATTTGCCCAAACGGACAAGGGGAATAACGTCTCCTCTTAAATTAATAACTTCCTTAGAATGGACATATTTTACTTCTGAGTTTTTAATATCTTCAATTGTCTGGATGCTGCCTAATGGAATCGCATACTTTTCCGGTCCCAGCTCTATCATAAGTGCCTGGATGATAGCAAGGGTCAACGGCAAACGGATAATGAAAATGCTGCCTTCCCCTAATTTCGTTTTCGCTTCAATATCTCCGCCAAGTGCTTCTATCTTGGTTTTCACAACATCAAGTCCCACACCTCTGCCGGATACATCCGATATTACCTCCGACGTAGAAAAGCTCGGTCTGAATAATATGTCGATAACTTCCTTGTCCGTCATCTCCGCAGCCTGTTCCGCCGTTATAGTACCCTTTTCTATCGCTTTTTCCTTAACGTTTTCCACATTAATACCGGCACCGTCATCCCTTACTTCTATTACAACATTATTACCGTCCTGATAAGCATCCAGGAAAATAGAGCCCACGGGCGGTTTGCCTGCGGCAATACGCTCTTTCTTGCTTTCCAGTCCGTGATCAGCAGCATTACGGAGCAGATGCATTAAGGGATCTCCGATTTCATCAATAACCGTACGGTCAAGCTCCGTTTCTTCACCCGTCATATACAGTTCCATCTTCTTATTCAGTTTTTTGGATAAGTCGCGGATCATTCTCGGGAATCGGTTTACAACACTCTCAATGGGAACCATTCGAACCTTCATTACCGATTCGTGGAGATTCGTTGTGACACGTTCCAGATATTCAATGTGTTCATTAAAGCTTGATTCGTTTCTGGTATTTTTCTCATTGGCACTAATGGATACAAGTCCGTTTTTGGCAATTATCAGCTCACTTACCAGATTCATTAATACATCCAGTTTTTCAATATCAACACGTACGGAACGGTTTACAACCGGTTTGGCTATCTGCTGTTTAGCAGCTGCAGCACCGGCCTTTCCGGATTTTTCGGCCGACGTAACTGAACCGGCTGCTTTTTCCTGTTTGGCATCGGATACCCCATTGTTATCTTCCTCTGAATCTTCGGTCTCATTCTGATCTGCATCGATTTTCTCAACTATTGCATCCTTAATTTCAGAAACATTCATTACGGCGCTTCTTATCTTTTCCGCACTGTCTTTTGATAAAATGATTACACTAAAATCCAGATCAAATTTTTCATCTTCTATATCCTGTACTTCCGGCTGGGATTTAATTACATCACCTAATCCCTCCAGGGCTTTAAATACTAAAAATGCCCTGGCTGCCTTTAAAATACAGTAATCCTGAATATATACCGTTATACCGAACGCACTAATTCCCATTGTGTCGGCTTTGTTGATAGCCCTCTTTTCATAATCGGTAAGGATAAGTTCTTTATAAGATATGGCACCGCCTTCATCCGTACCTGTCTGGGTAACAGCAGCACTGGCTTTCGGTGGCTCCTCTTTGGCTTCTACCGCAGTTTCCTTGCCTAAACCGATATTTAAAATATTATTTAACTGATTAATAATATCTTCATAATCTTCGGTACCCTCAGCGGCACTTTCCTGGATATTTTTTAAATATACTTCTAAGGCATCCAGGCCTTTAAATAACACATCCACAAGGTCAGCCGTAACCTTCATATTACCACTTCTTATCTCGGAAAATACATTCTCCATGTCATGGGTCAAACGCTGCATTCTTTTATAACCCATGGTACCTGCCATACCTTTTAAGGAATGGGCGGCCCTGAAAATCTCATTAATGGTTTCCGTATTTTCCGGTTCGGTTTCCAAAATTAATAATTGTTCGTTCAGGCTTTGTAAATGTTCTTTTGTTTCATCAATAAAAATCTCAAGATATTGACTAACGTCCATCTTATCGCACCCCCAAGTTTTTTAGAATAGCACCGGCAATCTGATCTAACGGAACAATTTCATTCACCAGACCGGCCTCGGCAATAACCTTTGGCATACCATAAACCGTACTGGTTGCTTCATCCTGTGCTATTACATAAATATTTTTTTTCTCTTTTAACTGTTTAATTCCCTTTGTTCCGTCCCCGCCCATACCAGTTAATATAACGCAGGTAATTTCCGTAAAGTCGGTGTGTATTAAAGATTCATACAAGATATCCGCACAGGGCTTTAATCCGTTTCTTGCCGGTTCTTGCGTAACTGATAATTGCCGCGAACCGTTTTCTGACTGAATTAACCTCATCTGGCTGCCGCCTTTTGCAATATAGGCGACCCCGTCTTTTATTAATTCTTTGTCTTGTGCTTCCTTTACCTTTATCTTGCTTATTTCATCCAAGCGGTTAGCAAGAGAAACGGTAAATCCCTCCGGCATATGCTGAACAATTAATACACTGCAGCCTAACTCCCCCATTAGCAGAGGTATAACCTGCGCAAGAGCTTTTGGACCTCCCGTAGAACAGGCAATTGCCACTAACCTCTTGGGATTTGGCGCCTTACAGACAGGCCCGTTTTCCATTCTTAACAAGGCGGCAGGCTGGTTCTTAGATTCAATAGGATTCTGATTTTGTATGACTGGCTGGCCCTGTACAATCACATCCTTAAAAGATATCTGATATAGCTTCGTTGCGGCTGTCAGGCAGCTAATAATTTCATTCTTAAAATTATCACTTTTCACATCAAAAAAGCTGCTCGGTTTTGTTACAAAGTCAAAGGCTCCTAATTCCAAAGCACGGATGGTTTCTTTCGCACCTTCTTGGGCTAATGTACTGACAATAACGACCGTGGTTTTTACCTCATTCTTTTCCAATTGTTCCAGTAATTCCAAGCCGCTCATTTTAGGCATATTTATATCCAGTATAACGGCGTCAAATACTTCTTGTTCCTGTACCAATAATTGAAAAGCTTCCAATCCGTTTTCCGCTGCTTTAGTAACATGAAATCTTGAATCTAAATTTATTATATCAGAGAGCACTCTTCTCATGAGTGCAGAGTCATCAACGATTAAAATTTTTTTCTTCATAATTCTGCCTCCCTAAATTATATCAATCCTTTTTCCCTTTTTCTGCGACGACGTTCCTCTTCAAAAATAAATTTAATGATAGACTCTCTCTCCTCCTTTAAGATATCTATGAATTGCACACGATGTTCAAACCCCTGACGATTTATCATCTTGTTTGAGGAAATAATCATAGCCTGGATATGAAAGCTCCTTGTGCCCGATTCGTTATCAAATTCGATGGATATCTGCATCATATTGCCCCGTTCATGCTCACAATCGGAAACAAATCTCGCACCGCCGCCGCTTATATCTAAAATCGTTCCGGATAACCATTCCCTTTCTAAAGCCTCCAGGGTGTTAATATAATTTTGCTTTTCCTCTTCATCCCTATAATTATTATTCCGCAATCTGGTCATAATGGATATTTCCAAATCCGATATGATACAATACTTAAATTCCAATAAATATTCCAGCCTGTAATATCGCCTCCTCTGAAATTTTTCCAATTCAGAAGTAAATCGGACCGTCAATACATAAATATTATTCATGTGGGTACGATCCGTTATAACCGATTTACATTGGTATAGACCTTTCTTGGTAAAAAAGCAAAGGCTGTATTTGTCGCCAACCCTTAAAGGAATAATCCGTCCCCCTTCAATAGGCATTAAAACACTGGCGGTATCCTCGCTGATAAAGTCTAAAACCTGACTTTTATATGTTTTTTCATTTTTAAATCCTTTTTCACTGAAACTTAACGGTTTTAGTTCCAGCTTGTCACCTATGGATACAATATCACTTACCATATACTACTCCCCCCTATTTTTTAAATTTTAACCGGATCAAATTTGAAAAGAGGCCTGCTATGCCATTAACGGAACGGTTCCTTGGCAAAACATGATTGCATAATATACCGGCCAGCTCGAAAACAGCTTTCGAAGAAGGCGAATTGGGATATAAGGTAGAGTATGGTTTCTGCTGCATAACTGCCTTGGAAACACTGGAATCCTGGGGGATGGCACCAAGAAATTCCATTTTAACAGTCAGAAACTTCTCAACCACTAAATTTAATTTCGTATATAACTGCCTTGCTTCTTCAAAGGATTCCACACGGTTTGCAATCATTTTAATAACAGTATGATCCGATATAAAGTCCTCTTTCCGATTTAAGGTTTTCAGCAACGCATATGCATCCGTAATGGAAGTAGGTTCCGGAGTAGCTATTAATAACACTTCCGAGCTGGCAGTCACAAATTCCAAAACACTGTCCGTAATTCCCGCTCCCGTATCAATGATAATTACATCGGCCAATTCATCCAGCTCATACAATTTCTGTGTTAAGAAAATAATTTGACTTCTTGTTATATTCGTTAATTCATGGATGCCGGAACCCCCGGAAATAAAACCAATATTTTCAGGACCTTTTGTAATAATATCCTGAAGCTCCCTACCGCGAAACATCAAATCAGCCAGATTATACCTTGGCCTGATTCCAAGCATAACTTCCACATTCGCCAATCCGAAATCAGCGTCTAAAATGATGATACGTTGTCCAAGCCTGCTCATCTGTATCCCTAAGTTAACAGATATATTGGACTTACCAACTCCACCTTTTCCGCTGGTTACCGTTATAACTCTGGCAATTTTTCCGGGCGGACTCTGCTTTTTAATAATATTCCTTAATTGTTCTGCCTGATCCATTAATCATTGCCTCCTAACAACTTTTTCGCAGTTTCCTGGGTGTCAATCTTACTTATATCATCCGGGACATTCTGCCCATAGGTCGTATAAGACAAATCAGCATTGGTTAACATTTTAATATTAAAAATATTTCCCACAGAGATTGTTTCATCCAATTTAGTAAAAATCAACCTGTAGTTGGTTATTTCCGAATAACTTTCCGTAATCCGTATCAAATCCTTATATTTGGTGGTTGCGCTTAAAACCAGGTAAACCTCCCTGTCCTCTTCGTTTACGGAATGAATTAGTTTTTCAATATCATCCCTTTGCCCACGGTTTTTATGGGAACGGCCGGCTGTATCAACTAAAATAACATCATGGTCCTTGAATTCTTCCCTGGCTTCGTTAATTTCATCCTCCGTGTAAATAACCTTCATAGGGACGCCGAGAATATTGGCATAAATCCGAAGCTGTTCCACAGCCGCAATTCGGTAGGTATCCGACGTCAGCATAGCTACTTTTGCTTTTCTGTTCAATTTTAAGCCGGAAGCAATTTTGGCTATGGTAGTCGTTTTCCCCACCCCGGTAGGTCCGATAAAGAATACCAGCTTTGCTTTATTATCCAGAAGCTCAACCGTCTGGGGCTGCCCCAGTTTAAGTATAATTTTCTGATAGACATTTGATAGAATATCGTCAATGGACGCATCTTTTTTAAATTTATTTTCAATTTCATTCAAAATTTGATTTACATATTTCTCGTCCATTTCATTCCGAACCAGTTGATTGTATATTAACTGGACGTATATAGGATTTTTACCCTCTTTCTTTTTTTCTTCCGACTTCTCTTCCAATTGTTTATCCTTCAACTGTTTTTCCAGCAGTTCCTGTAAACTGTTTAATTTTTTTTCTATTGCCGTCGCATCATTTTTCTCCTCCGCCGTTTTTTTCTCTTTTCCGCCCAAAGAACTGTCATTCTTATCATATATAATATTAGGATTTAATTTAAATCCGGTCTTTTCGGGTACTGTAAACTCCTTTTTTGCGGCGGGCTGCTGCGTTACGGTATCATCCACCGCAGCAGTTATTTCTACGAAAGCCTTCCGAAACAATTTGTAAATACCTTTTGGAGAAATCGTTTTAATATTCATTACAATGGCATCTTTACCCAGTTCCTCCTTGGCAAGCATAATAGCCTCGGTTTCCGTATCTGCCTGAAACTTCTTGATTATCACTATACTGTCACCATCCCTATCGACTGTAATTCTACATTAGATTCAATTTCGTTATAAGAGATAACGATTAAATCCTTAAAATAGTCTTGTGTTAATTTTTTAAAATACATTCTTACAATCGGGGAAGTAATAACGATTGGATTTCTTCCTATGTTTTCCAATTTTTGTATTTCTTCCTCCACAGAATGTATAATTGTTTGAGTTTTATCCGGGTCTAATGCAAGGTAAGCACCTTGCTCCGTCTGCTTAACAGAACCCATGATTTCCTGTTCAATTTTAGGATCCAAGGTAACTACGCTGGTAGTTTCATTGGACGGAAAATACTTGCTGGAGATAGACCTCTTTAAGCTCTGCCTTGCATATTCCGTCAAGACATCCGTGTCTCTTGTCGTAGGAGCATAATCAGCCAAAGTTTCAAATATAGTGATTAAATCCCGTATGGAAATGCCTTCTTTTAAAAGGTTCTGCAAAACTTTCTGAATCTCTCCCACACCTAACAATTTAGGCACTAATTCTGTAATAAGAGTGGGATTTGCTTCCTGTACCTTATTAATAAGATTCGAAACGTCCTGTCTGGTTAATAATTCATGAATATGACTGCGTATTATTTCCGTTAAATGTGTCGCTATAATGGAAGGCGGATCCACTACGGTGTAACCCAGGGATTCCGCCCGTTCACGCTGACTTTCCGTTATCCAGATGGCCGGAAGATGAAAGGAGGGTTCAAAGGTTGGGATACCCGTAATTTCCTCCTCCACATAGCCGGGATTCATTGCCATATAATGGTCAAACAATATCTCGCCTTCACTCACCGAAATTCCCTTAATTTTAATTACATATTGATTTGGGTTTAGTTGGATATTATCCCTAAGCCGGATCATCGGTACAACGCAGCCAAGCTCTAAGGCAATCTGCCTGCGGATAAGCACCACCCTGTCTAAAAGGTCGCCGCCCTGATTTACATCTGCCAGGGGAATAATCCCATATCCAAATTCCAGTTCTATGGGATCCACCTGTAACAAAGAAAACACATTTTCGGGCTTTCTAATTTCATCTCCTGCAATTTCTTCCTTAGACGCCTGTTCTTCAATTTTATCCACTTCAAGCCTTCCCGCCATAACTCTTCCGGAAATAATAAACACCACACCATAGGTGCAGAATACCAAAGCACTTAAGGGCGTAATGATTCCAAGTAAAATCAAGGTGCCGCCAACTATATATAAAACCTTGGGTATGGAAAATAGCTGTTTGACAAGTAAATCCCCAAAATCCGCTTCCTTGGATACTTTCGTAACCAGAATACCGGTTGCTAAGGATATTAAAATGGAGGGTACCTGGCTTACCAAACCGTCGCCGATAGTAAGTATCGTATACGTATTAAAGGCCTCCATCATTGGTTTGCCCTGCCTTAATACGCCCATGGCAATACCCCCCACAAAATTTATGACCACAATAATTAAACTGGCAATGGCGTCACCTTTTACATACTTGGTGGCACCGTCCATGGAACCGAAAAAGCTGGACTCCTCCTGAATCTTTTCACGCCGTTCCCTGGCCTGCGTATCGGTAATGGCACCGGTATTAAGATCCGCATCAATAGCCATCTGCTTACCCGGCATGGCATCCAGAGTAAACCTAGCCGTTACCTCCGCAATCCTTTCAGAACCTTTATTGATAACCATAAACTGCACTAATATGAGTATTATGAATACGATAATACCAACAATAGGGTCACCGCCGCCAACAAAGTTACCGAAGGTTTCCACCACATTTCCCGGGGCGCCTGTTGTAAGAATCAGTTTGGTGGTGGATACATTCAGTGAAATACGGAATATGGTAGTAAATAATAATATGGTGGGAAAAGACGCCATACCTAATACTCCTCTTGAAAACAGAGCATTAAAAAGGACAATCAAAGCCACAGATATATTAAAAGCCAGTAAAATATCCAATAATCCGGAAGGAATTGGTACAATCAGAAAGATAATTGCGGCCAATAGATAGGAGCCTACAGCCAAATCTGTTTTTTTCATTCGTGATACCCCCCTTCTATCTGTATATGTTATGCATGATTATTTTTCAGATTATATACATAAGCCAGAACTTCTGCTGTCATCTGATACAGCTCCGGCGGAATTTCATTTCCAATTTCAACGTTGTAATATAGCATTCTTGCAAGAGGTTTATTTTCTACAATTTCAATCTTATTTTCCCTTGCAATTTCTTTCATTTTTTGAGCCAGATAATCCGCACCTTTCGCTATTAAAATCGGTGCCTCCGATACTTCTTTATCATATTTTATCGCAGCTGCAAAATGGGTCGGGTTGGTTATAACCACATCTGCCTCCGGTAAATGCTGCATCATTCTTCTCTGGGAAGCTTCTCTCATTTTGGTCCGGATTTTACCTTTAATCTGAGGATCTCCTTCTGCCTGTTTATATTCATCTTTTACTTCCTGTTTCGACATCCTCATATCTTTTTTAAATTTGAATTTTTGATAAATATAATCGGCAAATCCTATCACAAGAAATATAATACTTATTTTATAACCTAAATCAATTACAATACTGCCGATTAAGGGTGTTGCCTGTAATAAATCCATATCGTAAAGCTTTGCCAGGATATCCTTATGTTTTCGAAGGGTGTTATAGGCAATATAGATGATAACTCCAATTTTTAATATTTCTTTAACAAGCTCGATTACTTTGTCTTTTGAAAAGATTTTTTTAAATCCGCTTATAGGATTAAATTTGCTGAATTTCGGCTTCAGAGGTTTACCGGTAAACTTCCATTTTACCTGAAACAAATTTGCTACAAGTGCAACTGCAAAAGCGGAAACAAGTACCGGGATTGATATTTTAATGACAGCAAGGATGGTATCCTTCAACAACTCCTGTGCCGTAACTTGAGTAAAATCCTCTTTGGCAATTATATCAATGGTTTGATAAGTTTTTGTAAAGGAACTGATAAAATTATTTCCAATGGAACCTATAAAAGTCTTTAAAGTCAGGAATAATGCCAAAAGAGCCGCTGCCGTAATTAAATCGGTACTTCTTGCAACCTGTCCCTCATTTCTTGCATCCGATAATTTTTTTGTAGTAGCATCTTCTGTTTTTTCCCCGCCGGTTCCTTCTGCAAAATACTGTAGCTCATATTTTAAAAGCCTCTCCATGGCTTTTTACCTCCCACAATTCTTTATGATAAAGCTTTTATGGCAGATTTCATCATTGTAATCATCTCATCAAATATAAATCCTGAAATCGTAGATGTAAACCCGGCCAGCAGAAAAAGAATCATTAAACCGACTAAAACTTTCAACTGCAAACCAATTACAAACATATTCAGCTGTGGTGCTATCTTAGCTAATATGGCTAAAATTGAATTTACAATGAGCATTCCTGCAAATACAGGTAAGACAATACGAAAGCCAATAATAAAATAATTTTTTATAAATTCCAACATAAGTAAATATATATTGGGACTGATGACGGCTCCTCCCACGGGTATCACCTTAAAAGTATCCGCCATGGCTAAAATAATGTAATGATGCAGATTGGTTACCAGCATCGTCAGCATGACAACATAAGTATAATAATTACTGGTGATTGTAGTCTGAAGATTGGATAAAGGATTAAATTCATTGACTATGGAAAAACCAATTTCCATATCCATCATACTGCCGGCAAAGGATAATATATAATAGCTGATATTTGCAAAAAAACCAATGATTAAGCCCACCATTGATTCACTTATTATCAATGCGGCAAATCCCATAACTCCATTATACTGTATCTGTCCGGGTACGGTTTGAAATAATATTAAAGCAAAAAATAAGGAAAATCCAACTTTAACCTTCCAAGGAACATTCTTCAAGCTAAAAAATGGAGCAACGTAGACGAATGCTGTTATCCTCACCAGAATCAGCAAAAAAATCTCGAAATCATGTACTGTAAACGTCATGCGGATTGAATATAATAGCCTATATTGGTAATCAGATTAACCGTAAAATCTCTTACTTCCGTCATAATCCAACTTCCAAACAGCATGATAACTAAAAAAACTGCGATTAATTTCGGAACAAATGTGAGGGTTTGTTCCTGAATCGAGGTTACCGTCTGCAGAATACTTATAACAAGGCCTACTACCAGGGAAGCAAGCAGCATGGGAGCCGATACTTTTATGATTAACCAAAGTGTGTCCCTGGCTATATCAATAACAATATTTTCATTCATTTCAATACCTCCCATCTGCAAATTAATAAAATGTTTTTACTAATTCACCTATAATTAACCCCCAACCATCCGCCAGTATAAATAAAAGAATTTTAAACGGCATGGAAATCATTGTCGGCGGCAGCATCATCATACCCATGGACATCAGTGTTGATGCAACAACCATATCAATTACAATAAATGGTATGTAAATAACAAAACCTATAATAAATGCTATTCTTAATTCGCTTATAATAAAAGCCGGAATAATTACCGTAGTAGGAATCTCATCCACGGATTTCACCGTCCCGATTTCTGCAATGTCCATAAATAATTTCAGGTCTTTGGGCTTTACCTGATCCAGCATAAATTCCCTTAGCGGAGCCATGCCGGCTGTGATTGCCTCATCCTGGGTTATTTCCCCGTTGGACAATGGCTTCATGGCATCGTTATTAATCTGGGTAAATACCGGTGACATAATAAAAAAGGTTAAAAATAGTGCTAACCCGATTAAAATTTGGTTGGGCGGCGTAGTCTGGGTTCCAAGAGCCGACCTTACAAAATGCAATACAACTACAATACGTGTAAAAGAAGTAACCATAATTATAATGGAAGGTGCTAAGGATATCAGCGTTAATATCACCAATATCTGCAGTGTGGAAGTCAATGCTCCGTCTTCGTTTCCCGTATCCAGATTGAACCTGAAGGGCCCTATATTACCGTTCAGTCCTGCATCAGAGGCATCATTTGTATCCGTACTTTCTTCTGCTGCGGTATCTACAGTATTGTTATCAACTTCTGTCGCATAAACCGGAGTAGCAAAAATAAAGGTTAATATACATATTACAAATAAGATTCTGATGATTCCCCCCATGCTTCTTACATGTTTTTTAACAAATGTATTCATGAATACCAACCTTTACTGTGGATCATTTTCATGATCGCTCTTATTTTTTTCTTTTTGTTTTTTTATTAGTAAATGAAATAATTCAGTAAAATTAGTTATTTGCGGCTTAAGTTCTTCCTGACGTTTCACTTCATTTTCATTTAATTCTGTTAAAATTCTGACATCATCCTTACCAATAGAAATTACAAAATATCTGGTTCCAATCTGGATTAACTGAAGATATTTATTGGATGCAATCTTGTAAGTTTCAAGGATTTTAAAATTACTGTTTTTTGATATCCTAAGTTTTACTCCGCCAACAAATTTAGTCGTATAATAGGTTACTGCAAGTATAAAAATAAATAGAATACTTACGCCAATTAATTGAAGTAAGTTATCCCGGTCTGACATTCCTGCCGTTAAAATAATCATACCAGCTCTCCCGACAGAATCGAAGGATCCGACTGCTGCCCTTTATGTAAGTGGAAAATAGTTTTATCCCACACAAAGCCAAAACACTTAGAACAGGTCAACCTACTGCCTTTTTAACTGCTTCAAGTACTCTGTCCGCCTGAAACGGTTTCACAATAAAGTCCTTTGCGCCGGACTGAATTGATTCAATCACCATCGCCTGCTGTCCCATTGCAGAACACATAATTATATTAGCGCCTGGATCCGCAGCTTTGATTTTCTTTAACGCCTGAATTCCATCCATCTCCGGCATGGTAATATCCATCATAACTAAATCCGGTCTGGTTTCATTATACTTTTCAATTGCTTTTACACCATTTTCTGCTTCTCCTATAATGGTGTAACCATTCTTACTCAAAATATCTTTAATCATCATCCTCATAAAAGCAGCATCATCACAAATTAATATACTTTTTGCCATTATTTTTCTCCTATCATCTGTTAATTATATATTAGTTATGCTTATTTAACTATTTCTGTAACCCTGATACCAAAGGATTCTTCGATAACAACAACTTCACCTTTTGCTACAAACTTACCATTTACTAATACATCAATCGGTTCCCCGGCCAGCTTATTTAATTCAATTATAGTACCTGGTGAAAATTCCAATATTTCTTTTATGGATTTACTTGTTCTGCCTAATTCGACTGTTACTTCCAACGGCACATCCATAATCAGGTCTATATTTTCAGGCTGCACAACAGGATTCTGCGGTGCATTAAACGGCTGGAACAAAGCTGGCTGAACATTCACATCCTGAACCGGCGGTGTCATAAAATTCATCCCTCCATACATATTTTGTACGCCTTGCGTCTGCTGCGCCTTGTTCTGCGGCATCTGCGTGTTATTTAACGGATCGTTATTCATCCCCTGCCCGGGGGCCTCCTGTGGCTGCGGTTTCGGTTCAGATTTTTTTGCCGAATCCTGTGCTTGATCTTCTTTAATAAATTTTTTATATAAATCTCTGGCAAAATCAAACGGATATAATTGTAATAATTCACTGTCTACAAGATCTCCGATTTGCATTTTGAAAGAAACTTTCGTAAATTGTTCTTTCAGGAAAGGAGCAATATCCGCCCCGTCAATCGTTTCATTCATATCCACTAATTTAGCACTCGGCGGACTGATATCCACCCTTTTTTCCAGCATTGCTGAAATTGATGTGGAAGCAGACCCCATCATTTGATTCATGGCTTCCCCGATGGCACTTAAATGTAATTCGCTAAGCTCCCCGTCCACATTGGAACCGTCTCCGCCCATCATCAGATCGGTAATAATCTTGACGTCCGATTCTTTCATAATCAAAATATTGTTACCGTCTAACCCGTCTTTATAATAAATCTGAATAAAGACACAGGGCCTGGTATAACTATTTGCCAAATCATTCCATGTGGCATAAGAAACTACCGGAGTTGTAATGGTTACCTTTTGATTGACCAGGGAAGACAAAGTGGTTGCCGCAGATCCCATACTTATATTGGAAATCTCACCTATCGCATCTTTTTCAGCATCCGATAATGCTTCCGATTCTGTGTTAGCCTTTGCGCCCTCCGTGTTAGCACTCATCCCACTTAGAAGCGCATTAATCTCTTCCTGAGATAACATACCATCCATATTCTTTTACTCCTCTCTATTAATTGATGAAATTCTTACTGCATAAGAATCTGAAGATGCACCCGGTAGCGCTTTAAATTTATTTATATTACCAACATAAATATTCAGTTCATCCTCTACCTTCGTGTTTAACTTAATGATGTCTCCTCTTTGTAAACCCAGAAAATCATTAACCGATATAACACTTTTGCCAAGCACTGCCTTTATTGGAATCTTTGCTTTTGCTATTGCAACTTCAATTAATTCTTTATAAGTTTCGTCATCTTTAACCTGCATGGTTGAAAACCAGTATTTTGTATTTAATTTATCTATCACACTTTCTAAGCATGCATAAGGCAGACATACATTCATCATACCATCCACATTGCCTATCTTTATATTCATTGTAATAATGGACGTCATTTCACTTGGAGCAATAATCTGCGCAAACTGGGAATTGGTCTCAATTCGTATTAATCTTGGTTCCAGATGCATGACATTACTCCAGGGCTCACTTAACAGATTGGTACACACGTTAAATATTCTTTCCATTATAATTAATTCAATCTCGGTAAAGTCTCTTGACTTTTCAAGAGGTGCCCCGCCTCCGCCTAACATTCGGTCAACCATTGTATACCCAAGATTGTCTGCAATCTCTATAATGATATTTCCTTCCAGAGGAGAAAAATCTACGATTCCCAGTAAAACCGGATTCGACAATGCATTCGTAAATTCAGAATAAGCAACTGCCTCGGAATTCATAACCTCAACCTGTACATTTTTTCTAAAGTAAGCCGGTAAATTCGTAGAAAGCAATCTCCCATAATGTTCAAATATAATCTCTAAAGTTCTAAGATGTTCTTTTGAGAATTTAGACGGCCGGGCAAAATCATAATTTTTTACCTGTTTTTCGCCATTTCCCCTAAATTCGTCCGCATCCAGTTCACCGCTGCTTAACGCCTTAAGCAGGTTGTCAATCTCATTTTGAGACAAGACGTCGCCCATTGTCATTACCTCCCGGGTGATTACTTAATACTATAATGCACGGCGGTAAAATACACCGTCTTTTATCAGAAGAAAATATCCACTGATAAGTATATTATCACATAGTTCGAATAAAATCATCAAAATATTTTATTCAATGACTATATTTCCGACTGAAATGCTGATGATAAAATCAGACTTAAAATATTCCTGGATTTTTTTTAAAATTTCCTCTTTAATTATTTCTTTATTTTCCTTAATATTTTTCACGGTATATTTCGAAAATTCATCGGTAATTATTTCAGTAATATAGCCTTTGTTGGTTTCAATCGTTGGCTGTAAAGTTTTATAATCTTCTGACTTCGTATTAATGGATAAGGATACGTTTTCTATAAGTGCATAATGGTTTTTCGTATCGTTTTCTTCCGGTTTAAGACTAATAGTCAGATCATCCATCTGATAAACTTCGATATCTGCTATATCAACCTGATCCGCATCGTTTCTTGGAAGGCCCTCTAATTCCAAATCAATAGTGGATGCTACTTTAGATATCAGATTGTTTGTTCGCATCGTTGTGGGTACCACAGCAAACACAATAACTGCAGTCAAGATCATATTTAATATCCCCAATGCTAAAATAATAATAGTTAAGATATTTCTCTTCATAATGTCTCCCATCTGCCTATACCAGGCATGCTACCTATGCCTTAATTATTTATATTGTTATAAATTTAATCTCAACATGTCTGTTTTTTTCTAACCCTCAGGCGTAGCACACTCTAGCAACTAGTGCGGCGGTTTTCCTATTTCTGCGAAAAAAGTTCTTTTTTGTATAATTTTACAAGATCTACAATCTCTTGTCTACTCTCTTTTACCAGTATTTTTTTCCCATTCGTAAGTGTTATAACCGTATCCGGTGTTTCCTCAATCGTCTCAATTAAATCAGAATTAATAGTAATACTCTTATTATTCATTTTAGTTACATTAATCATTTAACCCCCTCCTGGACATCAGCATGGATTGCATAATGTGCGGATTCTTTTATGGGGACTGTTGCAAAATCTGAAAATAATAAATTTTTGAATCTTGCAACAGCCCGGTTCTTTATAACCTAAAAAGCCCTTATCGTTTTAGATTAATCAATTCTTCCAGTAAGGTATCCGAAGTTGTAATAATCCTTGAGTTGGCCTGGAACCCTCTCTGGGTCGTAATCATATCCGTAAACTGCGCGGCTAAATCCACATTGGACATTTCAAGAACACCCGTGGTAAAGCTCCCGCCGTCGCTGGTGACATCATGCCCGACTCCGTCAAAGCTGCCTGAATTCTGGGTTTCGGCAAACACATTTCCTCCCACGGATTCCAGTCCGGCAGGATTGGAAAAGGACGCTACGGCTATTTGGCCCAACAGTCTGCTGTCGCCGTTATCATATTTACCATAGATTTTACCGGAGGTATCAATGCTGATACCGGTCATACTGCCCGCCTGACGGCCCGCCCCCGTATCGCTTATGCTGCCGTCGTCGGTTATACTGCCCTTGTTGGCTTCCAAATCTGTGTCGTCTCCAAACATAGTAACGGAAGAAAAATCAATATTGACTGTTGAAAATGGATCATCTTCAGCGCTCGGAGCCGTTATCTTTAAATCCAGTCCCTTTGTGGTCGCCGTATCCGTAGAACCCACCCCCTGGAATTCACCGGTACTGCCACTGAAGCGCAGGATGGAAGCAGTGCCGCCGGTAAGAGTAACTTCACCGGTAGTTGTATCGACCGCAGCATTATAGGTAGAGGCAGGATTTCCAAAGGTAAAACTGGTAATGGTTGACGTCCCGTAGGTAACCGTGCCGTCATCAGCAACCGTTTTTTTAACAAAAATGGAATTACCATTAGCATCTAAAATATCAGCTACCGTAACATTATATTCGTTAGTTGAGTCAGCCGTCTGGTTTACTTTTAAATTAGCCCTATACTCCTGTCCCAGATTATCAAAGAAGGATACGCTTACCATCTTGCCCGTGGCGCCATCGGCAAGCTGCGTATCTTTATAATCTATATTGCCTGATATATAAGTATTGGTAGTGGCCTTGGGTTCTGAATACAGATTTTGCGGAGCCATAATATTTAACGGTGAAACCGTTGCTTTCACTACCGCGGTATCATCCTTGGGGTCCACCTGCCACCCCATTACCGTCGCACCGCTTGCAGTAGTAAGAGTACCGTTTCCGTCAACGCCAAACGCCCCGTCCTTCGTAAAATAATTGGTGCCGCCGCTGTTAACGATAAAGAAGGCATCCCCTGTAATCATAATATCAAAAGGATTATCCGTTCTTTGTGCTCCCCCTGGTTGGGTAATGGAGGCAACAATGGAAGCCACACTGGCGCCAAGTCCTATCTGTTTGGCATTCTGCCCGCCGGCACCGGTAGCCGCGTTAGGCCCCGTTGCGCTTTGTATTGTCTGATAATAGACGTCGGAAAAATTTACGGAGCTGGCTTTAAAACCAACCGTATTCACATTAGCTATATTATTACCTATAACATCCATCTTGGTCTGGTGAACCCTTAAACCGGATACACCAGAATATAATGATCTCATCATAATGAAATGACCTCCTAATTATTTATGTGCTTTCGTACCCTTTCTGTCAGTCAGGGATACTATGCTTCCCGCAGGTCCAGCATAATTATTTACATAATTACAGCACCGTCGATATTGGTAAATATTTTATCCTCACTGTCGTTCACAGCAGTTATAACCGTATTGTTTTTAATATTAACTATAAAAGCTATATTGTCCACCATTACCAGTGATTCGTTGATCCCCTTCGCCTGTGCTTTTTTGGCTCCGGTTTCCAGTCTTTCCAGCTGCTCGTCAGATAAATCAATATTCCGGCTGGCAAGCCTGTCATTGGCGTGCTTTGAAAATTTTAACGTTTCTGTTCCAACAGCCTGCTGTTTTTCTAATATGTCACGAAAAGAAACCTTACCGTTTTCCGGAATCCTGTTTACACCGGTATTCTTATTTTTTAAGAGCTGGCCCGTCATGCTCTCAATGGAAGAGAAATTAGTTTGTGAAACTGAATTCATACGAACCTCTTTTCTGTATTGTTAAAGCTCGGAATCCTCTCCGCTATCCGACCCGTCATCACTGTTACCGGAATCCTCATCCGTATTATCTCCGGAATCAGAATCTTCGTCAGAAGATGACCCTGTTACTTTAATTGTAATTTTATCCGATACCGTTGTGTATAAAGAATCATTAAATACCAGGATTATTTTATAGGTTCCGTCCTCTAAATCCTCCAGCGCTTCCTTTTTGATAGTCACCTTATTTCCGCTAAGAGTTACATGATCCGAATCTACCACAGTATCATTAATGATAACCGCAACATCCGATGCCACCGTATCACCGGAGCCTAAGTTTACTTCAAAGGTAATATCCTCCGGATCGGCCTTGTCAAAGGCTGCCTCGACCTCTTTGGGAACATAAGGTAGTCCCTTCTTAATAATATATGTACTGTCATATACCTGCTGTAGCTGGTCCGTGGAATATAAGGAACCGTCAATGGATAATTGAGCTTTTCCATTGGACAATACAACATAGTCCACATAACCGCTCTTAATACTGGTTTTACCCGCCGAATCCGTTTCGGCCACATCCACATACATTCCCACTAATCCAAAGGCCTGGGAATTTGAATATGTCTGGTTCAGATTCTGCATTTGCTCCAATTGGGAAAAAGTAGCCAATTGCTCTACAAATTGAGTATCCGTACTGGGATTTAAAGGGTCCTGGTATTTCATCTGAGTTACCAGTAACTGCAGGAATGCATCTTTGTCCAGGGAACTTGTACCGGTTGAAGCGGATGTACTGGTGTTAGTACTCTGGTCAACCTTTCCATCCGTAACGTTTTGAACTAAATCCGCCATAATTCACCTCATTTCTCCTTTCTTCTATCACTTAAGCAGTATAATCTATACTGCTGCCGCTTTGCCCTGGAAGGTCTATATCCTGAATTTCATTCCCGCCTAAATCTGAATATATATCCGCCTCAGGTACATTCAAATTACGGTTCGCAGAACGATTCTGCTGTCCGTTTTCATTGCCGCCGGATGCCATACTGCTTTGATCAAAGGAAAAGTTTGAAACAGTTACCTCAATGGTCTCAACCTTTAGTCCCTGATTGTTCAGATTATCTTTTAATACCTGCATCTGGCTTTCGATTGCTTCTTTCGTCAATTCATTCTGTGCCGTAAAATGCGCTGTCATAATACCGTCTTTCGCAACAACGGACAGATTGATTTTTCCTAAACTTTCCGGATTTAACTGCAGTTCCATGGAAGTCTGTTCCGGTTTAATCATTATCTTAATCCGTTCTATGATCTGATTGGCTATATCCTGCACTTGTCTTACATTGGCAATCTGCTCGGTAAAATTTAAATCTGCCTCATTACCCTTAACTGCAAGATTCTGAATAAACATTTCCACAGGTGAAGATGTTTTTACGTCCGTCTTCCTGCTGTCTGAACTGCTGGTGAAGGAATCGTTTCCCTTTGTTTCGGCATCCTGAACTTTATGTATCTCCAAAGCTATAGGGCTTTGCCCATCCGCAGATGTACTTTTTACACCGCTTAAATCCTGATCCGCATTTTCCGGTACGGTTTTTAACGAAGCGGCCTGGGTATTTGTTAAATCAGTCTCCTGGAGCCTGTTCATGATTTCTGTTACTTCTTCCTGGGATAGCGGAATGTTTTGTCCGGATTTCAAATCTTCTACTCTCTGGACTAACTGTTTCATGGTATCCGCCAGATTTTCATCGGTTAAAACTTCCGAGATATCCTCCGTCCCGTTAATTTGTAAAACTAACTGCTTTAGGTTATCGGGATTAAGCAGATCCGTTGCCGTAAATCCAAGAGTTTCCATAGCACTTTCCAATTCTTCCTCTGTAATTCCAAGGCTGGATTGAACCGTATTTTGAAGCATTGCAAGCAGGTTTTGGATATTTACGTAGATGTTATTCAAATCCGGAGGAACGTCCTTTCCTTTGCTGTCCTGCTGATAGTCGGACTTTAAAACATCGTTAGATTGGACGCTCTCATCCCCATTGCCGGTTTTCATATCCTTCCCGCCTTTTCCACCGGTATCTTTGATATTATCGGTAACTTTCTGCTCCCTCTTGCTGTCTTTTTCCTCAACCGTACTGGTTTCCTTAACGGCACTATCCTCTTTAACGGTGCTGCTTTCTTTTTCTGAAGTACTTTTAGTTTTTAAATTGCTGTTCATGACGCTGCTAAAATCAGTATCCATACCTTTTTGTTTTACGGCGGACGATTTTTCTGTTTTGGAATCGCCGAATAAATTAATAATCTGGGTTTTTACACTTTGGGTCGTCATACGCATCACCTCCTTTCTTCTTTCATAGTATTTATACTTAAGCGGTATTTTAGTGAAAAAATACCGGCATAAGTTCCTGATAACTAATCTCCGCCCGTGCTGCCAGCAGTTTCACCTGTATTGCCGGATCCGGCATTATAACTGCTTTCAGCTTTTTTTTCCGCATCCATGTCAAACATCTTTTTGGTAATTTTTGCTGCCGCGGTTGGATCCATTTGGGCTAAAATCAGGGAACTTTCCGAAGATCTCATAGCTAAGAGCATCTCTGACACCAGATCAATATCCGCAGTCATAGTCTCAAGAATCGCCGCCGCTTCAGCCGGTTTCATCTTTCTATAGATTTCCGCCTTTTCCTCAATGGATTCATCATATTGCTGCTGTTCAATAACCTGCCTGTAAATTTCTTCTGCGTTAGTCGGGTCAATGCTTTCATAATATTTCTTATATTCCTCAATGTCCGGTGCCTGATCCGCAAATACTACCTTCTCATCAAACTCCTTTACCCTTTCCTCAAAAGCTTTCTGATTATCTTCAAATACCTGCAGCCTGTCCACTTCAGCCTGTAATTCCTTCACTTTAGCCGCGTCGGAAGATTGATCCTCGGTCAGGCTGTCATTTAAGGCTTCTAATTCTTTAATTCGGGCGATAGCTTTGTCAATGCTGGAATAGGGATAATCCTTTTCGTATGCTATCTGTTCCTCAGATACATCGGGAAGAATTTTATTAATAACAGGCACATCTTTTAACAGCGGTCTAAGAATGGAATTTCCAAACCCACCGACATCCAATTTTATTAAAACCGCAAAAACGGCCAACCAAATGAAAACGATAAACAACACGATTAAAACTGCTATTATTTTATTGCCTGTATTTTTTTCTTTTTCGTTTTCATTATTATCAAGTTCCTTATTCTTTTTTGCCATTTTCCTTCCTCCTAGGAATCGGTAGGATTATTATATTTAAAACTGACTACTTCATCTGTTTCTTTTCTCTGTTCTGCTTCATATTCAACGAAGTAATTATTTAACGCATTTTCTTTCAGTTTTTCATGGATTTTCCGCTCCATCATTGCCGTATCTAAACGTAACCGGGCGTTATCCAGCTGTCTCTGTGCTTTTTTAACGGCTGCCTGCTGCTGATTGATATATTGCTTCATAATTTCAATGGCTTCTTCACATTTTATGATTTCAAAAAGCTTTAATTTAGACTGCATAAGATTTTTCTTTTTATCCTGATACAGATTTTCCCTTCTTTTAAGAGCAAATAATTTCTCCTGCTCCTGGGTAAGCTTCCTGTGTGCTAATCCGTATGCCGTCTTTGCCTGATCTTCCATTTTATATTTTATGGATAAAATATTTTCCATTTTATAGACAAATTTAGTCATTTCTTCACCTAATCCTTAAAAATCCCTTCTAATGAATCTATGATTTCATCAAATTTCAATTTTTCATTAATATTCTGCCGCAGGAACTCATTTACCGCATCAATTTTGGATATGGCATAGTCAATATTTTTATTGGAACCGCTTTTATAGGCCCCGATATTAATCAGATCTTCCGCTTCACTATAAGTTGCCAGAACCATTTTTAACCTGCCCGCTGCTGCTTTGTGTTCCTCCGTAACAATGGAAGACATAACACGGGAAATACTTTGCAATACGTCAATAGCCGGATAATGATTCTTATTGGCAAACTTTCTGGTCAGCATAATATGCCCGTCCAATATACCTCTTGCCGTATCCGTAATGGGTTCATTAAAATCATCGCCGTCTACCAATACCGTATATAAACCAGTGATAGAGCCGCGCTCCGAATTACCGGCCCGCTCCAAAAGCTTGGGCATTTCAGAGTAAACGCTGGGAGGATAACCCCTTGAAACAGGCGGTTCCCCTGATGCAAGACCAATTTCCCTTTGCGCCATGGAAAAACGGGTAAGGGAATCCATCATTAACAGCACATCTTTACCCTGGTCCCTGAAATATTCTGCAATTGCCGTCGCTGTTTTTGCCGCTTTTTTACGAATCAGTGCCGGTTTATCCGACGTGGCAACCACCACCACGGAACGCTTTAAACCCTCTTTCCCCAAATCCCTTTCTATAAATTCCCGGACTTCCCTGCCCCGTTCACCAATTAATGCAATTACGTTAATATCCGCTTTTGTATTTCTGGCAAACATACCAAGCAGTGTGCTTTTCCCCACGCCGCTGCCGGAAAAAATGCCTATACGCTGGCCCTTTCCAACGGTAATCATGGCATCCACCGCTTTCACACCTAAAGGAAGTACTTCGTCAATCAGCTTGCGCTTCATGGGGTCCGGAGGATCCGCTTCCACGGAATAACCTAGGTTAAGTTCTAAACCGGTATTATCTATAAGATAATTATCTATAGGATAATCATCCATGGGGCGTCCCAAACCGTCCAAGGTTTTGCCCAGAAGACTGTCGCCTACAAAAACCATTAATGGTTTCTTTGTGGATTCTACCGTACTTCCAATCCCTACCCCTTCCACATTGCCATATGGCATCAATAAAATCCGGTTTTCACGGAACCCTACCACTTCGGCCATTATGGTTTGTTTCTTATCCTTGGATACAATACGGCATAAATCATTCAGATTTGCCTTAGGGCCAATGGATTCGATGGTTAAGCCAACTACTTTGGAAACTTTTCCCAGAGATTTTTCATATGTTTTATTTACTAAATTCCTGTACTTATTAAAATCCACAGTTATCATATAACCGGCTCCCATCTGTTTGCTTATATCTGTGGCAGTATGCCTTTCAATCAAGGATATTCTATTCTTTCCGGATAGAAAGAAGTTTGATATCCTGTATCAAATTACTTAACTGAATATCAAGGCTGCAATCTATGATACCGGTATCCGTCTCAATCATACACTGATTTTTATCCAGATCCTTATCCAGGGTAACGTCAATTACGGCATTATCTTTAACAAGGATCCCCAATTCTTCTTTTTTCGACAATACAAATTCATAATCCTCCTTTGAAACCCTGATTACATAAGACCTGCTGTTGTCCGTATTCATTATGGCATTATGTATCAGATACTGTATTACATGCTTTTTATCTTCAACGACGATACCGGTTATCTTTTCCACCAGCAGGGATACAATATCTGTAAACTGCGGTTCTAAATTATTTATCTGCGCTAGGTATTCCTGGTTCTGCCTGTCTATCAATTGATCTAATTTTGTTTGCTTTTCCTGGATTTTTTCCATACTTTTTTGTAATCCGTCCTCATAGCCGTTCTTTCGCGCTTCCTCGCAAATCAATTCACTTGCTTTTTCAGCATCCAGTTTGGCTGCCGCTAAAATCTGTGCCGCCTCTTTTCTTGCCTCCTCAAGGATTCGGTCATTCTGTTGTCTTACTAATTTCTCTTCTTCCTTAGAGGAAACTTTATCAATTACAGTTGCCTTAAGTCCTTCTGTAAATGACCCTTTCCCCTCTTTTTCTCCGGAAGCTGTTTCCTTGTGTACCCCACAGGTCTCCAATTGCTTATCCAGGTTTACTAAACGGATTTTTTCACATTTCTCATTGGAATCTATAATTTTCTTATTACTATCATTTACATAAATAAATCTTGATTTAATTACATTAGACAATAATCTCGTCACCTCCACCTCTTGATATAATAATTTCAGCGGAATCTTCCAATTTTCTTATGATATTTACAATCTTTTGTTGAGACTCTTCCACATCCTTTAACCTGACAGGTCCCATAAATTCCATATCTTCTTTAATCATCGCGGCAAGACGTTTTGAAAGGTTGTTAAATATGACAGTCTGTACTTCCTCATTGGAACCTTTTAATGCCACGGCCAGTTCATTATTATCAACTTCTCTAAGTACCCTTTGTATGGATTTATCATCAAGGGAAAGAATATCTTCAAATACAAACATCTTTCTTCTGATTTCATCCGCCAGTTCGGGTTCTTCAATTTCCAGGGTTTCCATAATATGCTTTTCTGTTCCTCTATCAACGGTATTTAAGATTGCCACAATGGAATCGACACCGCCGACAATGGTATAATCCTGGTTTACTAAGGAGGATAGTTTACGTTCCAGTATTCTTTCCACTTCCTTAATCACATCCGGTGAAGTGCGGTCCATCTGGGCAATACGTTTTGCCACGTCCGCCTGCTTATCGGGAGGCAGTGCGGATATAATGGCAGAGGCCTGCCCTGAGGAAAGGTAGGATAAAATCAGAGCAATCGTCTGCGGATGTTCATCCTGTATAAAGTTTAACATCTGGCTTGCATCTGTTTTTCTCACAAATTCGAACGGACGAACCTGCAGGGAAGCAGTCAGCTTACTAATCACATCTCTTGCCTTTTCTTCGCCCAAAGCTTTTTCCAAAAGCTCTTTGGCATAAGCGATACCGCCTTCCGCTATATATTGCTGCGCCAAACAAATTTCATAAAATTCGTCTAAAACCTGCTCTTTCGTAGCCGGCGAAACACTGCGGGTATTGGCAATTTCCAATGTCAGCTGTTCTATTTCATCCTCTTTGAGGTGCTTAAATATACTGGCCGATTTTTCCGGTCCAAGTGCGATTAACAGCACGGCCGCTTTTTGTACTCCCGTAATTTCCTCATCCTTTGGCATTTGGCATCCTCCTTAAAGCTTATAATTTCTCACCATTAACCCCACTCGTCATTTAACCAGTTCCGCAGCAATTGGGCAACTGCGTCCGGATTTTCATCCACAAACTTTTCGATCATCTTCTTGGTTTCTGATTTTTCATTAAATTCAATATCATCCAAAGACCGGTTCTCCTTTGTAGTGGCTAATAGCTGTTCCACCGATAATTCCGGTTCCAACTCCGTTACTTCAACCGGTGATGTACCCTTAAATACTACAAATATTAATAAAGCTATAATTAATAAAGCAAGAACAATCTGGAGGTAGAATGTCAAACCTCTCCCATTGGATTCTTTCGGTACAAATATCGGCTGCTCATACGCAATAACGGATAACCGGTCTACCGGTATACCGGTGGCGAGAGATAGCATATTATAGATATCATCACCGATTGTAATCTGTTTCCTGCCCTGATTTTCCGAAGCATATTGTTCAAATGTTGTATCGTCTAGCAGCCCCTGGGACTTCAAGTCTTCTTCTTTATAGGTAACGACCTGGGTGCAGACAATACTTCCCGATGATTCATCCGGTACTACGGCACCGACCTCATATTCCGTATTAGTTACCCTTTCACTGGGCAGATATTCTATCTGGACGGTGGAAGACGAAGAACCTTCATTTGTATTCTGCTGAGTATCATAGGAGGTTTCATCGTTAGAATCGGTTCCCGGTGTTCCCCCGGCATCGGCGTTTGAATTTTTGGTATCATAAGAATAATAGCTCTGGTATAAACCCTGGTCCTGCCCTTCTGCCGCTATCCGCTCGGTATAGAGTTCGGTGACCTTATCCATATTGAGCACCCAGTTAAACATAGGTTGAACATCGTCATAGCCTAATTTCATCATCAGCATATATATATTATTGTTATAAGTGTTTTGAAGTTTTTCACGATATTCCAAGACAGAGTTGACGTTTCCTGAATATAAATCATCTTTCCCGCCAAATAACAGATTGCCGTTCTGATCAATTACCTTTATTTTTTCTGTAGATTCATTGCCGATTGCCGCAGCAACATATTCTGCTACCGCTTGAGCCGTAGATATATCAAAATCATCCGTAATGGTTAATGCTACACTGGCCGGATAATCCTGCTTTTCAGATAAAACACTGTAAGTGTTTTCCTGGGGTACGTAGGTAACCTGAGCATCCTTAATTCCAGTCATTGTAATTAAATATTTTCTTATTTCGGATTGTATATATAAATGATTCTTTAAATTCCGATCGCTGTTTGTAGTACTTAAATCATTGCTCATCAATTGTTCCATAGTTAACCCTGAAGTAGGAACATCACTGCTGTATACTAACAGAAGAGCATCCGAATATTTCTTTTTATCTACCAATATTGTAACCTTGTCATCACCAAGCTTATATGCGATACCTTCATCTTCTAAAAGTTCTGCTACAGCACTTGCATCTTTTGTCGTTTCATTTACGATTAATGTTTGATATTGTATCCTGTTCATAAATGTTACCAAGATAATCAACGCCAAAAAAACAGTTGCAATTACACTGATAATAATTGTCTTCTGTTTACTTGAATACTTGTTCCATTGATTTAATAGCTGAACCGGTATCTTCTTTAGTTTGTCTACCATGTTACTGCTCCTCTAGTCATTGAGTTAGAATTGGAGATTCATAATCTCTTTATAAGCTTCTAATACCTTATTTCTTACAGCCACTGTATACTGTAGCGACAGGTTGGCTTTCTGCTGTGCAACCTGCAGATCATGGGTATTATCACTAAAACCTAACGCATATGATATCTCTGCTTCCTTGGCAGCATTAGTCATATCATTGGTATTTTTTATCATTGTGAGTGCCGATTGAAATAAATTCTCAAAGGTTTCGTTCTTATTTGTTTTATTAACCGTAGCAGTATCCTTGTTAAACGTACTAAGATCTGATATGCCATTCAATAATGCTATGTCCATAAGTTGCTCCCCCTGTTATTTTCCTACTTCCAGTCCCTTTAAAGCCATATTTTTAGAGGCATTAAAGGCCGTCACATTAGCTTCATAAGCTCTGCTTGCATCAATTAAATTTGTCATCTCTGTTACCGTATTAACATTGGGATAAGCTACATAACCTTCTTCATCCGCATCCGGATGGGACGGATCATAAACCATATTCAGGGGTGTCTTTGTATCCTCCACAATCTGGGTTACCTTAACTCCGTTGCCGCCTCTGGCGCCTGTTTTACTGTTTAATAGATTGCTAAAAGAATTTGTATCTCTCTCTGCAAATACAACCGTCTTGCGTCTGTAGGCTTCTCCGTTTTCATCTCTGGTTGTATTTACATTTGCTATGTTTTGTGATATGATATCCATCCTTAGCCTTTGCGCAGTCATTCCGCTCGCACTAACATTCATTCCACTCATTATAGACATATGGCACCCTCCTAATTATTCGTTAAAACTGACTTTATTCTGCTGAATTCCTGGGTCATTGCATCTAACAATGCATAATACCTTATCTGATTTTCTGCCAGACTTGCCGACTCCGTATCAATGTCCACATTATTGCCGTCAAGACGGTAGCTTAGAGAAGAATGATCTGTATATACAGACGCTTCCAATGAACTCAAGTCTGCATCAGCAACTTTCTGGTCCAGATTTCCCTTTCCTTTCAGTTCATTCGCCAAATAAGACTGGAATTCAATATCCTTTCGTTTATAGTTAGGTGTACTCACGTTCGCTATATTATTTGTTATTAATTCATTTCTTGCCCAACTGGCATCCGCCGCTTTGTCCAGAATATTAATATAATTAAATGCACTTGAGCCTATCATATTTACACTCCTTTCGTACCTGGTATTATTATAATTATTTTATGACAAAAAAACAAGCAATTTTTACATGACTAGTACTTTTATATCATAAAATGTAAAATTTTATCGCAATTCCACTAATTTTATATTATATTTATAATATAGACAAAAATATGTCCCAACTATTCCAGTTATTTTCCATTCATTAATTGAGCCTCTAATTACAAAAAAATCAAAACAAAGAGTCTGGCAAGCCAGACTCGGGCGCTGACGCGCCGTTACTTCAGTGACAAACCACCTCTGCACTGACGCTTGGTCGTTTTGCGGCACAATACCTTTCAAGCTTCATGCGCATCCAGAGGGTCGCGTTCTTTACTTCATAGGAGGGCTATCCCCTTAAAAAAAGGATTTATGAGCCGAAATCCCTCATAAATCCGTTTAACTTTCGACTTATCCGTTTAACTTTTGATTTATCCGTTTAACTTTCGATTTATCCGTTTAAAATTTATTGTATAAAATAGATATATTCACACCAGCAAAGATGATGTTTACCTGCAAAGTTTGAATTACAAATTATATTTATCTAACTATTTATTCAGTTTTTTTAATTCATCAAAAACTACGTCGTTCAGTACTTTAATATAAGTCCCTTTCATTCCGGAGGATCTGGATTCAATTACTCCCGCGCTTTCAAACTTTCTCAATGCATTCACAATAACAGATCTGGTTATGCCCACACGGTCGGCAATTTTACTGGCTACCAAAATACCTTCATTACCCTCCAGTTCTTTAAATATATGAACAATAGCTTCTAACTCCGAAAAAGACAGGGTGCTAATGGCCGATTTAACAATCTGGACCTTCCGGTTCTCTTCTGCATTTTCTTCATTTACAGAACGCATCATCTCCAAGCCGACAACCGTAGTACCATATTCACTTAAAATAATATCATCCAGCCCGTATTGTTCGCCGCTTTTATATAGGAACAAAGTCCCCAGCCTCTCCCCTGCAATATCAATCGGATTAATAATCGCCTCGTAATTATTCTCCTGCTTAAGTTCAAAACCTAAGGTTATCAAATTAACATTCTCCTTAGTGGATAATATATTCAGCAGTCTTTCATTTAACAATTGATCAATATACCCGCCCACCATGTCCTTAATTAATTCTTTGATTTCAACAATATCGTCCCTGTTCTTGATTCCCAGTACTTTCCCTTTTTTACTTATGACAAGAACATTGGAATCCAAAATTTCACTTAATACTTCACAAATATCATTAAAGACAACTTTATGGGAATTATTATTGTGTAACAGTTTATTAATTTTTCTTGTTTTGTCTAACAATTGTACACTCATGAAACATCCTCCCGGTACCCCCATCGATTTGACACTTATCTTTCTTTTCGTATCCAATTCACATAATAACATATGGTCAGATGTCTTTTTATCTTCCGATAAAAGGCGGTATTTTCACCAGCCTGCATCTGATTTCTGATTATAGAAACAGCACGTACACCTGCTTACAGGAACATGGTTCCTGTTCCTGTAATTATAAACGTATCAGCCTAATAATGTGTCATCGGATCAATCTTACCATACATTTTTCATAAAAACAATAGCTATTCACTGATTTTGACACACATTTACTAAAAAATATGTTATTTTTAACTTATTTATCAATTTTTCGCAACAATATATCCGCACTTTTCATTGATACATACTAAACTCGTTCCTTTTTCTACCATAACCCCATTACATTTTGGGCATTTTTGTGCAGAGGGCTTTTGCCATGTCATAAATTCACATTCCGGATTATTTTCGCAGCCATAATACTTTCTTCCTTTTTTTGTTTTACGGATTACTACTTCTTTGCCGCACAGCGGACAGGATACTCCGATTTTTTCCAGATAGGGCTTTGTATTGCGGCAGTCCGGAAATCCTGGACAAGCTAAGAATTTCCCATGAGGTCCGTATTTGATTACCATATTCTGTCCGCATTCCTCACAAATTACATCTGTCTTTTCATCTTCTATTTTAATTTCATCCAAGCTTTCCTCCGCGTGGGATACGGCAGCTTCCAAATCCGGATAAAAATTACTGACAATCGTCTTCCACGGAACAGAACCGTCCTCAACGCGGTCCAGAAGCGACTCCAGATTAGCCGTAAAATTCACATCCACAATACTGGGAAACGCCTGTTTCATAATATTGTTCACCACTTCTCCAATCTCTGTGATATATAAATTTTTATTTTCCTTTACCACGTATCTGCGGGCCAGAATCGTTGTTATGGTAGGAGCGTACGTACTGGGTCTTCCGATTCCAAGTTCCTCTAAAATTTTTACCAGGGTAGCCTCCGTGTAATGGGCCGGGCTGTGTGAAATGCTGGGAAGGGTTTAATGCCGTTAAAGTAAGTTTGGCATCTTCCGTCAGATTCTTTAGCATTGCGTTATTTTGCTTTTCCTCTTCCTCCGTGGTATAGACCGACATATAGCCCTCAAAAATTAATTTAGATCCCGATGTGGTAAAACGGTATCCGTTTCCGTCAATTTTAACGGAAATGGTTTCATATTTGGCAGGCTGCATTCTGCTGGCTATAAATCTCTTCCAGATTAACTGATATAGGCGAAACTGATCCCTGCTTAAGGAATTTTTTACAATTACAGGTGTAAACTCCACATAAGTGGGACGAATTGCCTCATGGGCATCCTGAATCTTCTTGCCGTTTTCCCTGTCATTTTCCTTATCGGCCACAAAATCTGCTCCGTAATTCTCTGCGATAAAACCTCTGGCTGCGGTATCAGCTTCCTTTGATATTCGGACGGAATCTGTACGAAGGTAGGTAATTAACCCCACCGTCCCATGCTTCTCTACATCGACGCCCTCATACAACTGCTGGGCCAACCTCATAGTTTTTGAGGTAGAAAAGTTTAAATTCTTAGCCGCCTCCTGCTGTAAGGTACTGGTTATAAAAGGAAGCGGTGACTTTTTCTGTCTTTCCCCCCGTTTTATTTCCGTAATTTTAAACTCTGCATTTTCCAGATTCTTTAATATTTCATTTAATTCTGCTTCGGAATGAATGGTTAATTTTTCACTACCGTAACCTGCAAATTTGGCAACTAAAGGGTTCTTATCCTCTTTTACATCAAACACGCCTTCCAAATTCCAATATTCTTCCGGTACAAATGCGTTGATTTCCTCTTCCCTGTCACAAATAATCCGAAGTGCAACGGACTGAACACGACCGGCGCTTAAACCTCTTTTTACTTTATCCCAAAGCAGGGGACTGATGCTGTAACCCACCATTCTGTCCAAAATCCTTCTGGTCTGTTGGGAATCCACCAGATTCATATCAATGTCCCTGGCCTGTTTTATGGAAGATTTTACGGCATTTTTCGTTATCTCATTAAAAGTAATCCTGGAATTATTTGTTTCCAGTTTTAATGTTTTCGACAGATGCCAGGAAATTGCCTCTCCTTCACGGTCGGGGTCTGTTGCCAGGTATACCTTATCCGCCTTCTTTACTTCTTTTCTGATTTTGGCAAGTAAGTCGCCTTTTCCCCTTATGGTAATATATTTGGGTTCAAAATCATTTTCAATATCAATTCCCAACTGACTTTTTGGCAAATCCCTCACATGTCCGTTTGACGCGATTACCTCGTAATTATTGCCTAAAAATTTCTTGATTGTCTTAGCCTTTGCCGGTGATTCCACTATCACTAGATTTTTTGACATATATCCACTCCCCTTGTCTAGTACAACATCCTGTAAATAACTATGCAAATTATCTGGCCTGATTTTTCTTATACAGCAACGGTCAAGCCTCGGCGCAGCCTCACTACGCCTGCGTTTGTCAATCACTGTCTAAGAAAAATCATTCTCAGAAATTTGCCCGGTTATTTAGCGGACGTTGTACTAGTTTTAATGCTTTTATGTTTCTGATATATATACATAATAATTTTTTCTTATTTGTCTTATATAATTTTTTAGTTCCAAGTTCATAAGAATCTCGGATAATTCCATTACACTTAGATTAGTTTCTCCACCAATTTCATTCATATGCTTTGGGAAAGAACTTAAACAAGCATACACTATTTTTTCTTTTGTTTCAAGTAATTTATCAATTTTTTTTATTTGATTTTTACAATCTTTATAAAATATTCCATAATCTTCCAGTATATCCTCCGGTCCGGTGACCATTTTTGCACCCATTTTAATAAGATTATTGCACCCCACGCTGCAGCAATCCTGAACACGGCCGGGAATGGAATAAACATTCTTTCCCTGCTCCAATCCCAAATCAGCAGTAATTAAAGACCCGCTTCTTTCCCTGGCTTCTATTACCAGTATTCCGTCGGACATGCCGCTGATCAGCCGGTTCCGCATGGGAAAATTACAGGCCTTCGGGTGACGGCCGGGACCGTACTCCGATATAATTCCACCCTTTTCCTGCATTTCCATATAAATATTAAAATTTTCTTTCGGATAGCAGATGTCTACGCTGCATCCTTCAATTCCATAGGTGCTTCCTCCGGCGGCAATAGCCCCTTCATGGGCATAACCATCAATTCCTCTGGCCAGTCCGCTGATAATCTGAACACCGGCCTCCGCTAATTTCCCGGACAGATGCCGGGCGGTTTCCCTGCCATAGTAGGTGCAATTCCTTGCTCCTACTACAGCTATGCTGATCCTGTCCTCTCTGGGTAATGCCCCCTTGATATACAAGGCAAAGGGAGGATTGTATATGTTATGCAGCCTGGAGGGATAACCGTCCTCCTCTTTCGTTACAAAATATATACCTTTATCTTTCAGTTTAGCATAGTTTTCTTGTATTCTTTCCGACTCCTTACTTTTTAACATGATCTCTTTGTCAGAAGCTGTCAGAACGCTTATCTGCTCCAATCCCCTGCCGTTGTCCAGATAAGCCTGCTCCGGTGTCCCGTAAAAATCTAAAACAGCCTGTATTTTCTTTATTCCGATCTGTTCCAGATTACACAGCCAAAACCAATATTCTTTCTTCGTCATGTTATCACTCATTGATTATCTAATCCTCCCAATACTTTTTATCTAAGCTTCTGTAGCAGATTGCTTCACTAAGATGCTTTTCTTTAATCACCTCACAGCCGTCCAAATCCGCAATGGTCCTGGATACTTTAAGAATCCTGTGGTAGGCTCTTGCGGTTAAATTCATCTTTGTAAAGGCTTTCTCCAGCAGTATTTTTTCTTTTTTGCCCAGTTTGCAATATTGATTTATAGTTTTAGGGGTTAATTGAGAATTAAAATAGAACTTTTCATCTTTATAGCGACTTAATTGTATGTCTCTTGCCCCCATTACCCTGGCCCTGATATTTTCAGAGGTTTCAGCCAGTTTATGGTTTTCCAGCTCCTTATAGTTTACCTGTAAGACCTCTATGCATATATCAATCCGGTCCAGTAACGGCCTGCTTATTTTTCCCAAGTAACGTTTTACCTGGTTAGGGGAACAACCGCATTTATTACGGTCAGGGTAATATCCGCAGGAACAGGGGTTCATGGCGGCCACCAGCATGAAATCCGCAGGATACCGGTAAGTCCCCTGAACTCTTGCTATGGTGACCTCATTTTCCTCCAGGGGCTGTCTTAATGTTTCTATGGTATTGCTGTTAAATTCGGGTAATTCGTCCAGGAACAGGACGCCGAAATGGGCAAGGCTTATTTCACCCGGCAGGGGGGTTCTTCCTCCGCCGGCCAAAGCCGCGGTGGTAATCGTATGGTGAGGAGAACGAAAAGGTCTCTTTTGAATTAAAGATCTACTATTGTTTAACAGGCCTGCTACACTGTAGACTTTTGATATTTCCAGGCTTTCTTCAAAGGTAAGCACAGGCATAATGGTCGGTATCCGTTTTGCAAGCATGGTTTTACCTGCTCCCGGAGGCCCTACCATAAGAATATTATGCATTCCGGACGCGGCTATCTCGATCGCCCTTTTGGTCAGTTCCTGTCCGGTTACATCGGAAAAATCCAGATTATCCGCCTCATCCCCGTAAGCCAGATCCTCTTTATGAATAAAATACGGCTCTAAAATACAGTCGTTGTTTAATAGCTTTACCGTTTCCTGTAAATTTTTTACTCCATATACGTCAATTCCCTGAACCGCAGCTCCCTCCTTCCCGTTATCAATAGGGACGATACATCTTTCAAAACCAAGCCTGTAGGCAGTATATACAATGGGAAGTACGCCGTTTACCTTATTAATTTCTCCATTTAAGCTCATTTCACCTATAAATAAGGTTTTCTCAAGATTTTCCTGGGGAATATAACCGAAGGCGGTTAAAATTGCGACTGCAATAGGAAGATCAAAAGCAGTACCTTCTTTGCGAAGATCTGCTGGTGACAGATTAATTGTGATTCTCTTGGCAGGCAGTTTATAGCCTGAATTCTTTAAGGATATCCGAACCCTTTCCCGGGCTTCCCTCACTTCTGACCCAAGATAGCCGACCAGGTCAAAAATCGGCAGCCCGTCACTGACATCGGCTTCCACGGATACGATTGTGCCGTCTATTCCATTCACGGCGGCACTAAGTGCTTTGCTGAACATTTTGACTCCTTTCCTTGTCTCTCCGCAAGGAAGGAAACATCATCTGCATTCAGTATAGCAAAGAAAAGGTAAGCTTACAAGATAAAAAGACAAAACTAATAAAACAATTTTGGCTTTATTTCCTCGACTTTTCCTATAATTTTAATTATCCAATATTTTCTTTAATTCATCCATAAATGTATTTACGTCTTTAAACTCACGGTAAACGGATGCAAACCGGACATATGCCACGGGATCCAGTTCTTTTAATTTATCCATTACGATTTCTCCGATAACGGAACTGGGGACCTCTTTTTCTTCCATGTTAAATACTGCATTTTCCACCTCATCCACCAGGGCATTAATCTGATCTACCGATATGGGCCGCTTGTGACAGGAGCGAAATACACCCGCTTCAATTTTTGCACGGTCATAGGGCTCCCGGTTATTATCCTTCTTAATAACTACTAAGGGTATTGCTTCTACTTTTTCATAAGTTGTAAATCTCTTCAGGCATTCATCGCATTGGCGCCTTCTTCTTATGGAACTGTTATCATCGGCAGGCCTGGAATCTATAACCCTCGTGTTCTCTTTTCCGCAAAATGGACACTTCATCACTATCCCTCTTTTCTTTTTAAATAACTTAATATAGTTACAATTCATTATTTATAGCTCGATTATATTGAAGTTTTGCCCATTGGTCAAGTTATTTTCTTCATATATCCATAGTTAAATTCATATATTAATAAATAAAGCTGCTTAACCTATCCTGGAGGTGATTGCAATATGAGAATGTGTGAATTGAAGGAAAAAGAAGTTATTAACTGCAGAGACGGGGAAAGACTTGGCTATATCTGTGATTTGGAGATTGACATACATACCGGAATCATTATCCGGATTATTGTACCGGGTCCATGTAAAATATGGGGTATTCTTGGAAGAGATCACGAATATGTAATAGATTACTGCTGCATAAAACAAATTGGCGCCGATGTTATCCTCGTGGATATCGATGCCGAGAAAGCTTTGATTAAATCGGCATTTCTTTAACCTTGACTATATTCAGACTAACCTTTTTCAAACTACATTTTTCAGGCTAACCTTTGCCTTTGAGAAAATAATTAACAGGTTTGATATTTTTAAGTACGGACAACTTCTCATAAAAAACAAATAATTATATCAAAACATCAAACCTGTTCACTGTTTATTATTTCATTTTTATTTGAATTCTGCTTTTTCAGGTTATTGTACCAAATAATTTCTCATGCTTTTTAAGGCTGATTTTTCAAGTCTGGAAACCTGTGCCTGGGAGATACATATTTCTTTGGCAACCTCCATTTGGGTTTTCCCTTCATAAAAACGGAGTTCTATAATATTTCTTTCCCGTTCCGACAGCTTAGACAGTGCTTCTTTTAAAGAAATCTCCTCCACCCAGTTTTCCTCTCTGTTTTTTTTATCGCTCACCTGGTCCATGATATATAAGGTGTCTCCGCCTTCGGAATATACGGGTTCATAAAGGGATACGGGACTTTGTATCGCATCCATGGCAAATACGATATCTTCTTTACTCATGCCGATTTCATCGGCAATTTCACATACGGTAGGTTCTTTTTCATTCTTTTTTAACAAAGCCTCTTTGGCATAGATTGCTTTGTAGGCAGTATCACGGAGAGAACGGCTGACACGTATACTGTTATTGTCTCTTAAATAACGCCTGATTTCACCGATTATCATAGGAACGGCGTAGGTAGAGAATTTGACATTCTGGTTAATGTCAAAATTGTCGATTGCCTTCATAAGCCCGATACAACCTATCTGAAATAAATCATCTACATTTTCATTGCTATTGGAAAAACGCTGTATAATACTAAGTACCAAACGAAGATTGCCTTTTATATATAAATCCCTGGCCTCTTTGTCCCCCTTTAATATACGCTTAAATAATTCTTCCTTTTCACTATTGTTCAGTAATGGTAATTTCGATGTATTTACACCACATATTTCTACCTTATAAAGAGCCATATTAAAACCTCCCAAATCATATTTACATAAATTAATGATTCACTATTTGGGTTCTCTTTATACGGTAAAATAAGATGTAATAATTTCCTTTTTTAAACGGCTGAAAAAATTATTCCAGTCTTAACATTTCTTTCTTTAAACGCTTAATGATTTTCTTTTCCAATCTGGAAATATAAGATTGGGAAATGCCCAAAAGGTCCGCAACCTCTTTCTGAGTACGCTCATTTCCGTCCTCCGTATTTAAACCAAAACGCAGCTGTACAATAATTCTCTCTCTTTCACTAAGTTTTGACAAAGCCTTCCCTAAAAGTTTCCGGTCAACTTCTTCTTCTATATTTTTGTAAATAACGTCCTCTTCCGTCCCTAAAATATCGGATAAAAGCAACTCATTGCCATCCCAGTCCACATTTAAAGGTTCGTCAATGGATACTTCCAGTTTTGTTTTATTATTTCTTCTTAAATACATTAAAATTTCATTCTCAATACATCTGGAAGCGTAAGTAGCCAGTTTTATATTTTTATCCGGATTGTAGGTATTTATCGCTTTTATTAATCCGATTGTTCCAATTGAAATTAAGTCTTCCACACCAACTCCGGTATTGTCAAATTTCTTTGCTATGTAAACAACCAATCTTAAATTATGTTCCACCAATATGGATTTTGCCTCCGTATCATACTCCGTTCCCAGTTTGGCAATTTCCTCCGCTTCCCTTACTGCATCCAATGGTGCGGGAAGAACTTCTGCTCCGCCAATATAATGTATATCTCCATGACCGCTAAATAAGATGCTTCTAAAGTCTGGAATTACCCTGAATTGAATTTTATTTGGTATTGTAATTTTCAATAACATTTTTACTTTTCCTCCCTTTACACTTTCACCCAATGCATAATAATACTTTTGTATTTGTTCCGTTACATAATACCCCTGTGTAAAATCACCTGATATTCATTTCCTTTTGATAATTTTTCTCTGCTGACGGCTGTATATACTTTCTCGCTGTAAATCTTTTCTTCACCGCTTAATATTACTACCCGATTCATTACTATCGCAGGTAATATACCGTTTTTTTTGCCAATTGATCGGTACGGTATCATCATAATATTAAAATGCTCTTCCGATTCCTTCTGTAAGATACTATTCTCTAATGGATTATCCCTTTCATGAAAGGAAACATGCTTTCCATCTGAAGTATCCAACATTACCTGAAGCAGATTTCTTTGATATACCGTTAATAACGGCTCTAATGCAGAATACTCTGCAATTATTACCGGCTTTCCATAAATCGGATCATATAAATTGTTACCTGTATCTAATAATCCGATTACCCGAATACTCTTATCTGCATATGACAGTTCCGTTTCATAAGTTTTTAAATCACCGCCCCGAAGATTTTTTAAAGCTTTAATAAAAACCCAAACTGCAGCCGTCCCAACCAGGATTACAAGAACAAAAAATGCCATATTTTGATTCTGAAATAATCTTCCCCGAATTAGTTCTTCAAAATAATATCCCAGCATGGAGTGATAATAAAGAGAGTTTATAACACCGCCTAAAAAAAATGTGGCAATATAAAGTATAACAACCGCTTTGACTGCTGCCGCCGGGCTTTTAAATCCGAAAGTAATCAAAATCATAGCAAAGCAAATTATGACATAAGCGGCAAGAAATCCAACGAATCCATTCAAATTTGGAACAACAGCCAATATGCAGGCACCTAAAGCACCAATGCCGGCCCCGCATAATAAACGGATGATAGATCTTTTATACTTTAATATTTTCCTTACTATCAGAAGCAACAGGATATCCATAATAAAATTAATACAAAATATTACGTCTACATAAATCTCAAGGTACAAGTTCACCCCCGCTTCCATAACTTGTATTTTCTTTTCCTATTATAGCTTCTAACCCTCATATAATTTGTCATTTTCTGGTAATTAATTTGTCTTTTTCATTTACTCATACTTACAAAATAGAAGTAAAAACAGCAGTAAGATACTTGAATTTGTATTTTTTTTACAAATTATTTTCTTGTTTATTCGCCCGCCGGCGAAGTCTTCCCTAACGACAAGAAAGAGTTTGCAAAGCAAACTCTGCGCTGACGCTTGGTCGCTTTGCGACATATACCTTACAAGCGTCATGCGTATCCCGCGGAGCGTTTTTATTCAATAGGACGCAATTTCCTATTGAATAAAAAAAGCCTGTCCTATCTTTAACCGGGCTAAAAATATTTTTGCTCTGCTAAAGATGGGACAGGCTCATCTATATATGTATATTTATCTCTTTATCTCTTTATTTATGGTTACGATTCTTTTGTAAAAATTCAGGTATTTTTATTCCGCCGGAGTCCGCGGAACCGTTACCAATAGTACTGTTACCGCCGGAATTCGGACTGTTTACGCTTTGTGAAGGAGTTTTGTTTATGCTATTGTTACTGGATGTAGCAGCAATCTGGGATTGTGCTTTCGTATAGGACGTAGAAGGATTGACACCGCTGTTAAACTTATATTCCGGTCTTACCGAAGGCTGTTTAAGAAAGCTGGGTCCTTTTACCTGTTCCCCGGCCCCGGCTGCTTTACTGTCTAAGCCGGTGGCAATAACCGTAATTGTCGCCTCATCCGGCGTAGTCTCATCATACATGGCACCGAAAATAATATTTGCGGCATCACCTGCTAATTCCTGAACCATCGTTGCCGCCTCATTGGCTTCAATCAGGCTGATATCTCCCGATATATTTATAATGACATGGGACGCACCCGCAATGGTGGTTTCCAACAAGGGACTTGTGATAGCCTGATTGACAGCATCGACACATTTATCATCCCCTTTGCCCACACCAATACCAATGTGTGCAACTCCTTTATCCTTCATAACCGTCTGTACATCGGCAAAGTCCAAGTTGATCAAGCCGGGCACATTAATCAGATCCGTGATTCCCTGTACCCCCTGCTGCAATACTTCATCCGCTTTACGCAATGCATCCGGCATGGTGGTTCTTCGGTCTACAATTTCAAGTAATTTATCATTGGGAATTACAATTAAGGTATCTACATGTTCTTTCAGTCTTTCAATGCCGCCAAGGGCGTTATTCATACGTGTTTTTGCTTCAAATTTAAAGGGTTTTGTTACTATGCCGACCGTTAAGATTCCCATCTCTTTGGCTATCTGTGCAACGATAGGCGCTGCTCCCGTACCTGTTCCGCCGCCCATACCGCAAGTAACGAATACCATATCTGAGCCTTTGATAATTTCAGTTAACTCTTCTCTGCTCTCTTCTGCAGCCTGGGCTCCGATTTCAGGCTGTGCACCCGCTCCCAGACCCTTTGTTAACTTCTCGCCGATCTGAACACACTGTGGTGCTTTACAATTCTTTAAATGTTGTTTATCTGTGTTCACACATATAAAATCAACACCGACGATATTTTCTTCAATCATTCTATTAACAGCGTTATTCCCTGCGCCTCCTACTCCAATAACAAGTATTTTTGCAGATGAATCAGCTTCATTCGTTCTTATCTCAAGCAAGGTACTTCCTCCTTCACAATACTTATCTTCTACACTAAATTTATCGATAATTATATACTTACTAACAATTTTATTTATTCAAATAGAAATAAATAATTTTATCTCCTTTAGCTCCCTTGGCATTCCGAAGTTTAAGTTTCGGACACTGTCTGACATAAGGCGTTTCTCTTCTGAATACTGCTTTTAACCCAGGGAATACAACAAGAACATAAAGCGTGTTCATGATCTTGTTGCTGCACTCGGATTCTGCAAGCAAGCTTGCGATTCCTCACTACGCTTTCATTATATTATATACTTTTATGCCTGTCTTCACGTATAACTAAGACGAGTATATTCTTTATTCCTATAGTATATAATATCTTTAATTACTAAAATAATCAACCCTTAATTTATATTTTTTATCGAATAGGAAGTTGCGCCCTATTCGATAAAAACCCGCCGGGGTGATGCGCATGACGCGTAAGAGGCATTTTGTCACTAAAGTGACAGCGCGTCAGCGCCAAAGTCTGGCAAGCCAACTCTTTCTTATTCCTTAGGCCTGGCAATTATTCCATCCTGTCCTTCTGTAAAATCCTTCATATCCAATGTCAACTTCGTCCCTTCTGCATTGGGTAAAAGATTTTTTAATTCGGCAATCTGTTCATCGTAGGTATCTCTTTTTCCCAGAAGAATTTCAATGTCACCGCTATAGAGTGTAACCTCCAAATCCGAATTAAATTCAATGGTATCTATGCCTAACTCAAATCTTTTTATAAGCTGGGTTAAATTCAGTATGACCTGAAACATAGATTTTTTCTGAACTTCAAGTTCAAGTTTTTCATACAATCTGATCCGATTGAAGCCTAATCCGGTAACAAAAGGGACTTCGTCCAATTTTTCATCGGAGCTTTCCACCACGATGCCGTCTTTGTCAAAATACATATACCCGCCCATAAATTCAATACAGCCGGTTATTACCTTCTCGTATACCTGTATTCTGACTGTATTTTTGTCAGCCAGTTCAATATCTATGTCTTCGACAAATGGAATACTATCTACCTTGCCATATTTGTAACGAAGATAAAGTAAGATTGTATTCCGATCTGTCTTTCTGGTAATGACTTTCTCTTTCAATTCCTCATCCGTATAATGACTGCTGCCTTCCACAATTACCGTGTTAAGCCTGCACGTCACAAACAGTATAAATGCAGGAATGATGATGACAAGGCAAAGAATAAGTAATTTCATCTGGCCCAGTAAAAAAGCATTATTATGATTTTCCCTCTGTTCTTTCATATTTCCTCCTGGAAATATTATTTTCTCCTGAATATTATTTTTCCTGAAAATATTATTTCTCCTGAAAATATTATTTCCTCCTGTGGATATTATCCTCTCCTGTGGTATTCTCCGCGTTTTTTTATCTTCCGTAATGTCACGTTACCATTCTTATGTCTGCACCCAATTGATTTAGGTCCCTGCATATATCCTCATAGCCTCTTTGAATAAAGTAAGGATTATACAGAGTTGTTTTACCCTTTGCCATAAGTCCAGCAATAACCAGTGCCGCACCACCCCTTAATTCACTGGCAAATACTTCGCATCCAGTCAGAGAAGGTACCCCGTTAATAATGGCCTCCCTTCCTTTAACGCGAATATCCGCTCCAAATTTAATCTGTTCTTTTACATTTTGGTATCTTCCTTCAAATATTTCTTCCACTATTTTACTGGTTCCTGTTGCCGTCATAAGAACTGACATGATCTGAGACTGCATATCCGTCGGGAATTCCGGATACGGCATGGTACGGATAAAGGGTATTGGTTTCGCCCTTCCCGAAGAAGCAATAATAATATAATCTTCTCCGCTTACTATACTGCAGCCCATTTCCCTCAAAACCTTTATAACCGCCTTAAGGTTTTCGTCGCCAATTCCCGTTAATACCGCTTCGCCACCGGCTCCGGCCACAGCCGCCAAATAAGTGCCGGCTACTATTCTGTCGGAACAGGCTGTGTATTCCATGGGATGTAAATAATCAACTCCCATGATTTCAATCCTTTCCGTTCCCGCACCGGTAATTCTGGCTCCCGCAGCATTTAAAAACTTACACAATTCAGTAATTTCCGGTTCCCTTGCAGCATTGATAATACCTGTTTTACCATCGGCTAAAACTCCGGCAAGGATAATATTTTCCGTCGCTCCCACACTGGGGAATTTAAGAAATATATCATTGCCTTTCACACCGTCGGTGCTGCACTTAATCAGCCCGTCCTCTTCTTTCAGTAAGACATTCATATTCTGAAAAGCGCTTAGATGGAAATCAATCGGTCTTGCACCAATGGTACACCCTCCCGGATAGGTTATTGTTACCGAATGAGTACGGCCTAACAATGCACCCATTAAAATAATGGATGAGCGCATCATCTTTACATATTCTTCCGGAACAGTTGATGTATTAAGCCTGGTTGCATCTATTATAAGGGAAGAGTTATCCCACGAGGCGGTACAACCAATTGCCTCTAAAATTTTAATCATATGAAAAACATCCAATATTTTAGGGCAATTATTCAGCTTTATAATTCCATTTACCAGTACGGTAGCCGCCAAAATTGGCAATACTGCATTTTTTGAACCTTGTATGTTAACTTCACCACTTAGCTGATTTCCTCCATTAATTTCAATAAACGCCATGGTGCACCTCATAAAACCAGAATATACAATTACTATATGATATATTCCCTGTTTTGTGCCTGTAGCCAAATGGTAATAGCAAATACCTATCTTTCATATTTAATCTGATTGGAAACACTTAATGCAATTCCCATTTCAAATAATAAAACCATCAGGGAACTGCCTCCGTAACTAATGAATGGCATCGGAATACCCGTCGAAGGAATTGTATTGGTAACGACCGCTATATTTAACAACACCTGTACCGCAATATGAGTCAGGATTCCCGCGGCGATTAAACCTCCGTACAAATCGGCTGCATTTATTGCAATAACAAATAACCTCCACACTAATAAAACAAAAAGCATAATCACGGCAACGGCCCCAAAAAGCCCAAGTTCCTCGCATATAACCGAAAATATCATGTCATTATGGGATTCCGGTATGAATCCCAGCTTCTGCATACTTTCTCCCAGTCCCTTTCCAAAAATTCCGCCGGAGGCAATCGCATACAGCCCCTGTAAAATCTGATACCCTCTTGGATGGGTTTCCACATTTCTCCAGACATCAATACGGGTGCTCCGGTAACTGACTCCAAATATAAAGATTGCTCCGATTCCTATGCCTATAATTCCCGATACGATAAAATACAATTTTTTACGGCTGGCCACAAAGCAGATTGCCACCATGATGGCCGCCATTACCAATGCGGTACTGAAGTTGGGAATTAGCACCAGCACAATTAAAGGTGCCATAAATATAACCACTCTTATAAATCCACGGAATTTATTCAGCTTTACCGGCGATAAATTTACTATGTAGGCGGTAAACAGGATTACCGCAATCTTGGATAATTCCGACGGCTGAAACCTTCCGAGAGCTCCTAAAGAAATCCAGCGTTTTGCACCCTTGATTTTATCACCGAAAATTAAAACGTAGGTCTGCAAAAAAATACATAATAAATAAAGCAAAGTAACCGGCTTAATCTTTATGACCGGTAATTTGGTAATATAAAACCGGTAATCTATTTTTGATACAATTAGCATGACTGCAACGCCGAATACTGCAAATGCACCCTGTTTTTCCAAATAATAAGCGGGATTATTATAATCCCTGCTTGCATTATAAGAGCTGGTGCTGTAAATCATAACCAGTCCAAAGCACACCAAAAACAAGGTTAAGAACAGTAGACTGTAATCGTAATAGCTATGGAATTTTTTTGATTTTCCCTGTTCTCTTTCTGTCCTTGTCATTTCCTGCTCCCCTCTGTACAAATGTACGTATTCATATTCTTTCGCTCCGGCTGATTTAATACCTAACTTATTTTATGGAATGATTCACAAAAATGTTATTCAATATAAAATAACGGTAAACATAATTTATGCAAGATTTTTCACATATTCTTTAAATAAGCGGCCCCGCTCTTCATAATTCTTAAACATTCCCCAACTGGCGCAGGCAGGGGAAAGAAGCACGCAGTCGCCCTGATTAGCCTTCCCGGCGCATACATTTACCGCTTCTTTCAGGGAGTCCACCATAATAATACTCTCATATCCATGACGTCTTGCCGTCTGTGCTATTTTTTCCCTGGTCTGACCCAATAAAACCAAATAACGTATTTTGCCGCCAAAGGCTTCCAGCCACTGGTCAAATTCGGAGCCCTTATCATATCCCCCCGCAATTAACAAGGTGGGGTTCTGCATGGATTCGATTGCCTTTATGGAAGCATCCGGATTGGTACCCTTGGAATCGTTATAATATTTTACGCCGTTTTTCGTTGTTACAAATTCAATTCTGTGTTCTACCGCAACAAAACCTGTAATTGCATATTTGATTTTATCCATGGGCACCCCCAGTGAAATGCCGCAGGCTACGGCGGCCATTACATTTTCATAACTGTGACGTCCGAATATATTTAATTCATGAATATTGCAAACTAAGCTCTTCTTATTTCCGTCATTATAAATAATCTTTTCACCTTCCAGATAAATACCCTGTTTAAGGCTTTGCAGACTGCTGAAGTAGAATACTTTCGCTTTCAGTTCCCCGCTTATTTTTCTAAGTTCTTCGTCCTCATAATTTAAAACGCACACATCATTGCTATCCTGATTCAATGTAATATTCTTTTTTGCCCCGATATAATTTTCCATGGTGTGATGTCTGTTCAGATGATCCGGCGTTATATTTAATATTGCGCTCACATTGGGTTTAAAGGCTTTAATAGTCTCTAATTGAAAACTGCTCATCTCCGCAACGGTAACGGATTCTTCCGTTGTGTTTAACACCACTTGTGTATAGGGTACTCCAATATTCCCCACAACAAATACACAATCGAAATAGGTTTTCATAATTTCACCCACTAAGGTCGTGGTGGTGGTTTTACCGTTCGTACCGGTAATTCCTATAACTTTTCCTTTTGAAAAATAATAAGCTAATTCTATTTCCCCCCAAATCGGTATCTGCTTTTTCCTCATTTGGTTGACCATATCTAAATCTGTGGGAACCCCGGGGCTTAATACTGCCAAATCGATAGAATCCAATAATCCGTCGGGGACTGTTCCCAGGAAAATGCTCCCCTTAAAATCCGGCTGTAGCTTTGCCCTTATTTCCACTATATCTAATTTATCATTTCCATCATATATTATAATATCAGAAGTGATTTTTTGTAATAATTTAGCCGCTGAAATACCGCTAAGTCCGCAGCCAAATACAAAAATCCGTTTATTTTCCAGTTTCATCTTATTTTATCCTCCAAATGTTATATTCCCATTAGTGCAATTAAACAAAGAACCGCCGTTATAATTGAAAAAACCGCCACAATTCTCGTTTCGGCCCAGCCGCATAATTCAAAATGGTGATGGATCGGCGCCATTTTAAAGATTCTCTTACCGCCGGTCAATTTAAAATACCCCACCTGAAGTATGACGGACAAAACCTCCGCCAGATAGATTAATCCCACTATCAGGATGAACAGCGGCATACGAAGCATGTAAGCGGAGGCAGCCACAAACCCCCCTAAAGCCAGTGAGCCGGTGTCTCCCATAAATACCCTGGCCGGATAGATATTAAATAGCAAAAAGCCCAACAGGCTGCCTGCCACGGCACAGGTTATGGGAGAAATACCGCTTTGTACTCCAATTGCAACTACCGAAAAGAAGGTGGCAATCAAAAGTGTCACACTGCTTGCCAAGCCGTCCAGTCCGTCTGTAAAATTTGCACCGTTTACGGTACCCAGAACAACCAGAAATAGCATGGGAACAAATAAAAACGAGGTATCTAAATATTTGCCCTCCAGAAATCCTCCTGTAAAGGGTATCAGCATAGTGGAACCCACCTCCGTGTAATTAACCAGATAATAACCGAAAATTGCCGTTACCAGTATCTGTCCCACCAGCTTCTGCCAGGCCTTTAAGCCCATGGACCTTTTCATAACTATTTTAATATAATCATCCAGCAATCCGATTATACCAAATCCCACCGTTGAGAATAGTACCGGTATCATGTCCGGATATTTTCCTATATAGATTAAAGAGGTAAGGGTAACACTAAGTAAGATTATAATACCGCCCATTGTGGGAGTGCCTGACTTCTTTAAATGGCTTTCCGGTCCGTCATCACGTATAAACTGGCCGAATTTTAATCTTTTTAAAAAAGGTATTAAAATAGGGCATAAGATTACGCTGATAAAAAATGATATGATAACCGGCATTAATATTTTAAAATCCATCTTTCTTTCCTCCCAAGTGAATCCTTTCTAATTTCTTTCGTAAAATCAACGTTCTAATTATATGCTATTCCAAATACAGAATCAAGTCGCTGTTTAGATTGATCATCTCTCCCGGCAGGGGAAATTGTTCCATAACCGTATCGCCTTCCCCTAAATAATAGATATCACCGTAATCCATATCTTTTAAGGCCGCTTTTAATTCTTCCTTTTTTAAGCCGACCAAATCCGGCATTTTTATGGTTCCCACGTTATATTTCTTTATCTCTGCTTCATTATAGTGGGGTTCGATGCCTAAATACGGCATTACATTATCAAATACTTCTGCAACTACCGGCGCTGCAATGGTACCGCCATAATAGATCCCTACGGGTTCGTCGATTAACAGCACTGCGATTACTTGGGGATTATCTGCAGGTGCAAATCCCACGAAGGAGGATATATATTTGTTGCTGCTGCGAGGCAATTTTTCAGAAGTGGCGGTTTTCCCTCCAATTCTAAAACCTGGTAAATAAGCCCTTCTACCTGTGCCCTCCGATACCACTGCCTCCAATAACTCTTTCATGGTATCGGAAGTTTCTTTCGTAACAACCCCTTTGGCACCATCATATTGAAAGGTTTTAACTATATTGCCTTCCGGATTCTTTACCTGGAGGCCGAAATGGGGGATTACAATATTGCCTCCGTTGACAACCGCACTGGCGGCAACCAACAACTGCAGGGGAGTTATCTGAAAGGACTGCCCGAAAGAAATGGTTGCCAGCTCTACCGCTCCCACATTCTCCGGCTTATGCATAATTGACTTTGCTTCCCCCGGCAAATCCACACCTGTTTTATTAAAAAGTCCAAGTTTACTGAAATATTTATACATATTGGTAATTCCAACCCTTGCACCGATTTCCATAAAAACCGGATTGCAGGAATTTTTAATTCCCTCCACAAAGGTTTCGCTTCCATGACCGCCTATTTTATGACAGCGAATTCTGCGGTCCTCCACAATCTTATAGCCCGGGCAGTAAAAATTATCGGTTAATTTAACCACCTTTTCTTCCAGTGCGGCGGTGGCCGTTACAATTTTGAAGGCGGAACCCGGTTCATAAGTATCGCTGATGCAGGCATTTCTCCACATATTATTTAACAGATCATTGGTCTGTTCACTGGTTAAGGAAGACGGCTCTATATCCTTTCGCATATTCTCCGTCAGGGTATAGGGATCATTTAAATCAAATTCCGGAACATTCACCATGGCATATATTTCGCCGTTCTGGGGATTCATAAGTATAAGCTTTACATTATTGGCATTTTTAGCTTCCATGACTTTTAAGGCGGCCTGCTGGGCATACTTTTGTATATTCACATCCAGACTGATGTATAAATCGTTTCCGGCCCTGGGTTCTATCCTGTCCTCCGCGGCATTTTCAATCTCCGCGCCATATGCGGTTGTCAGGGTAAGTATGGTGCCGTCGGTTCCTTTTAAATATTTCTCATATTCTACTTCCAGCCCGATAATTCCCTGGTTGTCGCTCCCTGTAAATCCGATAACTTTTGATGCTAAACTGCCGTAAGGATAATATCTTTTGTAATCCTCGTCCACCATAACTCCATTTAAATCATAATTTCGGATGGCATCCGCAATTTCTTTATCTACATTGGATTTTATCCTTTCTATGGAGGAATTTTTTTCAACCCTCTTTCTCACCTTGTCTTCACTAAGGCCAAGCATATCGGATAATACCTGAATCACCCTCTCCGGGTCCGTAATCTGACTATGTATAACTGAAATTGTACTGACAGGTTTATTCGTAGCAATAGCTATTCCATTTTTATCGTATATGATTCCTCTCTCCGCCTTAATCGAGCGTTCTCTTTCATGCAGATCTTCTGCACGCTGCGCATATTCGGCCGATTTAGCAATCATCAAATAACCAAGTCTTACCGTTAATCCAACCGCCGTTATCAGAATAACAGATACAATAATAAATACATTACGGCGGTTAAAGGTTTTATTACGTGCCATAGAGTAACCTCATATATCTTATCGTTTTATTTTATTACGAATGCTTAGAGGTTATGATAATATATTTGCAAGAGTACTAGTATATCTCCAAAAAGGGCAATATTTCGCTTAAAATCTGGCTGGCAAATTTTGTTGCAATGGAACTGTCCGCCTGCCTTTCAACATTCTGGGGTTCGTCAATCACCACATAAATAACCATTTCCGGATTATCCGCCGGCACGCAGCCTATAAAAGATACCACATAGGTATGATCGGATCTGGGGGTTTTCTGCGCCGTTCCGGTTTTGCCTCCGACTTCATAGCCTGCAACCTGGGCTTTCTGTGCGGTTCCTTCCTCGACGGTCAGGTGCATCGCATTTCTTATGAATTTGGAAGTTTCACTTGAAACGGACTCCTTTACCAGGACTTTATCCACAGTCTTAAGAGTAGCTCCCCCCGGATTTAAAATTTGCTTTACAATATGAGGCTCATAATAGTAACCTCCATTGACCAGAGAGGAAAAACCGGAAACCATCTGAATCATAGTAGTTGTAAAGGTTTGTCCGAAACTGCTGACAGCTAAATCCGTTTTACCCATTTTATCTTCTGAAATCAGTAAACCCTCCGCCTCGCCGGGAAGATCAATCCCCGTCTTTTGTCCAAATCCGAAAAAAGTCTGGTAATCATAAAAGACTTCCCCGCCTTCCTTCTCTCCTATCTGCATTAACGCATCGTTACAGGATAGCGTAAGAGCTTGGGTTAAAGTAACTGTACCATGTCCGCTGCGGTTACTGCATTTGATTGTATACCCCCCCACCGTTTGGCCTCCGTCACAGATATAAGTGTTATCCGACTGAATGATATTTTCCTCCAGTCCCGCGGAAACCGTAAAAGGCTTAAAGGTAGACCCGGGTTCATAAGTGTCGCTGATTACGAAATTCCGCCAGATTGCATTTAAGGCATTCAGTTTTTCTTTATCGTTCATTTTACTGATTTTCTTTTTTGTGTAAAAAGGAGTTAAATCCATTGGATTATTTAAATCATACTCATTGTTGGAAGCCATGGCTAAAATTTCACCATTATTGGGATTCATAACCAGGACACCGATATTTTTACTGCCGAATTCCTCATTAAAGGATTTAATATGTTCCTGTACAATGCCCTGAACATTGGCGTCTATGGTTGAAATTATGGTATTGCCGTTAATAGCGGGCTTCGTGGTTTGTTCCAGCTTTAACTCGGAATCTATGTATCCGTATTCGATACCGTTTACTCCGTTTAACTGCTCATTATAATATTGCTCAATTCCCCAGTTTCCCACATTTCCGTCGGAGGTAAATCCGATAACGCTGCTTGCCAGGGTTTTGTATGGATATTTTCTTACATAATCCTCTTCAAACCAGACCCCCTGAATATTATCGTTTTTCTCCTCTTTCTCCTTAAAAAGCATCATGTCGTCGTAGCCAATATCTTTTTTCAGGATAACATAACGGCTTTCCGGCTTTGTCTTAACCAACTCCGAAATACTGTCTTTCGTAATGCTGTCATAACATTCTGTCAAAGCTTTGACGGTGGGAGTTAAGTATTTATCATCCTCCAGTAAATTCTTTACATCCAGTATAATATTATAAACCTTTTCACTGGTTGCCAATACCGTCCCCTTCCTGTCCAGGATGCTTCCCCTCTGAAATGGGATTACAGTACTGGTATAGGTCTGCTGGGATAATACCTTTTTCGCATATCTTTCGCCGTCGGTGCGGTTTATATATACCAATCTGCCGACCAGACCAGTCATAGCCATCAGAATAATGCAAAATACAAGCAATAATTTTGCTTGCATTTTGTTAGTAAACTTTTTAACTTTTCTTTTCCCTAATGCATTTGTCATTAACACACCTCAATTCCGCTGTTTTCGCAATATTCCCATATCGGTGGAACTAGTACTCTGTTAACCTTAAAACTTGCATAAACGCTTGCCGGATTGCCCCTCTACTGCACAGTGTACTACTTTAAAATTTTATCCAACAAGGTTGAATCGTCTTCTTCCGGTATATCGCCGTATTGCCTTACGTAATCGCTTAAATTGCTTTTATAGGTTATAACCTGATTTTTATCGGGATAAACCATACCCAGCTCTTTCGTTGCAACCTCATAAATATAATTTAAGTCCACCGAGGTATTAATCTTTGATAAAGCGTCTTGATTCTGATTCTGCAATTTTACCAGGGTGTGTTCTAATCCGGCGATTTCATCATTCTGCTGTGTAACTTTGGATTGTACATGAAGATATTCAATGCAGGTATAGAGTGTTACGGCTACTGCTATGGTCAGGAAAAATACGGAAATCAAATCAATTCCGCTGTTTGCCCTGGGTTTTCTCCTGTTTCTTTCCGCCGGCCGCCGTATCGGCTCTAATTCCTTTGTTTCATCATAATCCGGCATAACCTTAAGATTTCTTGCGGTATTGCCGTAGGTGGTGTAATTATTGTATTGGTAACGTTTTCTTTTTTCCTCCATATATTTTCCCCTCGATTTCTATAAATGTCTTTCAAAAACTCTAAGTTTTGAACTCTTGGCTCTTTTATTGTAACGAATCTCCTGCTGCGTCGGAAGGATAGGCTTTCTGGTTATTACCTTTCCTTTCGATTTATTGCCGCATATGCAAACCGGAAAGCTTGGCGGGCAGGTACAGGGATTTTCATTGTTTTTAAAACCTCTTTTTGCAATTCTGTCTTCCAGGGAATGAAAGGTTATGATACATAACCTGCCGTGATCGGCTAACATTCCTATCATCTCATCCAGTGATTTATCTAAGGCTTCCAATTCCCTGTTTAACTCTATCCGAATGGCCTGAAAGGTTTTCTTGGCAGGATGTCCCGTATTCTTTCTGACTTTCATGGGAATCGCCGCTTTAATCGCTTCGGTTAATTCGTCCGTAGTTTCTATGGGTCTGTCTTTTCTTACCCGCACAATATGCTTGGCAATATTCTTGGCAAACTTGTCCTCCCCGTAATCTCTTATTACCCGGTATAAATCAAATTCGCTGTACCCATTTACGATATCTTTTGCTGTTTTTTCATATCTGGTATCCATACGCATGTCCAACGGTGCATTTTCTTTATAGGAAAATCCTCTCTCCGGAGTGTCCAGCTGATATGAGGAAACACCTAAATCCAGTAAAATTCCGTCTACTTTTTCTATTCCAAAATCGGCAAGAATCCTTTTCATATCCGAATAGTCGCCGCGGACTATGGTTACCTTATCCTGAAACTCTGCAAGCCGTGCACTTCCGGCCTGTATGGCCGCTTCATCCCTGTCAATTCCGACTAATCTACCTTTTTCTGAAAGGCGTCTGCATATTTCATAAGAATGACCGCCTCCTCCCAAGGTGCCGTCCACATAAATCCCGTCCGGCTTTATATCTAGCATTTCCATTGTTTCCTCTAAAAGTACGGGCCTGTGTTTGAAATTAAAATTTTCTATTAAAGCGTCCAAGAAAATCCCCTCCTAAAAGCTTAATCCAAACTCCGACATATGTTCCGCAATCTGATCCATATCATCATAATCATTATTGCTTTCCCATTTCTCTTTGCTCCAGATTTCTATTTTACTTAAGACTCCGACAAACACGATATCCTTTTCCAAACCGGCCTGTTCCCTTAATTTGCCTGGAATCAGTATTCTGCCCTGCTTGTCCACTTCACAGTCGGCGGCACCCGCCATAAAATAACGCTGCAATTGTCTGGCTTCTTTACTTCCGGGGAGATTCTTAAGCTGTGTGACAAAGCCCGTCCATTCCTCATTAGGATATACAAACAGACAGCCGTCTAAACCCTGGGTAACGACAAATTCGTCCCCTAAGGCTTCCCTGAACTTGGAGGGTATAATGATCCTGCCCTTGGCATCAATCGTATGATTGTATTCTCCCATGAACATAAAACTCACCGCCTATCACCACTTACTCCCACTTTACTCCACTTTGCTCCACTTATAAGACTATTTTATAACACTTATGGGAATTTATCAAGCATTTTTGCATAAAAAAAATACAAACCGGCCTGGTGTTATTTGGCAGTTTGTATCTTATGCATATTTTATACAAGATATTGTAGGTAATAAACAAATCGATTAAATTTTATCAATATGTAGATAAAATAAAAAGGAATAGGTATTTAGTCCTATTCCTTCAGCGTACCTTTTTTAATTTTTTTTTTGCAATATGTTTTTGGGTAATACGTCTAATTATAATCACTGCTCCCGCCGATATCACTAATAAGGCTGACAACAGCTGGGAAACTGCAAAGGGAGTATTCCACAAAAACAGCTGATCCGTCCTCAAGCCTTCTATCCATACCCTGCCGAGACCATAACCAATCAAATATAATAAAAATACTTCTCCGTTAAATTTCTTATGTTTCGAATAAACAATCAGCAGGATCAAAACACATAGATTCCAAAGAGATTCATAAAGAAAAGTGGGATGGACCTGAATAAAGGTAATCCCGTCTATCACAACCGGATGATTCCTGATTTCCAGAATACGGTTTAAAGCATCCGGCCGGCCCTCATACTTCTGCGATAAATAGGAAACCGAAGCGGTATAATCACTGCTCACATCCCGAAGATCCAAAAGCATTGCAAAGGGATTGTCGGTGTATTTGCCAAAAGCCTCCCGGTTAAAGAAATTCCCCCACCTGCCGATAATCTGACCGGTTATTAATCCCAGGCAGCCGGTATCGGCCAAAAGGCCAAAGGAATACCTTTTAATTTTGGAATATATCAAAGCCGTAAGGATTGCCGCTATCACGCCGCCATAGATTGCGAGGCCGCCGTTCCTGATATTAAAGATCTGTATGGGGTCATCCTTAAATTCATCCCAGGCAAAGACCACATAATAAATTCTCGCTCCGATTACGGAAAGAAAAATTCCATACAGGGCAAAATCCAGATACAAATCCTTGTTCTGTCCGGTTCTCTTAGCCTGCCATTCCGCCACCATATATCCCAATGCCATTCCGCATGCGATAACAATACCATAATAAGTAATCTCAAAACCAAACACATGAACCGAAGAGCCCACATTTTCTAATTCAATACCTAAATTAGGAAACCAAATACTAGTTGCAGCACTTATTACCATATTAATTCACCACTTTCTTTTATACATTAAAACGGAACAAAACAACATCGCCGTCCTGAACTACGTATTCTTTACCTTCTGAACGTACTAAACCTTTTTCTTTTGCAGCATTGAGACTGCCGCATTCCACAAGATTTGCATAATTGACAATTTCCGCACGGATAAATCCTCTTTCAAAGTCCGTATGAATCTTTCCCGCGGCCTGGGGTGCCCTGGTTCCTTTTATAATTGTCCATGCTCTGGTTTCTTTCGGCCCTGCCGTTAAATAACTGATCAATCCCAGTATACGATAACTGGCACGGATTAATTTTTCCAAACCGGATTCCTTTAATCCCATATCTTCTAAAAACAGCTTCTTCTCATCCTCGTCCAGTTCCGCTATTTCCTGCTCTATCTGAGCACATATAACAAATACTTCCGAATGTTCCTCTTTAGCAAATTCCTTTACCTGTTCTACCCATAAATTGCCGCCGTCCTCCGCCAAATCCTCTTCTTTGACGTTCGCCGCATAAATAACGGGCTTATAAGTCAATAAATTATATTCCCCTATCAGCGCCAGATCTTCCTCATTCTCCGCCGCAAAGCTCTTCGCCATATTGCCTGCTTCCAGATGTTCTTTTAAATGTTCCAGTAATTCCAATTCCTTAGCCAGTGCTTTGTCGTTTTTAGACCCTTTTACAGTCCGGGCAATTCTTCTCTCAAGTATTTCCAAATCGGAAAAAATCAATTCAAGATTAATGGTTTCAATATCCCTTAAGGGATTAACGGAACCGTCCACATGAATAATATTACTGTCCTCAAAGCACCTTACTACATGGATAATTGCATCTACCTCTCTGATATTGGATAAAAATTGATTTCCCAATCCCTCTCCCTTGGAAGCACCTTTAACTAAACCGGCAATATCCACAAATTCAACGGTTGCAGGGACTACCTTTTCCGAATGGTGTAGCTCTCCCAAAACTTTAAGCCTTTCATCCGGCACCGCAACAATTCCCACATTGGGGTCTATGGTACAAAACGGATAATTGGCAGATTCTGCGCCGGCCTTGGTCAGTGAATTAAATAATGTGCTTTTTCCTACATTGGGTAAACCTACTATACCTAATTTCATATGTGTTTTCCTTTCAATCTTTCGCTTCTATTACAACAAGAATTCCTTCCTTAAATAAGATATTTGCCCGTTCCTTTACTACTTCATTACTGACTCCCAAACTGTCGCCAATTTTCATGGTATGATTCCTTAACGGGTACTTAAAACCCTCTAACGTAACTTCCGTAACTTCCTCGGTAAATGGCAAAAGAGATAGAAACGGTCCGTGGAGCTTATTCTTATAAATCGTAGTATTTTTATTAATCAGATATATCTTATTATGCTCATCAATAATAAAAGCTTTCATATTCTTATTCAGAGGTAAATATAACAGATGAATATTAGCAAGCGTATGGTCGATACGGGTGCCCGTAGCTCCTAATATAACAATTTCATCTCCATTTTGTTCCATGCCTAAATCTATGGCAATATGGGTATCCGTCGCATCTTTTATGGAATTATACTCTTTGATAATTACGGATTTATATTCTTTCCGATAATAATCAATCAGTTCCCGGGGTACGGAATCAAAATCGCCCACAATATAATGAATGGGTATTCCCAGGTTCCTGGCGTTGACCAGACCGCCGTCAACTGCAATAACGGTATCAAATTTTTGATTTTTTAGATATTCTCCGGCAAATTCCCTTGATATAGTGCCCCCGGTTATAATTAAAACTCGATTCTGCTTCATCATTTGCTCCAATTCGAGTATCTTATACAGGTATCTTGTAAATTATTTGTGTATTGGACAATTTGTGTATTGGACAAATTATTATCGTTTTTCCTGTTCCGTACTTTTAAATATATTTTTAAAATCAGAAATATTTTTGTTTATATCACCGTTAAAAACAGCCGTACCCGCAACAATAACATTAACCCCTGCTTCAATTACCTGTTTCACATTGGAAACAGAAATTCCGCCGTCTACTTCAATGTCAATATTACAGCGTTTTTCCAGGGCCATTTTTTTCAGTGACGCAATTTTATCCAGGGAAGAGGGAATAAAAGCCTGGCCTCCAAAGCCAGGATTCACGCTCATAAGAAGAATCATATCCACATCCTCCAATATATATTCAAGAGCGGAAAGAGAAGTCGCGGGATTTAAGGAAACACTTGCCTTAGCACCCAGCTCCTTTATTTTAGCAACGGTCCGGTTTAAATGTCTGCAGGCTTCTGCGTGAACCGTTATTAAATCAGCTCCCGCCTTTACAAAATCCTCAATATAGCGGATGGGTTCTTCCACCATCAAATGAACGTCAAAATAAAGCTTCGTGACAGGACGTATGGCCCGAATAACCGGCACGCCAAAGGATATACTTGGCACAAAGGCTCCGTCCATGACATCGATGTGGAGATAATCCGCCCCGGCCTTTTCCACCTTAAGAACATCCTCCCCTAAATGGGTAAAATCTGCAGCAAGTATCGATGGCGCTAACTTTAACATAATTCTTCTCCTTAATATTTCTTCTGGTTCTTTAACTCATCATAAATTTCCATGTAGTTATCATAACGTATTTTACTTATTTTTCCCTCTTTAAGAGCTTGTTTCACAGCACAGCCGGGTTCCTTGAGATGAACACAGCCGTAAAATCTGCAATTGCCCTCATATTCGTGAAATTCCACATAATACTCTTTCAGTTCTTCTTTTTCCATATCAAAGATATTATCTTTGATATATAAAGAACTAAATCCCGGCGTGTCCATAATAAAGGTATTATCCTGAATATAAAACAATTCCGAGTGCCTGGTGGTATGCCTGCCTCTTTTTATTTTCTCACTGATTACGCCGGTTTCCATATTGGCATCCGGATATATTTTATTAATAATAGAAGACTTGCCCACACCGGATGGCCCTGCCAGAACTGTGGTTTTATCCTTTAACACTTCAAACAGGACCCCCATTCCGTCCCCTGTAAATGTGCTCGTGAAGATAACCGGATAACCGCACTTTAAATAAACTTCCTCTAAAAACCCGGTTTCTTTTTCCGTAACAATATCCTTTTTATTAAAGCATATAATGGCATTTACCTGTCGTTTTAACATCAAAATCAAAAACCGGTCCAGCAAGTTTAAGTTGGGGTACGGATCAGCAGCTGCAAAAATAACCAGCACCTGATCCGTATTTGCAACAGCCGGACGTATTAATTCATTCCTGCGTTCCAGTATATTACTAATATTGCCCTTTTTCTCTGTTTCATCAATGACGTCAATTATAACATTATCCCCAACTAAAGGTTTTATCCTCTGATTACGAAAGATTCCTTTCGCTTTGCATTCATACAAACCGAATGTTTTTACATGCACATAGTAAAAACCTGCGATACCCTTTATAATCTTGCCTTCCATTATTCTCCCACCGATGTGAATGCAACCGCCCAGGTGGTGCCGTATTCCTCGTATTTTATCAGCTTTCCGTTTTCGTTTACAACTCCGTCTCCGTCTTCGTCAACCTCCGTGCCTATAAGCATCTTAAGCGTTCCCTCCGAACCGCTGTTACTGGTATAAGTGCCTAAATCCAGCGGAAAGCTGTCATAATCCAGCTCTTCTTTTAAAAGAGTGGTCGTATTGCCGTCCTGTACCAGCTGGACCTTGACGATTCCGCCGTCCCCTGGATAATCAAAGGGATTTTCATCAATTACGATATCGGCTTCATAACTTTGCGGATTCGTATCCCCTGAACCTAAGCTGACTACGAAATCAACAGCGGTGCCGCTGTCAACTTCCTCTCCCTTTTCTTCGCTTTGGGACATAACCTGACCCTTCTCATAGGTATCGGAATAATCGGAGGTAACCTCACCTTTTTTAAGCCCCGCCGCCTTTAACTTCTCAACGGCTTTTTCCTTACTTAAGCCCAGCAGATCCGGTACTTTAACCTTTGTAATTTTGGGACCGTTACTTACAATAACTGTGACCGTATCACCCTTAACGACCGAGGTTTCCCTGGCCGGATCCGTTTTGATGACCTTGCCCTCTTCGGTTTCATCACTGTAATCATAAGCATGCTTTACCACCAGACCGACTTCCTCCAGCATGGTAACCGCCTGACTGTCCGTTAAATTATATACATCAGGGATCTTAATCGGCTCCGGTCCCAGGCTTATAATTAATTTCACCTCGGAATCCGCCGCTACCTCGGCATCCTTATCCGGATACTGCTCAACTACCAATCCTTTTTCATAATCTTCTGAATATTCATCCGTAGAAGTCACATTTAACGCTTCCGACCTGGCATACAGGGTATCCTCCGCATCTTCTAACGACAGTCCGAGTACGGACGGAATAATCACTGTTCCAACGGTCTCCGATGTGGAAGACGTGGACTCCGCCGTACTTTCCTCCGTAGTGACATTGGAATTACTATTGGAGCGCGGGAATAATTTAAAAAAACGCACCACAAAGAATATAATAAGTATTGTTAAAATAACGCCTGCAACTATGGAGCCCACTAATATAATTTTTTCCACCCTTGGATCCACACTGTCAAGCTCCTCCTCTTCATCAGAAGCTTCCTCCTCCGAACCGGCATCCGGCTGGCCCGCATCCGTATTCTGGAAAAGCTCCTTCGAGGTATCATATCCGCCGCCCGACATTTTAGTGGCGCTCTTAATATGGTTAACCTCCGCATCGGATATGGTGATGGTGGGAGAATCGCTGACAGCCGCAGGAGGAATCACCACAAAATCACCGTTGGGATTGGAAATGGAGCGTTTTAAGTCCGTCATTAATTCAGAAGCAGTAAGATATCTTCTTTCCGGCCTTTTCTGCATACATTTCTGCACAATCCGGTCCACGCTAAGAGGTATATTAGGGTCCAGCTCACGAAGAGGCGTGGCCTCCCCCTGTATGTGGAGCAAAGCCACGGAAACCGTATTGTCTCCTGCAAAAGGCAACTGTCCGGAAAGCATTTCGTATAAAGTTACACCTAAGGAATAAATATCACTTTTTTCATCACTGTAACCGCCCCTGGCCTGTTCCGGAGAAAGATAATGGACGGAACCCATGGCATTAGAGGTTATGGTATTGGAATTGGTGGCTTTTGCTATACCAAAATCTGTTACCTTAACCTTTCCTTCTCTTGATATGATTATGTTCTGAGGTTTTATATCCCTGTGAATGATATGATTCATATGTGCCGCTTCCATACCCATTGCAATCTGAATTGCAATACCAACAGCCTCCTTAACCTCTAACTTTCCCTTTCTTTCAATAAAATTCTTTAAAGTTATGCCTTCCACCAGCTCCATGACAATATAATGGAGCCCGTTATCATCACCAACATCATATACATTTACTATATTGGGGTGGGATAACCCTGCCGCCGATTGTGCTTCTCCCCTGAATTTTTTCACGAAGTTCTTATCGTCGCTGTATTCAGGCTTCAGCACCTTAATGGCAACGAAACGATTTAACCTGTGGCATCTGGCTTTATAGACGTCTGCCATACCGCCAGAGCCTACTTTATCAATTATTTCGTATCGGTCGCTAATAAACATACCCGGTTTTAACAATCTACCTCACCTCTTTCTATAGTTTTACAATTACAATAGATATATTGTCCCTGCCGCCATTCTCATTGGCCTTATTTACTAAAGTTTTTGCCGCCGTTTCCAAGTCATCGCTATATTCTCTTACAATATCCATTATGTCTCTATCTTCCAGCATATTAGTCAATCCATCGGAGCACATCAGGACAATATCACCCTCCTTTAGTTCAACCTCAAAATAATCTGGTGTTACTGTCGTATTAGCTCCTAAGGCTCTTGTGATTATGTTCTTATTAGGATGAAAACGTACATCTTTCCTGTCAATTTTACCCGTTTTGACCATCTCTTCAACCAGGGAATGATCCTCGGTAATCTGTTTTATTCCATCGCAGACGACATAAAGCCTGCTGTCTCCTACATTTGCCACATACAGAACGGAATCAATAATGGTTGCAGCAACGAAAGTTGTACCCATACCCTGTAAGTCATTTTTTGCGTTGGCTTCCTCCAATAATAAATCATTGGTATATTGCAATGCATCTGATATCATTCCAATTGGAGTTTTCTGCTGATTTGCCCTGATCCTTTCCGTAAAGACTTCCACACAGAATCTGGACGCATAATCCCCGGCTTTGTGACCGCCCATTCCATCTGCCACGATGAACAGATTGGGAAGCCCGCCAATACTGTTTTCTTCACAGAAAATGTAGTCTTGGTTAATCTGCCGGCTTTCTCCAATATCCGTTATTGAAAATGATCTCATGCTTACACCTCCTATCCAGAAATATTACCTAATCAGAAGTTTTATCCATAAAACTCTTTCTCAACTGACCGCAGGCAGCATCAATATCTGTACCCATTTCTCTTCTAATAGTAACATTAATTCTGTATTTTTCAAGTATATTTTTGAAATTTTGTATGTTTCCCGCCTCAGACTGCCTGTAATTTCTCTCTTTTATAGGGTTTACGGGAATCAGGTTTATATGGCAGTTAAGCCCTCTTATCCGTTTGGCAAGCTCATGGGCATGCTCGGGAAAATCATTGACTCCTTCCACCAAACTATATTCAAAAGTAATCCTGCGCCCGGTTTTTTCAAAATAATAATCACATGCCTCTATTGCTTCTTCCATATTATAACGCTCTGCAATGGGCATTAGCTGCCTCCTTACCCTGTCATTGGGAGCATGTAAGGACAGGGCTAAGGTAATCTGAAGATTTTCTTCTGCCAAAGCCCTGATTTTATCAACCAGGCCGCAGGTGGATACCGTTATATTCCTCTGACTGATATTTAAACCGTTTTCATCCGTTAGCATGTATATAAATTTCACAAGATTATCATAATTGTCCAAAGGTTCTCCCGTGCCCATTACCACCACGTTGGATACTCTCTCTCCTGATATTTTCCGGATACGGTAAACCTGATCCAGCATTTCGGAGGTACTTAAATTTCTCTCAAAACCGCCGATGGCGGAAGCGCAGAACTTACAGCCCATCTTACAGCCTACCTGGGAGGAGATACATACGCTGTTCCCATGATGGTATTTCATAAGAACGCTTTCCAATACCCGATCGTCCCATAAACGGAATAAATACTTTGTGGTTTCACCTCCCCGTGACTTTAGCTTATCCATCATATACAGGTTGGTTACCTCGCTGATTTCCTGTAACTGTTCCCGTAATCCTTTGGATAAATTAGTCATTTCCTCAAAACCGGAAGCTTGCTTTACGTGAAGCCATTCATAGATCTGTTCCGCCCGGAAAGGTTTATCCCCAAGCTTAACCAGTAATTCTTTTAATTCTTCCAGATTTAATGATTTTATATCAATTTTTGTCATATTAGTTTCCCTTATCCTGTTTATCATAAAAGGTACTTATAAATTTAAATATTTCTTCTTAATTTTGCAATAAAAAAGCCATCCGTATCATGAATTCCAGGCAGTAGCTGAATATAGCCTTCCTTTGCCGTGTCACTTAACAGGGAGGGTGGAAGAAACTCGTCTATACTATCTAATTTAAAAGGATATCGGGATAAAAACCAACGGACATTTTCAATGTTTTCATCCTTGTTTACAGTACAGGTACTATATAATAAAATACCGCCTTTTTTTACATATTGATATACAACGGAAAGGATTTCCCTCTGCAATTTTGCTAAATCCCGTTGCTTCTGCCCTGTCATATTATATTTAATATCCGGCTTTTTACGGATGACACCCAAGCCGGAACAAGGTAAATCCGCGATCACAATATCAGCTTTTTCAATGCTTTCCCCGTCTAAGAGCAGAGCATCCTTAACGCGGACCTTTATATTGTCATAGCCTAAACGGCTGATATTATCACGGATTAAGTCTGTCTTAATTTCCGATACATCTCTGGCATCCACCGCTCCGGTGCCTCTTAATAATTCGGCAAGATGAAGGGATTTTCCGCCGGGGGCGGCACATACGTCGATTACGTAATCGCCCTTCTTTACTCCTGAAACCGTACCCACAAACATGGAGCTTTCATCCTGTACCTGGAAATATCCCTTCCTAAAGGAATCCAATTCACTTAAGTAATTATAGCTGCTTATTTTAAGGGCATAGGGCAGGTACGCACCGTATTCCACAGCAACCTGATTTTGTTCCAGTATACGAAGTAATTCATCCGCGGCCACTTTCTTAGTATTACACCGTATCGTTGTTTTTGCGTTTTGAAAAGAAGCCTTTAGCATCTCCTTTACCACGGAATAATCATATTGGGAAAGCAAATGCTTAACCAGCCATTCCGGAACGGAATAAACCAGGCTTAAGAACCGTTCCCTTTCCTTTTCTTCGTCCGGAAAATTTACCTTCCAGGGATTGCGGATTATATTTCTTAACACACCGTTAACAAACCCTGAAAGATTTCCGAAGCCTCTTTTTTTAGCCAGCTTAACCGCCTCGTCACAGGCTGCGGATTCAGGAATCTGATCCATATATTTAATCTGATATACGCTCATTCTCAACAGATTACGGATAAAAGGCTTCATTTTATCAACCTTTATACCGGAATACTGATTTAGTATATAATCAAGAGTAAGCATCCGCTCCGTGGTTCCTTCACAGATTCGCGTAATCAGTGCTCGGTCCTGCTTCTTTAGATACTGGTGCCGGCCAAGAACCCGGTTCATTACCGTGTGACTGAAATTACCGTTTTCGGCTATCTCCATTAAAATCTCCAGGGCAATTTCCCTGGCATTTATATGGTCCTTCTTATCAGTCACGATTCCTTCCTCCAAACAAAATCAGCAGTCTCAAAAGCTGGAGAATGGAGGCGGCAGCGGCGGCTACGTAGGTTAAAGCTGCCGCACCAAGCACTTTCTTGGTATGGGTCACTTCCTCGTCATATAAAATACCGGTATCATCCAGTATTTTTACCGCTCTGGCAGAAGCATTTAATTCCACCGGCAGTGTAATAATCTGAAACAATACGGCACAGGAAAATAAGAGGATGCCTATATTAATTAAGGTCTGTGAATAGCCTAATAATAACCCGATAAGAATTAACGGCCAGGATATGGTCGCCCCGATATTGGCCACAGGAACAAATACGGTTCTTAAACGCAAAGGTATATAGCCTCTGTCATGCTGGATGGCATGACCGCATTCATGTGCGGCTACTCCAATGGCAGCCAAGGAGTTCTGTCCATATACACTGTCGGATAATTTCAAGGTTTTGTCCCTGGGATCATAATGATCGGTTAAATTCCCGCTTATATGCATAACGGCAACATCATAAATATCGGCAGAATGAAGAATTTTTTCTGCAGCCTGGGCACCGGTCATGCCGGATAAGCTTCTCACCTTGCTGTACTTGGCAAAGGTGGACTTTACCTTAGCGGAAGCGGCCAGGGACAATAAAACGCCAATGATAACCAAAAAGTATGTGGGATCAAATAACATGGGATACATATACAGATACATAATTCCCTCCTATCCGCACTCTAAAGTGCAATCTTGTCTATAACTTATCTTCTGATAAAAGGCGGTGCTTTTTACCGCCGTCCATCTGATTACAGGAACACGATCTTTGTTCCTGTAATATAGCTTATCAGAAGATTGGTTTTTATCTTCTGATAAAAGGCGGTGGCTTTTTACCGCCGTCCATCCGATTACAGGAACACGATCTTTGTTCCTGTAATATTATATTCCTTTTGTACTTTTATTATTTAGAAGAATACCCGGAATTATGGAATAACCTCTTAAGAAAGCATCCACCTTCATCCGTTTCTTTCCCTCCAGCTGCAATTCCTTAACGGCTAAATTTTCCTTTAAGGTTTTAATTACAATGGAATCTTTCGTAACGGAAATGATTTCGCCGGGTTTACCGTCTTTCTGTGCCTCTATTACGTCGGCATCCCATATTTTAAGGGTTTTGCCGTCTAAATACGTATATGCACTGGGCCAGGGATTTAAGCCCCTTATCAGCCGCTCAATTTCTGCCGCCGGACGGTTAAAATCAATCAGGCCAAGGGATTTATCAAGCATCCTGACATAGGAGGCTTCTTCCTCCTTTTGTTTTTCCCTGGGGGCAGTCCCATTTTCAACGGCGGTCAGTGCTTTTAATAATAAATCGCCGCCGCATACCGCTAATTTATCGTGTAAGCTTCCTCCGGTCTCTTTGGTATCAATGGAAACTTCCGCTTTCATAATCATGTCCCCCGTATCAATCCCCTCGTCCATATGCATAATGGTAACTCCGGTTTTTTCTTCCCCATTGATGATGGACCATTGAATGGGTGCGGCGCCTCGGTATTTCGGAAGTAAGGAGGCATGGACATTAATGCAGCCGTAATTAGGCAGTTCCAAAACGGATTTCGGCAGAATCCGGCCAAAAGCCACCACAACAATAATCTCCGGGGCAAGCTTAGTTAAAGCCTTAAGAAACCCCTCTTCCTTCACCCTGTTTGGCTGTAATACCGGAATATTATACTTAAGAGCCAGTTCTTTTACCGGTGTAAATTGTACCTGATTCCCCCTGCCTTTTGGTTTGTCAGTCTGGGTTACCGCCGCAAGAATCCGGTGCTTTGAATGGATTAATTTATCCAATACGACTGCCGCCAGATCCGGTGTCCCCATAAATACTATATTCATTTATAAATGCCTCCTGTTAACTGAAATCTTTTGTAATCTAAGGCATTCTTATCCATTACTGCCTGTGGATTACATTTATTATATAAAAATAATCGGGTAAAATCTATATATTACTCTATATGTTAAGAAAGACTTTATAAACTTTAAGAGATTTTTAATCATTTACGCTTTTGCAACATCGGTTGAGGAATGTAATCCCCCTATTGCTTTATCCACGTACAAAATGCCGTTTAAATGGTCAATTTCATGGCTAAGTGCCCTGGCAAGAAGCTCCGTGCCTTCCACTATGATTTCCTCCATATTTTCATTAAATGCTTTCACTTTTACATAATTGGGTCTCGTAACCAGGCCCGACTTACCCGGCACGCTTAAACAGCCCTCTTCTCCCGTCTGTTCCCCGTCGGTTTCCACAATCTCCGGATTAATTAAAATAATGGGGGTGTTCCCTTCCGGTGATACGTCAATGACTACCAGACGTTTTAAAATTCCAACCTGGGGAGCCGCTAAACCAACCCCTTCCGCCTGATGCATGGTTTCCAGCATATCTTCTATCAGTACCTTAAGTCTTGGAGTCATTTCCGTGATTTCCTTGGATTTTTTCGTTAATATTTTATCTCCTATCAATCGAATATTCCGAATCGCCATACTTTCATCCTTTCCTTCCATGATGCCGCTTCGCGGTATCTTAAATACAAATATCCATATATAATAAGTAAAGTTCTTTTTAAGTGTCTGCCGGATAAATTATAATATCCTTTTTCCGTCCTTATGTCAATAACTTCCCGCTAATAACCGTTCATGGGATTAAAATCAAATTGAATGCTGCAGCCGTTAAAATGCTCGGAGTAACTGACGTAACCTTCCAAATAATCTTTTAAACGGATTAAACATTCATAATCCGATTGTTTTACATATATCATATGGCGGTAAATATCATTGGCTTTGGACAAAACAGCGGGTGCGGGTCCGATAACAACCGTTTCCTTTGCCACCTGTTCCCTGTCCGCCCAGGCTTTGGCAGCCCCGCCAAGAAGCTTCGCGGCAAATGCTGCTTTATCTTCCTCTTTGGAAGCAGTTAATATGGCTAAAATATAAGCCGCCGGGGGATATTTCAACAATTCCCTGAAGTTCATTTCCTGTTTATAAAAACCGATATAATCATCCTTACTGGCAGCTGTTATACTGTAATGGTTTGGCTGATAGGTCTGGATGACCACCTCTCCCGGAAGCTTCCCCCGTCCGGCCCTGCCGGCAGCCTGGGCTAAGAGTTGATAGGTTCTCTCCGCCGCACGGTAGTCGGCGGCATAAAGAGACAAATCCGCAGCCAGGATTCCCACCAGGGTAACCATGGGAAAATCATGGCCCTTTACAATCATCTGGGTGCCTACCAGAATATCCGCTTCCTGGCTGGCAAAGGCAGACAATATTTTTTCATGCCCGTCCTTGGTTTTCGTGGTGTCCATATCCATTCGCAGGACTCTTGCCTCTGGAAATTCTTTTTTCACCATTTCTTCCACTTTCTGGGTTCCGGTGCCAAAAGCGGCAATATACCTGGAACCGCAGCTTGGGCACACGGACGGCATAATCTCTTCATAACCGCAGTAATGGCAGACGAGAGTACCGTTATTATGAGCGGTCAGGGAAACGTCGCAATGGGGGCATTTCATAACATGACCGCAGCTTCTGCAGGAAACAAAGCCTGCATATCCCCTTCGGTTGATGAATAAGATGATCTGTTCCTTTTTATCCAGTCTGTCCTGAATTAATTCCTTCAGGTGCAGACTGAAAATGGATTTATTTTTTTTCTTTAATTCTTCCCTTAAATCTTCAATCCAAATCTTCGGCATTCCGCCTTCCCCGTTACGGGAGGGCAGGGAAAATAATTTATACTCTCCTTGTAATGCTTTTGTATAAGATTCCAGGGAAGGTGTCGCCGACCCTAATACAACGCTGGCTCCGGATAGCTGTGCCCGCTTTATGGCCACCTCCCTGGCATGATACTTGGGGGGATTGTCACTTTTATAACTGCCTTCCTGTTCTTCATCTATAATAATCAGGCCTAAATCCTTAAAAGGAGTAAACAGGGCGGATCTGGGACCTATCATAATATCAATATCCCCGTTTTTCGCCCGGAGAAACTGGTCGTAGCGCTCACCCTGGGATAACCTGGAATTCATGATGGATATCCGGCTGCCAAAACGGCAATAGAAACGCATCACAGTCTGATAGGTCAGCGCAATTTCCGGAATCAGCATGACAACTTTTTTACCCTGCCCGATAACAGAAGAGATTATCTCCAGATAAATCTCCGTCTTGCCGCTTCCGGTAACTCCATGGACCAGATAAGTTTTCCGGATTCCGGCCCTGTATTCTTTTATTATTTCATCCGCAATATACTGCTGTTCTTCCGATAATATTATATGCTCTTTTTTGGCAGGCTTGTTGCTTAAGGGATTCCGGTACAGCTTTTCTACTTTTGTAGTAATGATGCCCATGCCTTCCAAATCCTGTAATGTTGTTCTTGCAATATTTAATTTATTAACTGCAAGTTCATAATCCAATCCTTCCGGCGTACCCTCCTGTCCCCGGTGCAGACTAATTATTTCTTCCAGCAGCCGGACCCTGCCCTTGTTATTTTTTTTGCGGAAAATCTCCAGATACCTGCAGGCTTCTTCCGTTGTCACAGCCAGCCCTATGGTTTTCTTTTCTTTGGATCTTACGGATTTTTTAACCGGAATCACTGTTTTTAAAGCATCGTTCATAGTCGCGCCAAAGTTTTCCTTAATCCAGTAGGCCAGACTGATAAGCTGGCTTTCAATTACCAACCCGTTGCTTACAATCTGATGAATGGGTTTAATTAAGTCCACCCTCCACTTCGGTTCTCCTGATATATCCACAATATAACCCTGAATGAGACGATTCCCTTTTCCGAAGGGAACAACGACCAAAGTTCCTATAACAGCTTCCTGCATAAATTCTTCCGGTATGGAGTATTGGTATGATTTATCTAAATTTTCGTGAGAAATATCTACAATAATGTCCGCATATCTTGTCATACCAAATCACCCCCTTTATATTTCATTCTGGTTTTAATATTTATTTATTTCAATCCACGTTTCCGTGAGGAGAACGACGTGTTGAGACTGCAAAGCTGTTTATAGTTGAGACTCAAAGCTGTTTATAAATGAACTGTCACTCAAACGTCTGTTACTTTCCCTCTATGACTGCCTTAACGATTTCATCCGTTTTCATACCTCTGGAGCCTTTTACTAAGATACCGTCCCCTGCTTTTATATGTGCCAGCAGATAACGGGCGGCATCTTCGTTTTTCATAAAAGAATGGGTTGTTATATTTACCTTTTTATCCTGAACCGCCTTCTCAATTGTATCTGTAATTGCTTTAGCAATATAAGAAGCTTCCTCTCCAATGGTAATCACTTCGTCTATTTTTTGTTGGGAAATATATGCGCCCACATCATAATGGCACTGCCTGGACAGTTCTCCCAGTTCCATCATATCCGCCAATACGGCCAGCCTTCTTTTAATGCCCTCAAGCTCCAGTAATACCTGTATCCCGCTTTTTATGGAATCAGGGCTGGCATTATAGGAATCGTCAATTATTTTAATCCCGTTGCTTTCTTTAATCTGGCCCCTCATCGCAATAGGAGTATAATCCTTAAGACCTTTTTTGGAAACACTTACCGGTATATGATATTGTTCGGCAACAGCCAGTGCTGCCAAAGCATTAAATACATGATGCATTCCTAAAACCTTCAGTACAATTTCCTCGCCGTCACCGGATAAGACGCTCCTGCTTTCTTCTAAATAACTGTTTGGGGCTTGTAATTTACTTTGTTCCGGAAAGAACCTGTCACCTTGTTTCTTCCTTAATATAAAATGGGTTTCCCCATTCACGGTTTGTATGTTTTCCGCCCGGTAATCACAAAAATCCTCCGTGCCAAATGCAATTATTTTTGCATCCAAGAACTTAGGCCTGGTTTTTTCACCTATATCCAGAATGTCTTTATCATCTTCACCTGTTTTATATAATTTACTCAGCAGAGCATCATTTCCATTAATAAATAAAAGAGAATTTTTGTTAAAAAAATTGATAATATTTAATTTTTCCTTGCGGATATTTTCCTTAGTTTTTAACTGTGCAATATGAGATACGCCGATGTTCGTCATAACGGCGGCTTCCGGCTTTGCTATCTTTGCCAGTTTTGCCATTTCCCCTTCTTCGCTCATACCCATCTCAATTACTGCGATTTCATGCTCTGCGTCCATGCAAAGCATCATAAGGGGCAGACCCACCTGGCTGTTTTTGTTTCCTTCCGTTTTAAGTACATGATATTTAGTACTTAAGGCCGCCGCCACCATTTCCTTGGTTGTGGTTTTGCCCACACTGCCGGTAATGCCGATTACCGGTATATGAAATTTACTCCTGTAGAATGAACCCAAAGCCTGCAATGCCTTAAGGGTATCCTCCACTCTGATATATACCTTATCCTTATTCATAGCCACATCCCTGGCGGTAAAGCAGGCTGCGGCACCGTTATAAAAGGCATCCTCTATATAATCATGGGCATCCACCCTTTCCCCGACAATGGGTACAAAAAGGGAATCGGCTTCCATATTTTTAGAATTGGTCCCAACCGAGGTTATCAGGATATTCTCATCGCCGCATAAAATAATTCCGCCGACTGCTTCTGCAATTTCTTTTGCTCTTAACGCTTCCATTTAATCTCCTTAAGCTCCTGCTTTCTGATTTATATCAACTTAATTTTATTTCTCGCTATTCTATATAATTTTGATTCCTTCTCCTTTTAATTCTGACAATACCTCCCGGATTAAATCTCTTTCATCCATTTTATGTTTTACGCCTTTTATTTCCTGATAGTCCTCATGTCCTTTACCCGCTAAAACGATTACGTCGCCCTCTTTTGCATTTTGAATGCAGTACCGGATTGCTTCTTTCCGGTCTATGATTGCAATATACTTACCGGATCCTTTTTTCACACCGGTTATAATATCGTTTAAGATATCCTGTGGTTCTTCATTTCTTGGGTTATCCGAGGTAACAACGGTAAGATCCGCTAAACGTGAGGAAATTTCGCCCATCTCATATCTTCTTAATTTGGAACGGTTGCCGCCGCAGCCGAATAAGCAGACCAGCCGCTTCGGCTGATATTCCTTTAAAGTGGTGAGGAGACTTTCAAGGCTCATGGCATTATGGGCGTAATCAATCATTACGGTGAATTTATCCGATACCGCTACCGGTTCCACCCTGCCCTTTACCTTAACCACACTTAAAGCTTTTTGGATGATTCCAACCGGAATGTTAAAATGCCTGCAGATGGCAATCGCCGTTAAGGAATTATAGACACTGAATCTTCCCGGCACGTTCATCTTTACATCAAAATTCATAAGACCTTCCGCTCTGTATTTGACACCCAGGCTTCCCTTCATACTGTGGAGATCTATATCAACGGCACGTAAATCGGCTTTTTCTGATAAGCCGTAGGTTTCCAATTCACAGGTATGACCCTCAAGCACCTTCCACACATGGACATCATCTATATTGGCAATGCCTATTTTACAGTTCTGAAATAATAACCCTTTGCAGGCCATATATTCTTCAAAATCCCTGTGTTCATTGGGCCCGATATGATCCGGTTCAATATTGGTAAAAATACCGAAATCGAAAGTAAAGCCTGCAACACGATAAAGCTTTAAGCCCTGGGAGGATACCTCCATAACCACACAGGTACATCCGGCATCCGCCATTTTACGGAAATATTCCTGCACAACATAGGATTCCGGGGTTGTATTATCAGCCGATATTACTTCATCTCCGATAATTGCTTCTATCGTACCGATTAAACCTGTCTTAATTCCGGCGCCCTCTAAAATGGAACGGACCATATAAGTTGTTGTAGTTTTCCCTTTTGTCCCCGTTATGCCGATTGTCTTGAGTTTCAGGGCGGGGTAACCAAAATAAGCCGCCGACATCCGGGCTAAAGCCAGTCTGGAATCTGCGACACGAATTACCGTAATATTCTCCCGTACAAAAATCTCTTTTTCCACAACTACTGCAACAGCACCCTTTTTAACAACTTCCGGGATAAAATCGTGACCATCCCTGACCGCGCCGGATATACATATAAAAACAGAACCTTCGGTTACTTTTCTGGAATCGTAAACTAAGGCCGTAACCTCCCTGTCAACCCTGCCCTGAAGACATGAGTACTCTGTTTTTTCAAGCATACACTTTAAATTCATAGGAACCCTCCCATATTTTGTTATGTATTTATACATAGTATTTATACTGTTTATTACAAAATCCCATCCAAAATATTACTCTGGATGGGAATTATTTATGACAATTAATACGATGCCATATAAACGTATCGTATCCACTGCTTGTTCTGACCTGGTATATTTCTTCATTTATTATATAACACGAAATATGGCTTGTCAAATTTCTTCGGCTGTATCTTAGGATAGGTCAAACCCTTCGGCAGTTCCTCAAATAATTTCAAATAATTTCCTTTTTAAGTATCTATTATAGCTTCTCCTGCTTCCCTGTGCCCTCCTAGAGCGTGTTTGAAAAATACGATTCCATAATTGTTATATTGTTTCCATATAGAAAAAAAATGTATTCTATGTTATACTTATCTTGGAAGTCAATTCGGATATTCCGAATCCGCTGTGCTGCTTACTCATAACCATACCAGCATAGCTGATATTTACTTTCTATACCGGTATTTACGTCGGAGCCCACACTCCAGCTGAAACAAGTAAGTCCCACCGCTTAGGTTTCACTAAGAAACGGAGTATTTACTTGTAAGGTTAAAATACCATCTTTCAATTATAAAGAGGTGAATGCTATGTTTTTTATAATGGGTATATCCTCCGCCCAGAAAAAGCTGGATTTTGTACAGACCATGTTATGTTCCAGATGCAGTCAATTCGGCAGGTATGAAATATTTCTGACTTACACCTATTTAAGCCTGTTTTTTATTCCCGTTTTAAAGTGGAATAAAAAATATTATGTAAAAGCTTCCTGCTGCCAAACCTTTTATACGATTGACAATGCACTTGGAAAGAAAATTTCAAAAGGCGAGCAGGTCACACTGACAGAGCTGGATTTGCATTTAGTAAATAACGGCAATCCCTATACAGAAACACGTAAATGTCCTCATTGCGGATTTGTAACGGATCCCGGCTTTTTGTATTGTCCAAAATGCGGCAGCCGGCTATAAATAAATATCAAGTACATTAAGATTTATTGTTTAAACGGATATGTGAAAACTTAAAGTGGCAAAAGTAACGCCATAATTAAAATAAATTTAAATACTATCAATAAACCAATTTACGGACAGTAAAATATGCGCAATAGTTTGCAAAGCGAACCATTGTTTGAAAAGCGAATTATTAAGCTTGCGCGGACAGGAGATAAAATGGAAAAAAAAGCTCAAATCACTAACCCAAGATACCAGCAGATTGCTATGGATATCGCATCAAAGATCGTTGATAAACATTATAATATCGGGGATAAAATATATGCCAGATCCTCGGTTGCCAGCCAATACGGTGTATCCTCTGAAACAGCCAGAAGGGCTATTTGTATTCTATCGGATCTCAATATCGTGGATACGACAAAAGGGAGCGGCGTAGTAATAAAATCTTATGAATATGCGTTAAAATTTGTGCGGCAGTATAACGACATTCAGACGATTAACAACCTGAAAAAAGAAATCATGGATAGTGTTGACCGCCAATTCAAGGAAATCAATTATTTTAATCAATGCCTGACAAAACTTATAGACTATACCGACCGTTTTCGTTCAATAAACCCGTTCATTCCTTCCGAACTTGAGATTACCTCGAAATCCCCATATCTGAATAAAACCATTGAAGAGGTTAATTTCTGGCATAATACCAGCGCCACAATTATAGCAATTAAACGGAATGATTCATTAATTATGTCCCCGGGTCCCTACGCAGTGTTTTTGGAACATGACATAATGTATTTTGTCGGTGATGAAAACAGCTATCAAAGGGTACAAATTTTTATGTACCCGAAAAAAAAGAGAAAGCTTGGCTGACTAAGAAATCAATTCCTTCCCGCCCGCTTCCATAATATTATAACAAGAAACAAAAAAATCCTTACGCAAAATGAAAAGTAAACCGCTTCCTGCCAGCAGAAGCAAGCGGTTTAATCTTCCTTTTATGTAAGGATTTTTTTACCAGATTTGACAAAGTAACAACTTATGTATATAATTGAATTGTTTCTAGTAACAACTTACAGTTAATCAGAAGTTATTACTTTAATCAAAAATCGACAAGGAGGCAGGATAGTGATTCAATTTGAAAATGTATCCAAAAACTTTAAGGATAAAAATGTTTTAAGAAACATAAATATAAAAATAACAAAGGGACATCTCGTGACCTTTATCGGGGAAAGCGGCTGCGGGAAAACCACCACCCTAAAGATGATAAACCGGCTGCTCAAACCTTCTTCAGGAAAAATACTTATTAATGGTGAGGATATTGAAGCAAAAGATGTCATTGAGCTTCGCCGCAGGATGGGTTATGTAATCCAGCAAACCGGTCTGTTTCCCCATATGACAGTCAAAGATAATATTGAAATTATTCCGAAAGCCGAGAAAAGAAATCCTGCCGTAATCCAAAAGCGGACCTATGAACTCATGGAAATGGTGGGGTTAAAGCCGGAAGAATATTTAAATAGATATCCTGTTGAACTTAGCGGCGGACAGCAGCAAAGAGTAGGGGTTGCCAGAGCTTTTGCAACAGATCCCGAGATTATATTAATGGATGAACCTTTTTCAGCCCTGGATCCCATGACCAGGAACGGCCTGCAGGACGAACTGGTAAATCTTCAGTCCCAGCTGAAAAAAACAATTGTATTTGTAACCCATGATATGGACGAAGCGATTAAAATAGCGGATATGATCTGCATTATGCAGAATGGTGAGATCCTTCAGTATGATACTCCGGAAAATATCCTGAAAAATCCATGTAATGATTTCGTCTCCGAATTTGTAGGAAAAAACCGGATATGGACATCTCCCGAATATATTAAAGCGGAAGATATCATGATAAGTTCTCCGGTCACCTGTCAGAAAAATATGACCCTGTTTCACTGTATGGAAAAAATGCGTTCTTCTAAAGTCGACAGTCTTATGGTTATTGAAAATGCAACCAACCGCCTTTTAGGTGTTATATACGCCAAGCAGATACAGCCTAAGTCGGATTATACCCAGGAAGTCGGTAGCATTATGACCACTGATTTTCTTAGTGTATCACCCCAGAATAATATAATAGAGGTACTAAAAACAGTGGAGGAAAACCACGTTACGAACATTCCCGTATTGGATAAGGATAAAATTCTCCTCGGATTAATTACCAAAAGCAGCCTTGTAACTACCTTAGGCCAGCAATACTTAGATACAGAGGAGGTATACCAATGAATTTCATAAACTATATAATCCAAAACCGGGAACAGATTTTTTCTCTCACCGTTGAGCATATCCGCCTTACAGCCATCGCAGTCGGCTTTTCTATCCTGTTAGGGGTTCCCCTGGGTATTTTAATCAGTTATGTTAAAAAACTGAATAAGCCTGTGTTAGGTTTTGCCAATGTGGTTCAGGCTATCCCAAGCATGGCTTTACTTGGATTTGCAATCCCTTTTTTAGGTATCGGCACCTTACCGGCAGTCGTAATGGTAATTCTATATTCCTTGCTGCCAATCATAAAAAACACCTATACGGGAATCCAGAATATTAATTCCCAGACCCTGGAAGCTGCCCGGGGAATCGGTCTTACTAAGCTCCAGGTTTTAACTAAAATACAGATTCCATTGGCACTCCCGGTTATTATGGCCGGAGTACGAATTTCCGCGGTCACTGCCGTGGGCTTAATGACCATGGCGGCTTTTATCGGTGCCGGCGGGCTTGGCTTTTTAGTCTTCTCCGGAATCAGAACCGTCAATAACAACCAGATATTAGCAGGGGCCATCCCCGCATGCATTCTTGCTTTACTTGTGGATTTTTTAATCGGTCTGGTTGAAAAATCGGTTACACCCGCCAGCATGCAAAAAGAAAAAGTTTTAAGTAAAAAAAAGATTAAGCATAGAAAAATGCAAAAAATTATTCTGTCATCAGCCGCACTATGCTTAGCGTTAATATTAATAACAGCTTCGATTATGGGAATGAACCGGGCAGATAAGGTAATCCGTATCGGAAGCAAAGATTTTACCGAACAGCACATATTAGCCAATATGTTTTCCGATTTAATTGAAGAAAGAACGGATATCACCGCAGACCGCAAAATCAATCTCGGCGGAACCCAGGTTTGTTTCTCCGCCCTTAAATCCGGTGATATCGACATTTATTTTGATTACAGCGGAACTGCCTATGGTGATACTCTGAACTATCCGCCTATTTCCGACATGGAAAAAGTATATAACACGGTAAAAACGGATTTTAAAGATTTATTTAATATTGACGTCTTAAAACAAATGGCATTTAACAACACCTATGTTCTGGCCGTAACCAAAGAAACCGCAGTAAAATATAATCTTAAAACCATCAGCGACTTAGCTAAAGTCGCTTCCGGTTTAAAAGCGGGCACCACACTTGAATTTTTAAATCGTACAGATGGTATTCCGGGACTTACGGAGTATTACAATTTTGATTTTAAAGACACGGTCGGTTTGGACGGTTCTCCCAGATATGTCGCTTTAAACAATCGGGAAACGGATGTTGTGGATGCTTTTTCCACCGACGGCCTCTTAAAGAAATTTGATCTGGTGGCCCTGGAGGACGACAAAAATTTCTTTCCTCCTTATTATGCAATTCCTTTGGCAAGAGCCGAAGTAATTGAAACCTATCCCGAACTGGTTCCTATTATTGAGGAACTTGGCGATATGCTTACGGATGAAGTAATGATAGAATTGAATTATAAGGTTGACGAACTGCAGATGGAGCCGGATGTTGTGGCAAAAGAATTCTTAATGGAAAACGGATTAATTTCCAATGAATAAATCAAGAATACCGTAAATAAATGGATGATTCCGCAAATAAATCCATGGTAATCGGAATTGGAACAGGGAAGGCAATGCTTTGAAAAAACGCCTCCACTAAAATAAATAAAATGAACTGAATTACCCGATTTACTTTCTAAAATAATTTAGCATTTTTAGTTTTTAACATGAATGCTAAATTATTTTATTTTTATATATAGTTCTATACGCATTATTGCCATTATTTTAAGAAAGCTAAAAATAAAATCATAATTTCAATTTTATTATTTCTATTTCCTTATAAATCATCACAGGAATTTTATATTTTACTATATTAATCCAACTTTTTATAACAAAAGGAACGCTTGATATATTTTAGATTTTGCTTTATAATAAAGCAATATAACTTATCAGAAGATGCTTTTTATCTTCTGATAAAAGGCGCAGCTTTTGCGCCGTGGATCCGATTATAGAAACACGTTTTTTGTTTCTATAATATAACTTATCGGAAGATGCTTTTTATCTTCCGATAAAAGGCGGTGTTTTTTACCGCCGTGCATTCGACTATAGGAACATGTTCTTTTGTCCTATAGTTAGTATGAAAAATTATCTACAGGCGGAAAAGGAGGGTATTATGCATGTTGCATATTAAAACACTGGATGAAGGCCTGGATGTATTTAAAGCCCTTGGTTCAGAAGTCAGAATCTCTATTATCAAGCTTTTGTTAAAAAACAAAGGAATGAATATGAATGAGCTTGCCAGCAGCTTAAATATTACCAATGGCGCTCTGACCAGCCATATAAAAAAATTGGAGGACTGCGGAATCGTTACAATTGTCAGTGAATCTGCCGGACATGGTAACCAGAAGAAATGTATGGTGCACCTGGATAAGATTTTGGTAGAGCTTGACAGTGAAGAGCAGAAGAAAAACATTTATGAAACGGAGCTTAAAATCGGACATTATTCTGATTATCAGGTATATCCCACCTGCGGTTTAGCCACCTCCTCACAGCTGATCGGAGAAGTGGACGACCCCAGATATTTTGCCCATCCCGGCCGTATTGACAGCGATATCTTATGGTTTACCAGGGGATATGTGGAGTATATGATCCCCAACTTTTTACCGGTTAGGCAGAAAATAGATCAAATCACCATATCTGCAGAACTCAGTTCTGAAGCTCCCGGCGTTAACGATGTCTGGCCTTCCGATATCTATTTTTATCTGAATGAAAAATGCCTCGGTATGTGGACCAGTCCCGGAGATTTTGGCGACGTGAAAGGCATTTTTACACCGGATTGGTGGTATCCCAACTGGAATCAATATGGATTACTTAAATTAATTGTCATCAACCGCACGGGTACCTTTATAGACGGCCTGCAGATTTCGGGCGTATCCTTAAATGAATTAAATCTGGATTACAAAAGCACTATAAAGTTTAAATTTGCCGTTCCTGATGAAGCAGAGCATGTGGGCGGTTTAACCATTTTTGGCAAAAACTTCGGGAATTATAACCAGGATATTAAAATCCGCATACACTACAGCCCTATGGAGGAAACCTCCGGTCCGGACGTAAACCAATAGAATCAATGTTTTATTAATCCGAATTTATTAAGAGGCCATATTCTAAGTACGGCCCGTCCGCCGATGTTTTCTTTGGATACGGGCCCAACTTCCTCATACCGGCTGTCTAAGCTGACCTCCCTGTTATCTCCCATAACAAAATATTCCTCGTCTCCCAGCGTGATGGGTTCTGCCGCTAACCCGGCACTGGTAATCGGTTCCTTCCCGTAATTTTCTTCTAAAACCACACCATTTATATAAATATCACTGCCAATGATTTGAACGGTTTCACCCGGCAGTCCCATAATCCGTTTTATATAATATTCGTCGGAATCCCTGCCATGGGGATAAAATACTATAATATCAAAACGCTTCAGCTGATTGAAACGATAACTGATTTTTTCCACCATAAGATGATCCCCGTCATGAAGGGTATCTTCCATGGACGGCCCGTCTACTATGGTTCTTTGAATCATATAGGTTGGAATCAGATAAATGCAAGTATAAATAATCAAGGAATATATAATTACATCCAATAGTATAGATAAGGGTTTATGTTTACTATCCTTCTTTTTATCCTTCTCCATAAGCTCATCCGCTTCCTTACACGGTTCTAATTTCCCTATGTCCTCCCTGTGGGTACTTTCCTTATTTTCTTTTGTATTATTCTCTCCGTTCATTCTTATAATCTCCCATAAAATTTCTGTTCGTTACTGATGCTTTAATACACCAAAATCATGAAACGGCCATATCCTGATCCAAGCACGTCCTATGATCGCACTTCTTTTCACTGCTCCTATACTTAAGTCCCTGCTGTCCTTACTGTTATTTCTATTGTCCCCTAAAAGAAAATATTCGTCTTCACCTAAGACAATAGACTCCTTTGCTATTCCGCCGTCTGCTATAAGAGCGTTTCCATAATCCTCTTTCAGAAGCTGTCCGTCAATATAAATATCGCTGCCGACTATCTGTATGGTCTCTTTCGGCAATCCGATTACCCGTTTAATATAATACGTATCCTTATCCTCGTTGTAAGGACGGAATACCACAATGTCAAACCGCTTTGGTTTATCTATTTCATAAGATATTTTCTCCAGTATCAAATGATCTTCATTATGTAATGTGCTTTCCATAGAACTGCCGCTGACTTCTATCTGCTGTCCGACAAATTGATGTATGAGTAAAACCGCCGCAATTACCACAGCAAAGTAAATTATCATTTCGATAATTTCCCTTCTGTAATTTATTTGTCTCTCCTTTGTTTCCAGAACCTGGTCATCCAATTTATCTTCCTGTCCATTTAATCCGGATCTTTCCTTATTTTCTTCCATATAGATCTCCAATCTATGCATATATCCATGTTCCTCCACAGCATAAAATATGATAAAGCACTCCCGCAGGATACCTTATTATAATATGAATATTCCGTAACTCTGCTATAGAATTTCCATAATATAAAAAAGTTCTTACGAAAGTGCTCACCAGAGCTCATTTCAATCTGTTTAGCTTTAATGTATATATATAAACATATTATGATTCTTTTGTATCATCATCGTTCACTATTTTAACTTTTGACTGATATAACTCTTCCACCGCAATGGAAAGAGGCTTTGCGGACGTTGCACGGACCATTGGTTCGACGCCGTTAATCAGTTGTCTGGCTCTCTTCGCAGTTGCCAATACGATGGAATATCTGCTGTTCACTACCGGCTGTTCACCTGGTTCTACCTCACTATTTACTATTTTCATTAAATCTGTATAGGATGGATGTAACATGACATACTACTTCCTTTCTGCATAAGTTTCATTATTATATATTTTTGTCCTTATTCGTTGTAATATACAGCAGTATCCGATTCTTCCTTCACATTTACCCGGTTTGCTATGGTTTCAGGCAATAGTGCGGACAAGACAAGATACCCGTTCTCCGTCACAATGACGGCCTTTGTTTTTCTGCCGCAGGTCGCATCAATAGCAGTCCCCGCATCCTTTGCACTTTGTACCATTCTTTTTATCGGCGCGGCCTCCGGACTAATAATGCCGATTATTTTATTTGAATTGACTACATTGCCAAATCCAATATTTATTAATCGATTCAATTTCTGTACCCCATTTCGACCAAATTATACTATTCTATATTTTGAATCTGTTCCCTGATTTTTTCTATCTCGGTTTTTAAATCTATGGCTTTATTGGTTATGTTAATATCACTTAATTTCGATAATATAGTATTCGCTTCCCGATTCATCTCCTGGGCAATAAAATCTAACTTTCTGCCGATTCCTTCTCCGTCTTCCAGCGTATTTTTCATATTCAGAATATGGCTTCTTAAACGTACGGTTTCTTCATCGACGCATATCTTATCGGCAAAAACGGTAACTTCCGTAACCAGAATACTTTCATCCAGCTTCGTATCGCCTAGTAGTTCACATACCTTCGCAGTGAGCTTTTGCCTGTATTCGGCTACAATTTGGGGTGATCTTTCTTCAATATAATCGATATGCTCAACCATGCCGTCCAGCTTGACACATAAATCCTTTTTTAAATTTATGCCTTCTGCTACTCTGGTTTCTACTAATTGTCCTGAAGCGGTTCTTACCGCCCTTTCAACAATTTTCCACAACTCCTGCTCATCAATGGTTTGTTCCTCCAAGGTAAAGACATCCGGAAGTTTTGATAAACTAGATACACGGATGTCATTTTCAATCTGGAAGGTTTCGCTCATCTTAACAAGATAATTGAAATATTCCTTCGCTATATCTTCATTATATTTTACGCAAACATTATTTTCAGTAAAATCTTCATACGTGATAAATACATCCACCTTACCGCGTCCAATATATTGTTTTAGAACATTTCTGATACCGGCTTCGAAAAAACTTAGCTTCTTGGGTATCTTTATGGAAATGTCACAATATCTGTGGTTCACTGCCTTCATTTCAACAATTATCTTACGTTCTTCACCTACTTCTTCACATCTGCCGAAGCCAGTCATACTTTTTAACATATTCACACGTTCTTTCAATATATAGTTTTTATAATGCCAGGAATAATTTTATTCGACCCACCTTAAAATCTTTTCACAGGCATATGAATTTATTATAATTGATATACTACCACAAGTCAAGACAGCGCAATAAAATAATGTGAGAAAAAGTTACAGTTCAGCCGAGGCTGAACTGTAACGAAAAATCGGAAAACGCATGAGAACCACCCATGCTTAAATCTGGATAGCTCTTTTTATAAAATTTTATCCAAATATTATTTTTTCTAAATATTTTTCATTCAAAAGTGCTTTGTTACGTTTCCTTTGCATGCTTCGCCTCATTGCAGACGGTTACCGTGCCTATTCCCTTGCCGCCAACAGTTCTTAAAAGAATCCGGCGATGCGTTCAAATAAACAACTGCCCCTTCCCGCAAGCCTTGAATAACTAATCTGAATTCCGGTTCTTACTTCACCGTAACAATACATTTATAATTTTTTCCGTAAAGAGTTGCCGTAATAGTGGTCTTCCCCTTCTTTTTTGCTGTTATTTTTCCGTAATAATTAACAGATGCAACTGAATTGTTACTTGACTTCCAGGTACATTTTGCCATGCTGTTCGTTTTTAACCGAAGCAGCTCCCCGACTGCTACCGTCTTCGCTGTGGCATCCATTGCAAGTTGTTTAAAATTTATATCCTCATCCTTTGCATAGGATTCAATGTAAGAATTTTGGTATCCATATATCATTAAAGAAGCATTGCAATTTACAAATACGTAATC
>JAATFT010000096.1 GCA_015655075.1 Clostridiales bacterium | reverse complement strand
TTGTCTAATGGCTTGCCTGAATTTCCATTTGCTTCGTTGTCGTCAATCGACGTAGCCACCGCTACGCCTCATTCCTCCGCCTCGCAGAATGAAAATCCATTCTACGCCATTAGTCCAAGTATCAACTTGTCAGCACACTAGAGCGTGTTTGAAAAATCACTGCACCGTTTTTGACCGCTCCACTTTGCGGTATTCTGCGTCGCGATTTTGGGAGCGTAGCACCACTACGCACCCAAAATCGCTCCTTGTCTCCCACAAATTGGAGCATCCAGCCCGGCACAAGCATTCATTTTTCAAATACACTCTGGAAAATTATTATTTCAGGAAATAATAATTTCCTATTTGGCAAGAGAAAAGCGATAAATGAATTTTATTTACCGCTTACTCAAGTTTATATTAAATGGGGAGGAGAGAGTGAAGCATAATTTCACTTTCTTATGTTAATTATAATTTTAAATTATGAGTATAGTATGAAGATAATAAAAATAATCTGTTAACATTTATGTTCATATTTTTTCTTTATGCCTGCGCATGCTTAATAGTTCCCATAGCGAACTATTGCGTATTTAAATTTGTGCAGGGGATTACGCGGACACAGAATAATAAAGTGAATTATGTTTTTATAATTCACTTTGGGAAGATTTATATCCACCGTAACTTTTACTCTTACATCCATATTCAGAGAATGGAGCGCACTGGCAATGAATTATAAGCTATTAGTAGATACTGCAATGCTGGCAGGAGAGATTATGCTTCTTGGAGGAGCAGAGACTTACCGTGTAGAAGACACAATGTGCAGAATATTAAAAATATCCGGTTTAGAGAGAACGGAAACCTTTGTAACACCTACCGGTATTTTTTTAACATTGGGGGATTCCAATATCGACTCCATTACGGTTGTAAAAAGAGTGGAGAACAGGACCACCAATATTTCCAGTATATATGAAACGAATAACATATCCAGAACATTGTGCAATGGAAAAATCACGTTGGAAGAAGCCTATGAAGCATTAAAAGATATCAAAAATAAAAAACTACAGTATAAAAGGAGTGTAAACTATCTATGTACCATGATAGCCGCACTGTCTTTTACCATTCTTTTAGGCGGTGATTGGCTTAACAGTGTCATTGCAGGTTTAAACGGGGGCCTGATTGTGGTAATTTTTATTATCACAGGGAAGGTAAAAATTAATACATTTATAAAAAATCTGATGTCATCTATTTTAATTGCATATAACAGTATGATTTTTCTGCATTATTTCGGGACAGCCATCCAATTGGATACCCTAATCGGCGGTTCCGTTATGCCTTTGTTACCAGGGGTAGCTATTACCAATGCTATCAGGGATACCTTACAGGGGGATTATATGTCGGGGGGTGCCAGGGCCATTGAAGCATTTGTTTCAGCTACCTCTACAGCGGCCGGGATTGGTATAGGCATGGCTATTTATTCTTTTATGGCGGGAGGTATCGTGTTATGATATTAATACAGGTGGTCGGCACATTTGCAGCGGTTATTTCCATGGCAATCACAATCGGGGTACCTAAAAAATTTTTAGGATATGCCGGACTGGTTGGAGCCGTGGGGTGGTTGGTATATCTGCTGCTTGTGGAGGCAGGCTGTTCTACTGTGGCAGGTATGTTTTTGGCAGCTTTGGCAGTAGCCATGATTTCCCATAGTTTTGCCCGGTTAATGAAAACGCCGGTCACTTTATTCTTAATTGCCGGTATTTTACCTCTGGTACCGGGAGTCGGTATGTATCGGATTGTCTACAATCTGTTTACGGGCAATAATTCTCTGGCCGGATACTATTTTAGTGAAACAATGCAGATAGCCGGTATGATAGCTCTGGCAATTTTTATAATGGATACTATATTTCGGATATTCCAGAAGAATTGAGGAGGCTTTAAGGCTTGTCATTCTTGACTTGCAATTAACCCTTGATCCAGGTAAAATAATAGCATGCGAGGCAGTAAAACAGAGAGGGAAGAATCCAGGAGCAATTTTGGGATATATAGAGGAGTTAACATGAGAATTGGACTATTAAGGCACTTTAAGGTAAACTGCCCCCATAAGAAAATGATGACGTCTGCGGAATTCAGGGAGTGGTCAGAGTGTTACGAGATTTCAAAAGTTATTAAAAAGCAGGTTGATATGTATGGAATTGAATGGGATATCTGTTATGTCAGTGATTTGCCCAGAGCCATAACTACTGCTAAGGAGGTTTACAGCGGTAACTTAATCATAGATAACTTATTAAGGGAAGTGGACAACGCCCCCTTTATCCATTCGGAAAGATTGCGTTTACCCTTTGAAGTATGGCATATATGCGGCAGACTTGCATGGCTTTTTAAGTCCAAAAGCCAGCCGGAAACAGTTGTTGGAACCAGAAAAAGAATTAATTCTTTTTTAGACCGGATTGACTGGTCAAAGGAAAACGTGCTCATCGTATTTCACGGGTTTATGCTGTTTAATTTCCAGAGAGAGTTAAGAAAGCGCGGTTTTTCCGGAGAAAAAGTAAAGATTGTAAAAAATGGTGTTTTATATGAGTATATCCGGGAGAAAACCGAATACAAAATAAAAACAGCAGGAGTTCCTGTAAAAAAAGAGGAAAATTAAAAGATTAAAAGATATTAAAACATGCAGATGGGAGCAAAATTGAAAATAACAATCATAGGCGCAGGAAAAATAAAAGAAAAATATTTTATCCTGGCGATTGAAGAATACAGGAAGCGTTTAAGCCGTTACTGCAAATTGGAAATCATAGAAGTAAGCGATGAAAAAACCCCTGACCGGGCAGGTGAAGCGGAAAAAGAACAGATAAAGAAAGCAGAAGGGGATAGGATTCTAAAATATATAAAAGAAGGAGCCTATACCATAGCACTTGCGATGGAGGGCAATATGCTGTCCTCGACGGAGCTGGCAGATAAAATATTGCAGTTGGGGGTGGGCGGTTACAGCCATATAATATTTGTAATAGGAGGTTCTTTGGGATTAAGCAATGAAGTTTTAACACGGGCTGATTATAAATTGAGTTTTTCTAAGATGACATTTCCCCACCAGATGATGCGTGTGATTTTATTAGAGCAGATTTACCGCGCTTACCGGATTAATTCCAGGGAACCTTACCATAAGTAATGAACTATTGTTCGCAAGGAGAACTATTAAACATATGCGGAATGGAGATTGAAATGAATATATATTTAATAAGGCACGGCAGACAGAATAGCTCACTATGTAATGTAGATGTGGAATTGGCGGAGGAAGGATACCTGCAGTCAGATTTGCTGGGTAAGCGAATGGCTGCCTACGAGATTGACGCAATATATTCCAGCCATTTAGTCCGGGCGGTACAAACTGCGGAAGTAATTAATCTGTATATACGACGGCAGCTTAATATAAGAGAGAATCTTGCTGAAATATCCTTTGGTGACATGGAAGGCAAAACCAATGAATATATTGGAAAATTTTATGCTGATTTTAAAGCGGAGCAGATGAAGCTTAATGAAGATATACCGTACCCTGGCGGGGAATGCGGTCTGGACGTTTTTAATAGAGCCGTGGTTACTATGGAAGAAATTATAAAATTAGATAAAAAGAAGGTTGCGGTAGTTACCCATGGCGGTGTTATACGGGCCCTCCTTACCGGATTCCTCGGCCTTGATATGAGTAAAAAATTATTATTTGGTAATTCCCTTGAAAACAGCAGTATAACGGAATTAGTATATGATGAGAGATATAATAGGTTTTACCTTCAGCGTTTTAATGATTTTGCACATCTGGAATCGAACCCGGAGCTGCTACGGCATAATTAGTAAATCTTGTACCAAAAGCAGTTTTAACGAAAAAGTTACCGTGTTACAATAATTTTCCGGATTTCTGTAAATTTAATCCTTTCCGCAATTATGTTGATACCAACGGCACCTTACGGAGGAGTTTAAAAGAAGATGCCAAAGTAGTTATACATTTTTTGAAGTTTTCGCATATAATATCAAAAAGCAACCGTTTTATTTGACCTGACAGAGTATGGCTCATAAAAGAACCTGTAAATCAAAATGGTTAATATGCGCGGTTATGGAATGAACAGGCGCGGTATTATGCTTATGGAAAGGAGATTATATCATGGCTAAGAAAATAGTGGGAACAAAGGAGTTGGTTAGATATAAAAAACGAAGAGGCGGAAAACTGATTAAATTTATTTTTGCTTATGCGGCGGTACGTACCACCGTAAAGGTTGCGGTCAAACTCATTGATAAATATAACGAGGACGGCGAAAACACAGAAGAGGGTGACGTATTAAATTACGCCATTGCATTTAACGGACGCGATGTTAAAATTGAAAACAGACCATTTAACGGAGCGACGATTAATACAGTCTGCAGCGGTTTAAAGCTGGATCTTGGGGATGCCATAATTGATGACGACGTTAATATATATTGTAAAAGTACTATGAGCGGAATTACGATTATTGTTCCGGAGAACGTAAAAGTGGATGTTTCCGCCAGATCTAAATTTAGCGGTTTGGCAAATCATGTACCGAATGTTGATGATGAAACGGCCCCTACCATTCATATTCATGCGGACAATTTTATGTCGGGCATTGATGTAAAAGTAAAACAGACAAATAAGGTAAAAACTTATGATTACAAAGATAGAATTTGTGAGGAAGAAAATGAAACCGAAACAATAGACATAGAATAATCGCCAGGCGGTCAATTAGAGCAGTTAATCAAAAAAGTAAAAAGACACTTGAAATTTTCCATGAACGTGGTACAATACTAAGCATTAATATAAATAATATCTTATAAATATGAATTGAGGAGGACGTTACTTGTGAAAAGATTATTATGTGCAATGCTTACTATTGTACTTACCATATCACTTACTGCCTGCGGAACTAAGACGGATACCGGAAGCAGCGGCAACGCCGGTAACAGCGTTGATACCGGTAACAGTGATAATGCCGATAGCCGTGATAATACGGGAAGCAATGACAACACCGGCCGCAGTGATGCCGCAGAGGCTGATAACGGCACTTTAATTGTAGGAACAGAACCTGGATTTGCGCCATATGAGTATGTGGAAGGTGACAAGGTGGTGGGCATTGATATGGATATCGCTCAGGCGATTGCAGACGCCATGGGTAAAAAGCTGGAAATTAAAACGATGGACTTTGACGGCGCACTGATTGCGGTGCAGCAGGGCAAGATAGATATGGTTGCGGCGGGTGTATCCGTAGACGAAAAACGTAAAAAAGTAATGGATTTTTCAGTTGAATATGTCAACTCTACGGAGGTAGTTGTTGTCAATAAAGAGAATCCCGCCGTTGCCGGTGTTAAAGATATGGATGATAAAATTATCGGCGTGCAGCAGGGCAATATTGCAGATTTTTATGTTTCCGACGAAGATAATATAAAAGCAAAAGAAGTTAAGCGATATACTAAATTTGCACAGGCGGCGGAAGATTTAAAAAACAGCAGGATTGACTGTATCGTTATGGATCAGTATCCTGCAGAGGAATTGGTGGCAGCCAACGACAACCTTACTATCCTGAATGGTACTTTATTTGAAGATAAATATGCGATTGCCGTCAAAAAGGGCAATACCGAGCTTTTAAATAAAATTAACGAAGTCATCAATCAATTGATTGAAGATGGAAAAATTGAAGAATTTACAGCAAATCACACCAATACAGGGAAATAATTATATAAAAAGTAATCAATTCATTTACGCGAAGACAACAGGACGGTAAAAAATGATTTTAACTGGAAACTGTTCGCGAACCAGATCGTGTTTGAAAAATGCTTGCGCCGGGTTGGGTGTTCCACGATTTTTCAAACACGCTCCAGGAATCGGTTTAACATTTGACTGTTTTATATGCAGGAAGCAGCAGGCGTAAGAACATTTTTGTCTGCTGCTTATTATGTGTTTACAGTTATGCATGGTTATACAGGGAATGGTAGCGGGGCTGGCAAGCCTTATCTTCACAGGAAAAAGGAGAAGTTAAGTTGGATACTATCAGAGATTGGTTCATATCGTTGGCTGGGCGGTATTATGATGCATTTATAACGGAACAAAGGTATCAGTATTATCTGGAGGGACTTTTGATAACCTTGGAAATATCCCTGATTGCCATTATTATCGGTGCCTTAATCGGTATTTTGGTGGCAATCATAAGGGTATCTGTCGTTAATATAAAAGGATTGCGGTGGATAGGAATAATATGCGGTTGCTATGTTAATGTTATCAGGGGAACCCCTATCATGTTGCAGTTGCTCATCATTTATAATCTGATTTTTACCTCCAGGAATACCAACGAAATAGTAGTGGCCGCCGTCTGTTTCGGTATTAATTCCGGTGCGTATGTGGCGGAGATTGTCCGTGCAGGCATTGAATCCGTTGACAAAGGCCAGGCGGAAGCGGGGCGTTCACTAGGACTGAATGCAAATCAGGCTATGTTTTATATTATAATGCCCCAGGCAATTAAAAATATCCTGCCCGCTTTAGGCAATGAATTCATCGTACTTATAAAAGAAACTTCCGTTGCGAGTATTATAGCAGTTACCGATCTGACAAAGGCGGCGCAATATATCGGTTCCCGTACGTGGGACGTACTCCCGCCGTTTATTATTTCCGCCCTATTTTATTTGGTTATTGTTTTAGGATTAACGAAATTGCTGGGGATTTTCGAAAGGAGGATGAGACAGGGTGATAACAGTTAAAAATTTAAAAAAACAATTTGGAAATCATCTGGTTCTGGACGATATCGACGAAACCATAGAACAAGGTGAAAAAGTTGTAATAATCGGACCTTCCGGCTCTGGTAAATCCACTTTTTTAAGATGTTTGAATCTGTTGGAAATTCCTACCGCAGGAGAAATCTGGTTTGAGGGAAATAATATAACCGCCCCGAAGACAGATATCAACCAACTGCGCCAGAAAATGGGGATGGTGTTTCAGCAGTTTAATCTCTTTCCCCATTTGACGGTCCGCCAAAATATAACCCTGGCGCCGGTTAAGCTTGGCCTTATGAATAAAGAAGCGGCGAACCGTAAAGCGGCGGAATTATTGGAGCGAATCGGCTTACGGGAAAAAGCCGACGCTTATCCCAGACAATTGTCCGGCGGGCAGAAACAGCGCATCGCCATTGTAAGGGCACTGGCCATGAATCCGGATGTTATGTTATTTGACGAACCTACTTCCGCCCTGGATCCGGAAATGGTAGGAGAGGTATTGGAGCTTATGAAAGAACTGGCCGAGAGTGGAATGACAATGGTTGTGGTAACCCATGAGATGGGATTTGCAAGAGAGGTTGCAACCAGAGTCTTATTTATAGAAGAGGGTAAAATAAAAGAGCAAAATGAACCAAAAGCTTTTTTTGATACTCCAAAGCATCCCAGGCTGAAGGAGTTTCTGTCAAAAGTATTATAGAGGGATTATTTTTTAATAAAGTCTTATTGATAATTATTCCTCAAGTAAGCCCTTGACATTACCAGCCGTTTTCTTATAATACAATATATAGAAGCAAAAACAATTTTAAATACTATATGTATTATCTGCTTAAAAAAACAGGAATTAATTGAAATGCTTCACTATATTTCACAAAAAAACCCCAAAGCTTACATGAAAAAGGAGGATTGCAATGAATGCAATGAGAGATGAATGGCATGGTTTTAATCCGGGGAGCTGGACGACAGATATTAATGTAAGAAGTTTTATTCAGCATAATTATACGCCGTATGAAGGAGATGCTTCCTTTCTGGAAACACCCACGGAGCGAACACAGGATTTGTGGAAACAGATATCCGATTTAATGCTGGAGGAAACGAAAAATGGTATCCTTGATGCGGAAAAGAAGACACCCTCAACAATCACGGCATTTGGACCCGGATATGTTGATAAAGATAAGGAATTAATCGTAGGTTTTCAGACCGATAAGCCGTTAAAAAGGGGCATTATGCCAAACGGCGGTATCAGGGTGGTTAAGAATGCTCTGGAGGCATATGGTTATACCTTAGACAAGACCACGGAAGAAATTTATACGGACAATCGAAAGACCCATAATGAAGGTGTTTTTGATGCGTATACTGATGCCATGCGGAAAGCAAGACATAGCGCAATTATAACCGGTCTGCCGGATGCTTACGGACGTGGACGTATCATCGGAGATTACAGAAGAGTTGCGTTATATGGTGTGGATTGGCTTATCAAGGACAAGAAAGAACAGAAAAAATTATTTGAAAGAAATACTCTGGAATCGCCGGATATCCGAATAAGGGAGGAAATTTCAGAACATATTAAAGCATTAGAGCAATTAAAGAAGATGGCGGCCTCCTATGGTTACGATATCAGCGGACCTGCGAAAAATTCTTTTGAAGCAACCCAGTGGACTTATTTTGCTTATCTTGGAGCCATTAAGGAACAGGATGGAGCTGCAATGAGTCTTGGCAGGGTTTCCACATTTCTTGATATTTATTATGAACGGGATTTAAAGAACGGTTTAATTACGGAATCCGAAGTACAGGAATTGATGGATCAATTCGTCATGAAATTAAGAATGGTGCGTTTTCTGCGGACTCCCTCCTATAACGATCTGTTTTCCGGGGATCCTACCTGGGTTACCGAATCTATCGGCGGCATGGGAATGGACGGAAGAACCCTTGTAACAAAGAGCAGTTATCGTATTCTCCATACTTTAAATAATTTAGGACCCGCACCGGAACCTAATTTAACAATTTTGTGGTCCATATCCCTGCCTACTTGGTTTAAAGAGTTCTGCGCCAAAATTTCAATCGATACCAGCTCCATCCAATATGAAAACGATGATATTATGCGTGAAGTATGGGGGGATGATTACGGTATCGCATGTTGCGTATCTGCGATGAGAATAGGTAAACAGATGCAGTTCTTTGGTGCGCGGGCCAATCTTGCCAAGGCTTTGTTATATGCAATCAACGGCGGTAAGGATGAAAAATCCGGCGAACAGGTGGGACCCATATTCGAACCCATAACCGGAGATTACTTGGATTATGATGAAGTAATGGTTAAGTTTGACCAAGTCATGGATTGGCTGTCTGAATTGTATATCAATACTCTGAATGTAATCCATTATATGCATGATAAGTATAACTATGAACGTTTACAAATGGCTCTTCACGATATTGATATATTGCGTACGGAAGCCTGTGGTATTGCCGGACTTTCCGTAGTGGCAGATTCCCTCTCCGCCATTAAATATGCAAAGGTTAAGGTGATACGCAATGCAGAAGGACTGGCGGTGGATTATAAAATAGAGGGAGAATATCCCGCTTTCGGCAATAACAATGACCGTGTAGACCAGATGGCGGTGGAGTTGGTAGAGCATTTTATGAATAAATTACGTAAGGTTAGGACTTATCGGAATGCCAAACCGACACTATCCATTTTAACCATAACCTCCAATGTTGTGTATGGCAAAAAAACAGGGAGTACTCCGGACGGCCGTAAGGCGGGAGAACCTTTTGCACCCGGTGCCAATCCCATGCACGGAAGAGACAAAAACGGCGCCATTGCATCCATGTCTTCTGTCGCAAAGCTGCCTTACAAACATGCGGAAGATGGAATATCTTATACTTTCTCCATAGTGCCCCGGGCTTTGGGCAAGAGTCAGGAGGAAAGAGTAAAAAATCTGGCAGGTATGCTGGACGGCTACTTCCATGATAAAGGCCATCATATTAATGTAAATGTATTTTTCCGTGAAACTTTATTGGATGCGATGGAACATCCGGAAAAATATCCTCAGCTTACCATACGTGTATCCGGTTATGCCGTAAACTTTGTTAAGTTGAATCGTGAGCAGCAGATGGATGTCGTTAATCGTACTTTCCATGAAAGATAATAGGAAGTATAACGGAAAATAAGCAACAGTTAATAAAATTAATAATAAGAACATTTAGTAAAAGCAGCAGTTAAAAGCTTGCTCCTAATCTTAAAATTAATAAGGTTAGGAACAAGCTTAATTGAACTTAAGGGAATGTTAAATTAATAACAGAATATATGTGAGACTATAAAAGCCGTTTAATAAGCGATTATAAGTCATTTAAGATTATAAGTTATTAAATTGTTAAAAAATCGATAATAGAAATGCCGAAAAATTATATTGAAAAAATAATAATAAATTGGTATCTTATATAATTTATAAATCGAGAATAATGATTCATAATTGGATAATAATGATTCGGGTCATAAATGAATGATTAAAACTAATTGATTGTGTTATCAATTATTAATATAGAGCTGATATAGAATCGGAAAACTGGAAAGGTATGGTGAATAATATGTATAAAACAGGAAGAATTCACTCCCTTGAAAGTTGCGGAACAGTGGACGGGCCCGGAATACGATTTGTTGTTTTTATGCAGGGCTGTGTTTTAAGGTGTCAATACTGTCATAATCCCGATACTTGGGACACTACGAAGGGAGTAGTATATACACCGGAACAGTTGATGAGTGAAATAGTAAAGTATAAGTCATATATGGGTTTTAGCGGCGGCGGCGTAACCTTTACCGGCGGCGAACCTTTACTGCAACAGGAATTTATCTTAGAAGTATCCAAACTTTGTAAGAAGGAAGGTATATCGGTTGCGCTTGATACCTCCGGCTATATATGGAATGATGTTGTAAAAGAAGTTTTAAAATATACGGATATTGTATTGCTTGATATTAAAAATTATGATCCAGTGGTATATAAGAAGGTTACGGGGGTTTCTCTCGCTCCCACCCTTGCCTTTCTGGATTATTTAAAAGAGAAAAATATCAATACATGGGTAAGGTACGTGTTGGTGCCGGGAATGACGGACAACATCGACAGTATTAAGAAATTATCAGATCATCTGAAAGAGTATCCCAATATATCTAAGATTGAACTATTGGGTTTTCATAAGATGGGAGAATATAAATGGAAGGAACTTGGCCTTGAGTATAGGCTTATTGCCACAAAAGAGCCCGGTAAAGAACTGCTGGAGGAAGTGAAGAGGATATTTGAACTCAGCGGCAAAACTGTTTCCACAAATACCTGATACAATAAATACCTGATGCAAACAACTAATAGTAGCTACTGATACTAAAAAACAACTAGGGAAAAATCATACCCTGTAAAGCAAACACAGCCTCTTTTTCTGTGTCTGCCTTACAGGGTATTTGTCAGCGCAGAGTTTGCTTTGCAAGCCTCTTTTTCATAGCATAAATTCTTTAATTACATGGGCCACTCCGTCTTCATCATTGGATAAGGTGATATAGTCTGCGGCATTTTTCACAATTTCCTGGGCATTTGCCATGGCGACCCCCATTCCGGAATACTGTATCATGGATAAATCATTGTATCCGTCCCCGCAGCTAATCATTTGCTCCCTGGATAAGCCGAGAAAATCCAGTAATTTACCAAGGGAATAAGCTTTATCGATATTTTGAGGCATTAACTCCAGAAAAAACGGTTCCGACCGGTAAATCTTTATTTGATTTCCAAATTTTTCGTTCATAATAACTTCAACTTTTTCGAGCTTGGAACCAGGTCCGGTTATTAAACATTTATTTACGTCAAAATTAATGTAAGTGGAAAAGTTATGGATTTTTTTAATGGACATTTCATTTATTCTGGCTTCTCTTTCCATAAATTCATCGGTTTCCATATCCGTTATAATACAATTATCTTCATAGGTTATTATGCCCACGGAATTCTTTCTGGCTTCCGCATACAGCTCGGGTATAATATTTCTGGGAAGAATTTTTTCATAGATAATTTCATTGGTTTTGCAGTTTATGATTCTGGCGCCGTTAAAAGACAATATATAGCCGTTGTATTCCGAAAGTCTAAGTTTATTTGCCAAAGGGAGAACACCCGGAGTAGGGCGGCCGGAGGCTAATACTACTTTATGGCCCCGTTCCTGAATCTTAAAAATAGCGTTTAAGGTTTTCTTTGAAACTTTTTTTCGGGAATTGGTTAAGGTTCCGTCTATATCTAAAACAAGTATTTCATATGCCATTTTTATCTCCTTATTTTTTAACATCTATCGTTATTAAGCAAATTCATTTAGGATAGCTGTAAATACACCGGTTTTTCCCAGAAGATTTCCCAACATATAAAGCCTGGTCAACCTTTGTGAAATTTTTTTCAAGGGAAATACTCCTGTCATATTGAATGACGCCTCCTGTAAGGGTACATTGGAAGACGGTGCCGTTACAGTTAAAATGGTATCCGCCTACTTCCTGGCGGAATCGATTGGCAAAATCAATAGCGGCATTTTCCGTGACATCGGGAAGACAGATCATAAATTCTTCTCCGCCCCACCGGCCTAATATATCCTCTTTACGCAAAAGCAGCTTAAGTATCTTAGATATGGTAACTAATACTAAATCTCCCGTATTATGGCCGTAGATATCGTTAATTTTTTTAAAATTGTCAATATCAAATAAGATAAGGAAAATATCAGACGTAGACTCAGTTACAAATACCTGCAATTGCTCCATAAAATAACGGCGGTTATGCAACTTAGTCAGATAATCCGTAACAGCCATTTCTTTTAATTCCTGCATCAGAATATGCAGTTCACGCTGATTTTTGATATTTTGCATATGCACTTTTACGCGGGCCTTTAATTCTTCTGGAATAAAAGGCTTTGACACGTAATCTGCCGCACCGACTTCAAATCCTTTTAAAATCGATTTGGGATCATTATTCCCGGTTATAAAAATAACAGGGATATCCTTCGTCTCATCACTGTTTTTTAATATGCGGCAGGTTTCATAACCGTCGATACCGCTCATTATAATATCAAGCAGTATAAGCGTAGGGTGTAATTCCTTCGCTATTGTGATTCCTTCTTCGCCGGAATGGACAATATCAATATGCAAGGACGGACTTTCCAAAATACCTTTGATTATACTGCATATAATATCGCTGTCATCCACAACTAATATGGTGTCTTTTTCCATAATATTTCTCCTTGCAAAATCATTATCGAAATCAGGCATAAACCGAATTTTAACTTTACAAGTAAGCCCACTTTTCTTGATGAAGTGTAAGCGGTGGGTTTGAGACTTACTTGTTTCAGTCGGAGAGTCGACTCCGACTGAAATACCAGTATAGCGGGTATGGTATATGAGCAAGTAGCGTAGCGGACCCGGAATATTCACTTTGCTTACTATTCATAGTAAATCATTTTGAGCAAAAATTCAATACGGTAAATTGTTAAATTGATATGTATCGATATAATCCCTAAGTAGGTTTAGCCGATGCTAAAACAGAAATTATTCGCCCGTAAAAATCTTGGAAATAGGAGAATCGGAAGGCAGGATAAGGGTTTTATTATCTCCGGTTAAAGAGGATTTAGCAGCGTCAAGGGAACGTACAAAGGAATAAAATTCAGTTCGTGATTTATCCGCATATGCTTTGGAGAGAATCTGCATATATTCCGCTTCCCCTTCCGACATAATACGCTCCGCCTCTGCTTTTGCCGTAGAAAGGCTTATGGATATTTCCTTGTCCGTTGTATTGCGGATAACCTGGGCTTCCGAATCGCCTTCTGCGATATAAGTAGCGGCAATTTTGTCACGTTCTGAAATCATTCTTTCGTATACGGCTGTTTTATTATCAGAAGGTAAATCCAGCTGTTTCGTTTCAACTGTGAGTAAAGTAATACCGTATTGGTCCATGGAATTGCCGATATTATTCATGATAGAGGCTACTAGGGCACCATCCCGTCCGCTGATAACTTCACTTTGGGCCAGGCTGCTGATTACGTTTTTAACTGCATTATAAGCTACGGTATCAATCCGACTCTCAGCATTGGAAATGGAAGAATTTAAGGTCTGGGAAAACTTTAGAGGATCCGTAATTCTCCATAACACATAACTGTCACTGATCATGGTTTTTTTATCCATGGTTATCACATCAGAGGAAGCTAAATCATAAAGCAATATTTCATCGGGAAGGGTAGTGACGTTTTGCAGAAAGGGTATAATAAAGCTGATACCTGGCTTATTGATTACTTTGTTTACCTTACCGAACTGACGGACTAATTTATATTCGTTTTCGCCCGTTACTATTATGGAAGAAAATAAAATAGCGACTGCCAGAAGTCCTATTATGCTAAGTAAAATCTTTTTTAACATATTACTCACCCTCCTTTTCTGTATCGGATACCGTTTCTGAAGTTTCATTATCATTGTTTATATTTACAAAGGAATCAAGGGGCAGAATTTTTTGTACCCCGTCCGTCCCGTCGATAATGACTTCTAAAGAGGGCAGTACATCCTCCATAGCTTCATAAAACATCCTTTCCTTGGTTACGACAGGATTTTTCACATATTCCGCATACATGGAATTAAATCTTGCCACCTGTCCGGTTGCTTCATTTATGCGTTCTTCCTTCTGAGCCTCTGCCTTTTTAATTATTTTATCAACCTGTGCTTCTGCATCCGGCAGTTTTTCATTGCGGTATTTATTGGCGTTGTTAATGGAAGTTTCTTTCCCCTGCTTGGCTGTTTCAACAGCTTTGAAGGCTTCCATAACTTCCTGTGTGGGCGGTTCTGAATCCTGTATGGTAATATTGATTAATTGGATGCCGAGGTCATGTTCGGCTAATTTTTCTAAAATCATTTCCTTAATGGTAGCCTGGATTTCATTCTTGCCGGTGGTTAAAACACCATCCACATCATAACTGCCTATGACGGAACGGATACTGCTCTGAGCAATGTTCTTGAGTATTAAAACAGGTTCTTTTGATGCATATACGGCCTTAACCGGATCAGAAACCTTATACTCTACAAAGAAGTCAACATTGACAAAATTATAATCCGAGGTGATCATAACGGATTCTTTTTCGATGGTTTCATTGGTTTCCATATCATAACCTATGGAAAAACCGTTAATTGTCGTATTGACCTTTCGGACCTTTTGAATAAAAGGAATCTTAAAATGCAGTCCGGAATCAGTAACGGATTTAGCCACTCCGAAAGTGGTAAGTACAGCCTGTTCCTGCTCGTTAATGGTATAGAAGGAACCGGATACCAGGATAATTACCAGAATAATACCAAAAATTAATCCTAAAAATTTTAATTTTGGCAGTTTGAATTTTTTCTTTAAATTTTCTTCCATTTCATTAAATCCACCTTTCATTTACATAGATTCTTAAGGAAAGCTAATCATTTTCTAATCCAATATTTATAAAGAAAATCTTAATAAAATTGCAATACTTTTTTATACTATATGTGATAAAATATTATGGAGTGAATGTTCAAAATAATAATTAATAAAAATATCTCATACGGGATGGGGTAAATATTACCCGGTTAGGAGGCGGCATTAAAAAACAATATTTTATGCCCCGGAAACTGGTGTGTAAAAAATTGCATTCCCACCCTGTGTTTTATAAGCTGTCTTAAGCGGATAGATAGATTGGAGCGGAATATGTTAGGCTATATAATTTTATTTATTTTACTTGCACTGGTTGTTTTAGTAGTATTTACCTGGTTTTTATCCAATATTGTGTTAAAACCCAAGGTAATAGCTTATGATAAGCTTTACCAAAGGGAGATAGAAGAGGGCAGGTTAACAGAAAAAATATACCAGAGCTGGGAAAAGAAAAATTTTAATATAAAGTCCAGGTATGGTTATGATTTATCCTGTCAGCTGATTAATAATGATATCAGTAAAAAGCAGTTTTTAAATCCAGTCGGTAAGTTACAAATAGCTGTGCTCTGCCATGGATACACCACTGCAAAGTATAGCAGTATGATATATGCGGAAATATTTTTAAAAAAAGGGATTACAGTACTAACATATGATCATAGAAATCACGGTTTAAGCGGAAAAGCCTGCACCACCATGGGTTATTATGAAAAATTTGATTTACAGGCCGTAATAGATTGGTGCTATTCAGAATACGGCTCCAATCTTGCCATTGTAACTCATGGGGAATCCATGGGAGGTGCAACGGTTTTATCTCATCATGCAATTGACGGGAGAGTACGCTGCACAATAGCTGACTGTTCCTATTCCTCCCTGGAAAAATTGATCCGATATCAATTAAAGAAATATTACCATTTACCTGTATTTCCTTTTTTACCTTTAGCCAAAGTCATCATCCGGCTGAGGGCAGGTTTTTGGATGGATGATGTCGTACCTTTAGACGGGGCGGTGCAAAGCCGTGCGCCGATTTTGTTTATACATGGCCTGGAAGACGAGTTTGTGCCTTATTCCATGTCTTTGGCCATGTATGATGCAAAACCTGATAAAAAGGATATCTATTTGGTACCCAATGCAAAGCATGCCCAGTCCTGCCAGAAAAATCCCGCGGAATATGAAAAGGTAACTAATCAATTTCTGGAAAAGTATTATTTCATTTGATTCTTACCGCTGTTCCGGAAGCGGTTACCATAAGCATACCGTTGTCCGCACCAAGTACCTCATAATCAATGTCAACGCCTACAATGGCGTCCGCACCTATCTGCCTGGCCCGGTTTTCCATTTCCTTCATCGCATTTTCTCTGGCCTGAATTAATTCGTCCTCATAGGTTCCGGAACGTCCGCCAAAAAAATTAGATAAGCCTGCCGCAAAATCCTTGATAAAATTAACGCCGGAGATAACTTCTCCAAATACAATACCATTATATTCTGTAATGGTTTTTCCCTCAACGGTAGGTGTGGTTGTAATAATCATTTTTTTATTATACTCCTTTGCTACTATAAGTGATTGACATATTATTTTCTTTCGAAAAATATGGATGGTTTTCAGTCAATCGTACCCCCCAAAAGGGGGGTGCTGTATTTGCGCCGTAGATATGATTATAGAAACATGTTTTTTATAATATATTTTTACTATATATCTTATAGTTTACAACAAAATAAAAGAATCATTAATTTTAAATTAGAAATTTATCAAAGCCGATAAACTTCTGGTACTGCTTAGGGCGTGTCTGAAAATAATGGACAAATTAATAAACAGGCTTTAACAAGAAAGACTCTGGCGCTAACGCACCGTCACTTCAGTGATAAACTACCTCTGGCGCGTCATGTGCATCCCACCTTGAAGGCTTTTATTTAATAAGAAATTCCGTGAATCTCCTATTAAATAAAAGCCTTCCTGAATTATACCTTTAGCTTTAAGAAAACTCAGGGGATTAATAGAGGCATGAATTAATCATGTCCTGTACTTTGCTTCCCGCTTTTTAAGTTAAGGGTTAAAATTTAGACAGGCTTTTTTAGAGTGCTTTTTTAGCCAGGGTTTTTTATCAGTGATTACGCCCAAGGATTGATTATTTATTCTTTTTTTCATTTTCAAGTGCCGACATTTTCATGGCGCGGACTTTAAGGGACAGGCCAAAAAGATTAATGAAGCCTTCCGCATCATGATGGTTATATAAATCGCCGGTAGTAAAGGAAGCAATACTTTCGTTATACAGGGAATAGGGAGAGGTGGATCCCTGTTTAATTATATTTCCTTTATACAGTTTTAATTTCACTTCGCCGGTCACATATTCCTGTGTTACGTCAACAAATGCCTGAAGCGCTTCACGAAGTGGTGTAAACCATTTGCCTTCATATACAACGTCGGCGAATTTATTGCCGATTTCTTTCTTACAGGTTAAAGTTGCACGATCAAGAATTAATTCCTCCAGTTGAGTATGTGCTTCCATTAAAATGGTTCCGCCGGGTGTTTCGTATACGCCCCGGGATTTCATTCCGACAACTCGGTTTTCAACAATGTCCACAATGCCGATACCGTGTTTTCCGCCAAGTTTATTTAATTCGGCAATGATTTTGGAAGGCTTCATGGTTTTCCCGTTTAAACCGATTGGTATGCCTTTTTCAAAAGTTAAAGCAAGGGTTTCCCCCTCCTCCGGAGCTTTTTCAGGAGAGACGCTAAGTACCAGCAAATGATCATAGTCCGGTGCGTTTGCAGGATTTTCCAATTCCAGACCTTCATGGCTGATATGCCAAAGGTTTCTGTCACGGCTGTAGCTGTTGTCAGAAGAAAAGGGAAGATTTATTCCGTGGTTTCTGCAATATTCGATTTCCTCTTCTCTGGAGGAAATATCCCAGATTCTCCAGGGAGCGATAATTTTTAAGTCAGGAGCTAAAGCTTTAATACTTAATTCAAAACGTACCTGGTCATTTCCCTTTCCGGTGGCGCCGTGGCAGATAGCGGTGGCATTTTCCTTTCTTGCAATTTCTACCAGGCGTTTTGCAATGACAGGCCTTGCCATGGAAGTTCCAAGCAGATATTTATTTTCATACACGGCGCCGGCCTTTACGCAGGGCATAACAAATTCATCTACAAATTCATCCACTACGTCTTCAATATACAATTTCGTTGCTCCTGATAATTTGGCCCTTTCTTCTAACCCTTCCAGTTCGTTTCCCTGTCCTACGTTAATACATACACATATTACCTTATAATTGTAGTTTTCTTTTAACCATGGAATAATCACTGTTGTGTCAAGGCCGCCGGAATAAGCAAGTATAACCTTTTCTTTCATAATATAATTCCTCCTATATTATAATAATTTATAATAACTAGTTTCCCAAGACAGATTTAATCTTAGCTTAATTATTATAAATATACATCATTTTGTTAATTTATGCAACAGTTAATTTTAAAAATAATCAGAAATTTTACCTTATAAATAAGGCTCCCCGTTTTAGCAAAGCGTAAGCGGCGGGCTTAGGATTTACTTGTATATTTTTTACAGAATTTTTGCTGCAAACTTATAGACATAAATGTATAATAATGGTACAATTGATGTGTTTAAATAAATAAAATATGGTTTTCCGGTGTAGATTCCTTCCAGCATAAGATGTCTGCCAAGGCAGGCATTTGTTGTTTATTCTATACCGTTTTTTATTTAATGGGAAATTCTGTAATTTTCCCATTAAATAAAAACCTTGAGAATTATTAAAAGGTTAAGAGGTATAAAAATGTATAAAATAAGAAATTAAGATATTGATAAAAAGAATGGAAACAATCACTTATTGATGTGATGGGATCCTATACCCGGAGGTTGTTATGTATAAAATAGTATTGGCGTCTGGCTCACCCAGAAGAAAAGAAATATTGGAACAGGTTGGTATAAAGTTTATAATTTATGCAAGTGATAAAGAGGAGATAATTACGAAAGACAGACCGGAGGAAATGGTAATGGAACTGGCCAGTGAAAAGGCGCGGGATGTGGCAGGCAAAATAAAAGATAAGTCTATTATTATCGGTGCTGATACTATGGTGGCAATTGACAGACGGATTCTGGGAAAACCAAAGAATGCGGCGGATGCTAAAGCCATGCTGCAAATGCTCCAGGGAAACCGGCACCAGGTATACACAGGCGTATCCGTCGTTATTAAAGCAGAAGATATGCCGGGAGTTAAAGGGCGGAAAGAGGAAGAAAAAATAATAAATTTTGTGGAGAAAACCCAAGTCTGGGTTTATCCTATGACAAAAGCGCAAATAGAAAAGTATATAGAGTCGGGAGAACCTTTTGATAAAGCCGGCGGATATGGCATACAGGGTAAATTTGCAGTCAATATAGAAAAGATAGAAGGAGATTATTATAACATTGTGGGTTTACCCATAGCAAAACTTTATACAATTCTTTTAGAGGCAGGAATTGATATATTAAATTGCGGGGAATGAGATAGACCGAAAAATAAGTTACAGTTCAGCCTATGGTACCGCGAGGTGTTTTTGTGAGTGGAGCGAAGCGGAAGTCACAGAAAACCCGAGACATATGTGTGCGAAATTATGCAGAATGCATAATTTCTGTGCATCATTTGTTACATTTCAGCAGTAAGGCTGAATTGTAACAAAAATAATGAAAAATTATAAATCAGCTATTGCATAATAATCAATTCTGATGTATAATTATAAACAATTATTTTGAAAGCAAGAGAAGAACGGAGGTAGACAGATGGTAAAAGCAGGTATCATTGGTTCGACTGGTTATGCCGGACAGGAATTAGTCAGATTACTTTTGCAGCACAAGGATACAGAGATAGTATGGTACGGTTCCAAAAGCCATATTAATAAAAAGTACTGTGAAGTCTTTCAAAATATGTTCCAATTAGTGGATGCGGCATGTATGGATGATAATATGGAAGAGCTGGCAAAAAAGGCGGATGTGATTTTTACTGCCACGCCTGCGGGGTTTTGTGCTTCCTTAGTCAATGATGAAATATTATCCAGGGTTAAAATCATTGATTTAAGTGCGGATTTCAGGATTAAGGATGTTAATACTTATGAGGAATGGTATGGAATAAAGCATGTTAGTCCCGCGTTTATTAGAGAAGCGGTATATGGTTTATGTGAAATTAACAGGGAGCGGGTTAAGAAAGCAAGATTAGTTGCCAATCCGGGCTGTTATCCCACCTGTACAACCCTATCCGTCTATCCTCTTTTAAAGGAGGGATTAATTGATCCCGGCTCCGTTATTGTGGATGCCAAATCGGGAACTTCAGGAGCCGGACGGTCGGTAAAGCTTGGTAACCTTTATTGTGAAGTAAATGAAAACATCAAGGCTTACGGAGTAGCAAGCCACAGACATACACCGGAAATTGAAGAGCAGTTATCCTATGCGGCAGGAAAAGACGTAAAAATTAATTTTACTCCCCACTTAGTGCCTATGAACCGGGGAATTCTGGTAACGGCATATGGAAATCTGACCCGGACAGTTACTTATGAAGAGGTTAAAGCTATCTATGATAAGTATTATAAAAATGAATATTTTGTCCGTGTCTTGGAAAAAGGTGTTTGTCCGGAAACCAGATGGGTGGAAGGAAGCAACTTCGTAGATGTCAATTTTGTGATAGATCCCAGGACTAACCGTATTATCATCATGGGAGCCATGGATAATCTGGTAAAAGGTGCGGCAGGCCAGGCGGTCCAGAATATGAATTTAATGTTTGGTTTGGAGGAAGCAAGCGGCTTGAAGTTAGTTCCTATGTTTCCGTAGCTAGAGTGTGCTTGAAAAGTCATTGCACCGTTCTGACCGCCCCACTTTGCGGTATTCTGCGTCGAGGTTTTGGAAACGCAGCACACTACGCTCCCCAAATCGCTCTTTGCCTCCCACAAAGTGGAGCGTCCAGCTCGGCACAAGCATTTTTCAAACACACTCTTGTGTGACGGCTCACCCACCGGAAGAAACCGGAATGAATAAAAATAAATTAGCAATTATACTCAAAAGGGTAATTTTATGTCGTATTGAATTACCAAGGAAGTCAGGAGGATTTTATAATATGGACATTATTAACGGAGGAGTTGCCGCGGCAAAAGGATATAAAGCGGCGGGAATCTATGCGGGCATTAAAAAGAAAAGAAAAGATATGGCTCTGGTATACAGTACCGTACCTGCAAAGGCTGCAGGAACCTTTACCACCAATGTGGTAAAGGCGGCGCCGGTTAAGTGGGATATGAAGATAATAAAAGAAAGAAAAACAATTCAGGCTGTTGTATTAAACAGCGGTATTGCCAATGCCTGTACCGGTGCCCTGGGGGAGGAAAATAATTATAAAATGGCAAAGGCAGTGGCAGACAGCCTTGGAATTTCAGCAAATGAGGTTCTTACAGCCTCCACCGGGGTAATCGGCAGGCAGCTTCCCATAGATGTTATAGCAGAAGGGGCAGATCTTTTGGTTAAAGCCCTGGAAAGCGATGCCGGCGGCGGGTTAATGGCGGCGGAAGCGATTATGACTACGGATACCTATTCCAAAGAATCTGCAGTTTCCTTATTAATAGGAGGCAAAACGGTTACCATCGGCGGTATGGCAAAAGGTTCGGGAATGATACATCCCAACATGGCAACGCTGCTGGGAGTTATTACAACGGATATTGCAATCAGCAAAGCCTTATTACAGGAAGCAATCAGTGCGGTGGTAAAAGATTCTTTTAATATGATATCCATAGACCGGGATACCTCCACCAATGATTCCCTTATTATATTGGCTAACGGACTAGCCGGCAATACGGAAATAACGGAGAAAAATGAAGATTATTATAATTTTTGTAAGGCATTAAATATGGTTGCAACCGAGCTTGCCAGGAAAATAGCAGCGGACGGGGAGGGTGCGACCAAATTATTTGAGACCGTTGTAGTTGGAGCAAAAAATAAAGAAGACGCGGTTATCTTAAGTAAATCCATTATTACTTCAAATCTGGTAAAGACAGCCGTATACGGCAATGATGCAAACTGGGGAAGAATCCTGTGCGCCATGGGTTATTCCGGTGTTGATTTTGATTCGGATCAGGTGGATCTATATATTGAAAGTATGGACGGCAGAATAAAACTGGTTGAAAACGGGATGGCTACAGATTACAGTGAAGAAACTGCAACAAAGATTTTGTCGGCAAAAGAAGTAAGGGCAATTGCGGATGTAAAAATGGGCGATGGAAAAGCGACCGCATGGGGCTGTGATTTAACCTATGATTATGTAAAAATAAATGCAGATTACCGCTCTTAATAAAATGGTTATAAACAAGTAGTATAGCGGACCCGGAATATCCGCTTTGACTGATTAGCAGGAGGAAATTATACAAATGGAATGTATGGATCAGATTTTAATTAAAGCTCAGACACTTATTGAAGCTTTACCATATATACAGAAATTTAATAATAAAAAGGTAGTTGTAAAATACGGAGGAAGCGCTATGCTGGATGAAAATCTCCAGTTAAATGTAATTAAAGACGTGGCATTGTTAAAACTGGTGGGAATGCAGCCGATTATTGTCCATGGCGGCGGCAAGGAAATCAGCAAGTGGTCCGGTTTATTAGGCCGTGAATCCAAATTTGTAGAGGGCTTAAGGGTTACCGATGAACAAACCATGGAAGTTGCCGAAATGGTCCTTGGCAAGGTAAATAAAGGCTTGGTGCAGATGATTGAGAAACTGGGTGTTAAGGCAGTAGGAATCAGCGGCAAGGATGGCGCCACCCTTAAGGTTGAAAAGAAATTAGTGAACGGACAGGATATTGGTTATGTAGGGAATGTAACGGAAGTAAATGTAGATTTAATTAATACCTTGATTGACAATAACTTTATTCCCATCATTGCGCCTATCGGGCTGGATGATAATTTCCATGCCTATAATATTAATGCGGATGACGTCGCCTGTGCAGTTGCAACGGCCATAGGAGCTGAAAAATTAGCTTTTTTAACGGATATTGAAGGGGTTTATACGGACCAGGAGGATAAGAACACGCTAATTTCCGTACTCACCCTGGATAGAGCGGAGGAATTAATTAATAAAGGGTTTATCGGCGGAGGAATGCTTCCTAAATTAAAAAACTGTGTTGATGCAGTCCGAAACGGTGTATCGAGAGTCCATATTCTTGATGGCAGAATGGAGCACTGCCTGCTCCTTGAGTTTTTCACCAACCGGGGTATCGGGACGGCAATATTGAATAATGAAAATATTTTGTTTGAACATGAAAAGATTCAATCGGGGAAATAAGGAGGAGAACCAATGGATAATATGCCTGTGGATATGCCTAAGTTTATTGAAAAAGCGGAACACGTTCTAATGCACACTTACAGCAGATACCAAATTGTACTGGACAGAGGGGAAGGGGTGTACCTTTATAATTTAAACGGAAAGAAATATCTGGATTTTGCGGCGGGTATCGCAGTATTTGCATTGGGTTATGGGAACAAAGAGTATAACGACGCATTGAAGAATCAGATTGATAAGCTTTTACATACTTCTAATTATTACTATAATGTCCCTACCGTCGAAGCGGCAGAAAAATTAAAGAAAGCTTCCGGCATGGACCGTGTATTTTTTACCAACAGCGGTACGGAAGCAATCGAGGGTGCTATAAAGCTTGCGAGAAAATATTATTATAATAAAAATAACCGTACAGACAGTGAGATCATATCCATGAACCGTTCCTTCCACGGAAGAAGTATGGGGGCGTTATCTGTTACCGGGCAGCCCCAATACAGGGCGGCTTTTGAACCATTAATCGGCGGCGTTGTTTTCGCCGATTTTAATGATATTAGCAGCGTAAAGGAAAAGGTAACGGATAAAACCTGTGCAATCATCGTGGAACCGGTACAGGGAGAAGGCGGTTTATACCCTGCTGATAGAGAGTTTTTAGTGGATATAAGAAAATTATGCGATGAAAAGGACATGTTGTTAATCTTTGATGAAATCCAATGCGGCATGGGCAGAACAGGAAACATGTTTGCTTATCAGGGATACGGCGTAAAACCGGACATTATTACCACCGCAAAGGCGTTGGGCTGCGGAGTGCCCGTAGGTGCTTTTGCTGCGACTGAAAAAGCGGCGGCAGCCTTTGAACCGGGAGATCACGGCACCACTTACGGAGGTAATCCCTTTGCCACTGCCGCCGTCAGCAAAGTATTTGATTTATTTGAATCAGAACAGCTGCTTGCTCATGTAAATGAAATATCTGTTTATCTTGTGCAGAAATTAGATGAACTGGTGGGTAAATACGATTTTATCCTTGAAAGAAGAGGAAAAGGTTTGATGCAGGGTTTGGAATTTAAAGGGCCTGTTAAAGATTATATTTTAAAAGCCATGGATAAAGGATTGATTATTATAGCGGCTGGAGCAAATATTATCCGATTTGTACCGCCCTTAGTCATTACAAAAGAACATGTGGATGAGATGATATGCATCCTGGAAAGTATATTTTAACCTTACAAGTAAGTCCCCCGCTTCTTAGCGAAACGGGGGACTTACTCCAGCGTAGCTGGTATAAGGGTATGAACAAGTAGGGACTTACTTGCCAGGGAAACGGGGGACTTACTTGCGGCGTAGCGGACACGGAATATCACTTTGACTAATTTTCTTTGAGTAATTTTAAAAACCGGTAAAGATTCTGTAAGAAAGGCTCTTTTACCGGTTTTACTTTAATGCCCGGACTTTTATTTTGTTTTCCGCCATTTTAATAATAAAGATGAGTTAATGATAACTGCAACAGAACCCGCATTATGTACCAATGCGCCGACTACCGGATTTAATACCCCGGTTATAGCCAGGGAAATGGCAAGAAAATTAAGTGCCAAGGAAGCAGTCAGATTAATATGGATTGTTTGCATGGTTTTTTTTGCAAGCTGTAATAAATGGGGAATCTCTTTAATGTCATCACCGACAAGGGCGATATCGGCGGCGTCAATTGCAATATCGCTTCCAATTCCGCCCATGGCGATACCTACCAGGGCAGTCTTTAGGGCAGGGGCGTCATTAATGCCGTCTCCCACCATGCAGATCGGTTCCGCCTTTGACTGATAATCTGTAATTGCCGTCATTTTATCCTCCGGAAGGCAGTTGGCTTTGAGCTCGCTGATTCCGGCAATACCGGCCATATGATTGGCGGCCTGCGGCGCATCGCCCGTAAGTAAAACGGTTTTGATTCCGGTCTGATGGATGGCATGGATTGTTTCGGCGGCATCCGGACGCAAAGTATCCGCCAATGCAATAAATCCGATTGCCTGCTCTCCGGCCGATATATAGATTACCGTGCTTCCTTCCGCTTTTGTTTTTTCTGCCGACTGAATAAGGGTTTCGGACAGAAAAATATTTTGTTCTGTGAATAGGGCCTCATTGCCCGCCAGTATTTTAATGCCGTCAATCTGGGAATATACACCACGGCCGGGGAGCAGTTTAAAGTCCTCCGGTTCTTTGGTCACATGATTGCTTTGCTCCTTAAAATATGCCACAATTGCTTTGCCCAGCGGATGTTCCGAGCGAAGCTCCGCAGTTGCCGCGAGCTCCAGAAGTTTCTCTTTGCCGACTTCAGGATCAAAGCTTTCCAGCCGGACTACAGCAGGTTTGCCATAGGTAAGGGTTCCTGTTTTGTCAAAGGCAATCCGTTTCACTTTAGCAAGGCGCTCCAGTGCGTCTCCTTCCCGGATAAGGATACCGTATTTCGCGGCATTTCCGATTCCGGCCATGATTGCCGTTGGCGTTGCCAGTACCAAAGCACAGGGACAGAAGACAACCAGAATTGTGACGGAACGAATGATTTCGCCTGTAATAAACCAGGTAACAATAGATGTTGCCAATGCAGTTACCACGATCCATGTCGCCCATCGGTCAGCAATTCCCACAATTTTTGCCTTTCCCGCATCCGCAGATTTTACAAGCCGGATCATCCTTTGAATGGAGCTGTCTTCCCCGACCTTTTGCGCCACCATATCAAAGGTACCGAACTGATTAACCGTTCCGCTTGAAATGGTATCTCCCGGACCTTTATCCACAGGAAGTGATTCACCGGTCATTATCGACTGGTCTATGGAAGTCCGGCCATTGGTAATCATTCCGTCCACTGCAATGGTCTCTCCGGCCAATACCCGCAACAGGTCGCCCGGCTTCACATGTTCGGCCGGAATAATGGATTCTTTCCCTTCCCGCAGGACTCTTGCCGTAGCAGGGGTAAGCTGCACCAGTTTTTCGATGCCTGCCCGGGCTTTGGCCACAGTCCTTTCCTCCAGATAAGCGCCCAGCGCCATGATAAATGCCACTTCTCCGGCGGCAAATACTTCCCCGATGGTAACGGAAGCAACCAATGCAATGGACACGAGCACATCTGCTTTAATATCAAATTCGGTTACAAGACCTATGACCGCACCTCTGATTATTGGGATACCGCAAAGTATAATGGCAATCCAGGCCGCATTTACCGGCAGATTTCCTATATTGAAAAAACTGACAATTAATGCGGGCAGGGATATTAAGAGGAATAGCACAGTACGTTTTTCTTCCTCCCTTAAAAGATTTATCATAATTTTCTCACTCCTTCGTATACATATACCCCTATAGGTATACAATACCCCAAGGGGTATACTTTGTCAATAAAATAAAGGAGCTGATATAATATCCCAGTAAATTTCCATACCATAAGAAAGAGTTTGCAAAGCAAACTCTGCGCTGATGCATGGCCGCTTTGAGGCATAATACCTTTCAAGCGTCATGGGCCTCCCATCTGGAAGGCTTTTTATTAAATAGGAAATTCCGTGAATTTTCTATTTAATAAAAAGTTACTGCTCAAAAATCAAGCAGTAACTTTTTTGTGAAATAGGAAAACTATGACATTCTTGAAAAATGCTCAACCGCTTTGGCAAAATCTCCGATTGTCTTATCAGCATTTCCGTGTTTAATACCTTCTTTTACACAATGATTTAAATGACCTTCCAAAACAATTTGTCCAACTTTGTGAAGAGCACTTTTGGCGGCGTTAATCTGAATTAAAACATCTTCACAGGGGATATCCTCATCTACCATTTTGTCCACAGCTTTAATTTGGCCTATAATTTTATTGAGCCGCCTGTGTAAATTATCTGCATCCATGCATTGACGCATATTAGCACCTCCTTTGGCACTCACAGGAGCATATCAATAAATAAGTATAACAACATAAATCTGTTTTGTCAACTTGGCCGACTTTTGTGAATTTTTTATATGAATTTATATAATAGTGAATATCCTTCCATAGATTGGGTAAAAATATAGTAGGCGGATTTGATTATTATATGCGGTCGTTGCGCATAGGTCTCGTAAAGCGAGCCGTTAAACTTGCGCGGAATGGAGGTTAATATGATGGGATGGATTATTGCAATCATATCAGGTGCGTTAATGAGTATCCAAGGGGTATTTAATACCGGAGTGACGAAAGAAACCAGCATATGGGTATCCTCAAGCTTTGTACAGTTTACGGCATTTTTAGTATGCCTTGGCGCCTGGTTCATTACCGGACGGGAAAGCAGCTTTGGTGCGATATTTAAGGTTGATAATAAATATATGCTGCTTGGCGGGACAATCGGGGCATTTATTACCTACACGGTTATAAAAAGCGTTGATTCTCTAGGGCCTGCAAGAGCCATTATGTTAATTGTGACATCCCAGTTAATTATGGCATATATGATTGAACTTCTGGGGATATTTGGAGTGGACCAGGTTAAATTTGAATGGCGTAAATTAATTGGTATGGCTTTGGTTATTGGTGGTATAATCACTTTTAAATGGGACTAGTGTAACAACAAGTTGATATCTACATCAATTGCTTGCCTGAATTTCCATCTGCTTCGTTGTCGTCAGTCAACGCAGCTACCGCTGCGTCTCCCTCCTCCGCCTTGCAGACTGAAAATTCATTCTGCGCAATTACTAAAGACATCAACTTGTCGGTACACTAGTTTTTTACGATTTTCTTACTTTTTAAATTCTTTCAAAATATATATTGTAATCGTACAGTTTATTAGGTAGAATGTTATTATGCAATAAAGTATTGAGGATACGGTATTGTAAGGCCTTTTTTATATCGCTGCGTGAATAGCGGGGCAGCAGGATAAGCTGTCTTTAAAAATACGTGGGTGAATAAGAAAGGAAAAGTTATGAAAAATTTATTAAAAACCGGATTAGTTCTTGCGTTTATACTTTTAGCCGGTGTTCTCTACAGTTGTAGAGAAGTTAAAGAACCTGATACGGCTATAACTTTAAAAAGTAAAACCGCTGTTTTAGCAACCGGGGAGGCAGATAAAAGCCAGACAACGAAAGATTCTGCAAAAGCAAAACAGGCGGCCGTAAGTGTTGCAAAAGAAAATCAAACGACAAACGATGTAACGAAAGTAAGCCAAACGACAAAGGATATTACAAAAAATCAGACTACCGACGAGGTTTCTTCGGATACATTTGAGTATATCTGCGTACATATTTGCGGTGCGGTTAAGAAACCTGATGTTTATGAGGTACGAAAGGGAACCAGGCTGGTGGAGGCTATTAAGCTAGCCGGTGGTTTGACGGAGGATGCCGCGGGTGACTATGTTAATCAGGCAGCCTTGGTTGAGGATGGCAGGCAGGTCTATATCCCTACTAAGGATGAAGTGAAGGGTATTATGCCGGACGGTTTTCTTGGCGGGGGAGCAGATGCATCAAATTCCGCAAATGATAACACAACTTCTGCCGGAAGTACGGCAAATTCAGGGAAAGTCAATATAAATACGGCATCGGAGGAAGAATTAATGACCTTGTCCGGAATCGGGGAATCCAAGGCTGCAAGTATAATTGCTTACAGGAAAGAACATGGCAGTTTTAAAAGTATAGAGGAAATTAAAAATATTAACGGAATAAAAGATTCTGTTTTTAATAAGATCAGTAACATGATTACAATAAATTAAGGGGTTTCAAATTATAGGATTTACTTGGAAAAAAAAATTAGAATGGGTGATGAATGTGGGAAAGAAAGTACTCGTTGTTGATGATGAGAAATTAATAGTGAAAGGTATCCGCTTTAGTCTGGAGCAGGACGGCATGGAAGTGGACTGTGCCTACGACGGTGAAGAAGCACTGGAAGCTGCTAAAAAGAAGGAATATGATGTGATATTATTAGATGTTATGCTTCCGAAGATTACCGGTTTTGAAGTATGTCAGCAAATCCGGGAATTTTCAAACATGCCGGTTATTATGCTCACTGCCAAAGGGGATGATATGGATAAAATCCTTGGCTTGGAATACGGTGCGGATGATTATATCACAAAACCTTTTAACATACTGGAAGTAAAAGCGCGTATTAAGGCCATTATGCGCAGAAGCGCCAAAAAGAATTCGGATAGTCAGGCTAAAGTTATAAAATTTGAGGACCTTAAAATCGACTGTGAAAGCAGACGTGTTTATGTGAATAATAAAGAAGTTAACTTAACGGCAAAGGAATTTGATTTACTGGAGTTATTGATATTCAATCCCAATAAAGTATATAGCCGAGAAAATTTACTCAATATTGTATGGGGATATGATTATCCCGGAGATGTAAGAACTGTGGATGTACACATCCGCAGATTACGTGAAAAGATTGAAGATAATCCTAGTGAGCCAAAATATATACATACAAAATGGGGTGTTGGCTATTTTTTCCAAGATTAAATCAAAATTATGGTTTTTAAAAAGTATGAGAGTGCATTCTTTTTTTGCACTCTTCTTAATTGGCATTCTTCCGATTCTATTATTTATCTGGTTGTTGGTGAATACTTATAATACAACAGCTTACAACCAAAGGAAGGCGGATTTGCAAAGCCAGGGCAGCTCATTGGCAAATATACTGATTTCCTCCGGCTATTTTAGCGACCCTTCCATAGAAGAAGTTAATACGGAATTGTCCAGGATTGCGAATATATACGACGGCCGGATTTTAGTGATTGACAGTAAATTAAATATACTAAAAGATACTTACGGAATTGAAGACGGAGATACCATTATTTCGGAGGATGTTATTAAATGTCTTGGAGGAGCCGACAGTATTTATCAGGATAAGCAGGGGAATTATATCGAAATGACCGTACCTATCACACATAATACTACCAAAGAGATTATGGGTGTTCTTTTATTGAACTTTTCCACTAAAAATATTCACTCCATATCGGCGGTGTTATCCCAAAAGGCGTCGGTTTTATTTCTCACCAGTGTTATACTTATATTTGTTTATGCATTTTTGGGCTCCGGTATATATACAAAACCTTTTATTAAGTTAAAGAAAGAAATCGGGCATCTTACGGAAGGATATTTGGATGAAGAGGTGAAGGTAAAAGGGTTTTATGAGGTGAAGCAAATTTCTGACTCCCTGAATCAGATGCTTTTACGTATTAAAAATCTGGAGAAATCCAGACAGGAATTTGTATCCAATGTCTCTCACGAATTAAAAACACCTATTACCTCCATAAAAGTTTTGGCGGATTCCCTGATCATGCAGGAAAATGTACCGCCCGAATTATACCGGGAATTCTTAGTTGATATTACAGAAGAAATTGAAAGGGAAAGCAAAATTATCACGGACTTATTATCTCTTGTTAAATTGGATAAAACAGTCAGGGAAATCAATATTACTTCCATAAAAATCAACGATTTGGTGGAACTTGTCTTAAAACGGCTCCGGCCCATTGCCAAAAAAAATAATGTTGAGTTGATATATGAAAGCTTTCGTCCGGTTATGGCAGAAGTAGACGAGGTTAAGCTTTCCCTGGCACTTTCTAATTTAGTTGAAAATGCAATTAAGTATAATGTGGAAGACGGATGGGTCAGGGTATCCTTAAATGCAGACCATAAATATTTTTATGTAAAAGTAGCGGATTCAGGAATCGGTATTCCGGAAGAAGCGCAGGACTTTATTTTTGACCGGTTTTATCGGGTGGATAAAGCACGTTCAAGAGGAACAGGCGGCACGGGACTTGGGCTGTCTATTACCAAAAATGTAATTTATTTACACAAAGGTGCCATTAAGGTGTACAGTAAGGAAAATGAAGGTACTACTTTTACCGTACGTGTGCCGATCAATTATATAGCTTAAGAATTTTTGTAATTCCTTTCATTTACACGCCCTACGAAAGTAAGCTGCTGCATATTATATGCAGAAATACCTCTGTATTTAAGCTTATGAGTCAGTAAAAAATCGGGTGGATAGGAGATAACTATGAGTAATTATGACATTAAATATAAAAAGATTAAATTGAATATAGTATCCTTGGCCATTTTCCTAATTCTGGCTGTTATGCTGGGAGCCTGCAGTCAAAAGAAGGAAGATAACGGTGATAAAAAATCGGAAGAGCCGGAATATTTTATATATTATGTAGATAAAAATGAGACTAAAATTGTAGGGGAATCCTACAAACCGGTTTCCGCAACAAAAGAAGAGCTGGTAAAGGAATACTTTGATGCTTTAGGGAATGAACCCGAGGACTACTCCTTAAAATCGGTAAAACCGGAGAATCTAGAAATAGAAGATTTTAAATTTAATGAGGATAACGGATTAAGCATATATTTTAACTCTGCTTATAATAATTTAACCGACATCTTTGAGGTTTTATGCCGTGCCTGTATTGTAAAAACATTGTGCCAGATTGACGGAGTAGATGATGTGGAATTCTATATAGACGGTCAACCCTTAATAGGCTTGAATGATCAGCCCATCAGCTTTATGAACGCGAACGATTTTATTGATGATACCAGTGTTGAGAATGTCTATGTCACGGTTTATTTTTCCAATAAAAAGGGAACGGCATTAGTAGGGACTAACCTGAAAATTCCTATGTACGATGGAAATATGTCCATAGAAAAGCTTATATTGGAAAGCTTAATTGCCGGTCCTGAGGCGATTAAAAATATAGACGATAATGTAAAAAAGACCATACCGGACGGAACGGAACTGATTAACGCATGGACAAAAGACGGAATATGTTATGTCGATTTTAATGAAAAATTTCTTGATAAAATACCGGGAGTTAAAGATGAAGTTGTAATTTATTCCATAGTAAATTCTTTAGATGAGCTTTCCACCATAAACAAGGTGCAATTTACAATTAACGGAGAAGTTAAGAAAAGCTACAGGGAAGATATTGCATTTGACGGCCTTTTTGAGAGAAATCTGGATTTGGTGGAAGGGAGTAAGTAATGAATATTAAGAGACCGCTTGTTTGGCTGCTGGCCTCTTATTTGGCAGGGCTTGTGTTATATTCCGCATCCTTTTTTATCATAATGATAATCGGGTGGTTATCCTTTATTATGATTATTTTATGGATCTGTATTCCACTTAAAAAGAGGAAAGTTAAACTGGTAAACTACTATTTTCTTTTGAGTTTACCCGTTTTATTTCTTTCAGGTCATATCCTGATGAATCGCCAGTTGTCTCCCAACAGTATGGACACTGCTTTTATAAGTGAAGTAAGCGGTAATCTGACGGGACAATTGGAGATGATTCAGGATAAAGGGGATTATCTTACACTGACCTTAAAAAATAATACGGTAATGCTTAAGCAGTCAAAAAAATATTTCAGCAGAAAGTTAACTGTTTATACTTCTATTAAAAACCAATATAAAATTGGAAATATCTTATCTGTTTCAGGCAAAATCAAAAAATTTCAGAAAGCCTCCAATCCGGGGCAGTTCGATGAATACCAATATAATAAAATGCTCCATATCGATTATAAAATAAATGCGGATTCGGTTGAAGTCCTAAATAGGGATTATTCTGTATTTCATCAGTTCTTATATGAGTTAAAGAGAGGGCTTGTAAAAGTTTACCAAGAAATACTTCCTCCTAAGAACGCGGGAATTTTATCGGCAATGATGCTTGGAGAATTGTCACTTTTAGATCCCGAAATGAAAGAGCTTTATCAGCAAAGCGGCATATCACATATACTTGCCATCTCAGGGCTTCATGTATCCTTGCTGGGCTTAGCCATATATCAATTTTTAAGGCGCATAAGGCTGCCTGCTTTTCTGACGGCAGGAATCTCCGTATTTATTATATTTTCCTATGGGATACTTACCAATTTCAGTGTATCCACCAATCGGGCCGTAGTGATGATGGTTATTCTTATGATAGCCGGATTAATCGGCAGAACTTATGATTTATTATCCGCCACAGCTTTCAGTGCCCTGATTATCTTAATCCAGTCGCCGCTCCAGCTTAGGAATGCGGGCTTTTTGCTTTCTTTTGGCGCCATTGCGGGAATCGCACTGATGAATCCCGTTATTTCAGAACTTATTCCATTAAAAAATAAACTTTGGGACGGGTTAAAATCAAGTATTGGCATACAAATTATAACACTTCCGGTAATTCTATATTTCTTTTATGAATTTCCTACTTATTCTGTGATTATTAATATGGTTATTCTACCTTCGTCTTCCATTATTATATTATTGTCCATCCTTGCGGGGATTATGGGGTGTGTCAGTCTGCCTTTGGGGATTTTCGCAATAGGAGGAGTCCATTATCTCCTTAATTTTTACGAGTGGGTATGCCGGATAGGAGCCAGACTGCCGTGGAAAACCTTTCTGATAGGACGTCCGGATATATGGGCTATAATCGCTTATTATTCCGTTGTTTTAATTATTTTATGCTTTCATCTAAGGATAAAACGGAAAATTTGTATCATACTGTTGTCGTTTTTAGCAATAATTTTCATTAAATCGAAAAATATCTGCTTTAATGTGACTTTTTTAGACGTAGGACAGGGCGATGGAATTTTCATGATGACTCCGATAGGAACCACCTATCTCATTGACGGCGGAAGCACGGATGTCTCTAAGGTTGGAACATACCGGTTAGAACCCTACCTGAAGGTGAAGGGCGTTCGTATACTGGATTATGCCATAGTGACCCATATGGATTCGGATCATATTTCAGGGTTAAAGGAATTAATGGAGGCAATGGACGGCACAATATCAAATAATAAAGTTCCAATGTACAAGGGGTATATTATCATTCGTAACCTGATCCTTCCTGATATTTCCCAGAAGGATGAGGTATATGAGGAATTGGTTTCACTGGCTTTATCCAAGGGAATAAAAGTGTTATACATTCAAAAAGGTGATACCATAGAGGACGGCGACGTTGAATTTACCTGTCTGCATCCGGCCGCAGATTATAATTTCACTTCCCGGAATGCCTATTCCACGGTTCTTAGTGTCAGCTATAAGGAATTTGATTTGCTGTTAACCGGTGATTTGGAGGCAGACGGAGAAAATATGGTATTGAGGGAATTAAAAGCGCAAGATGATGATGCGGATAATACAAATAATACGGATAATATTTCTGTCGTACAAACTCAGACAGGAGCGGATTATGACGTATTAAAGGTTGCACATCACGGGTCGCAGTATTCCACATATGAAGAATTTTTGGATGTGACAAAACCGGAGCTTTCCATTATTTCCTGCGGAAAAGATAACAGTTACGGTCATCCTCATCCGGAACTGCTGGACAGGCTTAAGAATGCAGGCAGCAATATAAAAACCACTTATGAGAGCGGTGCGGTTACAGTGAAAACGGACGGGGAAAAGATGGAGCTTTGTGAATATTTAAAGGAATAAACAAGCTGAATTTAGATTTAATTTCTTTATATAGTAATTAATACTCTGTCAGCAATTATTCAAAAGAACCGTTTCCGTTTCCTTAAATTTAATAAAAATTTGAAGTAATTTTACTTTTTAACTCGTTTTATTATTTGTATGATTATATAATACTGTTTAGTTTAGAGTGTGTTTGAAAAATGCTTGTGCCGGGCTGGACGTTCCGCTTTTTGGGAGGCAAGGAGCGATTTTGGGCGCGTAGTGGTGCTACGCTCCCCAAATTGCAACGCAGTATACCGCAAAGTGGGGCGGTCAGAACGGTGCGATGATTTTTCAAACACGCTCTAGCGGACGGCAGGAAGAGGAGGTGGAAAAAATCGATTGCGATAACTATTTGGAACATTTAATCAATGCATATGGGAATCTGGTTTTTTCCATATGCTTTAGACTGGCAGGAAGCTATTTTGATGCGGAAGATTTAACTCAGGATACTTTCCTGTCAGCCTATAAGAATCTACATACCTTTGATGGCAAAAATGATAAGGCATGGGTATGCCGGATTGCCACCAATAAATGCCTGGATTATTTAAAACGGGCGGGGAGGAATGTTGTGCCCATGGAAGATACCTATTTTAATGAAGTACAATGTAATAAACCCTCACCGGAAGAATATGTATTAGAAACGGATATGAAACAGGAATTATATAATCTATGCAGTCATTTAAAACCTCCTTATCAGGAAATAGCACTTGATTATTTTTATTATGAAAAGGATATATCCGAGATAGTAAAACAGAGTGGCAAAAATGTAAAAACAATACAGACACAAGTGTATCGTTCTAAAATCATGTTACGAAAATTATGGAGAAAGGAGTAATGCTATGGTGACAGAAGAGAAACAAATAGGCTTTACAGCATGTAATCACAAGAATATCGATTTTAAAAATATTGCTTTGGAGGAACTGGAGCATATCGCTTCCTGTGAGATTTGTGCAGCCCAATATGCCGGTTTCATAGAAAAGCAGGCCATGATAAAAGCACCCCATTATCTGAAGGATAATATTTTGAAAAAATCCAGGGCTTTTTCTGGGGTATGGAATATAAATAAGCATATTAGACTACAGATGTCTTGGAAAAGATTGCAGATGTTCTGCTACGGCATGAAGATAGGTTTAGCAATGTGCGGGGCATTGGCAATACTCTTTTTAGTTCCGGTAGGAGATTCCCAGCAGAAAGAACCTGCCGTCGGGGTGAATTTTATAGATAAGATGAACAGGGAATTAAGAGAATTTTCAGATAATGTATTGGAATATACAGATCTTTTGGTTTTAAACAGTGATGCAAATAACAAGGAGGATATAAGTCATGACAAGGAAAAGGAGTAAATTTTTTACCTTTATATTTTCGATATTATTTGGTGCGGGGCAGATGTATATGGGTTTTATGAAACAGGGAATTTCTATTATGACTGTAACAGCCGTTATAATAGCTTTCGGAAGCTGGACCGGAATCGGAATGGTATATTTTGTGCTTCCGGTATTATGGTTTTACAGCTTCTTTGATTCCATTAATAAGATGACAATGCCGGACAGTGTATTTCAAACCCTGGAAGACCATTATATATTCCTGCCTTCCCGGGATAATGCACAGTTAAAATTCCTGATAAGGAAGTATGAAAGAGCGATTGCTATTATACTGATTTTAATCGGCGGCTCGGTATTATTGGAAAATTTACTGGACTTTATAGCCGAACAGGCGTCAAGAGCGGATTATACAGAATTGGCCCGTTTTATTAATTCACTGCGCTGGAACGGCTCAAGAATTTTGTTTTCATTAATCATTATTATAATTGGCATAAAAATGATACTTGGCAAAAAGAAAGAATTGGATTTGGAAGAGAAAGAGCTTACGAAAAAAGGACTTAATTTCAATGAAACAGGAATGAAAAAGGATGGTTCTGATAATAAAGATACTTTGATACGGGAAAATGATTTAATAAATGAGGAATCGGAGATAAACGAAAAGGTAGCGGGTAATTCGGAAACCTTGCTAAATAAAAATGAATTAACCCATGAAGTTACCGCAGTACATCCAAGTTCCATAAATAACTCCCGGAGTATAATAGGCGAGGAGAAAACAGATGAAAATGCATAGAGTAGGAACATTTACCCTGGGAACCGGCTTGATCTTATTCGGAATACTATTTCTCATACGGATTTTTACCGATATAATTACCTATCAGATGGTATTTAAAATATGGCCTGTTTTGTTTGTCTTATTGGGGTGTGAAATACTAATGGGACATTATAAAGAAAGAGATGGCAATATAATATATGATGGAGCTGCTATATTTTTAATTATAGTTCTGGTTTTTTTTGCCATGGGCATGGCAGGCATGCAGTATATTTTTGAAAATGGCAGATATTTTTCTTAAATATTTCAGGAAACGATTTTTTAGCGTCCGGTTTTTTAAAACTTATTTTTTATTGATTCATTATGTTTTAGCAGTCAGCAAAAGGGCATAACAATAAAAAAGGTTTTAAATTCCGGACTATATTTTAAAAAAATAGGATACTAGAGGGAGAGCATCTGTGTTATAATAGGTAAAAGCGGCTGTTGAAGCGTAAAAATATGGAAGGCAAGGTATTGTTATATGGATTTTTTAGAGATTTTAAAGGTGATTTTCTTAGGGATAGTTGAGGGGATTACAGAATGGCTCCCTATCAGCAGCACAGGACATATGATATTGGTAGATGAAATTATTCCCCTTAATGTATCGGACGAGTTTAAGGAAGTGTTTTTAATTGTAATACAATTTGGAGCTATTTTAGCCGTTATACTTTTATTCTGGAATAAGATTTTCCCCTTCCGTTTTAAAAACAGACCCATTATAAAAATGGATATAATAAATTTATGGCTTAAGATTATAGTCGCCTGTTTACCGGCAACGGTTATGGTATTATTATTTGACGATTTAATTGACCGGTATTTCTATAATTATATTACGGTTGCAATTACTTTAATTGTATACGGTGTTTTATTTATTGTTATTGAAAATAGAAATAAATATAAAAGCCCTAAGATTAGAACTTTACCGGATATTACTTATAAAACCGCATTTTTAATCGGATTATTCCAGCTTTTATCCATAATCCCGGGAACCTCCAGGTCCGGTGCAACAATATTAGGTGCCATTATAATCGGTACTTCCAGATATGTGGCCGCTGAATTTTCATTTTTTCTGGCCATACCCGCTCTGTTTGGCTACAGCTTATTAAAGATGGTTAAGTTTGGATTTAATTATACCACAAATGAGGTTTTGATATTAATATTAGGTATGTTAACGGCTTTTGTGGTATCCGTATTTGTAATTAAGTTTTTAATGGAATTTGTGAAAAAGCATGATTTTAAGGTATTTGGTTATTATAGAATAGTTTTAGGTCTGCTTGTAGTTTTCTATTTTTTGTTATTTTGAAACCTTAACTGACGGCAGCGCAAGAAAGGAAACCTGCCCGCCGGTTCTGGTTGAAGTGTGCAGAATGCTTGCCACAAGAGGGGACTGGGGCGGTGACAGGAAACGTTACTTCACGAGAAGGAATACTGGGGGAGCCAATTGCGAGTATCCGCCTTGAATAAAACATAAAAATTTATGGGAAAATTAAGCATTAATGGCTTTCACGCTGTTTCTTTCCACAAGCCGGATGGGGAATTGTTTCACGGTTTTATTAATAGAGGTCGGCTCCGTGAGCAAAAATACGCTTGAGCTTTATGCAATTTCCTATTCGATAAAAAATCCACTTGACAATTTTATTAATTAGGTATATTATTTTTATTGTAAGAACACCCCACGGGGGTGTGGTCATATGACAAAATGCAGATAGGAGTCGGGTATGAATCAAAAATTTAACGTTAATGGAATGACCTGTTCGGCGTGTTCGGCCGCTGTTGAAAAGAGTGTTAAAAAGGTACCGGGGGTAATGTCGGTGGCGGTAAATCTCTTATCAAACAGTATGGTAGTTGAATACGACGGCGGGATTACGGATAATAATACGATAATTGAATCGGTAATAGATGCAGGCTATGATGCAGCTGTTTTTACCCAAAGGGGAAAAGAAACTGCGGAAAACGGCAAGGCCGTTAATAGGGCAGAGGCGGAATTAAAGGAAATGAGAACCAGGATACGTGTTTCCTTTGTGTTTTTAATACCGGAGTTATATATAGCCATGGGACATATGTTTGAACTCCCTTTACCCGGTATTATACATGGAACGGAAAATGCGGTTACTTTTGCATTTTTACAGTTTTTACTCATCCTTCCCATTGTATACGTGAACCGAAAGTATTTTCAGGTAGGTTTTAAGACATTGCTTCACCGTTTGCCCAATATGGATTCCCTCATTGCAATCGGGTCCTGCGCGGCTATTGTTTACGGGGTCTTTGCCATTTTTAGAATCGGGTATGGGCTTGGCCATGAGGATATGGATAGTGTAATGCGTTATTCCATGGATTTATATTTTGAATCGGCCGCCACCATACTGACCTTGATTACTTTAGGTAAATACCTGGAAGCAAGATCAAAGGGCAAGACTTCGGAGGCGATTACCAAATTATTGGATTTAGCCCCTAAAACGGCGGCGGTCATCCGGGACGGTGAGGAAATCATAATTCCGGTGGAAGAGGTTGTAAAAGACGATGTCATTGCCGTAAGACCGGGACAGAGTATTCCGGTGGACGGAATCATTATGGAGGGAGCTTCCTCCGTCGACCAGTCGGCATTAACCGGCGAGAGTATTCCGGTGGAAAAACATGTGGGCGATACCGTTATTGGAGCTACGATTAACAAAACAGGTTATTTTAAATTTAAAGCTCAAAAAGTAGGCGAGGATACCACGCTGGCACAGATTGTTAAACTGGTGGAGGATGCCGGCGCTTCCAAAGCTCCCATTGCTAAGCTGGCGGATAAAATCAGCGGGATTTTTGTTCCGGTTGTTATAAGTATAGCGGTTTTAGCAACTGTTTTATGGCTTATTTTTGGCGCTACCTTTGAATTTGCCTTATCCATCGGAATTGCGGTACTGGTTATTTCCTGTCCCTGCGCGCTGGGGCTTGCAACTCCGGTAGCCATTATGGTAAGCACGGGTAAAGGTGCCATGAACGGTATATTAATTAAATCTGCGCAAGCCCTGGAAACAGCACACAAAATTAATACGGTCATTCTTGATAAGACCGGTACGGTAACGGAGGGAAAGCCGGTTGTGACCGATATAATCACCGCCGGAAGCCTGACGCAGGAGCAGATGCTTGAGATTGCGGCTTCCATTGAAAAACCTTCCGAACATCCTCTGGCTGACGCCATAATTAAAAAAGCAGAAGAAATGGGATTGACATTAAAAGAAGTGCAGAAATTTAATGCCGTCTCAGGCAGGGGCATCGTTGCCTGGATTGACGGAAAAGTATATTATGCAGGCAATCTGGCTATGATGGAGGAAAACGGAATCTCTGCTGAAAAACTAAAAAAATATTCGGATGATTTAGCCAAAGGAGGCAAAACACCCTTGTATTTCGCAGAGGATAAAGAGATACTTGGTTTAATAGCAGCGGCCGATGTAGTAAAGCCTACCAGCCGTCTTGCCATAGAACAGTTTAAAGCCATGGGTATCGATGTGGTGATGCTGACCGGTGATAATAAGCAGACTGCCGAGGCAATCAGGGACCAGCTTAATATTGACAGGGTGGTGGCGGAAGTTATGCCTCAGGATAAGGAAAGTGAAATCAGAAAAATTCAGGAAAATGGCGGGAAGGTTGCTATGATTGGTGACGGCATTAATGACGCGCCGGCTTTAGTCAGAGCGGACGTGGGAATTGCAATCGGTGCCGGGACGGATATCGCAATTGAATCAGCGGATATTGTATTAATGAAAAGTGATTTATTGGATGCCGTTACGGCAATACAGCTAAGTAAAGCCACCATTAAAAATATCAAGGAGAATTTATTCTGGGCATTCTTTTATAATACAATAGGTATACCTCTGGCGGCGGGAGTGTTCTATAACATGCTTAGCTGGAAATTGAATCCTATGTTTGCAGCCGCAGCAATGAGCCTAAGCTCCGTATGTGTGGTATCCAATGCTCTAAGATTAAGGTTCTTTAAGCCCAAACGGATAGCTTAGCAGTTTATATTTTTTCAGTAAAATATAAATATTTGTGATACAATAAAAACGTAGTGAGGAATTGCAAGCCTGCTTGCAGATTCCGAGCGCAGTGAAAGATCATGAACACGCCTTTTGTTCATGATATAATATCTGTATATTAATAAAATAAGGAGAGAAAATACTATGAAGAAAATAATTAAAATTGAAGGTATGAGTTGTAATCATTGCAAGGCCAAAGTTGAGAAAGTATTAAACGATATTGCGGGAGTAAGCGCCAAGGTAAATCTTAAGAAAAAGGAGGCGGTTGTAAGTTTTGATGCGGATATCAGCAATACCATATTTAAAGATGCCGTTAAGGAAGCCGGATATGAGGCGGTATCAATAGAAGAAAAAAAAGGTCTCTTTGCTAAATAATAATTTTATGCAAAGTGCTTAGATGGGAGCCTGAAATGAAAGCGGATAAAACTAAAGTTACCCGGCTTTTAAAAACTGCCAGGGGGCAGATAGACGGATTGTTAAAAATGGTGGAAGAAGACCGCTATTGTATCGATATTTCAAATCAATTGATGGCAACACAGGCAATTCTGCGAAAGGTGAATAATGAAATTATTCACGCACATTTAGGAGCCTGTGTAAAGGAAGCCTTTAAACAAGGCGATGAAGATGAAAAACTTGAAGAAATTGTAAAGCTGTTGGATAAGCTCTCGAAATGAGGGCTTATCTTTTTTACTTTATAAGTTATTATAAAGATATTCTTATGATAATTTAATTTTTCTTAATTTTAAAAAAAATATTTCATTTTTTGCTTGACATGTGATATAATTGTCCGGGATTAATTTATTTCCCGATTATATGATAATTCGACATATAACTGAATTATATACAAGTAACTGTAGGAGTGAATGGGATGGAGAAAGATAATAATAGCAATACGAATGATAATAATGAAGGCTTCCCCGAAAATTTAAAGAAAGATAACAACTGGGAGCAGTATTCTGATAATATAGCCGGCTACGAGGATGAGGACGTATTTTGGGATGAGGTCAATTCTTCTTTGGCAGACCAAATCAGTAAGGAATTGGAGGATAAAGATACGAGTACAAATGACGATAATCCGAAGAAGAAAAGCAGGTTTCCAAAAGGTGTGAAAATTTTTGCAATTGTTTTTTCTGTTATTATGCTGTTAGGCTGCTTATTAGCATTTACTCCCTGGGGCCATAAAATCATTTTGAATATAGCCGGCAGTTATATTTACGGAAAATTGGATTATGAAAATTCAGATCCTGCACAGACTGCCGATAATTCCGGCAATACGGCGGATGATGCAAATAAATCCGAACCGGTCCAGGATGTGGTTAATATACTTTTGCTCGGGGTGGAGGAATTTGAAGGCGCCTCCAATACCGACGTGATGATAATTGCATCCCTGAATACGAAAGATAATACGATGAAGCTTACCTCCCTGATGAGGGATTTATATGTTGAAATTCCGGGTTACAGTAATAATAAATTAAACTCTGTCTATGGAAAAGAAGGAGGAGTTGATTTATTATATCAAACGATACAAAATAATTTCGGAGTATCTTTGGACGGATATGTTTTAGTTAATTTCAGCGCCTTTGAGAAAATTGTGGATCTTTTACATGGGGTTGAGGTTACCTTGACAAGTACGGAAGCAAATTATCTGAATACCACAAATTATATTTCGGATCCTGCCAACCGCAATGTGGTGGCGGGAACACAAACTATGAACGGCAATCAGGCGTTAGGATACTGCAGGGTCCGTTATGTGTCTACGGAGGACCATCAGCTTGATGATTTCGGAAGGACCCAGAGACATAGGACGGTATTAAATTCAATTTTTGAAAAATTAAAATCCAAGAACATATTGCAATTAGGGCTATTTATGAATGATGTATTAACTAATGTTAAAATCAAAACGGATATTACAAAATCGGAATTTAATGAATATCTGGAAGAGGCGGTCAGTTTAAATGTAAAATCCTTAGAAAATTACAGGATTCCGTCCGACGGTAATTATAAACCGGAGAAGGTTCTTATAGGTAATATTAAGCAGGCTGTGCTTGTGCCCACGGATTGGGACGCAACGCGCAAGGAAATTCATGAATTTATCTATGGCAGCGATACAACAGAAACAGAAGACATTACCGAAGATACCATACAGACGCAGGAATAGAACAAAAACCGGTGGCATTTGACCGCCGGTTTTTTGTTAAAATAGAGATAGGAACCATAGTATTGGGAGGTTGATTTATGCTTAGTATCAAAAATTTCAGCAAAAGCTACAAAGGCGGTAAAAAAGCAGTGGATAATTTATCACTTGAAGTGGAAGCGGGGGACATTTATGGATTTATCGGTCATAATGGGGCGGGTAAGACGACGACACTTCGTGCAATGAGTTATCTGCTAAAAAGATAAGTTTTCCCTGTTTTCCGATATGCTGCGTAAAAATTCATCATTTAAGGCAATGACCTGCTCCATGGCCGCTTTACCGGGAGCGCCTATGGTATTGCGCTTTTCCACGCAGGTTTTAAGGCTGATCGCCTCGTAAACATCCTTTTCAAAGACCGGACAGATTGCTTTAAATTCTTCCAGGGCCATATCCTCCAATGCAATTCCTTTATTTATGCAGTACAATACCAGTTGTCCCACAATTGTGTGGGCATCCCGGAAGGGAACTCCGTGATTTACAAGATAATCAGCGGCGTCCGTGGCATTGGTAAAGCCTTTTTTTGCACTTAAAGCCATAACAGATTTATTGAATTTCATGGAGGAAAGCATTCCCGTAAATAACCCTAAACACCCCTTTACGGTATCCGTAGCGTCAAAGGTAAGTTCCTTGTCCTCCTGCATGTCCTTGTTATAAGCCAAGGGCAGGCCTTTCATGGTTGTAAGCAGGGAAATTAAGGAACCGTAAACGCGGCCCGTTTTACCTCTTACCAGTTCGGCGATATCCGGGTTCTTTTTCTGGGGCATTATACTGCTTCCCGTGGAATAGGCATCGTCCAGTTCCACGAATTGATATTCATTGGAGTTCCATAGGATGATTTCCTCACAGAAGCGGCTTAAATGCATCATAATAATGGATAAGGCACTTAAAAATTCAATCAGATAATCCCGGTCCGCTACGGAATCCATACTGTTTAGCGTGGGCCCGTCAAACCCAAGAAGCTTTGCGGTGTAATTGCGGTCAAGGGGATAGGTGGTCCCGGCAAGGGCGCCTGAACCGATTGGGGAATAGTTCATACGTTTATAAATATCCGAAAGTCTTGCATAATCTCTTTTAAACATCTCAAAATAAGCCCCTATATGATGCGCCAGGGTAATGGGCTGGGCTTTCTGCAAATGGGTAAACCCCGGCATATAGGTATTAAGGTTTTCTTTCATGGTGTTTTGTAAAACGATTAGCAGATTTTTTAAAAGTTCCTTTGTTTGAATCAGTTCATCCCTTGTATATAATTTCATATCCAAAGCCACCTGATCGTTGCGGCTTCTTCCCGTATGAAGTTTTTTACCGGCTTCACCCACCCGCTGAATCAAATTAGCTTCTACAAAGCTGTGGATATCTTCATAGGTTCCGTCAATAGATAAAGTCCCCTTTATAATATCCTCCCTGATACCGTTTAAACCGGAAATAATGGCTTCTTTTTCCGGCTCGCTTAAAATTCCCTGTTTTGCCAGCATAGTGACATGGGCTATACTTCCTTCTATATCCTGTTTAAAAAATTTTTGGTCAAAGGATATGGAGGCGTTAAAGTTATGCACCAGCTGGTTGGTTTCTTTTGTAAATCGTCCGCCCCACAGTTTCATATGGTGTACCTCGTTTCTTGATTCTGTTTAATTATACGTAATTTAGTTTAATTATACAACAAAAATTATAATTTATCAATATGGAGCAGATAAAAAGTCATATTAATTCAATTCATACAGTCTTTTATATTTTTCTGTCAGGTATTTGACGTAATAATCCCCGTTGAATTCCTCATCCATCATACTTTTAAGAATTTCATTGGTATTTTTAGTTTTACCGTACCTGTGAATATGATTGTTTAAATATTCGCGTATTGGTGTAAGATTACCCTCTGTTAAGTATTTTTCAATTGGCATAATAGAGAGCATATGATAATTGATTTGTGCAGCAATGGCGCTTCCAATGGCATAGGACGGGAAGTAACCAAAGCTGCCGCCGGCCCAGTGGATATCCTGAAGTACGCCTTCCCCGTCGTTTTTTGGTTCTATACCCATGTATTCCCTATATTTTTCATTCCAGATTTCCGGTAAATCCTCTACTTTAATTTTCCCTGCAAAAATCAGTTTCTCAATTTCATAGCGTATAATTATGTGGAGGGGATAGGATAATTCATCAGCTTCCGTACGGATTAATCCCGGTGCTGCTTTATTGATGCCCTTTATAAAATGCTCCAAGGAGACATCCCTTAATTGTTCCGGGAAAGTTTCCCTTAACTTAGGATACAGCGGTTTCCAGAAGGCTTCGTTTCGGCCGATTACATTCTCAAAAAAACGGGACTGGGATTCGTGCATGCCCATGGAAGTTCCTGTTCCCACCGGAGTATGGGTAATGGCATCCTCTATGTGCATTTCATATATAGCATGCCCGCTTTCGTGGATTATAGAAAATATTGCACTTTCCAAATTATCCTCATGAAAATGATTTGTGATACGGACATCATGGTTATGGAGATTTGTGGTAAAGGGATGGGCGCTTTCCGCAATAACACCTCGGTTAAAATCAAAACCTACATAGCCGCTGACGTATTTGCAGAACTCTTTTTGCTTCTCGATATCATAATGCCTGTAATTATAAGTTTTATCAATAGAATCATTTTTCTTGGCGACTTCTTTTAATAATGGAATAACGGCTTCTTTGATTTTGCCGAAAAATTCATCCAATTTTTCCATATTAAAGCCTTCTTCAAAGTCGTTTAATAAAATATCGTAAGGTTTTGTACCTTTTTTAGCACGGTATCCGGCAAATTTTTTCCGGTAGTCAATTATTTTATCCAGTGCGGGCGAAAAGTCTGCAAAGCATTTTTTTTGTTTTGCCTTTGACCAGATACCTGAGGCCTTTGCGGTTAATTCACTGTAGGCCCGGTATTCTTCAGGGGGAATATGTTCCAATTCTTCTATGGATTTTTTAATATCTTTTACTATCGCTTTTTCATTAAAATCCAGATCCGCCTGTTCTTTTTCCTCACTGAGTTTATGGATCAGTTTTTTAACGTCGTCATTGATCAGATTACTGAAATATTCGTTGGAAAGAATACCTATAGTTTTGGAGGTATATTCCATGGATTCTTCGGGAGCTAAAGTCTCCGCATCCCATTCAAATAAAGTAAGGGCGGCCTGAAAGGCCATTACTTTTTCAATATGATTCATCAGCTGTTGGAAATTTGTGTTCATAAATTAATTTATCCTTTCCGTTTATTTTCCATATAGTATATCAGTAATTATATCATATTATTTCTTAAAATATCAATAAACAATGTCTGCTCAGTCATTCGCAAGCCCTATAGATTAAGTTTCCCATTTTTTCAAGGGATAATAAAGCTTTCGGACTTTTGTACGGCTAAAGCCATGCCGGATGCGGGAGCCGTTAAGCAGCCTTTGTTTCATAACTAATATTTCCAAAAAAATGTAGAAAAGCTTCCCAAATAGGTACACTATTTTTTTATTATATGTTATAATTTATATGCTATAATGAAAGACGGGAGATGTCCCATCTTCTGAACCTGAAACCGGCTTAATAAAATACAGGGGTTAGCCTGCTATTATTTCATATGTACGGCGCAAAAGCAGCGCCTTTTATCAGAAATTAAAGAAGCAATTCCTGATAAGCTATACTTATAGAAACAAAAAACATATTATGCATACATTTATTACGATTGTCCATACTATAACTGATATTTTACGGACATATGGCACATTGTGGAAAAGGATTAAGTGCCGGCAACAGGCGGTAGAGAATTTAATCGGATAGGTTTAAAAAAATTTGGAAAGAAGGAGAAACGCTATGAGAAAGAATTTAGCAATTGAAAAAGTTGTTGGCAGAGAAATACTGGATTCCAGAGGAAATCCCACGGTAGAAGTAGAAGTGGTTCTTGCGGATGGGAGTATTGGCAGGGCCGCCGTTCCCTCCGGAGCATCAACAGGAGCATTTGAAGCTGTTGAACTAAGGGATAACGACAAAAAGAGATACCTTGGCAAGGGAGTGTTAAAGGCAGTAAATAATGTAAATACGGAAATAGCCGGTGCCATTATCGGAAGGAATGCCCTGAATCAGGTTGAGATTGACAGAAAAATGATTGAAATTGACGGAACGGATAATAAGGGGCGTCTGGGTGCCAATGCCATCTTAGGCGCATCCCTGGCGGTTGCCAAAGCGGCTGCCGAATCTCTTGATTTGCCTTTATATCAGTACATCGGGGGCGTAAATGCCAAAGTACTGCCGGTTCCCATGATGAATATTATTAACGGCGGGAAACATGCGGATTCCAGCTTAAATATCCAGGAATTCATGATTATGCCGGCGGGGGCTGCTACTTTTTCAGAAGGATTGGAATGGAGTGCCACCGTATTTCATAACTTGAAAAAATTGTTAAATGCAGACGGATATGTTACGGCAGTTGGGGATGAAGGCGGTTTCGCACCAAAGTTTAGCAGTGATGACGAGGCTCTTGATTATATTGTAAAGGCCATAAAAGAAGCCGGCTATGAACCGGGCGACGATTTTTATATTGCAATGGATGTGGCCTCCACGGAAATGTATGATGAAGCGAAAAAGACAGGCAGAGAAGGAGAGTACTTATTCTGGAAAGCAGGAGAATATAAGACGGTTGATACCATGATTGATTATTTGGAGGATTTATGCAACCGTTATCCGATTATATCCATTGAAGACGGCCTGGCTGAAGAAGATTTTGCAGGATGGGAGAAACTCACAAAGCGCTTGGGCGGAAGAATCCAATTAGTCGGAGACGATTTATTTGTTACCAATACAAAGCGAATCAAAAAAGGTATGGAGCTTGGAATTTCTAATTCCGTGTTAATTAAATTTAACCAGATAGGTACTCTTACTGAGACCCTTGAAGCAATTGAGATGGCTAAAAACAACGGATGGACTGCAATAGTATCCCACAGATCCGGTGAAACGGAGGATGTTACCCTGGCGGATATTGCAGTTGCAGCCAATGCCGGCCAGATTAAAACAGGAGCTCCAAGTAGAAGTGACCGTGTTGCCAAGTATAACCGTTTACTTAGAATTGAACATCAATTGGGTAATACAGCCTGCTATCCTGGTAAAAATGCATTTAAAATAAGCAGGGAAAAATAATTCTGTCTTAATATAGATATTTACGATAGGAAAAAAGCTGCTGCAAAAAAGGTTAAAACCGATTTGCAGCAGCTTTTTTTCCGCTCAGGCGGGGATGTGCATGACGATTGCAGGGTATTATGCCGCAAAGCGGCCAAGCGTCAGCGCAAAGTTTGCTTTGCAAACTCTTTTTTATCGGGCATGATATTAAAAACATCGATTAAATTATATCTGTAGTATTTTATAACATTGCCGCTGACTAATACCAGGCTGTCGGGGCCACATAAGGCGATATCCCGTTTATACGGCAGTTTATCATACATCGTGGCATTAGTATCCAGAATATATTCATATGGTCCTTTATCTTTTAATCTTCTAAGTTCTTCGCTGGTTATGTCCATTTATTTACCTCTAATAAAAGATATTTTTGTCAAAATAATTTTCTAATAATACTATAACTTGTTTTGCAAATATAATCAATGTGTATATTTAAACTTTTATTTGTATTTTTGTATATTTTTATTGTGAATAAATTGTATTTTAATGTATTTTTATTTGCTTTTAAATACTGCATTTAAAGTAACCAAATATAGAATACAGGAATACATTGTTAAACTTATCAGTGTAAAAGTATGCATTTCCTTTATTTAAGCACCGTAAGAAAGTGTATACGATTGATCAATAAAGTTATTTAATTTACTTGACATTTCATGTATTTTTAAGTATCATTTTACCTAGTAAAGATGATATATATTCCTTATACTTAATATGTTTATATCACTTATATATTATATCCGCATTAAGGATTGAAATTGCACAAAGATGTGTGTGTTCTAACATATTGAGAGTGCATTTTTTTATTTAAATATGAAATTCCGTGAATTTCCTGTTTAAATATTAAATAAAAAACCTTCCAGGCAGGCTGCGTAGACGTCGCAGGGTATCATGTCGCAAGGCGACCAGGCGTCAGCGCAGAGTTTGCTTTGCAAACTTTTTCTTGTTTTATTTAGAAAAAACCCTCTCTGGTGTTTTGTTCTTTCTGCAATTAATGATACACGGTATATCATCGACTCAATATTATAGATAAAGGTAGGTTATCTCATGGGTAAATACATTCTAAAAAGAATGGGTGCGGCGCTGTTGACAATATTCCTAGTTGTCACCATCACCTTTTTCCTGATGAATCTTGTTCCGGGCGGTCCATTTGTTGCAGAAAAATCCATCAGTGAGCAGGCTCAGAATGCGCTTAAGGAGAAATTTGGTTTGGACAAACCTCTGATTGTGCAATATAAAAACTATATGCTAAATGCTTTTCATGGCGACTTCGGCCTCAGTCTGAAACAGCGCGGCCGCAATGTTACCGATATCATTTCCAGCAAATTTCCTGTTTCGGCAAGACTGGGCGGTATCGCGGTATTGGTGGCTCTTCTTCTTGGCATTCCCCTGGGCAGTGTAGCCGCTGTCAATCGGGGTAAGTGGGTTGACAACCTTATTATTGTCATTGCTACCGGCGGTATCGCTGTACCCAGCTTTGTTCTTTGCACCGTTGGCATGTATGTGTTCGGCGTCCATCTGGGTTTGCTGCCAACCTTTGGCCTGACCTCGCCGCTTCACTACGTTTTACCGGTTTTTGCACTTTCCTTCTATCCGACAGCCTATATCACACGGCTGATGCGTTCCTCCATGCTGGACGTAATCGGTCAGGACTACATACGTACAGCCAGAGCCAAGGGTGTGTCACAGTTTTTCTCTCTTTTCAAGCATGCTCTGCGTAATGCAATCCTGCCGGTAGTTACTTATGTGGGTCCTTTGCTGGCTTACACTCTTACAGGCAGCTTTATCGTAGAAAGGATTTTCGTAATCCCCGGTCTGGGAGGACAATTTGTAAGCTCCATTATGAACCGGGACTATACCGTTATTATGGGTACCACGATTTTTCTTGCTACGCTTGTTATCGTAATGAATACAGTGGTAGATATCGTTTATAAGCTTATAGATCCACGCATTCAGCTGAATTGAGGAGGAATCAATAATGAAACAGAATACATTCAGTTTTCAGTTGAAGGTGGACGATTTTCTGCCTGCTACTGATGAGGAAAAACAAAGCCTGGTGCAGATGCGCCCCAGCGTCAGCTTTTGGAAAGATGCAATAAACCGTTTGAAGAAAAACAAAGTGGCAATGGTAAGCCTTACCCTTATACTGATTATCATGGTTCTCGCATTTATTGTCCCGAACTTTTACCCATATAAATATGAACAGCAGATTCAGGGTTCCGAGTATCTTAGACCCATGACCTATTCCGTCCAGGAACAGGCCCGTATTGATGCGGAAGAGATGGTTTTCCCTCACATTATGGGAACGGATAATCTTGGCCGCGACTATGCTGTCCGTTTGATGGTCGGCAGCCGTATTTCCCTGCTTGTCGGATTAATTGCTTCCGGTATTATTCTTATCATCGGTTCAGTTTACGGAGCCGTATCCGGCTTCTTTGGCGGATGGACCGACATGATTATGATGCGTATTGCGGATATCGTATATACGGTGCCGGATATTCTGCTGATTGTATTGATATCCTTTGCCATTCAGGAGCCTATGGCTTCTCTGGCGACCAAGCCGGGCTTCCATTGGATTCAGACTATCGGTGTCAATCTTATCAGTATCTTTTTAGTATTTGCCTTACTTTACTGGGTAGGTATGGCCCGTATTGTAAGAAGCCAGGTGCTTACGTTAAAGCAAAGCGAATATGTGACGGCAGCAAAGGCATTGGGTGCTTCCAACGGCAGAATTATCCGCAAACACCTTCTGACTAATTGTATCGGCACACTGATTGTCACCACTACATTACAGATTCCATCATCCATTTTTACGGAAAGCTTTCTAAGCTTCCTTGGACTGGGTGTTGCCATTCCGTTACCCTCTCTGGGCTCTTTGGCCAGTGATGCTATTAACGGACTGAATACTTATCCATATCTGCTTTTAGCACCGGCCATCATGATCAGTCTTATCATCTTAAGCTTCAATTTATTCGGCGATGGACTGCGGGATGCGTTTGATCCTAAAATGAAGAGCTAAAGAATGAAGAGGAGTAAATTATATGAATGAATATTTAGTAGATATACGCAACGAGCGCCTCTCTTTCTTCACCCCGGCAGGTGAAGTCAAGTCGCTCAATGATGTTTCGCTGACTGTCTGTGAAGGTGAGGTGCTGGGTATTGTAGGTGAGAGCGGTTCCGGTAAATCCGTTACTGCTTACAGTTTGATGGGTTTAACCGCACATCCCGGCCGTCTGATCGGTGGAGATTTATATTTTAACGGTCACCATATCAATAAGATGACCGAGCGTGAAATGCGCAAAATTAGGGGCAATGAGGTTTCGATTATCTTTCAGGATCCCATGACAAGTCTCAACCCTGTTTATACAATCGGAAACCAAATTATGGAGGCTATTCTCCTTCACACCGATAAAAACAAAAAGCAGGCCTATGAGCGTGCAAGAGAGCTTTTGCAGTTTGTTGGTATAAATGAACCTCAAAAGCGTCTTAAGCAGTATCCCCACGAACTGTCAGGCGGTATGCGCCAGCGTGTAATGATTGCCATGGCGTTAGCCTGCGAACCCAAACTGCTCATTGCCGACGAACCGACCACGGCTCTGGATGTTACCATACAGGCACAGATTCTTGAGCTGATGACAGACCTTAAAAAGAAGCTTGGTATGGCAATTATACTTATTACACATGATCTGGGTGTGGTAGCCGGTACGTGCGACCGTATCGCCGTAATGTATGCTGGCAAGATAGTGGAGACCGGTGCCACGGATGATATATTCTATTGTCCGTCTCATGAGTATACTAAAGGTTTGCTCAAAAGTGTCCCCAACCTTAACGATCTGGAACATAATAAGCTGATTCCTATTGAAGGTCAGCCTGTGGATATGCTTAATCCTCCTGCCGGATGTCCTTTTGCTCCCCGCTGTCACTCCTGTATGAAAATCTGTCTGCAAACCATGCCCGAGTATACCCATCTGGGCGATGACCATTACAGTGCATGCTGGCTGTTAGATAAGGCTGAATTTGAAAAGGAGGTGCAGGCCTGATGGAAAGTAAAAAACTAGTGGAAATAGAGCACCTTAAACAATACTTCCCGGTACGTGGGGGAGGCTATTTTGATAAAAAAGTAGTTAAAGCCGTGGATGATGTTTCCTTCTATGTTAACAAAGGGGAGACACTTGGCCTTGTGGGCGAGTCCGGCTGCGGTAAGACTACCACAGGGCGCACACTGCTTCGTCTTTATGAACCAACCGGCGGCAAAATCTTTTATGACGGTACCGATATCACCCACGTTAACATGCTGCCTTACCGCAGGAAGATGCAAATAGTTTTTCAGGATCCTTACGCCAGCCTGGACCCTCGTATGACGGTGGGCGACATTGTAGGCGAGGCTATTGATATACACAAGCTTGCGGCAAACTCCAAAGAGCGCCGTGACCGTATTGTTGAACTGTTAAGTCTGGTCGGACTGAACACCGAGCACGCAAACCGTTATCCCCATGAATTTTCCGGCGGGCAGCGCCAGCGTGTGGGTATTGCCCGTGCATTGGCCGTAAGCCCGGAATTCATCGTGTGCGACGAGCCTATCTCTGCCCTGGATGTATCTATTCAGGCTCAGGTAGTTAACATGTTTGAAGAGCTTCAGGAAAAAATGGGACTGACCTATCTGTTTATTGCCCATAATTTAAGCGTTGTAAAGCATATTTCCAACCGCATCGGTGTAATGTATCTCGGTAAAGTGGTGGAGCTGGCAGACAGCCGCGAGCTGACTTTCCACAGTGTTCATCCTTATACACGCAGTTTGATTTCAGCCATCCCCGTTGCCGACCCGAAGATAGCCCGCAATTCCAGACGTATTATGCTGAAAGGTGATGTTCCAAGCCCTGTAGATCCGCCGTCCGGCTGCCGTTTCCGCACGCGCTGTCCTTATGCCGACGAAGTTTGTGCGGAGAAGGAACCGGAGTGGAGAGAAATTTCTCCCGGTCATTTTGCCGCCTGTTATCATCTTGACCGCGTTAAATAGCGGGTATTTAAATTTTGTTCAATTTCACCGCAAATTTCATACGGTGAATTGTATATAACCTAAATAAGGAGGAAATTTATGAAAAGAAAAATCTCAATGTTTTTAGTATTAGTTATGCTGGCTACTATGGTTCTGGGTGCCTGCGGTAAGAGAGACGGCAATACCGGCGATACCAATGATAGCAGCAATACCGACGTTAGCAGTGAAGGCGACAGCGGCTCAGGCAGCGGTGAAGAAAAGCAGCTTGTTGCTGAAATCGGCCCTAACCCTGAAACAATTGACCCGGCACTCAATAGTGCCGTAGACGGCGGTAATATGCTCCTGTTCGCCTATGACTGTCTGCTGAATATAGACAAGGATAACAATGTTATTCCAGGTGCCGCCGAGACTTATGATATCAGCGAGGACAGTCTGACCTGGACCTTCCATCTGCGCAAAGACCTTAAGTGGTCCGACGGTTCTGCTTTAACGGCAGAAGATTTTGTTTACAGCTGGAAGCGCATTGCTGATCCTGATACTGCCGCACCTTATGCGGAGACAGTACTGGGAATGGTAAAAGGATATGACGAAGCGGCCGGTGGCAACGTAGATGCACTGGGTGTATCCGCACCTGATGATATGACTTTCGTAGTTGAACTGGCGCATCCCTGCGTTTATTTTGACAAGCTGGCTGCTTTCGTTACACTGAGTCCGGTAAACCAGGCGACCATTGAAGAGAATGGCGATGCATGGGCAACCCAGCCTGAGACATATATCTGCAACGGTCCTTTTTACATCAGTGAATGGGTGCCCAGCTCCTATATTATTTTTAAGAAGAACCCTAATTATCGTGACAAGGATTCCATTAAGCTGGATTCCATTAAACTGCTGCTGATGGAGGATTCTAACGCAGCTTACGGTGCTTATCAGAGCGGCGAGGCAATGATGATCAAGGATGTGCCTACGGCTGAAATTCCTTCACTTCAGGAAAATGAAGAATTCTATATTGATCCACTTTTAGGAACCTATTATATCGACCTTAACAATACCCTGCCCCAGTTCTCCGATGCGAAGGTACGTACGGCTTTAAGCCTGGCTATTGACAGAAAATATGTTGCCGAAACTTTAATGCAGGGTACATATACCGCGGCTTCCAACTTTATCGGTAACGCTGTTCTTGACTGGGACGGCAGTGATTTCATGGACAATGCTAACGGCGGTAAGCCTTATATCGACATTGATGACTTTGAAGGCAATCTTGCCAAGGCAAAACAACTGATGACCGAGGCCGGATATCCCAACGGCGAAGGCTTCCCTACTATTAACTATTCTATTAATGATGCCGGTTACCACAAGGTAGTTGCGCAATATCTCCAGCAGGCGTGGAAAGAACTTGGAATTACCGTAAACATAGATGTCGTTGAATGGGCTTCGTTTACACCTATGCGACGTGCAGGCGATTATGAAGCAAGCCGGGACGGTTGGGTATTCGATTACAACGATCCCTCCAATATGCTGGATCTTATGATCAGTACCAACGGCAATAATAACGCGAAATATAACAACCCGGATTATGACGCCTTAATGGAAAAAGCTGCTGTTGAAGCTGATGCAGAAACCCGTTCCGGTTACCTGCACCAGGCAGAGGATCTTATGATGGCGGATATGGGAGTTATTCCCGTTGCTTATTATAATGAATTCTATCTGCAGAGCCCCAAGATTACCGGTTCCTGGCATTCTCCTTACGGATACTGGTACTTCCAGTATGCCGATATTACGGAGTAATTCTCTGATAGCAGTACTGGCCAGATTCATTTCTGAAAAGTAGAATGCATCATATAATAACGAGAGTAGACAATTTGCTGACATTATGTCAGTAAATTATCTACTCTCTTCTTTTTTGACTTTTTAATACTGGAAATTTATTTCAATGCATAATTTCTGTGCATCATTAGTTACGGTTCAGCCGTAAGGCTGAACTGTAACTAAAGTGAAACAAAGAGGTATATTGGAGTATTGAAGAAATAGGAATTTCGGCATATAATAAGCATAAGTAACGTGGTATTTATGTGATAATATAAAACAGCCTTGATCCGGGAAGGAACAAAGTTATATAAAGCATTTAACCTAAATGAACCCGTGTAGGTATAATTTCTATAGGGATTTTAGGATATACTTATGTAATTAACATGAAATTATGTCATATTTAGGAGGAAATAACAATGTCAGGAATTGCAGTATTAGTTCCAAATGAAATGATGTATATTGACACAATAGAGATATTAAAGGAAGAAAATTACTATGTAAATTACGTTAAAAAAGTCACGTCAGCAGATGTAGTAGCAGAGGCAAGAGAAGCAATTAAAGGAGGAAGCAGTATTATTGTTGCCAGAGGGACTCAAGCAGCTTTGATAAAAAAATTTACAAATGTTCCTATTAATGAGATAGTCTTAACTGCACAAGAAGTCGGGTTACTAATTGTGAAAGCAAAAAAGATACTTATTAACCCTTTTCCTGTAATTGCAATTATCGGAATAAAAAATATGCTCTGTGATATGAAGCATTTTAATGAATTATATGGGATTCAGCTAAATACTTACCTTCTGGACGATTTTTCAAAAATCAATTCAGCAGTAAGACAGGCAGCAGTAGACGGAGCTGAGATTATTATAAGTGGTGAAATGGGTATGCAGGTTGCATATGAATTAGGAATCCCATCTATATTCCTGACGGGTACTGAAGAATCAATTCGTAATGCACTTCACACGGCTAAAAAGCTATATTATGCAAGTGAATTAGAAAAAAGAACCAATGCACATATATCTACTCTTATGGATTGTTCGTTCGCCGGTATTATAAGAACCAACATGAAAGGAATTATTACCGATTATAATCATATTATTGAGTCTATTATGAATTTTTCAGCGAAGAAAATAATTGGACTAAAAATTACGGATATTATAAAAGAACTAGATGAAGTTTCTGTAGAAAAAGTTTTAAATGAAGAGGAGGAAAACTATACTACTTTTCTTACAATTAACAATGTTGGACTTGTTATCATAATGGCTCCGATTATAGTTGATGGAAAGATTGATGGAGCGATTTTTTCTTGTAACCGTGTAAAAAAATCAGAAAATGTAGAAGCAAGCCAGATAAAAGAAAAATATTTGCGGGGATATGTAGCATTTAATACATTTGACGACATTATAAAGGTATCAGAAGCAATGAACGATACAGTTGAATTGGCCAAAGTCTTTGCTCAATCATCAAGTCCAATATTACTTATTGGAGAAAGCGGGACAGAAAAAGAAATCTTTGCACAAAGCATACACAATCATAGCTTGAGAAAGAATGGACCATATATTTCAGTAAATATAACCGGTTTGACAGAAGTGGAACAATTACGACTTTTATTTGGTGACGAGAAAGCAAACATCAATAATGAAAAATATCTTGGTGCTGTAGGAATGGCTAATCTGGGAACTCTACATATAAATGCAATAGATAAATTAAGCTTACTTGGACAATATCAGCTTATAAAAGCCATACGCAATAAAACCCTGGTTAGAAATGATATGGAAAAGATTAAAGTAATTGATACAAGAATAATTGCTTCTGCTTCAAATGATTTAATAAATTTAATGCTGGCCGGTAAGTTTAGAAATGACCTGTTTTATATATTTAGCAGCTTATCATTAAATATTCCTCCGTTAAGAAAAAGAAAAGAAGATTTAGAAGTGAAAATTGATAATTATTTAAAAAAGTTTTCTGAGCAATTATCAAGATATTATAAACTTACTAAAGAAGCAAAAAGATTCTTAGTGAATTATCCATGGATAGGTAATGATGATCAATTGGAAGGTTTCTGTGAAAGGATGGTATTGACAGTCGGTAAAAGGAGAATCACAGAACAGTTTGTCAGTGATCTGATGAAAGAAGTTTATTCTTCTTTGTATAATGGAGAAATAGAGGAAAATCTAGTTATTTCCACAGATCCATATGCCGAACTAATCATGGAAACTTTACGACGTTTTAAAGGGAATCGTAAATTAACATCAAAGGAATTGGGTATAAGCACCTCAACACTATGGAGATATATGAAAAAATTTAATATAATTGATTAATAAACCTGAATTAAGGCACCAACCACCACTCCAATTGGTCGGAATGGAATTATGGGACTTGGAAAAACACAGTAATATCAATGGTTTGCAAGGCAATCGGCAAGCAGTATTTACCCATAAAAAATTATTGACAAAAACAATCAAAATTTTATTTGCCAAAATGATTGAAATTATCTCGAAAATAATGTAAAATAATCATAGATTGTTAAAATAATAACTATCTAAACGAACATGACATTATAAAAATCAAGGAGGCAAAAAAAGTGGGTAGATTAGACGGAAAAGTAGCGATTATCACCGGAGCAACTTCAGGAATGGGCAGAGATACCGCTTATGTGTTTGCAGAAGAAGGCGCAAAGGTTGTGATCACCGGAAGAGATGAAAAGAGAGCGAAGGAAGTCGTGGAGAAAATCAAAAACAGCGGTGATGAAGCGTCCTATGTAATTGCTGACCTCTCTGACAGGCAGTCATTAGATAAAATTGTAGATGAGACGCTTACGCGGTATGGGACTGTTGACATATTATTCAATAACGCAGGGCTGCTTAGCATTAAAAGCTCAATGGATATTTCCATTGAAGAATGGGATAAAATCATGCAGGTCAACCTTACAGCAGCTTTGCTTTTATCAAAAAAGGTTGCTCCCATCATGAAAGCCAAGGAAAAAGGCTGTATCATCAACACAGGGTCTGTCGCGGGTACCTCAGCAAGATGGGGTGCGGCTGCCTATTGCACCTCAAAGCATGCGATAAACGGATTGACAAAAGCGCTTGCCCGTGAATTGGGTCCGGAAATCAGGGTAAACGCCATTTTGCCTGGAGCAATCATTACGGCGATGCTCGACAGCGTAGGCGGGGAAGCCGCTGCGGAAGGGATGAGAGAAATGTCCCCTTTGAAACGGATTGGTCAGGGCAGAGAAATCGGGACCACAGCGCTGTTTTTTGCCACAGAAGACTCCTCCTTTATCACCGGACAGCTTTTACGGGTTGACGGCGGAGTTGACTGCTAATGCGGTTCATAGAATAACGGTTCTTGATACTGATCATACCGTTCCAGCACCAGACGCATGGGAGCCGCCCCGCCGCAGGGATGCGATGCCGTTGACCAGACACGCGCCCAAGGCCGCCCCTAAAAAGGCGAACAGGATGATCTGAAGGTAAGAAAGCCTAGGGAAGAAGGCAAAGCAGATAGAGAGGGCGAAACCCGCTCCCGCGTTGAGGCCCAAAAGTCCGGAATCCGCCAGAGGGTATCGCGTCATTCCCTGCATGACGGCCCCCGCCACGGCAAAGGCCGCGCACACCAGGGCGCTGGCAATGACCCGGGGCAGGCGCAAATCCACCACGATGAGGTGATGGGTATTCTCGGAGTCAAAGTGAAACAAGGAGTCCCACACCGCAGAGAGCGGAATGCCCGCCGCTCCCTTGGTAATGGAAAACGCCATGAGCAGGATAAGCAGCCCCGTTCCGAATACAATAATCAGCCATGCGGCCCATGCACGGCCTTTTTTCTTTTGTTGGTTTGTCTGAACCGGCGCTGCCGGGATTTTGAAGCGGGTCATTGATATGTATATCTTCTCCCTGTCGCATGCCGAAACGTCGATCTGTGATTGTGCCGGAACAGTAAAAGCCGGACGCAGACTTTGGCTGAAAGCGGCGCCCGGCTTTTGGTAAGCATGAGGGGTCTTACTCGATCATGCTCTCGATGATGGTTTCAATTCCAAGCTTGATACCCATGGGACCGGCCGCCCGCACCGCTGCGTCAAGGTAATACACCTGCCCGTTTTTCACGCAGTTCAGCGACTGCCACACCGAGGAAGCCTTCGTTTCTTCAGACGAATAGAATTGAGTATATTCTTCTCCTTCCTTCATTACGCTCCCGAACAGGAACAGGTAATCCGGGTTCATTTCCGCCAGGCCCTCCAGAGATATGAATTCCTGCGCCTCGGGATACCCCTGCGGCGGCGTCAGCCCAAGGCCGTTTTCGGCATCAAACCACACGGGATTTTCCGTGGAGCCGGTAATCACAAATTCGCCCGGATTGACTTGGCGTTCGAATAGGAGCGCCACCGTTTTGCCACTGAATTCGGCCAGCTTTTCTCTTGATTGCGCAATCAGAGCTTCGGTATCAGAAATATATGCCTCCGCCCTTTCCTCTTCGCCGAAGATTTCGGCAAAAGTGCGCAGTTGTTCCTTCCAGTCAGGAATATTGAGCCCCACCACGGGCGCGATTTTGGAAACCGCCTCATATGTAGTCATATCCAGATGCTCCGGTTCGGCTGTCATCAGAATCAGGTCGGGCGCCAGCTCCGCCAGCAGTTCAAGATTCAACCCCCTGAGCGCCCCGATATCTACAACCTGCGTATCCGCGGCATATTGCTGCAAGGTTCCAAACCCTTTTATCGTTTGCTCAGCGATAATGGACGCAAAGGGCGGCACATCCAGCGCGTACATTATTTCAATAAAACCAAAATCCAGGACCGCAACCCGTTCAGGCTTTTTCTCCAGGGTAATTTGTTCGCCCAAACTGTCCGTGATCGTCCTCGGCCAGGCCACTTCCTCCGCATCGTTATCGCCGGTTGCTTCCGGCGTTTCTGTTTGCGTCACCGGGGCGGAGCTTTCCGGCGGCGGTGTGTCGCTGTCCGCGGTTGTGTCGGCGCATCCCGCCAATATGCCCATTAACAGGGCGAGAGAGAGCATCAGCCCTACAAATCTTTTCATTGTCTTTTTTCCTCCATTTAGCTTGATGAGACTAACTCAATATTGAAATCGGGTTTCAATATCAAGTAATAGTATACCAAAGCACACCGCATATTGGAATGGACACATTTACAATGCCGCAATTCGCATGGACTTTTGCTGAAGCGCGTCAGTTCATGCCGACTCATCGGGTTCCCGGATGGCTGTTCCTATAAAATGCTCCATGGATTCTCCCTGGCTTTTTGGCGGAATTCCGTTGGAGAAAGGCCGGTTTGTTTCTTGAACAGCCTGCTGAAATAAAAGCTGTCCGCGTATCCCACGCACTCGGCCACCTGCGATATGGGGCACCCGCAGGTTAGAAGCAGTTCTTTCGACCGGCGTATGCGGCACTCGGTCAGATAGCAGACCGGGCTTAGCCCCGCGTGCCGTTCAAACAAATAGGCAAACCGGCGCCTTTCCATTCCGAATTGCGCGGATATTTTTGCGATGGAAATCGGATCGGCATAATTTTTTCGTATGTATTCAACGGCCTGTGCCATCAATTCGGCATTGTCGTCATGAAGTTGCCTTTTGGCCGAAGCGATCATTTCTTCCATCAGGCTCATGAACAGGACTCTGGACTTCAATGCCGCCATACCATCCGGCGAGGCATGGCTCTGGCGAAGCTGGCCGATCAGGTTGACAAGCCTGGTATCGATCCCTGTGTTAATGAGAAAATGATCGTGAAAAAGCGGAAACCCGGGTATTTCTTCTTTGGGTATCTGGTAATGGATCAAGGCGTACTGCCAATAGATATCGCCGATCACTTCCTTGGATATCGGTATATCCGGTCCCGCGTGAAGGACCACGCCGGGCTTCAGGACATAGGGTGTGCCGTTCACGGTATATCGGGAGCTGCCTGTCAAAGGAAAAACAAGGCCCGCGCCATTCTTACTGGTTCTCCAGTTGATTTGCCTGGCTCCCGGCGGGATGCCGGGGGTGAAAATATCAAAAAACGTTACGGGCGCATGCGCGTAATAATCTGAGAGTTGATGAATGCTGATGTCCAATGCTAACACCTTCCTAAATTTGTTCAGTTCTGTGTTTTCCTGTTTTTGCATCTTTTACAGCGGCCCAAAAGCTGCACCCTGTGGTCTTTCACAGTAAAGCCGTACTTTTCCTCTACCTGCCGCTCCATATCCTTCAGTATATCCTCCGGCATATCCTGCACCGAACCTCATTCGGAGCAGATCAGATGATGTTGCGTATGAGTTCCGCTGTTTTGGGTGCAGATCTCGTACCGGAACAGGCCGTCACCCACTTCCAAACGCCGGGCAAAGCCCAATTCCATTAGAAGATGGTACACCCGGTGTATCGTCGCCTTGCCGATGCCCGGCTCGGATTCCCACAAAAGCGCATAGGCTTCTTTGGGCGTATGGAATATTTGCTTTAAATCAGCCGTTCCCAATGTGACTTCCATGCCGACCCCTCCGTTTTGCATAAGGATATCCGGTTCTTTTAAGGGCTTATTGAAACATAGTTTCATTATAATTGTTTTTTGTGTGTTTTTCAATATGCTGTCCCGGACAATCCGTCCGCAAAAGTCCATGAAACTTATAACTCTATTCATTCCATGGTTTGCTATAGTAGCAAGCAAACGCCGCGATGGAGTCGAAAACCATCCGCCCGCGAAGATGTACTTCTTTGCATCCTCCGGGTCCGGCATGGTGATGTATTCGATCATGGCGGACCGGGCTTGCTGGAACTGATACCCTGCAGATGATCCACAGGCCCGGCATCGACCTCTCCTACGCCAGCGACTAACACTGTACCTGACCACCCTCAAGAAGCTGGCGGACAAGCATGGGATCGCCATCCTGCTGATCCATCATCTCAGAAAGCAAAAGGACGCCGCCCCCTTTTTTTTGTTAAATTTTCAATGATGTTTCACTTTTTTAGTGAAATGTAATATCGTGTAAAATACGGTTATTATGCGGTGTACAGTGCCGGTAGATGATGTGATGAATAATGCAGGATAAATTAATGAAATATATGAAATACAATATGAAAGATTTCATTCAAAATTACGTTTAAATGTTGATAGTAAATAAAAAAATACTTATATATTAGCAGTAATGTCAATTGTATTTAATGTGTATAAAATATAATATTAAAACATAAAAAAATAAGGCATATTACACATAAAACAATATAAAAAAGAAATAAAATGTATAATTATTTACATTTTATATGCTTTATATTTAGGATTTATGATTAAAAAGCAACTTAGGAGGTAGTATATGTTTAGCTTTGATGACAAAATTAGATTTACACGTGCTGTTTTTTATAATTTCCATCCTATTCCATTACCTAAGGTTTTTAAAGACGGTACCGGAGGATTCGGGAAATATGCACCGGAACAAGGCTGTATAGAATTACGTGACAGTGAAGGCTTCTGTGCACATCTTACCGTTAACAGAAGTTTTGTTACAAATGTACTTCCCATGATATTGACCGGTGAAATGAAGAGTTATAATGAATGGCGGGAATCCCTTTATTGGAAGATCCGTAATTATGGATTTCAAAGCGGGCAGGCTGTGGAAATTGGAAATCTGGATTTGCTGATGTTAGACTTATTGGCACAGAGAGCGGGGAAACCGTTACATAGATTTTTGGGAGCAACAAAAGACTGGGCAGCTGCATATAAAGGAGGAGGTTCATTATTATTGGAAGACTCTGAGCTTGTTGAAGATATGACAAGATACGTTAGAGAAGGTTACACCACAATTAAATTTAAAGTTGGCAGCGATAATGGAAAAGATATGGAACGGGATGTAAGAAGACTGGAGAAGGTAAGAAAAGCAGTAGGTGATAATATTGAAATTGCAGTTGATGCTAACCAGCGCTGGGACGTAGAAAATGCCTGTAAATTTGCAAAGCTGGTCGAACCGTATCATATAGCATGGTTTGAAGAACCGATTCATTCCCAGGATATGAATGGTATCAGGGAACTAAAGAAAATTGGAGTGTCGATGCCAATTGCTTTTGGAGAATCTATAAGAAACTATTATCCTTTTGAAACTTATATTGAAAAAGGTGTAGATCATGTGCAGCCATCTGTTGGACGC
>JAATFT010000054.1 GCA_015655075.1 Clostridiales bacterium | reverse complement strand
GACTAATGGCGTAGAATGGATTTTCATTCTGCGAGGCGGAGGAAAGAGGCGTAGCGGTGGCTACGTCGATTGACGACAACGAAGCAGATGGAAATTCAGGCAAGCCATTAGACAAGATATCAACTTGCCAGTGCACTAGTTGCCATTACAGAACAAAGTAGAGCTAAGCATCCGTAATCTCTATATAATTCTATGGTCAGATTTTTCCTTCGCTGCGCAACCATGTCACAGTATCAACGATGGTTTCTCTAAATGGTCTTGTATGGAAATCAAGTTCTTTTTGCGCTTTGTCGGAAGCAACGTGCTGGATTGGCTGCCTGGGAAATAGAAAAGAAAAACGCCCCGACTTACATCAGGGGCGCAAATAAACGGAAGACTCTTCCCAGTACTTTTGTCATCCAGGAAATCTTATTATATTCTGCCAGAGTTATCAGCTGACATTTTCCCAAGGTTTCCTGATAATCTTTTTCAACATCCCGAACTACCGGATTTTGGTATATGTAAGCCCCACACTCAAAATGCAGATAAAAACTCCGGTAATCCAGATTAACGGTACCAACCACCGCCCTTTCATCATCGGATACAAAGCTCTTGGCATGTACGAAACCGGGAGTATATTCATATATCTGCACACCTGCCCTGATCAGAGCGGGATAATAGGTATGGGCAATCCAGAATAGTATTTTTTTATCCGGGATATGGGGCAGGATCAGTTTCACATCCACACCGCGATTCGCCGCAAAACATAATGCCTCCATCATCTCATTATCAATTATCAGATAGGGAGTCATGATATGCACATATCTTACCGCCTGATGCAGGATATCCATATATACGGTCTCCGCCACACTGGCCTTCCGATGGGGACCGTCGCCGTAGGGAATCACAAAACCAAGGCTGTTTTTATCGGCCTGTTCCCGGGAAACAGCGGTAATAAATTTTTCATAGTTTTCTTTTTTGCCAAATCTGCCCACATCCCACATCTGCAGAAACAGAACAAGAAACCCGAGAACGGCATCCCCCTCAATGCGAATGGCTGTATCTTTCCAATGGCCAAATCTTACTTTCTGATTCATGTATTCGTCAGCCAGATTTACCCCGCCGGTATAAGCCACTTTTCCGTCAATTATCAGGATTTTACGATGATCCCTGTTATTCTGGCTTGTGGAAAGCAAAGGCTTTATGGGAGCAAATTGTCTGGCTTTGATACCCATGGCAGTCAGTTTCTTCGGATACCGGAAAGGAAGCAGCGACAAAGAACACATGCCGTCATACATCACACGGACTTCAACACCTTTTCTCACCTTTTCTTTTAATATATCCAGAATCTGATTCCAGACCTGTCCCTCTTCAATTATAAAATATTCCAGAAAAATATATTTTTCGGCTTGCTTTAAATCTTCCAGCATATCCACAAACTTATCATCACCCAGGGGATAATACTTCACTTGGGAATTCCGGTAGGTTGTGGCGTGGCCTATATGCTTCATATAGTAGGCAAGGTTTATAAAATGTGGGTCCTGCTGTTTCAGCGCATTTAAAACATAAGGAGATTCAATTATAAAATTTTCGGTTTCTTTTTCCTGCTTCACAAGCTTATTTTTAACACCCACGGTTCCAAGGTCCAATTTTATCAGTAGATATAAAGCGGCCCCCAGCACGGGAAAGGCACAAAAAAGAATCATCCAGACAAGCTGAAACGCCGGATTCTCATCACTGTTAATGATATGGATAACCAGTACGGCACCCAGCAATGTACAAACAGTAATCACATACGGTGCATAATCTGTCAGCCAATAGAACGAAACGAACAATAGCATTATTTGTATAACTAAGAGAACTATAGTAAGCATGGTATGACTGAATACAAAACGCCATATCGCTTTTCTCATTTTTTCCATATAATAAAGTCCTTTCTGCTTTGCATACCCTTAAGTCGTACCGGTGAGTGTTTATTCATATATACTTTTAAATTAAATTTGGAAGTCTCCACAGATTATATCAAAAATGCAAAAATCATACAAGACAGGCCATTACTCTTTCACTGCAAACACAAAAAGGAGTTTTTTGTTAACTTTTATGAACAGAAAAGGTAAGAGCCGGATGCGGTTATTACACACCGTATCCGGCAGCGGTAAATATGCTAATGTACCTCGGTTATTATAACGATATGTATTCTATTTATGTTCAAGATAACGATTCAGATGATCTATCATCATCTGCCATCCTTCCACAGCATCCGGTTTGTCACCCAGGGTGAAACCGTGGACCGAATTTTCAAAACGTTTATGGGTTACGGCTACACCCGCCTGTATCAGTTTGTCCCTGAAATCCTCCGCTTCTTTACACAAAGAATCCAAGCCCGCCGTTATGATCAGGGTGGGAGGAAATGATTTTACCTGATCTATTGTAGCAAAAACAGGCGAAACCAGCGGACTTTTTCTTTCCTCTTTATTGTAGCAGTAGCATGCGTCAAATATACGGCACATTTTCGGAGGAAGAGCCTGCTTTGGCTGCGGTTTAAGATATACGTCCGTATAAACATCCAGCGGAGGATAATCCAATATGAGACATTTTATACCCAGCTCTTTTGTTTCAGCATCCTTAAGACATACCGCCGCACTGAAATTACCTCCTGCACTGTGACCTCCTATAGCGATGTTATCCGGGTCTATTCCAAATTCTTCCGCATGCTCCTTTGCATATTTTACTACCGCATAGCATTCATTGATAGCTTTTGGGAATACTTCTTCCGGTGAAAGGCTGTACTCAACGCTTAAGATCTTCACATTGGCCTTATTAGCGACATTCATCATATAGGGATCGTCCATTTCCGCATGTCCCAGAATAAATCCGCCTCCGTGAATATTAACATACAGGGGAAGTCTTTCCGGTCTTTCCAGATTGTATGCAAGCACACGGATCCTTCCCTCGGCGGTATCCAGAAAAAGTTCCTTACCGTCCCTTTTCTTTCTGATACTTCCGGCTTTTGTAAAGTGATTTGCCATCCATTTAAAAAATTTTACTTTTCTTTGAAGCTGTTCTCTTGTATAAACTTTCTCTTTTGGTATACTTCTCACAAAAATCCATTCCTTTCTGAAAATACTAATTCTCAGCTTTTCTCCTAAAAATAGGCCTTTATGTAAATAATTACTTAAATAATGGTCCATTTTTCGAAAATAGTCAAGTTCTTTACATAAAAAGCCAGAAGATTAGCATGTTCTTCCGGATGGAAATAGCCAGGTTTTCCCCTTCCTATAGAGCAGAAATGGTTTTCTGCAAAATGTATAACGATCCTTATAAATCTATCACCGCTACTCCATGGGCGGGAATCGTAAGCTCAATCATATTGCCGCACATTATTTTTTCTGCCTTTAAGGAGGAAGCCTCATTCAGTTTTTCCACCTCCGCAGGCTTTAAATATTCCGGAGAACCCATATCTATCCAGAGAGCCTTCGCATTTGCATGGTTTTCGTCAATCCGGTATACGGTTGCCGGATTTTTAGAAGTCATACCCGCAACCTTAATTTTTACTACCTCATCCTTAATCGGCTCCTCGGGGATGTTATGATTATAAACCGCAAGCCGGTAACCGCCGCCGGTTTTGGTAGCCAGCATTTCTACCGTGCCGTCTTTTACGTCATATTCTACTTGAAGGCGTTTTGTGCCAAGCCCGTGGAATAATTCAAATAAACGGTAAGCCGGTTTTGCGATACCCGCATAGGTCATAAGTCCGAAGCCGCCGTGAAAAGCGCCGGGAAGCTGTGCCCTTTCCTCAAATATGTCGGTAAAGGTCCAGTATGAATATCCCTTTACCAGCCCGTCATTATCAGCCAGAATTTTTGCTATCATGGCGGCCGCAAAACACTCATCATGCTTATCATCGTTTGTCATTGCAGACGTATTCCATTCGGTATAATAAAGAGGATAAGCTCCCGCCTCTTCTTTTGCTTTTACTGTCATTTTCTTTATTATGCCCCGTTCATATGTGCCCTTGTCAGCCAGCCCGGATTGGAAGAAATCCACAATATCCATACCTGACTTCCAAAGCGGATCGTCTGTCGGATAATGATGGGTGGAAACAAAATCCAAGGGTACTTTATTCTTTTCGCAGAAATCAATCGTATCCTTAATCCAGGAATTGCATGAGGTGGCGGGCCCTCCCACTTTCAGATTGCGGTTCACCTTCCTGATTGCCCCGGCGGTGACTTCATACAGCTTAAAATACTCCTCCTTGGTACCGGAGAAAAATGCCGTAAGGTTTGGTTCGTTCCAGACTTCAAAAAACCATTGTTCTACTTCTTCTATCCCATATCTTTCTATTAAGTGCTCCGCCAAACGTGTAATCAGCTCTGCCCACGCGCCGTAGTCCTTTGGCGGCGTAATATTCCCCTTATAGTGAAATACCGTTTTGTCCCCGCCGGCTAACACGGACGGCATAAATCCCAATTCCATAAAAGGCTTCATCCCGATACTTAAAAGGAAATCACAGATATTATCAATATTTACAAAGTTATAAACCAGTCCCAAATCATTTCCCATAAAATCCCTTTTCATGGTAAGCACGCACATATCATCATCCAGAAGCCCGTGGAATCTCACATATTGAAAGCCCAGTTCCTTATGCGCTCTCTTTAGCTGTTTCCTGTAATCGTCTCTTAATGCGGTATAGGCATGGCAGCTGCCGACGCACATTTCCCAGTAATGGGGAAAATCCGTTATTTTATCTTTATCAATATTAAAATGAATCATATCAATAATCATTCCTTTCGCAAGCTCAAAGTAAAAAGCGCAGTATCATCCCTTAACACCGCCAAGGGTAATCCCCTTTACAAAATTATTCTGTACCAGAGGGTATATTATAATAACCGGAAGTATACCCACCACTGCCATGGCCATTCGGACGGAAACCGACGGTATTGACGCAAGTCCCACATTCGCATTGGTAATATTAGTCGCATTCTGCGTTAAAAACTGTATGTTCTGAATCATTCTGTTCAAAAGGTTCTGTATGGAATATAAATCCGTCCGTTTGGTAAGATAGATATAACCGTTCTGCCAGTCATTCCAATAGGCGATTCCCGAAAAGAGTCCTATGGTGGCGACTACAGGCTTTGCCAGCGGAAGAGCCACTTTATAGAAGGACTTAAACTCCGAAGCTCCGTCGATATAGGCCGCTTCCAAAATCTCATCCGGTACACCGGTAACAAAATAGGATTTCATCAGGAGTACATTAAAACCATTCATCAAAAGCCCCGGTATCAGAAGTCCCCAGAAGGTATTTTTCAGTCCGAATGTATGTGTGTAATTCATGTAGGTGGGAACCAGCCCGCCGTTAAACAGCATTGTAAAAAATACTAAGAAGGTAAGCATTCCTTTCCCCGGAAGATATCTCTTTGATATGGTATATGCCAGCATTGTCGTTATAACAAGGGAAAAACATGTACCTAAGGCTGTCAGTAATATGGATATTCCATAAGCGCGAATAACCGAATTACCGGATGTAAAAATATATTCATATGCATAAAAGCTTATTTTTTCCGGCAGAAAAGAGTACCCGTTTCTTATTAACGTATTATTATCGGTAAAAGAAGATATTACCAGCAGTACAAGCGGAATGAGGGCGCAGGCTGAAAGTATTATCATTATGATATGGCCGGTGAACTGAAATATTTTGTCTTCTCTCGTTTTCATATTTTATACCCATTGCATATCGCAGGCCTGCCTGCGATACTGCCACATACAATAGAATGCGGGTAAGGAGGCATTCTATTGCCACAAATAAAAAGGAGTGAAAGAATCACATTGTGGCATCCTTTCTTTATCTATATTTTCTTTCACACTTCCAAACATGATGCCGCAAAGCGGCATCTCAAATACTCACTCTTGCCTCCTAAGCTTAGAATAATGCATTTTCTTTATCAAGCTTACGTACTACTAAATTAGCCGAAAGGACAAGGATAAAGCCTACGACGGATTGATACAGGCCTGCGGCGGAAGACATGGTGATATCCCCAAGCTCTAAAAGTCCGCGGTAAACATAAGTATCAATCGTATTCGTAACGGAATAGAGCGCTCCTGAATTCTGCGGCACCTGGTAGAACAGCCCGAAATCCGAATAGAAAATACGTCCGATGTACATGAGTACCAGCATTATAATCGTGGGCTTCAAAAGAGGTATCGTAATCTTTTTTATCTGCTGCCATTTTGAGGCGCCGTCTATGGAAGCCGATTCATAATAACCTTTGTCAAACCCCACAATGGTAGATAAATATATGATGCAGTTATATCCAATTGTTTTCCATGTGTTTACAAGAACAAGTATAAACGGCCAGTATTTTTTTTCCGTATACCATGATATTCCTTCTATTCCCAGAGGTTTTAAAATCGAATTATTAATAAAACCGTTTTCTGTTGAGAGAAACGCAAATACCAGATAACTTATAATAACTGCTGAAACCAGAAACGGAAGCAATATCGCGGACTGATAAAACTTCTTAACTTTTGACGTCAATTCAGCAAGAATGACTGCTACCGCAATCGCACTTACCGTATTTAAAACAATGAACGCTATATTGTATAAAATTGTGTTTCTAGTAATGATCCAGGCATCCTGCGTGGCAAACAGATATTTGAAATTCGACAGCCCTGCCCAGTCCGAACCAAAAATACCCTTCCTGGCATTAAATTTTTTAAAAGCCAATACAAGACCCGGAAGCGGCATGTAGTTATTAATGAAAAGATATGCAATCCCCGGAAGTGCCATGAAATACAGGGGGATACACTTCTTAAACTGAGTCAGGCGCTTTTTCCTTTTTTCCATAGTACCCGCGGCTGTAACTGTATTCGACATATTTTTCCTCGCTTTACTTTAATGAGAAAGGATGGTGAAGCAAAGCCGTCAGCCTCTCCATCCTTTTCAATTCTAATTATTTTATTTTACACCATTAATCTCTGCCCACTCGTCAAGGGCTGCCTGTTTTGCTTCCATGTAGGTATTCAATCCGGCTGTTTCAAGCTTGTCCACCATTTCCTGTATTCCCGCGGCAGGCTCCTTGAATCCGTACATAAGCTGGAACGCATATTCACTGTAAACATTCATAAGAACGCTGTATTCCGTTGCCACACTGCTGTTATCAAAGGAGAAACCAAGCGCTTTTGATTTTACCGAATCGTTGTTAAAAGCAGCCATACGCTCCCAGATATTCAGGTCGTTTCCTTCCCAGATACCTGCGATAAACTGATTAGGCATCAGCCAGTTGACGTTGTTATAGTACTCCGAATTTTCTGCCGTAATACCGTCTGCAAAAGTAAAATGTCCGTCTTCTGTTTTTCTATATTCTACTCCTTCTTCACCCCAGCAGAGTAAATCAGAAAGATACGTGTCTGTATAGAATGCATTTAATACCTGCATAGCCGCTACAGGATCCTCAGTGCCCGAGTTAACACACCACGGCATGGTAGCGACTGCCGATGATTTCAGGAAATCCTCCCCTGTCTGGAAGATAACCATATCACGTCCGCAAAGGCCGGTTTCCTGTGCCCGGATGCCTGGCTTTGTAGCTGTGGCATACGACATGACCGTACCGGCTTTCGCCTGCGAGGTAGCCGAAGTATCGTCAGTCAGCGCATCCTTTGAAATATATCCTGCCCGATTCCACTGATACATCAATTCACAAAAGCTTTTAAACAGGTCGCTTCCCCAAAGGTCTTCCACCACAAGGCTGTTCTCCGGGTCTAATAAAACACCAAAATTATCGCCGCCAAGTGCGTCAAACTTAAGAAATTGGCCGAGAGTAGGCTCCTGAGGAGCATATACGTAAAGGTCGGGATATGCTGCATGAAGCTGTGCATAAATACCACTGATGGTGTCTATGTCCGTATAAATAATTTCATCCCCCTCCTTATACAGGGAAGCATAATCATATTCGATCGCATCAAGGTATTCCGCACCGATTGCAAAGCCTCCAAGCCCGATTGCCATATCCCTCTGCTGGGGAAGTCCGTACAGAACACCGCCTACGCGGCAGGCCTGAACATAGGCATCGTCCATGGTATCAAGAATTCCTGCGCCATAGGTCTGAATCAGTTCGTCTTCCTCAAGGTCAAGGCAGTAACCTTTATTAATGGAAGAAGTATATCCCAAGCTGACTGCATTGAAAATATCAACCTGTTCGTCTGAGGAAAGCATCAGTGTCATCCCCTGGGAATAGGATGCAAAATCAAGAATTTCCAGTTCTACGGAAATACCAAGCTTTTCCTCCGTATAATCATTGATCAGTCCTTGAATTCTCTCCAGTCCGGCGGGTGAACCGGACCAATTCATAAACGCCATGACAACCGTGGGATATTCACCGCCGGCTTTTCGGTCCGCAATTGCCTTTGCCGCAGCATCCGCTTCCTCCTTTGATGCCGAATCTTCAGAAGTATCCGCGGTCTGGTCATTGCTGGCTGTACCGCTGTCGGAGCCTTTTTTGCCGCAGCCTGTCAGGAGCCCAATAACTATAACCAGACTTAATAAAACTGCTAAGAATTTTTTCATAAAAATACCCTCTCCTTAATTTTGGTATTAACAGGGAAACCACACCGAATCATGGTAATAAATCATTTTCCTAAATATATTCCGCATTAAATTTCCCTTGCTATTAGTTACAGTGATATTATATAATAAAGTATACATAATGTAAGGAATTATTCTTAGGAGTTATTCTACTTTCCTTAGATTGTTGTATATAATATTTGAAATTTTGTTTTTATATTAAATAAAACCATACAATTTATACAACCAAAATTCAAAGGATGCCAGCGATGCAAGTAAAAAACAACAATCCCCTCAAAAGGACTTATTCTTTCAGACAGCGCATAATAAATACGGTAAGCCTTGTGTTTTTATCTTTTATTATAATCATAGGATGGCTATCCGGATATTTTACCAACGTATTGCGTGAAAAAACTTATAATAACATTAAAGACACTTTGGAATTATATAATCATCAGCTCAGTGACAATCTCGAAGACTTGGACATATATCTTTTTGAGATGAATTCCTACAGCTCCGATATTTCCCTGATTACTTCCAAGGGGGATGTAAATAATATTTACAATAATATCATGCGTGCCAAAGATTTGCTTGATTACAGCCTTCCCGCTTTTTCGGAGATAGACGGTATGTTTGTATATGCCCCGATCAACGATACCTTTATCCAATCCTATAAATATACGCATAATGCTTCCGCATCCAACTATATACGTGAGTATTTAAGATCCCTGAACGCCCAGAACAGGCTGGATGAAATCAATATAGAAGCATGGTTTACAAAGGAAATAAACAATTCCTTTCATCTTATCCGGATAATTCGGATTAATAATTCTTATCTGGGAGCATGGGCAAATGTGGACCGGCTTACATCCACCTTTGAAAATATATCGGAACTGGAAGGTAACGTTTTTTATGTAGATACCGACGGGATTCCTTTAAGTGAAAATGAACTTTCGGAATACACTTTTGATGTGGAAGGTTCATTAAATAACTATACCATCTTCAAAATGAAGGACAAAAGCAAATCCCTGCTGGTTACCAATGAAATTGATTACTGTGATTATTATCTGATGGCATTAATACCTCTTAAAAACATAGACGTACAGCTATATACCATCTATCAGGTGCTCTTTATTATGGCTGCTTTTGTTATCATCCTTACCCTGTTTCTTGTGATATCGGTAAGCAGGTTTCTGTCAAAGCCTCTGCTTTTACTGGAAAATGCCGCCGCTTCCATTCATTCCGGGAACTTTGATAAGAGAGTACCTGCGGATATGTCAAACTGCAGGGAAGTCCTTGAAATAGAAACTGCTTTTAATAACATGATAGAGGAAATACAAAATTTACGTATTGATATTTATGAAGAAAAAATTGCGAAATCACAAATCGAACTTCAATATTTAAAGTCACAGATAGCACCCCATTTTTTAATAAACTGCCTGTACTCCATCTCTGCGATGGCAGCCGATGCTTCTGATAATCACGGTATACTGCAGAAAATGGTACAGATGCTGTCCGCTCATCTGCGTTATACCTTGTCAGACCGTACCACCGTTTCCCTGGAGGAAGAGCTCATGTTTACGGACAATTATATAGAGCTGACTAAAATTCGTTTCCCCGGATGTCTCACTTACGAAAGCCGCATCTCCCCGGAGACAAAAGATGCTTCCGTGTTCCCTCTCATTCTGCTTATGTTTACTGAGAATACCATAAAATACAACATGGTAATGGAGGAACCCCTGTTAATTAAAATCTCTTCCGATATGACTTTCCAAGGAGACAAAAAATGGATTCACCTGACACATATTGACTCCGGTGAAGGATTCCCCGCAGATATGCTGAATACACGCTATGATATAAACAGCAAAAAACCCAATCAAAGAGAGGGAAGCCATCTTGGCATCCATAATATTGCGAAAAGGCTTGATCTCATATACGGTGAAGCAGCCTCCATACATTTCTCCAATGAACCGGGGTTGGGAGCAAGAATTGATATCGACATTCCATATGTCCCCTATTCCCAGGAAGGACACGGCTTTGGAATAAGAGAATAATAAATTGCATACTGAATTCTGATTTATTGCCTGCAGGCAGATACACGGAGGTTATAATGAATATACTTGTAGTTGATGATGAATATTATATTGTGCAGGGCATAACCAAAAACATGAATTGGGATAAATTAAGTATTGATACCGTATACACCGCATACAGTATGAAGCAGGCCCAGGAAATTTTCTTAAACCATGATATCGACATTTTATTAACCGATATCGAAATGCCGAAAGGAAGCGGTCTTGACCTCATCGCATGGACAATTGAAAATTCATATCATCCTGTCAAACTGCTGCTTACGGGGCATCAGAATTTCAGCTATGCGCAAAGGGCAATCCTTTTACAGTGCTTCCAATATGTATTAAAACCGGTTGAAACCAGGGTCCTGGAAAACGAACTTTTGCGTGCCGTAACAAAAGCAAAGGAAAACAAGAATCTTGACCGTGCAAAGAACATTGCAGAGTCCTGGGATTCTAACAATACCTTACGTATGGAAACCTTCTGGAGGGAATTATTTACAGGAATGACAGCCTCTCATGAGAATAATATTGCCGAAGCTATGCGGCGACTTAGCGTACCGCTTTCCTGGCTGAAGGAAGATTTCTACTTCCTGCTGTTTAATATCCATGCAAAAGACAGAGCAAATTATACGGATAATCATATTTTGCTTGAAGAAATATATACCGCGATTTCCAATCTGATTTGTGATAAGAAGGATACTTCCATTATCCGGATTTCTTCTTCTGAGTTTGTACTTGCAATCCTTTCCGGTTTTTTTACGGATTACCAGAATATCTTTGAATTCTGCGAAACGGTACTGAAAGAATTAACTGCGGCTTTGCCCGCGTACCGGTTTTCCGTTTATCTGTCAGATAAAGCGCCAATTACATCGGCTGCCGAATATTACCGAATGCTTAAGAATTTTGAAGAAAGTATATTTACCACCGAAAGTATTGTTATACCGGTACATACGTTATCCGCTACCCATACCCATGAATTTTCAGATTCCCAGCTTAAAGACATTCCGTTGTCTGAATGGTCTGAGTCTCTTTTGCGTTGTAAATCCGCCTCCATTCTTAAGGATATTATAGCATTGTTTAAAAAAGATTCCTCCTATTATCCGGTAAAGATGCTCATTGTCTTATATTACGGCGTATTGCAGGTAATATTTTCCGTCCTGGAATCCAAAGAAATTTCTATGAACGAATTATTTCCGAAATTGCTTCATCATACGGATTTAACCAAAGCAACCTCCTCCATTGAAGATTTTCTTTTCTGGGCGGAACATCTTTTGAAGGATGCGGAAGAAATTCTTAAAGTTAACGCGGATTCCGCCTCATTTGTAGAGTCCGTGAAAAAATTTATAAAAGCTCATTTGGACTCCGAAGATTTGAGCAGAAACTATATTGCTGATGAGCTTCATATGAATCCGGATTATCTTTCCTATCTTTTCCACAAACAATCCGGTCAGCTGCTTAGTACCTATATAACAGGAAAACGTATCAATGCCGCAAAGAAATTACTTATTACGACAGATATGTCTTTGCAGTCCATTGCAGACGCAACCGGCTTTTCCAACAGTTCATATTTCCATAAGCAGTTTAAAAAGATAATGGGAGTTACCCCGCAGCAGTACCGCACCTCAGGTACCCGGTAACTGTACGGGAATCTCTACCGTAAATATACTCCCGGCTCCAAGACTGCTTTTTACGGTTATCCGTCCGCCAACCAGTTCAATTACACGGACTGCCAACGCCAGTCCCAAGCCGTTCCCTTCCTGGGAATGGGAGGTATCTCCCTGGTAAAACTTATCAAAGATACGGTTCACGGTATCCTGGCTCATACCGCATCCGGTATCCGATACACTGACAACAACCAAATCGCTGTCAGAAGTCTGGTTTAAAGTAACGGTTCCTCCCGGCTCAGTAAATTTCAGCGCATTGGATAACAGGTTATTCCATATAATTTCCAGCATGCTCTCATCGGCACAAATGATTGCACGGTCCTCTAGATTTGCTTCAAAGTGAATCCCCTTTTCTTCCCATAAATCCTCGAAATACAGTGCGCAATCACATAGCTGCCTGCATAAATCATAAGGTTCTGCATTTATTACAAACTGCTGGTTTTCCAGTTTGTTCAGTTTAAGAATATTGGTCACTAAGGTAGTCAGATTTTTAGACGCTGTAATAATCACATCGGTATATTCCTTCCTTTGTTCATAAGGAAGATTTTCCTTCTGGAGTGCGGACGCATAACTCTGGATAACGGAAAGGGGCGTTTTAATCTCGTGGGAGACATTTGCTATGAAAACAAACTGCTAAAAAGCATCTTAAATCTCCCTCCGCCACCTTTAAACGACATCGAATACTATAACATATTCCCGGCTTTTATTGGTTACTTTATTTGGAAAAAAGAATTGGTCTACTGATACGTCTAAAAGAGTGACAAGCTCATAGAAAATTTGCAGGCTTGGGTGCTGTCCGCTGTTTTCAATGGACGTAATATCCGAGGGGCAATGTGCATTTGGTCTGCTAATTAATTTCTCGATATTCCTTTTGCTTTTCGTGCTGCTTTTATTGCTTGGCCGAAAGCCTTAAAATCGTATTTGTCGATTTCTCGCTTCATATAATTTCACCCTATTACATTTTACTGTTCACCTTTTTTTAGATATGAGTACACATATCATATTGTTGATTAAAACAAGTCATATATCTGTCGATTGCCCGTTATGCTTATTTATGACTAAATGCAATTCTCAGTTTTTAATGCAATGTATAGTTGACATTTAGCAATGTATAATGTATAATTTAATCATCAAGAAAGAAGGAGGACTTCCGTGAAAAATAAAAAACTCAAAATTGCCAGAATTGAATGTGATATGAGCCAGGAGGATTTGGCTAATATTGTAGGCGTCACACGGCAAACTATTGGTTTGATAGAATCCGGAAATTATAATCCAACATTGAAACTTTGCATTGCAATATGTAAAGCTCTTAATAATACACTAAACGACTTATTTTGGGAGGAACCATAATGAAAATCAAGAAAATCAAAGATGAACGTGTCTTACAATTAAACAACAAAATTCAAAGTGAAGCCTATCTTATAGTGCTATTCCTTGCGGCCGCTTCTATTTTCATTAAATTCTATGTGATGGATATGTCTTTCTCACAGTATGCAGTTGAACTTGGCATTATTATTTTATCAACAGTTTACATTGCAGTAAGGAGTATGTTGCTCGGATACAATTTTATGAACAATTCTAAAAGCGGAAAGGTATTAACAGTATCAACTGTTTTAGTTACAAGCCTTGCCATAAGCATTATAAACGGAATAAGAAACTATTCCCTATACGGCGATAAGTACACTGGAATACTCGACGGACTTTTTATTGCAATGTTAGTGGTTACTTTTATTTCTACGGCTGTTTTTATTTCCGTTGTATTCGCTCTTCTATACTGGTTCAATATGAAAGGGCAGCAAAGGATTGAAAAAAAGCTCAATGAGGAAGATGAACAGGATTGATTATTTTAATCAAATCACTTTTCCTCCGTTACAGAAAGAAAGGGACTGGAGGGGTGGTATGCAAAATGATAAATGGATTTTATGTCCTGTATGTGGAAATAAAACTCGTCTTAAAATCAGAGAAGACACACGACTTGAGAATTTCCCATTATACTGTCCTAAATGTAAACAGAAAACCTTAATCTCTGTCAAACAAATGAATATTTCCATTATCAAAGAGCCAGACGCATAGACGCGGAGCCGATAACACGCAGTAATAAATGTGGTTATCGGCTCTTTATTTTGTGCAAATCTTAACGGTAAAACAACAATAACTATGAAAGGAGTTCAATAATGGGCAAGAAATGGCTTTTAAGCATTATCACAATAGCAGCATTGAGCATTACCCTGCTTGCGGGGTGTGGAAATAGAACAGCTGCAATATCAGCGGATTTATCCGCCTTACAAACAGACATCAGCACTTTTACTGTATCGGAAAATGTGCAGGTTGTGGGGCTTGGAGAAGCAAGCCACGGTACAAAAGAATATCATCAGATGAAAGCAGAAGTATTCAAAGCATTGGTCAGAAACAATGGGTGTCGAACATTCATTATTGAAGGTGACTTTGGAGGAGCATTAAAGGTAGACGCTTATATTCATGGGGCCGAGGGAACCGCTGAAGATGTTGTTGGAGAAATTGGCTTTAATATTTATCGCACACATGAAATGGCTAATTTGGTGGATTGGATGCGTTCCTATAATGAAAACGCCACGGATGGAAAAGACTTACATTTTTATGGAATGGATATACAGCGATACGATAACAACAAGGAATGCCTGTTTTCCGTATTAGATGTGGCTGCACCTGCGTTAAGTAAAAAATATAAAATTACCTTTTCGCAATTAACTGATGAAGCAAGATTGACTTTAAGCGCAGATATTTTGAATAAGTCTAAAACGGATGTTTTAGAGTTGTTGAAGGAAATGGATGCTTCTGAAACAGATATTGTAGCTATTTCTGGGCAAACCGCTTTTAATTTTGCAAGGGAAAGCGCGAATACAATCTATGAATGTAGTGAAACACTGTTAAGTAATAATGCTGATTATAACGCTTTGCGGGATAAGTATATGTCTGAAAAAGTAAACTGGTTTTTACAGCACGGCGATGATAGTGTACTCTTTATTAACGGTCATAACGGACATATCGGGAAAGCTTCAACTTCCGGCTATACTTGCTTGGGTGAATTGCTGACTAAGAACATAGGAGAAAGTTATTTTGCGATTGGTACAGACGCAGAAAATACAGAATTCAATTCACAAGACAGTAATGGAAATTTTAGTATTATGGAAGTTAAGAATCGAAATGGATTAAATAGTGTGCTTGACAATATGGAGAGCGATTTTTACTATATTGACTTCTTAAAAGCGGTTGATGATGAAAATTGGCAAAAGATTTTGAACGGACAGCAAAAGATTACGACGTTAAACGTAGGAATATCGGGTTGGCAAAAGCTCCTGAAATTCTTTTATACAACAACCATTGTTCCGAATGATACATTTAATGGAATGATTGTTTTCAAGAAGGTTTATCCTACAACACTTATTCAATAAATGATGTTGCCGAAAGAAATTGATAATTAGCCTGTAAATAATCTGCACACATTCTTGATAAATTTTATCAGGGAGATGTCTCCCGTACGACCGAAGGGATTGGCATAGGCATGACCCTGGTAAATAAGATTGTTTCCCTGCACCAGGGTCATATTGCCGTGGATGCCATCCGGGGGAAGGTACTCCGGTAACAATAACCCTGTTAAAACAGGAAAAGGACAGTGGTAAATAAGAACCAGTTTGTCATTATACCGAAGGTTTAATTATACCTCAGGCTTGTGGGAAACAGTAATTAATCTTTGGCGCATAGGCAAAATGGATGCCCCGCAGGATCTAACATCGTAACAAAATGGGTATCTCCAAACTGGGTCTGCGCTTTGACAGCCCCTAGAGCCTCCGCCTGTCTAACAGCAGCAGGCAAGTCGGGCACCTGAAAATCAAAGTGCATCTGTTTTTGTTGTCTGCCAGCCTCCTCAGGCCAAACAGGTGCAATATAATCCTCCTCCTGCGCGAATAGAAATACAATATCATTTTCGCTACGTACCGCGGGTTGACCATACATTTCACATTTTTCCCACCCAAGAAGTTCTGCGTAAAAATCACACAGTTTTTTCCCGTCATCACAATCCAACATTACATTACCTAAACATATACCTTGAATCATAGTAAATACCTCGCTATTCCATAATATATCAGTTCTTATAAATGACCGACTGAATATATTATAACTCCTTTTTCAGGAATTTTTCAATATGCATTTCGAACAAATGTTTTTGTTTTTTTTGTACAATTCATCCCGCCATCCTATAGAAGTGAGGAATTTCTCAATACGCTATTCCACGTATAGTACAAACAAGAATACCGGTGAGAAGTCCAAAATGCATACGATGGAGTTTGTACATTTTAAAGACAACCCGGAACCCATAGGAGCAAGGGTCATCGAAGGATGGGCAATTTCGGACTCTCAACTTTCGGTGGAATAAACAACAACGTCGAAACTATTGTGTAAGTGCTCAATAGACAGATAATATTCTGTAAATTGGCAGGGCTATTGCCAAATCTTAAGTTTACTAACCTGCGTCTGGAATGTAAGCTAACAGCTTATGAATTTTGCAACAGCCCTGTACCTGCTTTTCTCCGCAGCAATCAGATTTTCCCGCGGTCGAAGCATGCTTTCCCTTCTTGCAAAGGTTTCTATGTCCATGACCACGAGATTGCCTTCGCAAAAATTTAGCAGCATCCCCATGGGCGGTATGCTGCTTTTGTCAGTTAATATACGAGCTACGGTCAATATATGGGCGTCAGGTAATGGAAAAACCGCCGTCCACCACGATGAACTGTCCGGTGGTGTAGCTGCACGCCTCGGAGGAAAAGAACAGAACCGGGCCGTTCAGTTCTCCTTTGGCGCCCGGTCTGGAAGCAGGGCAGAGGGTGTTGTACATGTCCATAAAAGCCTGATGCTTGAACAGCGTGTCTGCCGTCATTTCAGACTCGAAAAGCCCGGGGCCCAGTGCGTTTACGGTAATGCCGAACTGCGCGTAGCTGGCGGCCATCCCCTTGGTCAGGCCAAGTACGGCTGCCTTGGAGGTGTTGTATACATGGCGTACCAGCGCATCGGCCTTATCAGCAAGAATGGCATTGACGGAAGCAATGTTGACAATTCTACCGTATTTGTGCTCTTTCATCTGCGGAATCACATATTTGCACATCAGATAAATGCCCTTGACATTGATGTCCATGGACTGGTCCCACTTGTCGGTGGTCAGGGTTTCAACGGAGCCGGCCTGCGCAATACCTGCGTTGTTCAGCAGAATGTCAATTTTCCCGAAGTGCTTCAGGACCTCCTCGACCGCATTCTTTATGCTGTCTTCCTTGGAAACGTCGCACTGCACCACAATTGCTTTACGGCCGGCGGCGGTGATTTCCTTTGCCACCTCGTTCAGCTTTTCTTTTCTGCGGGCCAGCAACGCCACATCCGCGCCCTGCGCCGCATACGCCCTTGCCGCATCGGCGCCTAACCCGCTGGAAGCCCCGGTCACAACAGCTACTTTTCCACTTAAATCAAATAAATTTATCATTTTTTAACTCCTTCCGTATTTGTTAATAATAAAACTTATGGTTAGATGCTTTTTATCCGCTCATCTGATTACAGGAATAGATTTCTATTCCTGTAACTTACTTTACTTTGTTACAATAACATGTTAAAGTTTTATTGTCAATTGATGAAAAAGAAATGACAGAATAAACACATGAATTTTTTTTATAAATAATTTGAAAACAGCACCTTGTTGATTATTTCACAAGTACAATGCAAATCCGCAGAAATACTGCTATTTTCAACACATTAAGTTAATTTAAGTAGAATGACCAAACTCAATTTATCGATATGTTGATACTGCATTATGTAAATGCTATAATGGTTGATAGAAATTGAACATGATAGACGGTAACAGAGTGACCGGCTCTGTTACAAAAAAGCAGAAATTTTCAACGAATATAAGCTATACCAGCCCGCCTTATCCGCTGCTCTCGATGTGGCGGATGCATGTCTTAATAGTGTGTCCATCTTTTGGGCGTGTTCCGCTGTTGCACCGGCTTATCAGCTTTACTATAACAACTTTGGCTCCGACTCATACAATAAATTAACAGAATCATAAAACACGGGAGGTAGATACATGGCACATCCGTATACCAGAAAAAAGATTCGCGATATGTTCGTTGCGATGCTTAACGAACGGCCGCTGAATAAAATAACGGTGAAGGATATTGTCACAGCATGTGAAATCAACCGAAATACGTTCTATTACTATTATGCGGACCTTTATGCGATATTATCTGAAATCTTTCAAACAGAGCTTCAAAAAGTTATTGACGAATATAACGACACGCGCTCCTGGGAGGAAAGCTTTCTCGTGGCAACAGGGTTTGCTTTGGAGAACAAAAAAGCCGTTTACCATGTCTGTAATTCCATATGGAGAGAGGAATTGGAAAAGTATTTGTTTGACATTGCCGGTAATGTAATAACACACTATGTGGAAACGGTCAGTCGTGACATTCCTGCGTCCAAGGCGGACAAACGGATTATCGTATCCTTTTACCAGTGCGCGCTCACTGAAACATTGCTTCAATGGATTGCTTGCGGCATGAAGGAGGAACCGGAAAATGTCATCCGCAGAACTGGCCTGCTGTTTAACGGAAATATTGAACTGTCTCTGCGCAGGAGTGCCGAATTAAATGATACATAGTAAAATATCAGGCCCTCCACTCATTTTTACATAAATGAAACACGCAAGGGTAAATGTCTGAAAACCGTCAAATTACCGCAGGTGTCCGAAATTCCGACACATACGGTTTATTGTCTGTTGTGATAAAAGATTAATCCTGATAAACTATAAATATAAATAAAATTCTGCTCCAAATAAGTTTATATGAATTGTGAATCATATTTTGGAGTATATAATTAAAGGGGGTTTTTCTATGTATTACAGCAGTGGTAACTATGAAGCTTTTGCACGTCCTGTAAAGCCGGAAGGTGTTGATTACAAATCCGCTTACCTTATCGGCTCCGGTCTTGCCGCCCTGGCGGCGGCGTGTTATCTGGTCCGCGACGGCCAGATGAAAGGGGACCGAATCCATATACTGGAGAAAGATAAACTGCCGGGAGGTGCATGTGACGGCTACAAATATGAAAATCTTGGCTATGTGATGCGGGGCGGCCGTGAAATGGATAATCATTATGAGTGCATATGGGATTTGATGCGTTCCATTCCTTCCATCGAGACGGAAGGTATCAGCGTATTGGACGAATACTACTGGCTCAACAAACGCGATCCAAATTACTCCCTGATGCGCGCAACGGTCAACTGCGGCGAGGATGCTCATACCG